>NZ_BAGN01000122.1 GCF_000308835.1 Nocardia vinacea NBRC 16497 | reverse complement strand
GGCCGGCGCCGGGATTCTCGCCCTGCTCGCAGCGGAACGGGTGGCCCGCAACACACCACCCGGCTTCGGTACTGAACAAGTCACCGGGCACTTCCACGGCCGAGCCGCCTATCGCCCGGCTGGCCGGACGATTTGTGGTCGCCACCGGCTACAGTGAGCAAATTCCCGATCCCGTGAGTGCATCGATGCACCTTCACCTTTCAGCAGGCGTGATGCACATCGCCGTTGACCCCAGCGAAACCGATGGTCTGATAATGAAATTCCCTTTCGACGAGCTGACCCCCAACCAGCTGTCGTTCGCCGAACGCGACGAGCGATATCGGCAGTTGCACGACTGGTCCGAACCCACCTATCGACACAACTCCGGCTTGCGGATGGTTTGGCGCTACGACGACGTGCGGGAGTTGATGGAAGCGGCTCGCCCCGGCATCTCGAACGCGAAATCGCTGGAGCCGCTCGTCGGTTTCGGGCGCATCGCGGCTAACCCCCGCGCCGTCGGCCATCTCTGCCGGCATCTGGTCCCGCTGCCGGCGAAGGCGACTGCGGATCTCACCGACGACGTCCTACACAAACGGGTGTGGGACACCTTGGCCGGCCCGGCGGGACATTTCACAGTGGCGAGGGCACAGCGCCTGCAACGGATCGAGGACCTGACCGAGCATTTCCACCACGCGCTGCGCACCGAATGTGACGTCAGCGACCGGACCCTCGATGTGACGTCCCTGTCGATCGATTACGCGGCCCGGATCGTCGGCGCAGCGGTCGGCTTGCCGCCTGCGGACTGGCCGCATGTGGCGACATGGAGCGGTGCCCAGTCGGGGCTGCTGGGTCGGCGTATGCGCGGGCGCGAATTGGCCGAGGCGGTCGGCGGCCTCGGTCGGCTGTTCACGGTGAGCGCCGCCGCCATCGCATCCCGCGGACGGGATCGGACCGATGGATTGCCCGGCCGTCTGCGCGCGGCCCGCATTCCCCGTCGAGTTGCCGTCTCCGCCGTGGCCAACTCGCTGGCCGCGGGCGTGCATACCGTCAGTGGCAGTATTCAGCAGGGCCTGCAGCGCCTGCTGAGCGATCCGGACCGGCAGTGGTGGCACCTGCTCGCCGACCAGGCATCGGCCACGCACGTAGCGGCCAAGGTACTGCAGCTCGACCCGGGTCTGGTGGCTTGGAAACGGCACGTCGTGGGCGCGCTGACGCTGCGCAGTGGCACCGTGCTCTCGACCGGGCCGGTCCTGGTGATCTGCGCCGCCGCCAACCGGGATCCGCGGGCCTTCCCGAACCCCTTGGATCTGCACGGCGCCGGCAAAGTTCCACTGACCTTCGGATTCGGTAAACACATCTGCCCCGGCAAGCAATTGGCACAGCTCGCAGTCGAGGTGTTCCTGCGAGAACTGCGCGCTCTCGCACCCGCCGCACGTCTGGTACCGGCGCGGCAGCCGTCTCGAGCACGCCCGTCCGACTTGCTGTTCAGCGGAGCCGACATCGTCATTGTCACCGGCTGAACCACTCGAGGGATCGCGATGGAGTACTACGAGCTGGACATCGTGGATGTCGACGAATGGACCGAAACCGCCAACAGTTTCGTCCCGATGGATCATCGCTACCGCGAACCCGAGCGCTGGCAGGTGGCCATGACCGTGCAGCAGACGACCACGTACCGCCTGCTGCGCTGGGATCAGCCCGGCGACCGGCTGGCTTTCCGCACCCCGTCGAACATCCGTCGTGCTTCGGCCGAGGACTTCTACTGGGTAGTCGTCCCGCAGCGGGGAGATTTCGCCGTGGCCGATGAGCACGGAGTCACTCACGTCTCACCAGGGCGGGCGGCGGTGCTGGCGCTGGATCGGCAGTGTCGGCTGCATATCCCCGGCTCGGTGGCCTACGGCTTCCAGGTACCGCGTGCCGAGTTCGCGCGACTCGGCCTACGACAGCCGGTGCTCGACCTCGGCTCGGGTCTCGGCAGGATCGCCGCGGGCATGATCCGTGATCTGCATGCCGAACGATCCGCGTTGACGAGCCGGGAGTTCAACGCGGTCGGCGACCGGATCGCCGAGCTGCTCTGCCTGATGAGCGCGGGTGATACCGGCCCGCAGCAGACTCATCTGACACAGCTCGCCGAGACCGTCCGACAGTACGTGCGCCAACACATCGGAGCAGCGGACCTCCGGCTGCCCGCGGTGGCGCGGGCATTGGGCTGGTCGCCGCGACAGGGCGTGAGCCTGCAGAGAGCGTGGGCCACGGACCCGAACTTCGAGGGCAGCATCTTCGCGGGCTCGAACGCGCTGTACACCGATGACTCGATTCCCGCCATCAAGGACTTCGGCGACGCCCTCGACAAATACATTCCCGGCCTTCGGGGCAGCGGGGACTTCAGCGCGCCGCTGCTGTGGCCGTGGGCAGGTGGGCAGCTGTTCCTGGCGGCGGCCAGAGCAGCCAACCTCTCGCCGTCTTCGACCAGCGCGGATGCGATCAAGGGACTGCGCGCACTGCGTGAGGAGACCCTCGACGGTCTCGCTCCGCCGCTGACCTTCCCCGAAGGCCAACCGGGGTTCCCGCTGTGCTACTTCACCGGAAACACCAAAGGCGGTGTATTCCACTCCGCCAACGGTGGTAAGCCGACGTGCATCGACCAGGCAACTGCCGCTGCGCTGATGAAGGCACTCACGCCGTCATAACCATCCGAACCCGTATTCGGCGAGGCGGTGGCGTTGCGCCGCCTCGCCGACAGGGACGGCGAGGATCACCGACGGCTCCGCAAAACGATCAGCAAGGTATTCACACCCGCCAGAGTGGCCGCGGTCGATCTCGTATCCAGCGAAGCACCGTCGAGATCATCGACACGATCGTCGCCATGCTCACCGCGCCGGTGCGCGAAGCGACGTCGAGGGTTGCGTCAGGAGGTGATCGGCAGGTCGAGGCTGGCCAGCAGATCGATCACACGTTGCCGGATATCGTCGCGGATCGGCCGCACGTCGGCCACCGGTAGCCCGGCCGGGTCGTCCACACCCCAATCTTCGTACCGGATGCCGGGCACCAGTGGGCACACGTCGCCGCACCCCATGGTGATGATGACGTCGGCGGCCAGGATGATCTCGTCGGTCCAGGTCTTGGGGAACTCGTGGGAGATGTCGATGCCCACCTCGGCCATGGCCGCGACCGCTGCCGCGTTGAGCGCGCCGCTCGGCTCGGACCCACCGGACCAGGCCAATACCCGACCCCGCGCGTAGTGCTCGAAGAAGCCCAGCGCCATCTGCGAACGTCCGGCATTGAATGTGCACAGGAACAGCACCACCGGGGCCGCGTGCTCGACGCGCCCCTCCACCTTGGCCCGAGCGTGCAACTGCTGCCGGGCGAAGCGCTCGGCCAGCAGCGGCACGTACAGCTTCACCGGCGCGCGTGCCGTGATCTGCGCGTAGGAGTCGTGCAGGAAATGGTGAATCGTGTTGGCGTCGAACAAGATCGTGAACTCGCGGTGCAGCCGCCGCTCGGCACGCGCGAGCGCCGTGCCGTGCACTATGTCGAGGAGTCGGTACGCCGGGGTGATCTCGGCGTATCCGGCCCCGCTCGTCCGCTCGGGCGTAGGCACAGTAGTGAGAGTGACACCGATGCCCTTGCGCGGCAACCCAACTGAGGATGAACCGTAGCGAACCTGCAGGCCACAATGCGGCGTATCGCCGAAGAACCCGTCGATACGGCGGGCGTCGTGAAAATCGTTAGCGCAGAGAACCTTCCGCCGTAGCGGATCGGTCACTGTGTCATGATGGCGTGTTCGGGACAGGCACTCGCCGCGTCGGTGACGGCTTCCTGGTACCGGGTGGGAACCGATGGATCTCCGGTTTCGGCATAGCCGTTGTCGGTGAGCCGAAAGACGGCCGGGCACAGCGCAACACATACGCCGTGCCCGCGGCAACGGTCGGCATCGACGGTGGCCTTCACCGGGGATCACCGGAAGTCCGGACAAGGCTGCCGCGCATCACCGGTCCACCTCGGTGAAGGTGATATGCAACTCGCGCAATCCGCGTAAGAGGAACGTCGGTTCGTATCGATAGGTGCGGTGCCGCGCGGGGCCGTGGGCGCTCTCGTCGATATCGATGTCCTGGAGACGGTCGAGCATTCGGTCCAGGGTGACCTGTCCTTCGGTCCGGGCCAGCGGTGCGCCGGCGCAGGTGTGGATGCCGCGGCCGAATGCGATGTGCTCGCGGGAGTTGTGTCGATCGAGCCGGAACTCGTCGGGATCCTCGAATTTGCGTGGATCCCGGTTTGCCGCGCCGATGCAGAGCATGACGACCGTACCTGCGGGGATCTCGACCTCACCGACTCGTGTGGACTTGCGTGTCAACCGGAAGTCGACCTTGGTGGGGCTGTCGGTGCGCAGCGATTCCTCGATGAAAGGACCGACCAGGCTGCGGTTTTCGCGCAACAGCTGCTGGAACTGCGGGCGTTCGGCGAGCACCCGCACGGCCGAACTCAGCAGTTTGGTGACCGTTTCCTGCCCTGCCGCGAACAAGAAAGTCGCCGGCCGCACGATATCGATGAGATCGGGTAGTGATCCGTCCGGATAGGTCGTGGACGCGAGGATGCCGAGGATGTCGTCGCGGGGCGTGATTCTGCGGTCGCTGATGTATTCGCCGAAGGTCTCCTCCAGCCACTGCAGCGGGTTCGTGCCCACCGGTTCGTGGTCCAGCGCTCCCACACGACTACCCGGCTCTTCGTAGCCGGCCAGCCTGGCACGGAATTCGTCGCGGTCGCTGTCGGGAACGCCGAGCAGGTCGGCGATGGCCAGCGTGGCAAAGGGTTTGGCGTAGTCGCCGAGGAATTCGCACCGGCCCCCGGTGACGATCTCGTCGAACTGGCGATCGGCCAGCCGCCACATGTAGCCGCGGTTCTCGGTGAGCCGTTTGGGAGTAAGCAATCGGCTCAGCAGGGTGCGGGTGCGCGTGTGCTGCGGTGGGTCCATGGTGACCATGTGCTCGAAGATCGGGAACCGGTGCCGGTGTTCGTCGATCTGCGCGCTGATGTCGTCACCGACCGGAACAAAGGGCAACGGCGGGAAGGGTCCGCCGATAGCGACGCAGGCCGAGAAGGCATCGGCGTTGCGGAACACCTCGTTGACTTCCTGATAGCCGGTGACCACCATGACCCCGTAGTGGGGTTCGCGGAATATCGGGTTCCGAGTTCGCAGGTAGGCCAGATATTCGTACGGACTCTGGGCGACCGATTCATCGGAAAAGTAGTCGATGGACGCGAGGTCGGTCATTACTCCCACCCTCTTCAGGTCAAGAATGCATTGTTTGATCGATCGATCAGATTTAAGTGGGGAAGTAATATCACGCACCGCGTCGGACGGTCAAGAGCGGCGAGAGCTGCCAGGGATCCACGAAGGCCGATCCGTGCGGAACCGCGAGCATCGGATGTCGGCAATCAGGTGCGTAACCTGTGCTTTCCGTGGAACTTTCGGTCTGGGTGATGCTCGTGCGTTCTCGGTGAGATACGCGGCATCCTGTCGCCCGTCTCCGGCGGTACGGATCAACCATTGACATCATGACGCCGCAGGTGTCCAATTTGATCGATCGATCAGAAATTGCTGATATGGGATCGGATTCGATCCGCGAACGAACGAGGTGTTTCATGGTTGGACGGGTCGAAGGCAAGGTCGCCTTCATCACGGGCGCGGCGCGCGGACAGGGGCGCAGTCATGCGGTGCGCCTGGCGCAAGAGGGCGCCGACATCATCGCCATCGACGCGTGCAAGCCCGTCAGTGGCAGCGATCAGATCGCGCCGTCGACCCCAGATGATCTGGCCGAAACCGCGGAACTGGTGAAGGGGCTGGGCAGGCGCATTGTCTCCGCCGAGGTCGATGTCCGGGATTTCCAGGGCGCTGAAGGCCGCCGTGGACAGCGGGGTGGAGCAGTTGGGGCGCCTGGACATCATCGTGGCCAACGCGGGGATCGGCAACGGTGGTGCCACGCTGGACCAGACCAGCGAGCAGGACTGGACTGTGATGATCGACATCAATCTTTCCGGCGTCTGGAAGACCGTGAAAGCCGCGGTGCCGCACCTGCTTTCCGGAGGAAACGGCGGATCGATCATCCTGACGAGTTCGGTGGGCGGACTGAAGGCCTACCCGAACACCGGGCACTACATCGCCGCCAAGCATGGAGTGGTCGGCCTGATGCGGACGTTCGCGGTCGAATTGGGACAGCACTCGATCCGGGTCAACTCGGTGCACCCGACCAATGTCAACACGCCGATGTTCATGAACGAGGGCACGATGAAAATGTTCCGTCCGGATCTGGAGAATCCGGGCGTTGAAGACTTCAGGCCGGTAGCGCAGTTCATGCATGTACTGCCGGTGGGGTGGGTCGAGCCGGAGGACATCAGCAACGCAGTGTTGTTCCTGGCCTCCGACGAAGCCCGCTATATCACCGGCCTTCCTATGACCGTCGATGCGGGGAGCACGCTGAAGTAGGGGCGCTCGCATGCCGGATCGGCCGGGCGCGTGCCGACCGATCCGGCGAAAGAACACCGTCCTCACCTGGACCGATCCGACCTGTCCGGAATTTATCGACCGATCAAATGTTAGAGTGCCTTATGCGTAGCGGGCGGTCAGGGTTCGGCGGCGCGGCCCGAGGGCGCGGCTGATGGCGGGGCGCAGCACCGCGAAATCGGCCGACATCGGCACCCGACAGCGGTTGATGGCCGCAACCGAGGAAATCATGCGGGAGGATGGTTATGCCGCGGCGACCTCACGGCGGGTAGCCGAGCGAGCCGGAGTGAAGTCGGCGCTGGTCTACTACTACTTCCCCACGATGGACGACCTGTTCCTCGCGGTGCTGAGCGACTCCGGCGATCAAGCGCTGGAGCGGATGCGCCAAGCCCTTACCGACGACGATCCACTGCGGGTGTTGTGGCTGATCAACACCGATAGCGGCTACACCCGGCTGAGTACCGAGTGGATGGCGCTGGCCAACCACCGCAAGGTGATCGGCGCCGAACTGAAGACCTATGCCGAACGGGTGCGCGACATCGAGACCGCGGCCGTCACGATGGTCCTGCGCTCACACGGCGTCGACCTCTCGGTGTATCCGCCGGTGGTGATGGCAATCCTGCTCACCGGAGCAGCGCGCATCATCTGCAACGAAGGAGCGGTGGGCATGGTGCAAGGCCACGACCAACTGCGCGAATTCGTAGAGGGGTTCATCGCTCGATTCGCCCTCACGTCCACACCCGCGTCGATCGGTCCGACGGCACCGTGACCGCTGATGCGCCCGCCTGGAGATCTTGATCGGACTAAGGGATCAGGTCCAGCACGGTGGTGGATTTCACCTGCATGATCGCGGTGTTGATCGCCACCGCATATGCAAGGACAAGGTCGGCCATCGGTTCGTGCAACGGCTTGTCGATCACCAGCGCGTAGGTTTCGGCCGACACGATCGCCCGTTCCAAGCTGGCTGTGGTTCTGATGATCCGAGTGATTTCCGCGTCGGCGTGATCGACGATGTGAACCTTCGAGGTTGGAACAGCCGGTCTGCGTGGATAGTCCCGATCCGGGTGCCGTCGGCAAGCAGCGCGAAACGCTTTTGCCCATCCAGTTCTCCTGGACAATCCGGCCGATCGGCTGTCCCGCGGGACCGTCGACGATGACCTTCGACTTGAACACCTTTCGGGGTCGCGTCACTGTGAGCGCAGGATTGTCCAAGGCATCTCGCAATCGTGCTGATGCTCAGGTGGCGACGGGTGCTCGGCCGGCTCGTTCGATGAGGTGTTGTACCAGGTTGAGTAGTACTTCTTTGGAGGAGGTGCGGTCGCGGGCGTCGCAGAGCATGACCGGGATGTGATCGTCTAGGTCGAGTGCGTCGCGGACTTCGTCGATGGTGTAGACGGGGGCGTTGTCGAAGCAGTTGACTGCGACGAGGAATGCCAGTCCGCGGCGTTCGAAGAAGTCGACGGCGGCGAAGGAGTTGTCGAGGCGTCGGGTGTCGGCGATGACGATTGCGCCGAGTGCGCCGCGTGAGAGTTCGTCCCACAGGAACCAGAACCGGTCTTGGCCGGGTGTGCCGAACAGGTAGAGCACGAGGTCGCGGTCGATGGTGATACGGCCGAAGTCGAGTGCGACTGTGGTGGTGGTTTTGTGTTCGACACCGGACAGGTCGTCGACCCCGGTGGAGACTTCGGTGATCAGTTCCTCGGTGCGTAGGGGTGCGACTTCGCTGATCGATGACACCATGGTTGTTTTGCCGACGCCGAATCCGCCGGCGATGAGAATTTTGACCGAGGCCGCCAGTTGCGGTGTCGCAGTGGTTGGCCGGGTGGGGTCAAAGTTTTCGGATGCCATCGAGTACCGCTCGCAATATGTTGAGATCGCCGGGTCCTGCGTCCGGCTGTACCGGTGCCCGGAAGATCAGGTGGCCCTCGCCGATCAGGTCGCCGACGAGAATCTTGGTGACTGCCAAAGGTAGTCGCAGGTGGGCCGCGACTTCGGCGACGGTCTGCGGGACCCGGCACAGGGTGATGATGTGGGTGTATTCGGGTTCGGCGCGCCGCAAGGTGGGGGCTGCCATGGCGGTGACGACGACAGTGAGCATGTCCAGGTCGTGTCCGGCGCCCATGACGCGTCCGCGGGTGAGGGCATAGGGCCGGACCAGTGGACCGGCTTGTTCGTCGTACCATTGCCCACCGCCGTGTGTCATGGCAGTCGTGCTGGGGTGGATAAGTAGGTGCCGATGCGTTGGACGGTGACGTTCATTTCGTAGGCGACCATGCCGAGGTTGGCTGATTCGGCGGCTTGTAGTGCTAGGCAGGCGTTGTCGCCTGCGGAGGTGACGAACAGTACGGCGTGGTCGAGTTCGATGACGGCTTGGCGGACGCCGCCGCCGTCGAAGCGGGCGCCGGCGCTGCGGGCGAGGCCGTAGAGGGTGGAGGACATGGCGGCGAAGTGTTCGGCGTCTTCGCGGGTCATTGTGGTGGAGCGGCCGAGCAGGAGGCCGTCGGTGGACAGCACTACTGCGTAGCGCACGCCGGCCAGTCGGTCGACGAGGTCGTCGAGGAGCCAGTTGAGATCACCGGGGCTGGAAGAAGTCACCGTTGCCTTCCTGTTCATCGGAGTGTTTACCGCTCGGTCCCTGATAGGTGCCGAATTGCTCGGCGGCCGCCACTTCGGGCAGCACGGTATCGGGGGCGGCGTGGCGGCCCTGTCGGGTTCCGTTTTCGATGGCGGACATCAGATCTCGCGCCTGCTCCGCCGAACGCGCTAGGTGTCGCGGTGCGGGTTCAACTGGGACCGGGTTCGCCAGTTGCGGTGCGATACTTGCCTGTCGGCGCCTGCGCGGCAGCGCGGGCCGACTATCGAAATCGGTCGGCTGTGGTGCATCGAATGTCGGCTGCGCTGGCGGTTGCGTGGGTGCCACCGTGGGCGGAGTCGCCGTCAAGGCGCGTGTCCGTGCGGTGGCCGACCGGTCGGCGGCGGGCATCAGCTGCCTGCTCCGCCGAGCCGATATTGTCGGCTCCGAAGCTATTGGCGGCGCGGCTGTTTCAGGGGTAAGCACGGTCGCGGGGATGAGCACGATCGCGCGGATCCCGCCGTAATCGGAGTCCGTCAGCCGCACCGAGATATCCTGCCGAGCCGCCAGTTTCGCGACAACGAATAGTCCCAACCGAGAATCGGTCGACAACGCCGCGAGACCGAAATCGGGTGGCTCACGGAGTAGCTCGTTGATTCTGGCCGTCTCGGCAGGCGGCATCCCCATGCCCTGATCGCTGATCTCGACCGCCACCCCCTTCCCGACAACAGTGCCGGTTACCTCGACTCGCGATTGCGGCGGTGAAAACGAGGTCGCGTTGTCCATGAGTTCGGCGAGCAGGTGAGTGACATCGGCGACGGCCGCGCCCAACACTTGGGTCGCGGGTAGTCGGGCGATGCGGACCTGTGTGTAGTCGAGGGCTTCGCCGACGGCGCTGCGCACCACGTCGATCAGCGGCACCGGATTGCGCCACTGCCGACCCGGCTGTCCGCCGCCGAGCACAACGAGGTTCTCGGCGTTGCGGCGCTCGCGGGTGGCGAGATGATCGAGCTTGAACAGGGTGTCCAGCAGTATCGGATCCTCTTGGCGCGCTTCGGCTTTGTCGAGGATCTCGAGCTGCCGGTGCACCACCATCTGGCTGCGGTGGGCGATATTCAGGAACACCGCCTTGACGCCCTCGCGAGTGCGCGCCTCGTTGACCGCGCCCGCCACGGCCGCGGCATGCGCGTGTTGGAAGGCCTTGGCCACCTCACCGATTTCGTCGTGGCCGTAGTCCAGATCCGGCGATTCGGTCGCGGGGTCGATCACTTCGCCGTCACCCAGCCGTCGCATCATATCGGGCAGGCGCTCGTCGGCGAGGGCGAGCGTTTCACCGCGCAGTCGCCTGAGCCGCCGGATGATTCGATTGGCCAGGACCACCGCGATCAGAAAGGCGATCAAGCTGACCGCGACGACGACACCGCCCGCCCACGCGGATTTCGTGGTGGCGTCGGCGGCCTTGCCCTCGGCCAGCTTTTGCGCGTGCTCATTCTGCGCGAGCCAGATATCGATCAGGCTGCGGTTCACCTCGGCGGCCGAGCTGTGCCAGTCCTCGACACTGAACGACAGCGGTGCGGATTGCCTGCCCGGTGCGCTGGTGGTGCTCGACGATCCGCTACCTGGTCCTACCGTATTACGTTGGACGAGGGCATTTTCCATAGCCGTGAGCCGCTGCCACGCTTGGCTCGAGGTAAGAGTTCGCAGGCTCTGTTTCTGGTCCGGGCCGAGTGCGCCGGTCAGACTGATGACTTCGGTGTGATAGAAGCCGGTCTCACGCAGAAAATCCTCCATCGGAATGAGCGTCGGCCCATCCGTGTTGGCCAGCACACCGGCCAGAGCATTACTGCGCGACATCGCCTCGTCTATTCGGAACAGCTGCACCCCGTCGGCGAGCTGTGCGGCGATTTCGGCGTTCGGCGCGGTTCGTGCGATGACTCGGGAGCCTTGGACGATGCCGTCGAGGAGGCGGTTGTAGAAGGCATATGCCTCGGCAATCGGTAGTTGGCTTGTGTCGATAGCCGTGCGCGCCCGGGCCAGTTGGGCGTCGAGGGTGAGGAAATTCTCCGCGGTGGCACCGATTTTCGAATCGTCCACCGCGCGCACTCCGGTCGACCCGGCAATGAGGCCTTTGAACGCATTATCCAACTGCAGCCGCGCCGCGCCGAGCGCGGGCACGGCCGCTTCGTCACCGCCGAGGGCGGCCAATGTCAACTGGCGTTCGTCCTGCACCGCCGCCACGAATTCCCGAGCTGTCGGAATCACGTTCCGATTCTGCGAGGCCCACTCCTGAGCCTTATTCCCCTCGGCAACCAGGTATCCCGCGGTACTGGCGCCGACCACGAGCAGGGACAGGCTCGGGATGAGCGCGATCGCCAGAATCCGCGTCCGGACCCCGAGCCTCACTCTGAACATCGGCCCAAGATAGTGCCGGCCGGATCGGATTGATTGTCCTCTTTCCGTGCAGCGGAAACCGCCCGCAGCGGTACGTGCGACAGACCGCCCCAGCAGAGGGCGACGGTGGTTTCGACGGCTTGCTCCTTCGGAATGGGCCGATCGGCGTGTAGCCAGTAGCGCGAGGTGAACTGGCTGGCGCCGACAAGCCCGACCGCGAATGCCCACGCGCGTTGTGGACCGAGGCCGGAGTCCCGGATGAGTAGATCGTGCACCGCACCGATGCAGGCCGCGTTGGCCTGCCCGACGCGCCACTGCACTGACGGTTCGGTGGGCACCTCCGACTCGAAGACCAGCCGGAATCCGTCGGGATCATCGTCGATGAAGTCGAAATAGGCATGTACCGCCGCGGATAGCCGCCCATGATTGTCGTCGGTCGAATGCAGGGCGTCGTGGACAGTGGACACGAGTCTGTCGAGATGCTGTTGCAATACCGCCAGATACAGCTCCAATTTGCTCGGAAAGTACTGGTACAGACTGGGTTTGCTGATACCTGATTGCCTCGCGATCTGATCCATGCTGGTCCCGTGGTAGCCGCGGGTCGCGAAAACTTCGCCGGCGCTCGCGACTATCTGGCGGCTTCGCGCGGCACGAGCCGATCTGGCCGCATGTGCCCGGGCCGCCATCATCTCGGTCTGCCCGGGCTGTGACATGTGGTCAGCGAGATCGGTCATGTGAAGCTCCCATCGGTGTCCGCGAGATCCGCCGGTGAGACGGCTATGTGCGCCGTCGGCGGTATGCACCGTCAGCCAGGCGACGACTCGGAATGCGTCCAACTCGCCGCCGCGCCGGGTGGCACCGATATTGAGTATACTTTTATTCGGTCGGCTGGCGACCGCGGCCGGAATGCGCGATCAGCCCTCGCGCGAACGCCGCGTCAATTCAACTGTCGCCGCACGCAATTCGCCTGCCGAATCAATCGGCGTCGCATAGCCGACCCGTGTCCGTGCCACGCCACGGGGTGTCACCACTCGCAGATCCAGCCCGTACCGGTCGGCGCGTTCGCAACTCGCCTCGGTCGCGTCCGGATATCCACCCAATACCTGTGCCATCGACAACAGCGCGTCCGCGTGATCGTCATTCAGGTGCGTGATCGCGCGCCCCGCCACCGGAACGACCGGATCCGGCGCGGCCGCCAGATACTGCTCTGCCGTCGCCGAATCCATCCGCCCGTACCCACCGACCCATCGAACGCGCCGCACCCGCAACACCCACAGCGAGAAATCGCTGTAATCCACGTAGTACTTCGCCGCCGGCACCGCCGCCAGATGCGCCGCACGTGCTGCCGCAGCCTCATCGCCGACCGGACGCTCCACTACGCCGGCCAACGTGATCCGGGTACCGGCCAGCGGATCGGCGGGCACATCGGGCGACACCACCGACAGACTTGCCCGCGGATCCGCCGCGAGATTGCGACCGTGCTCGGCCATCCGCGATACGCACAGCACCGGCTGACCCTCGAGCAGCCCATAGGTGACGAACGACGCCCACGGACCGCCGTCCTCGCTCAAACTCGCCAGCGTCGCGATATTCGTCGCCGCCGCAACAGTTCTGGCCTCCTCGGCCGCCGAGGGGCGAGCGGAATTCAGCACCGGCGCGGTCGGCTGAGGAATCGAAGGCGCTTCGCCCGGATCACCGTGATCGAGAGTCATACCGTCCATCCTCGCAGGTATCCACTGCCATCCAGCGCGGTATCCCGCCCGGGGAGGCCGTAGCGCAGCGGGACCACCGAGGGACGTGGAACAGCTGACATCGGACACTCGAAACGCCGACGACCGCATCTCGAACCGATCGATCGCGCGCGCAACGGCCGCGGATCGGCAAGACTGGCGTGCGTGACCAGATACGCATTCGATGCCGACCGCAACGCCCTCGTCGCCATCTGGGCGACCGGACGCGGCGATCTCTCGACCACGGTGGCCGAGCTGCCACCGATAAACCAGGACCAGGCAACGAGTTTGGCGTCGAATCTGACCATCCTGTCCCGGTTCCAGTGGCGCACCTATACGCATCCGGCAAGTGCGGCAGGTGATCCCGACGTTCCCAATAGCGAGGCCTGGCGGCGCGCGGAAGAGCGCCGCAACTTCAAGGAGGTCGAGGCCGGAATCCGCACCCCGAACCTGCCGACCGACCACGGCCTCGTCGTTTCCTACAGCGGCGTGGTCGAATCCGCGCACCGCGTCGGGCGCACCCTGCACGCCATCGACGACTCTGCCCTGCGTGACACCATCGCCGGCGAGGTCCGCACCGAACAAGCCGCCATCGAATCCGCCGAACTCGGCGATCTGTCCGGGCGCGCACGCCAAGCCGTCGAACTGTCACGCCCGGATGTCTCACCGGCCCAGGTCCAGGCCGCCGACGACCTACTGCGCGCCGACCCCCTCGGCACCCTGGAACTGTTCACCGAACTCGACCCCGCCTCCGCATCCGTCGCGGCCGCGCATTGGCTCTACGCCGCCGCCGAAGTCGCGGGCGAACTCGCGGGCGTGCCGACCGCCGACGTGGTCGTCGAAGCCGACGATATCGAGGCACTGCAGGTCGAAACCCCGACCCTGGTGCTGGAGCGCCTGACCAGCGGTGAGACACCGACCGAGATCGTCGTCGACCTCATCGCCGAGGCCATGGCCGTCTCCGAAGGACACGTGCCCGCACCATGGTCGGTGGTGGCCCGCGTCGCCGAAATCGAAGAGCAGGCACGCAAATTCGATCTCGACAGCGCCTCCCGCGCCGCCCTCCTCGATGAGTTCCGGATCAGCCGCCTCGACCCCACCCGTCCGGCCCTCGACCTCCTGGAAGATCTCCTCGACGGCATCCGCGGCTGCCTGCTGCTCTACTCGGCCCACACCGCGGGCGACGACGCCGAAGTCGAAGCCCAGTTCGCCGCCGACGTCAGAGGGGAAGCCGACACCCACCCCGACCAACTGTTCTGATCCGGGCGCCGCCGATCAACCACAGCGCGCAGACATCTGACGCGCATCGGCGGCCAGCCAGCGGAGCAGCGCGTCGTAAACGGCGTCGTGGTTGAGCAGGGCGAAATGGTTGGCTCCGGGGATATGCAGACCGTTGGCATCATCGAAACCGAT
Source organism: Nocardia vinacea NBRC 16497 (assembly GCF_000308835.1). GTDB lineage: Bacteria > Actinomycetota > Actinomycetes > Mycobacteriales > Mycobacteriaceae > Nocardia > Nocardia vinacea. The sequence goes on along the minus strand of NZ_BAGN01000122.1, from coordinate 121,035 downwards.
GCGGCGGGCCCGATTTCGGCCGGCGCCGCTGGCGGGCAGGACCAAACCGTCGCCGATGATCCGGCCCAGCGGATGGCGCGGGCTGTGGGTTACCGAGGCGGTGACGAAGTAGTGGTCGGCGCAATCGAGCAGCGGTACCTCGCGAATGGCTCTGCGGCGCAAGGCATCCGCGTCCATGTCATGCCAATCCTCATCGACGAGCGAACCGTGGCGCAGGTCGCGAATGCCGGCGCTGCGGCGGCGCAGCAGCCGACCGAACGGCCGAGTCTCCGGTATTTTCACCAATGCGGCGGAGGCATAGTGGACGAGCTGCTCCAACGGTGCACCCAAATGCGGTGATCCGAGACAGACGATCTGCCGCACCCGGCGCACCCACGGCAGGTCGGCCTGATCGGCGTCGTAGCAGGCGCCGCGCGCGATCAGGCCGCCCATGGAATGTCCGACGAGTGCGATCTGCTCGACCTGCACCGGCCAGTTCTCGACCAACCGCTGCAGCATGCCGTTCAGTAGACGGGCGTTCTCCGGGATGTGCAGTCCGCTGTTGTATCGAACCATCAGCGCCGTGCAGTCGAGATCGGCTTCGAGCCGCTCGGCATAGCTGGGCCGCCCGCCGAGTCGCCAAGCGTGTTCGGTCTCCACCAGACCGTGCAGAAAAACCACGATGCGTGGGCGCGGATTCGACACCACATCGCCGACCCATCCCGGCGCGACCGGTTCCCCATTGATCCGAAATGTCATCGGCCCGGCCAGAATCGGCAGCTCATCCTCGAGACTGTAGCCGATCAAACCCTGCAATGCCGCCAGGAATCCGGACCCGTAGACCGTGCGTGAGGGCACCGGAGCGCCGGGTACGTCCACGGTGCGCTCCGCCAGGGCTCCCGCAGCTACTGCGGTTCCGCCGACCAGCCGGTATACCCCATCGGTAATCGCATCGTGCACCACCTTGACCGGCTGCGCGGCCGGTCCGACACCCAGTCGCACCGCCGCGAACACTCGGTCCGAGATGGCTCGATGCACCGCGGCGATCCCTTCGATCGCACCACCCAGCTCATCGCCCGCCAACCGTGCGAGTGCCTGTATCTCCGCCTGTCGTTGCCGCTCGGGCTCACTCATCCATTCAGTGTACAATTGTTCACTGAGATTTCGTGTCGGAAGCGGCGGCCTAAGACGGGATGCGGCTGACTCCGACCGCGGTTTCGGTGAGACTGCCGAGGTAGAGCGTGCCGTCGTGTTCGACAACTCCGGTGACCATCGCGTAGTCGGTGCCCTCGGCCTGTAGGTCGTGCACGACCTTGCCGTCGAAGTCGACGGCCATCACCCAGGCGGTGCGCGGCGGTTCGGGCTGTACCCATTCCGGTAGCGCCCAGACGATACGGCGCAGGATGCCGGGCAGGGGAAGTAGACGGTCCAGCAATGGATTTCGTGGTGACGGCAGGGTGATCCACACCAAACCGTCGCTGCCGAGAGCCATATTGTCCGGGAAGCCGGGCAGGTTCTCGATCAGGCGGTCGTAGGTGCCCGCCTTCGGCCCGGTGAGCCAGTAGCGGGTCACGCGGTAGGCGCCGGTCTCCGCGACGAGCACGCTGGAGCCGTCGGGGGAGAGGACCACGCCATTGGCGAATTGCAGGCCGTCGATGAGGGTTTCGAGCTTGCCGGACGGATCGAGGCGGAACAGGCGGCCGGTGCCGGAATGCTCCAGCAGGTCGCCCATCCACTCGTCCAGCGGATAACGACGCGACGACGAGGAGAAGTAGACGGTGCCGTCCGCGGCGCGAACCACATTGCTGGCGAAGGGGAGTGGCTCGCCGTCGATCTCGTCCACGAGCACCTCGATCTCGCCCGCGCTGTCCAGCCGCAACAGGCCGCGATGGAAATCGCAGATGAGCAGCGACCCATCGGCATCGGCATGCATACCGAGCGGACGGCCGCCGGTATTCGCCAGCAGGCTCACCGTGCCGGTCGCGGGATCGATGCTGTAGACCGAACCGTCATCGACTCCCGCAATGATTCGCCCCTCGGCGGTGCGCACCACGTCCTCGGGTGCCGCGCCGGGCAGTTCCAATCGCGTGATCTGGGGAAGTGGTGTGGCACTACGCGTTTCGCGAGCTCGGGGTGGGGCAGGCGGTGGCGTCCAGCGCTGTGGCTGCATTGTCGATCCGGCGACCATGGCTCACCCTATCCCGGGCCGACGAGCGGCTGTCGAGAGTCGACCGATAATTGCATATCCATACGTAGATATGCGCATCTGACCATGTATTCTCCCCTAGAGCCGAAACAACATGCGTCCGGCTTCGCCGAACGCAGCACAGACAAGGAAGGGGGCGCGCTATGGATAACGGAGGGACAAGTCGGAATAGAGGGTAAAGGCATTCCCGATACAGCGTGGGTGGTGCATGCAGGGGGAGCGGGGAGGGCTGGGCTCGACACCATGGTTTCGGGAGTAGTTGCTTCCCCGCCGCGTCAGCGGTGCAGGGCGGTCTCGCGCTGCAAACGCGAGAGTTTCTGGGGATTGCGCACGGAATAGATCCCGGTGATGAGGCCGTCGTCGATTCGCGCCGCTATGACGGCATCGATCTCGCCGTCGAATCGCAGTATCAGCGCCGGGTGGCCGTTGACGAGGGCAGGCTGTGCCGACCTCGCGGTGAGGTTACCGAGCGCGGCGGAGAGGAGGCTGCCTACCGCGTCGGCCCCGGCGATGGGCACCAGCGCGGCCTGTGCGAGTCCGCCACCGTCGCCGAGGAAGACGACATCCGGTGCGAGAATGTCGAGCAGACTCTGGAGTTCGCCGGTTTCGACGGCTCGCTGGAATGCCGCGAGCGCGTCTCGGGTTTCGGCTGCGGAGACCACCTCGCGTGGTCGGCGCGCGGCTACGTGTGACCGAGCCCGGTACGCGAGCTGGCGGACCGCGGCCGGGCTCTTGTCGACCGCTTCGGCGATCTCGTCATACTCCAGATCGAATACTTCGCGCAGCACGAACACCGCCCGCTCGACGGGCGTGAGGGTCTCCAATACCAGCAGCATCGCCATCGAGACGCTGTCGGCCAGTTCGATGTCCTCGGCGACGTCGGGTGCGGTCAGCAGCGGTTCGGGCAGCCAGGGGCCCACGTAGGACTCCTTGCGGCGACCGAGCGCGCGGAGCCGGTCGAGCGACTGACGGGTGGCGATTCGGACCAGGTACGCGCGTTGATCCTGCACCGTGTCGAGATCGACGCCTGCCCACCGCAGCCACGTTTCTTGCAGGACGTCTTCGGCGTCGGCGGCCGATCCGAGCATTTCGTAGGCGACGGTGAACAGCAAGTTGCGGTGCGCGACGAATGCTTTCGTCGCGGGGTCCGGACGGTCGCTGCTGCTCTCGCCGTGGTCGGCGGGCGTGGTCTGCGACATGCCGGGCATGGGCGGCTCCTGTTCACTTTCGAATGTGTCACCCATCAGACGTCCGATCCTGCCGTTTCGTAACAGCGGGGCAGTGGTGGTGTGCGTCACATCCAAGTGCTGTTACGTGAATCGGGGTGGCGCCGTCTCATGGTCGTTCAATCAGCACCACGAGTTAGGACTGAAGTCATGGAACCCCGTTTCAACCTGAACGACAACGAGTTCGGCGCCAAGATCGGCAAGCGATTCGCCAACACGAGCCTGGCGATCATGCAGTCGTCGCTGCCGAAGTCCACGGTGGAGTTGGTGGAGTTGCGCGCCAGCCAGATCAACGGCTGTGGTTACTGCGTCGACGCCCACACCAAGGAGCTGGCGGCCGCCGGCGAACCCGCGGTTCGGATCAACCTGGTCGCGGCTTGGCGTGAGGCCACCGTATTCAGTGAGGCTGAGCAGGCCGTGCTGGCATTCGCGGAGGAGGGCACTCGACTCGCCGACGCGAATCGCGGTGTGTCCGACGAGACCTGGGCTCAGGTGCGTAAACACTACGACGATGACCAGATCGCCGCGCTGGTCTACCTGGTCGCCATGATCAACGCCGCCAACCGGCTCCTGGTGATTACACAGACCAAGGGCGGCTCGTACGTGCCCGGCACATTCGAGAGCGTAGCGAGCTGATCCAGCCGCGGACCGGGCCCAGGATCGTTCGGGCCGGGTCCGCGCATGGGGGAGCGCACAGACCTGCAGCAGCGCCCCGGACGACGTCGCGGGGGACCGAGATCGGTTCACGAGGAACGAATCCGGTGGAACTGCAATCTTCAGTGCGCTTGAAACTACATCTGATTATATAGATATGCGTATTAAACTATGTAACTCTCCAACTCCCGTCTCACCAAAGCCGCACAACCCAAAAGACCGCACAGACAAGGGGAGCCTCCAGTCGCTGCGCCGGCCGAAGCATCATCGGCGGGCGCAGCGACTGGTCCTAGGGATTGACCGAGAAGACGTGCCAGAGCACAGCAAGCGTGGCCAGCGTGAAAAGCGGTGACAGAATCCAGGTTTCGACCTTGTTCCCGGTCCGTTCGATCACCGGCACACAGGTACGCAGCGGGAACGGCCAGAACAGTCGGCACCCCTTATCGGTGAGGCAATCACCGGCGAGGTGGGCCAGCGCCCCGAGTCCGACAGCGAACGGTAACCACGCCGGTTTATCGGTGATCCAGTGATCCATCGCGAACGTCCCTGCCGCGGCGAGGATTATGACGGTGCCCCACGCCTCGATGCCCTCGCCGGAGGGGCACAGATGCAGTGCCCGCACCGCCAGTGCGAGCAGGAAGAACACCAAACCGAGTGTGAAATATCTTCCGAGCCAATGCTCACCCGCCCAGGTCCCGTAGGCGACGGCGATCACGAAGGCGAACGAGTGTGTGGCGTGCCGATGTCCACCGGAGATCCAGGAAATCAAGCGGCACAGGTGATAGGAGATCGGGCCGAGTACATGCGCGATGGTGCCGTTCGGATGGTCCGCATCGGGCAGTAGCGCGGCCCCTGCTGTGAGGAAGGTACCGAGCAATACCTCGACGGCACCGAGATGCGCGTCGCCAGTGGGCAATACCGGATAGACCAACGCCGAGATGGGCAGCGTGGCCGCTGCCACCGACCAGGCGAAAGCGCCACTGGTCGCATGTGAATGTCCTAGCACTGCATGAAGGTTAGTTGACCACAACTCATTTCAAACAAACGAGACTAACCAGCTGGTGAAAACGTGTCGGGGGGAGGGGATTTCACCGTGAGCGGCCAGACACGATCGGTGTGCCCGGTGTGCATGGAACAGCCGGCGAACGGTCCGTTGGGGTCGAACAGCACGTCCATATGACTATCGGCATGGTCCAGAAACCATAGCGACAGGCCCAATTCGGCGTTGAGTCGATAGAGTTCCCAGGATTGCCAGAGCGCCTCCAGCCGCGCCACGGCTTCGGTGTGCCGCCACCACTCCGGACACCAGGCGAGACCGTTGTCGGCCACTTTGCGCCGATAGACCTGGGCCAGGTAATTCTCGACGAACTCCACGACCGATCCATAGACCTGTGTCCGCTGCTCTTTCATGGCGCCCCCGAGGACAGTGGCATTCCAAACAGCTTCGAGAGTAGTCACGAAATCTACTGAGGTCCTTTGGGAAACCTTTGCAATAGCTATGCGGAGCGCCGCGAACGCGGATTTACAATGCGATCGAGGGCGTGCAGGTCCGATTCCAATGCGTAGAATACGCGCAGCGCGCCGACGAATGCGAAAAGGCTGACCACGCACAGGATCACGATGGGGCCGACTACCGTCTGCTGCTGTGCCGCGTCCAGGTAGACCAGACCGCCCGCCACTCCGATGAGGGGTACGGAGGCAGCGATGCCGAGATAGATCCGGCTGCGGCGGGCGAGCCGCCGCAATCGGATGGTGTCATCGGGGGAACTCTGTGCGATGCCGAGCAAACCCGGGTAGTACCAGCGCAGTACGAAGAAGGTGATCGGAAAGTACGAGTACACCACCGCGACCGCGGCCGCGACCAGATGGGATGCGATGAGGTTGATGGTGAATCCGAGGGGCAGGTTCGCGGTGTAATGCAACTGGGTCAGGAAGATCACCAGGGATAACGCCCACCCGGCGAACCCGACCACCGCGATGCGGTCGCCACATGCGAGAGTGTCGGCGCGTGCCCGCGCCAGTGTCTCCTCGTCGTAATGCTTACCGCGCCGCAGTCCGTCGGGAACCAGGAACACCAGACGGCACCAATACAGCAGGGCGAGAATCCCGATCGGGTAGCCGATCGCGCCGAGCAGTGTTGCGAGGCGTTGGAGTTGGACGCTCGCCTCTGCGGTGAGTTGCGCATCGAGCAGGCGCGTGTTGTGCGCTGAAAGGTAGAGCACGCCGAGGAATTGCCCCAGCATGCTGGACAGCGTCACCACCGGCATCGGCCGCATCCGCAGTTTGGCGCGGATACTGCGCGCCGGCGGGTCGACGAGATCGCGGGCGGTGCGGTCCAGGGTGAGATCGAGCTGACTGGCGAGTTCGGCGCCGGTGGCGAAGCGGTCGGCGGGATCGGGGGACAGGCAGGTGAGCAGGGCATGCTGCAGTACCGGTGGGCAGTCCGGCGGAATGTCGGCGGCGAAGCGGTCGGGGACCGGCTGGCGACGCAGTTCGATCATCCGTTCCAGTGATGTATCCGATTCGCCCGCACTGCGTTCGTCGTCGAAGGGGAGTCGGCCGGTGAGTAGTTCCCACAGCACGACTGCGAGTGCGTACAGGTCGCTGCGTGTGTCGAGGTCGGCGGCGGTGGTCGCCATGGTCGGATGGCAGGCCTCGAGCTGCTCGGGGGACATGTAGGCCAGTGAGCCGCCGAAGTAGGCGGCGGGGCTGGCGCCGGGGATGTGACGGCTGAAGCTGATATTGAAGTCGGCGAGTTTGGGTTGCCCGTCGACCGTGAGCAGTACGTTGGCGGGTTTGATATCGCGGTGCAGCACACCGGCATGGTTGGCGTAGTCCAATGCGGAGGCGAGTCGACTGCCCAGCCACGCAACGGTTTCCGGCCAGCTCAGCCGTGCGACCTCGGTACGGGTAGCGGATGGTTGCGGTTCCAGCACCCCGCCGCTGGCGGCCGCCTCGTCGACGGCGTCGAGCAGTAGTCGACCGGTCTTTCCCGCGACGCCGGTGCGGCGGAGCAGCCGCAGTACGCCGAGCAGGGTCCCGCCTGGAACGTACTGCATGTACATCAATTTCAAGTGTTGATCGGCGATCTGGCGCTGATCGAAGACGCGCACGATGTTTTCGTGATCGAGCCGGGCCAGCGTCTGACCCTCACTGCCGCGATCATGGGAGATCTTGACCGCGACGAGCCGCTGCATCGAGCGCTGTCGTGCCAGAAAGACCCGGCCGAACGCACCCTGGCCGAGCAGGATCAACATATCGAAATCGTCAACGGTCGCACCGGGATTGATGGAGTCGAGCGTCGCGAGCGCGGCCGGATCGGTCAGGATGGTGGTCCGGAAGTGATCGCCATCGAGGCGGTCGGCGATCCGCGCCATCTGCTGCGAATACCGCTGCTTGTATTCGGTGAGATCCAGATCGTGATCGAACTGGCGGCGCGCGGTGATCTCCTCGTAGATCAGATCCGGAGGCAGTGGGGCGGTGTGGAGTTCGGGAAATTCGGCCAGGTACTCGTCGAGGCGCTTTTCGGCCGTTTTGCGGATCGACCGGTGATGCAGATCCACCTTGATCAACTCGATCAGCGCCGACCGCCGCAGTGCGGTTTCGGTGGGCAGGTGCGGGATCAGCTCGGGTGGTTCGCCCGCGGCCTCCCACTCACCCGCGAAATCGGCGACCGCCCTGGCCAATACGGCCTGAGCAGCCATCGCGCGATCCCCACCGTGCTCCGGTGGTACCGCGCCGAGCTGGGTATTCATCGTCGGCTCACTCGATCGAGGTTGGTGTCCCGGACAGAACCGAGAATATTCGATTATCGTCGTCCGCTGCTGATCTTCGCCACCGATGTGGGTCGCCGGGCTGGTCCCGGCGCTCGATTCGTAGTTGAGTGATCGTGGACCAGCGCCTTTCGACCAGTAGGAGGAGACCGTCATGAGCACGCTGTCGGATCGACCGAATGCCGCCTTGATCGTGATCGACGTGCAGAACGGTGTCGTGGGTGAGGCGTATCAGCGGGACACGGTGGTCGCGAATATCGGCACGCTCGTCGAGAAGGCCCGGCAGGACGGTGTTCCGATCGTCTGGGTGCAGCACTCTAGCGAGGAGCTCGTGCCGGGGACCGTTGCGTGGGAATACGTTCCGGAGTTGGTACGTGCGGAGTCGGAATCGTTGGTACACAAGAAGTTCGGCGATTCGTTCGAGGATACCGAGCTTGCGGAGATACTGGCGGAGGCGAGGGTCGGGCGTCTCGTGGTGACCGGCGCGGAGACCGACGCCTGCATCCGGTCCACGATCCATGGCGCCTTCGCACGGGGATACGACGTGACACTTGTCAGCGACGGGCACACCACATTCGACAAGAGCGAATGGGGTGCGCCGCCCCCGGAGCAGGTCATCGCGCACACGAATCTGTACTGGCGTTACCAGACCGCACCGGGAAGGACGGCCGCTGTCGCCGAGACGAAGGACGTGCGCTTCGAATGACGGTGCCCCCGCGAACTATAGGAGTTCGCGGGGGCACCGCACGGGGGATGACCGGCCTTATCGGTCGGTCATTCCTCCTTCATCACACCAGGTCGAACCGGTCCAGGTTCGACACCTTGACCCACGCGGCGATGAAGTCGTTGACGAACTTCTCCTTCGAGTCGTCGGTCGCGTAGACCTCCGCGAGGGCGCGCAGCTGCGAGTTCGATCCGAAGACCAGGTCGACGCGGCTGCCGGTCCACTCGACCGCGCCGGTAGCGCGATCGATGCCCTCGTAGGTTCCGTCATCGGTGGCCGACGGCTCCCACTTCGTGCCCAGATCGAGCAGGTTCACGAAGAAGTCGTTGGTCAACGATCCCGGGTTCGCGGTGAATACGCCCAGCGGCGACTGCTTGTGGTTCGCGCCGAGGACGCGCAGACCACCGATGAGGACGGTCAACTCGGGGCTGCTGAGGGTGAGCAGGTTCGCCCGGTCGATCAGCAGGTACTCGGCCGGGATCCGGTTACCCTTCCCGAGGTAGTTGCGGAAACCGTCCGCGCTGGGCTCGAGCGCGGAGAAGGACTCCGCATCGGTCTGTTCCTGGGTGGCGTCCGTGCGACCCGGGGTGAACGGCACCTCGACGTCGTAGCCGGCGTTCTTGGCTGCCTGCTCGACGGCCGCGGCGCCGCCGAGCACGACGAGGTCGGCGAAGGACACCCGGGTGTTCCCGGTCTGGGCGGAGTTGAAGGACTCCTGGATGCCTTCGAGAACGCGCACCACCTGGGCGAGTTCGTCGGGCTCGTTGACCTCCCAGCCGGCCTGCGGTTGCAGGCGGATGCGTCCGCCGTTGGCGCCACCGCGCTTGTCACTGCCGCGGAACGACGACGCCGCCGCCCACGTGGTCGAAACAAGCTGTGCGACAGTCAGACCCGAAGCCAGGATCTGGCTTTTGAGTGCGGCGATCTCGGCGGCCTCGATGAGGTCGTAATCGGCGGCCGGGACGGGGTCCTGCCAGAGCAGCGTCTCTTCCGGCACCTCCGGGCCGAGGTAGAGGACCTTCGGGCCCATATCGCGGTGGGTCAGCTTGTACCAGGCCTTGCCGAATTCCTCGGTGAGCTCCTCGGGGTGCTCGAGCCAGCGCCGGGTGATCTGCTCGTAGATCGGGTCGATTCGGAGCGAGAGGTCCGTCGTGAGCATGACCGGGGTGTGGGACTTCGACGGGTCGTGGGCATCGACTACGGTGCCCGCGCCTGCACCGTCCTTGGGGATCCACTGGTTTGCACCGGCGGGGCTCTTGGTCAGCTCCCACTCGTACCCGTACAGGGTCTCGAGGAAGCTGTTGTCCCACTTGGTCGGGGTGGGCGTCCAGGTGCCCTCCAGCCCGGAGGTGATCGCGTCCTTGCCGACGCCGGTCCCGAAGGCGTTCTTCCAACCCAGGCCCTGCTCCTCGAGTGGGGCGGCCTCGGGCTCGGGACCGACGAGCCCGGCATCGCCGGCGCCGTGGGTCTTGCCGAAGGTGTGGCCACCGACGATCAGCGCCGCCGTCTCGATATCGTTCATGGCCATGCGGTGGAACGTCTCACGGATGTCGACTGCCGCGGCGAGCGGATCCGGATTGCCGTTGGGGCCTTCTGGGTTGACGTAGATCAGACCCATTTGGACTGCGGCCAAGGGGTTTTCGAGATCGCGGGTACCGGTGTAGCGCTCATCGCCCAGCCAGGTCTGCTCGGGACCCCAGTACACGTCCTCCTCGGGCTCCCACTGGTCGACGCGGCCGCCGCCGAAACCGAAGGTCGGAAAGCCCATGTCTTCGAGCGCGACATTGCCCGCGTAGACCATGAGGTCGGCCCAGGAGAGCTTCTTGCCGTACTTCTTCTTGACCGGCCACAGCAGGCGTCGGGCCTTGTCGAGGTTTCCGTTGTCGGGCCAGCTGTTGAGCGGGGCGAACCGCTGCATACCGGCGCCGGCTCCGCCGCGGCCGTCGCTGATCCGGTAGGTACCCGCGGCATGCCAGGCCATCCGGATGAAGAACGGTCCGTAGTGACCGAAGTCGGCGGGCCACCACTCCTGCGAGGTGGTCATGACCTCGACGATGTCGGCCTTCACGGCAGCCAGATCGAGGGTTTTGAATTCCGCGGCGTAGTCGAAGTCCGCGTCCATGGGGTTGGCAACGGCCGGATTCTTCTGCAGGATCTTGAGATTGAGCTGGTTCGGCCACCAGTCACGGTTGCTTCCGCCCTCGGCTGGGGACTTGAGGCGACCGGACGTCACGGGGCAACCACCGGCGGCGGGTTCCGTATTGGCCTCTCCGATGGGCGGATGTTCCTCAGGCACGGCATTTCCTTTCGGGGGAGTGAGTGAATCGGGCTGTGATCACGGGTGTGATCCGGACATTTGTGCTGCCGAGCAGTCGGGGCACAGGCCCCAATAGATGACCTCGGCCTCATCGAGTACGAATCCGTTGTCGTGTGATGCGGTCAGGCAGGGCGCATCGCCGACGGCGCAGTCGACATCGGCGATGACGCCACACGAGCGGCACACCACATGGTGATGGTTATCGCCGACTCGCGTTTCGTAGCGCGCGACGGATCCCATCGGCTGGATGCGCCGCAGCAGACCGGCGGCCGTCAGCGCGCGCAACACGTCGTATACCGCCTGATGGGATACCGCACCGAGGGTCGCGCGCACGTGACCGAGGATCGAGTCCGTATCGGAGTGCGGATGCTCGTGCACGGCAGTCAGCACGGCAACCCGCGGCGCCGTAACGCGCAGCGACACCCCGCGCAACATGCGCTCGAATTCCGAATTCGTGGACACGTTCAAGAGTATGACTCATTCAAGTCTCCACCGGGAGGGTTTTGCGAAATCTCGAGACGATCCCACAACTTCGCCTGGTCTCTGGACCCGTCGCGTTCTGATGACCCCACAGTCCGCTGCCGGTCCGAGGTCGTGGTTATCGGGAGGGGAGCGGCGGATGAACTGTGAGCGGCCATCGCCACAGCATTTACCTGACATAATGTTGATTATCGGCGTTACAACGGAGGGGCTGGAAGTGGGCGGCTCTTGTTGTATGACGTTGGCATGTAAGGGATTTCGTGACCCTGCCTGCCGAGCGGCTGGCCGGCTACCGGCGAATCTCCGCGCGGAACGTGTGCTGTGGATGCGTGGTGTCCCCTTGTTGCTCGAATCTGTCGGTGTAAATATTCCGGTTGATTCTGGATTTCGGCGGAGAAATGTTGGATCAGCTCGAAGCCTCGGATCTCGACCGTTTGAGCTCGACTCCCCTCTGTGCCGCCGCAACGCTCAAAGCGTCACTGTGACGATTTAAGGGGTGGTGGCAGGAGTCCGGCGAGTCGGATTGGTTTCCGGTTATGAGGCCAGTGCTTGGTGATTGGATCTGTTTTGGGGGTCCAGTTGGCGGCAGGCTGGGGTGATGTTGGTTCGGCGGCTGGTGGCGCTTTATGTCGGGTTGTGGTTGTACGGGTTTTCGATGGCGGTGATGATTCGAGCCGGGCTCGGGTTGGATCCGTGGGATGTGTTTCATCAAGGGGTGGCCGCACATGTGCCGATCAGTTTCGGGGCGGTGACGGCTCTTACCGGAGTCGCGGTGTTGTTGGCGTGGATTCCGTTGCGGCAGTGGCCGGGTCTGGGCACCGTGAGCAATGTCGTGGTGATCGGTGTTTCGGTCGATGTCGGGTTGTGGATGCTGCCGGACTGGGATGTGGTGGCGGTGCGGGTCGGCGCGATGGGTGCCGCGGTGGTTTTGAATGCGGTGGCTACGGTGCTGTATATCGGGGCGGGCATGGGCCCCGGGCCGCGGGATGGACTGATGACTGGACTGGTACGCCGGACCGGATGGTCGGTGCGATTGGTGCGTACCGGGATCGAAGTATCGGTATTGACGACCGGCTGGCTATTGGGCGGCAGCGTAGGCATCGGCACGGTGGTCTATGCGTTCGGAATCGGTCCGCTCATTCAGGTCTTGATTCCGTTCGCGAATCGGTACCTGCCGGGATTTCATGTGGATCGGAAGGCTGAGCCCGATGTTGTCCCGGTGGTGCCTTGATCGCAGTCGGTCGACTCGGTGCCGGGCTTCGAAGTCGGCGGGCGATGTTCGAATTGCCCTGGGTGGCAAGAAGATACCGTCGAACCACTCCCCTTTGCCTCTCCCCGCTACCCCGCCGTAAATCGTCACTGTGACGAATGGCGCCATCGAGCAATGGCCGAAAATGTTGATTTCCTGGCCGCGGTGCTCTCTCGGCAACCGTGTCACCGTTCATACAGTTGTCGACATGACTAGCACTCCGTCCGTGCTCATCGTCGGCGCCGGATTCGGCGGCCTCGCCGCCGCGCTGGAGCTGAAGCGCCGCGGCCACGACGCGTTCACCATTATCGATAAGGCCGACGGGCTCGGCGGGGTCTGGCGGGACAATACGTATCCGGGCGCCGCCTGTGACGCGCCATCGGATCTGTACTCGTTCTCTTTCGCCCCGAATGCGCACTGGCCGAAGCGTTTCGCCGAGCAGCCCGACATCCTCGCCTACATGCATGATGTCGCGCGCCGCTACGACCTCGACAAGCATATGCGGTTCGGTGTGGAGGTCGACTCGGCGGACTTCGATGCCGACCGTGGCATCTGGCAGGTGCGCACGACAGAGGGTGAGCTGCTCGAGGCGGATGTCTTCGTGCCCGCGGTGGGTCAGCTGTCGCGTCCGGTGTGGCCGAATATTCCGGGTATGGATTCGTTCACCGGGGATGCGTTCCATTCGGCGCGCTGGGAACACGATGTCGAGCTGACCGGTAAGCGGGTCGCGATCATCGGCACCGGTGCGAGCGCGATTCAGATCATTCCGGCGATTCAGCCGAAGGTCGGGCAGTTGACAGTGTTCCAGCGGTCGGCGCCATGGATCATTCCGAAGATCGAAAGCTATTACGTGCCACCGAAACTCAATGCGCTGGACAAGCTGTCGATCGTGACGAAGTTCCCGCTGATCCAGCGCGCGGAGCGGTTCGGCTGGTATTCGTTCTACGAGTTGGTGACCTCGGGGCTGGAAGGCAATGGCCGAATCGCCGACGTGATCTCCGGGTGGGCCGACCGGCATCGGGCCTCACAGATCTCCGATCCCGAACTGCTGGCCAAGATGACCCCGGATTATGAGGCGGGCTGTAAGCGCGGGCTGATGGCGAGCAACTACTACCCGGCGGTGTCGCAGCAGAATGTGCACGTCGAGACCTCGCATATCGCCGAGATCACGCCGACCGGTGTGCGCACCGAGGACGGCGCGCTGTACGAGGTCGATGTGATCGTGTACTGCACCGGATTCAAGGCCACGGAGTTCTTGGCGCCCATGACGATTCGCGGGATCGGTGGCAAGGAGCTGCGCGAGGTGTGGTCGGGCGGTGCGCGCGCCTACAAGGGCCTCACCGTGCCGCATTTCCCGAATATGTTCATCATGTACGGGCCGAATACCAACCTCGGCGCGGGTTCGATCATCTACATGCACGAAAGGCAGGCGCGCTATCTGCGCCAAGCGGTCGAGCATCTGCGCGAGGCCGGTGGCTATCTGTCGGTGAAGCCGGAGGTGGAGGCGCGGTTCGATGATGAGATCCAGGGGCGGCTCGAACATACGGTGTGGACCAAGTGCACCAGCTGGTACCGGGAGGCGAGCGGTCGGGTGACGGCGAACTGGCCGGGCCGGATGAGTGAATACGACAAACGGACGCATTTCGATGTCCGCGACTACGAGCTTGTCCGCACCGGAAGGTAACCCCATGACGCACTATGACGTGCTGGTGATCGGTTCCGGTTTCGGTGGCAGTGTCACCGCGCTGCGGTTGACCGAGAAGGGCTACCGAGTCGGTGTCCTGGAGACCGGGCGGCGGTTCGCCGATCACGAATTCGCTGAGAACTCCTGGCATCTGCGCGAGTACCTGTGGGCGCCGAAACTGGGCTGCTTCGGTATTCAGCGGATGACGCTGCTGAACGACACCTTCATCATGAGCGGTTCCGGTGTCGGTGGTGGTTCGCTGGTTTACGCGAACACGCTGTACGAGGCACCGGACGCCTTCTACGGCGATAAGCAGTGGGCACATATCACCGATTGGAAGTCCGAGCTGGCACCGCATTACGACCAGGCCAAGCGCATGCTGGGGGTGACGACCAATCCGGCGACCACACCGTCGGATCGAGTGCTGCGGGAGGTCGCCGAGGATATGGGTATCGGCGATACCTACCGTCGCACACCGGTCGGAGTGTTGTTCGCGGATAAGGAGACTCGGCCCGGAGCTGCGGTCGCGGATCCGTTCTTCGGCGGTGTCGGACCCGAGCGGCGCTCGTGTACGCACTGTGGTGAGTGCATGACGGGGTGTCGGCACGGCGCGAAGAACACCCTGGTGAAGAACTATCTGTATCTGGCGGAGCAGGCGGGTGCGACCGTGCATCCGCTGACGACCGCGGTATCGGTGCGGCCACTGTCCGGTGGCGGATATGCGGTCGAGACCGTGCGCACCGGACGCTGGGTTCGCAAGGCGAAGCAGACCTTCACCGCCGATCAGGTGGTGTTCTCCGCGGCTGCGCTCGGCACTCAGCAGCTGCTGCACAGTCTGCGGGATCGCGGTGTGCTGCCGAATATTTCGCCGCGCCTGGGTCATCTGGCGCGCACGAATTCCGAGGCGGTGCTGGCGGCGCGAACGCGTGATAAGGATTCGGATTTCACCAAGGGTGTCGCTATCACCTCGTCGATCCATCCGAACTCCTACACCCATGTGGAGCCGGTGCGTTATGGCAAGGGCAGCAATTTCATGGGTCTGTTGACGACGGTGTTGGTCGACGGGCAGGAGGGTAAGCGTCGCTGGGTGCTCGGTCTGCGGGAGATGGTGCGGTATCGGCGGGATCTGCTGCGCATGCACAATCCGGCGCACTGGTCCGAGCGGATGATCGGGCTGCTGGTCATGCAGAATGTCGACAATTCGATCATCACCTATAACAAGCGCGGTCTGTTCGGTAAGCGGATGACTACCAAACCCGGTGCGGGACAAGCGCCTCCGGCGTGGATTCCGGAGGGGAACGAGGTCACGCGGCGGGTCGCCGAGAAGATCAACGGCATTCCGCAGGGCTCCTGGACCGAGATGGCCGATATCCCGATCACCGGCCACTTCATCGGCGGCTGCGCGATCGGCGACTCCCCAGATACCGGCGTGGTCGACCCGTATCAGCGGCTCTATGGCTACGAGGGTCTGCACATCGTGGACGGTTCGACGATCTCGGCGAATCTCGGGGTGAACCCGTCGCTGACCATCACCGCGCAGGCCGAGCGCGCGATGTCGTTGTGGCCGAACAAGGGTGAACAGGATCAGCGTCCGCCGCTGGGGGCGCCGTATCGGCGGATCGATGCGATCGCGCCGAAGAATCCGGTGGTGCCGGAGTCGGCGCCGGGAGCGCTTCGGTTGCCGATTACTCCGGTCTGACGGTCGTGGCCGCATCGACGCGATGCGGCTGTCGGCGCTATGCCTCCAAAGTAGACTCGGACTGTGACGCCCGCCCAGCTTCGGGCCTACTGGACCGTGGTGCGGCTCGGCTCCGTCTATGCGGCGGTCAGCGAGCTGGGGATGTTCGACGCCGGTGTCGCGACGCACCTCGCGCGGCAGAAGAAGCTCGACGATCCGCTGTTCACCCGCGCGGCGGCGGGGTCCGGCTTTCCCGCCCGGCGGGCTGCGCTCGGCCGGCCGGGCGGATTCTCGGAGTGCAGCGCCGGACAGCCATCGATGTGACCGAGGCGGCGCACGGCTGACGTGCACGTGACGTTGTGGAGTTGACCCCAGCAGAGGAGCAACACATGGACGACATCGAACGCACGCCGCAGCTCACGGCGTTTCCGCGCATCGACGACTACGGTTTCATCTCCGACTGCGAGGTCACCGCACTCATCGCGCCCAGCGGAGCCGTCGAGTGGATGTGTCTACCTCGCATGGACTCCCCTAGTGTCTTCGCAGCCGTACTCGATCGTTCCGCTGGTTCGTTTCGGTTCGCCCCCGCCGATTTCATGGTGCCCACCGATCGCCGCTATGTCCCCGGCACGATGGTGATGGAGACGAGTTGGCGCAGTGGTGAAGGGTGGGCGACGGTCCGCGATGTGCTGCTGGTCGGGCCATGGCGACACCAGGTACCGGGCCGCAGCGCCCATCGTCGAACTCCCACCGACTACGACGCCGAGCACATTCTGTTGCGGACGGTGCACTGTGAGACCGGGCAAATCCAGTTCGTGCTCGACTGCCAGCCGGCCTTCGACTACGGCAGGCATCGCGCGCATTGGGAGTACCTCGACAGTTACTACAGCGCGCAGGCCGGCGCCGACGGGATCGATCTGCAGTTGACGCTGAGCACCGATATGCGCTTGGGGCTGGAAGGTACGCATGCGCTGGCCCGCACCCTGCTGAAGGCGGGTGACACACGCTTTTGCGCGCTCTCCTGGGGTAGTCGCGACGCGCCACGCGCTGTTGACGAGGCCGACGCGCGGATGTTGCGGACAATCCACCATTGGCGGCACTGGCTGGCCGGTGGGCGGTTTCCGGACCATCCGTGGGCTGCCCAGCTCACCCGTAGCGCGCTGACTCTCAAGGGGCTGACCTTCGCGCCCACCGGCGCCATCAGCGCCGCCGCCACCACGTCATTGCCCGAAACACCAGGCGGACAACGCAATTGGGACTATCGCTATTCGTGGATACGTGACTCCGCTTTCGCGCTGTGGGGCCTGTACACGCTGGGCTTCAGCTGGGAGGCGAACGACTTCTTCTCCTACATCATCAGCTTGACCGAAGACGTCCGGGATATGCAGATCGTCTACGGCATCGGTGGCGAAAGCGACCTGACCGAGCAGACTCTCACCCACCTGCGCGGGTACGAAAATGCCCGCCCCGTGCGTATCGGCAACGGCGCATACCGGCAACGCCAGCACGATGTGTGGGGTGCTGCGCTGGACGCGGTCTATCTCTACGCGCGCAATCAGGATCGAATCGACGCACGAGCCTGGTTGGTGCTGAGCCGGGCGGTCAAAAGCGCCCTCACCTATTGGCGCGAGCCCGACCATGGCATCTGGGAAGTGCGGGGGGAGCTGCAACACTTCACCTCCAGCAAGGTGATGTGTTGGGTTGCCGCCGATCGCGGCGCCCGGCTGGCCCGCATCCATCAGGACTTCGAACGGGCGCATCGTTGGCAACAGGCCGCGGACGAAATCCGCGCCGATATCTGCGCTCATGCGGTCGATTCCCGGCAGGTGTTCACCCAGTACTACGGCAGTACGGCGCTGGATGCTTCGACCCTGCTGATCCCGTTGGTTCGTTTCCTGCCACCAGACGACGAGCGGGTGCGCAACACAGTTTTGGCCATCGCCGACGAACTGACCGAAGACGGCCTCGTATTGCGGTACCGCGTCAGTGAAACCG
Source organism: Nocardia vinacea NBRC 16497 (assembly GCF_000308835.1). Lineage (GTDB taxonomy): Bacteria > Actinomycetota > Actinomycetes > Mycobacteriales > Mycobacteriaceae > Nocardia > Nocardia vinacea. The sequence goes on along the minus strand of NZ_BAGN01000122.1, from coordinate 103,070 downwards.
ACGATGGCTGCACAGGGGAAGAAGGCGCGTTCACGATCTGCTCGTTCTGGCTGGTCTCGGCGCTGTCGGAGATCGGCGAGAAGACGCGGGCCAAACAGCTGTGTGAGAAGCTGCTCGCCTACGCCAGCCCCCTCGGCCTCTACGCCGAGGAAATCGACCCCCGAACCGGCCGACACTGGGGCAACTTCCCGCAGGCGTTCACCCATCTCGCTCTGATCAACGCCGTAATGCACGTCATCCAGGACGAACAAGCCATCCTGCGGCAGGCGCTCGGCGGGGAATCGATCGCCCCACGACTCGACGATGCATCATTCACACTGGGATATATGCACCGCTGACCCTGATGCTGCGGCCGGGTTTTCGCGCGACGATTGCACTCGAAATGCCGGCAGTCGCAACGCCGCTGGTCCAGGGCTCGGCCTGCAGACCGACCTCGGCACGAAATCTATTCGCGCATAACAACTTCCGAAGATTTCTATCGATACCGTTGGGCGTCGGGGACCGGCGGAGCCGTGATCGACGGTACGCCAACCGATCCCGTGCGCACGGTCGAATCCGCGGGCCGGGCTCGATCGGAACGGTATACCCGGCACGGTAGACGCCGCTACGATGAGGCGGTAACTCTCTCAATGGTGTGGAGGAACACGGGATGGGTGCTACCACCGTCGCTCGGCAATGCACGTTGTGTGAGGCGCACTGCGGGATTCTGGTGACCGTCGAGGATGATCAGGTCACCCGGATCGAGGGCAATCCGGATGATGTGCTCTCGCAGGGGTACATCTGCCCGAAGGCGACGGCGATGGGTGGGCTGCACCATGATCCGGATCGGTTGCGCACGCCGGTGCGCCGGGTCGGTGACCGGTTCGAGCCGATCGGGTGGGACGAGGCGTTCAGCGAGATCGGGCGGCGACTGCGGCAGGTGCGCCGCGCGCACGGGGACAGCGCGATCGGAATGTACCTGGGAAATCCGGCCGCACATAGTTCGTCGGTGATCTACGGCGCGCTGTTGCGCACGGTGCTGATGACGCGGAATTTCTTTTCGGCGTCCTCGATCGACCAGTTTCCGCAGGAGTTCGTGGCGTGGCGGATGTTCGGGTCGAATGTATTGATGCCGGTGGCCGATATCGATCGCACCGATCGACTCGTGATCATGGGCGCCAATCCGGCGGTATCGAACGGGTCGGTGACCACCATGCCCAATGCGAAGCAGCGCATCCGAGACGTGCGCAAGCGCGGCAAAGTGGTCGTCATCGATCCGCGGCGCACCGAGACCGCGCGCCTGGCCGACGAGCATGTGGCCATCGCACCCGGCGGTGATGTGTATCTGCTGCTGGCGATGCTGCAGGTGCTGGTCAGCGAAAACCTGTGTGAGGAAAGCAGGATTCGCGCGCAGTGCACCGGCTGGGAGGAGTTGCGGGCGCTGGTCGCCGAGATGACACCAGAGCTCGCCGCCCCGCTCACCGGTGTCGATGCCGAGACGATTCGGCGGCTGGCGCGTGAGCATGCGGCAGCTGATTCGGCATTGCTGTATGCCCGGATCGGGATATGCCACCAGGTGACCGGCACGCTGACACATTGGTTGGTCAACACCATCAACGCGGTCACCGGGAATCTGGATCGGCCGGGCGGGCAGATGTTCGCGACACCGCCGATCGATGCGCCGCGGTTCGGGAAGTATCTGCCGGTGGGCCACGGAGCGTGGACGGACCGCTCCGGCACTTACAAATCGTTCCGCTCGGAACTGCCGGTCGCGGTGCTGGCCGATGAGATCCTCACCGAGGGCGTCGGGCAGATCCGAGCGATGATCACCTACGCCGGTAATCCGGTGCTGTCGACACCGCAGCGCGGCAAACTCGACGCCGCGCTGGACTCGCTGGATTTCTATGTCGCCGTGGATATGTACGTGACCGAGACGACCCGGCACGCGGACATCATCCTGCCGCCGATCTCCCCGCTGGAGCGCGAGGATGTGAACATTCTGTTCCCGGTGTTCAGTGTGCGGAACAATCTGCGTTACGACGCCCGCGTTTTCGAACCTCCGGCCGACGGACTCGAGGATTGGCAGATCATGGCGCGGTTGATCACCGAGCTGGTGCCGCTGCCTGCGCGTCGGTTCACCACACGGGCGGTCAACGCGCTTCTCGAGCAGTTCAGTCCGATGCGGTTGACGACCATTGGGGTGGCCGCAGGTCCGTACGGGGTGCTGCGGCGCGGCCGCAAGGGGTTGTCCGTGGCGAAGGTGCGCGCCGCGGCCGGGGGGATCGATCTCGGTCCGCTGCAGCCGCGATTGCGCGCGTTGATCGGGACGAAGGATCGCAAAGTCCACCTCGCGCCCGACGATTTCGTCACGGCCGCACGGGAATTGCTCGACGATGCGCGCCGTGGCAATGCGCTGACCGCGCCCGCCGACGGCTACGACCTCAAACTCATCGGCCGCCGCCACCTGCGCAGCAACAACTCCTGGCTGCACAATGTCCCGTCCATGGTGAAGGGCCGCGATCGTTGCACCGCCCTCATGCATCCCGCCGACGCCGCCGAACGCGCCCTCACCGACGGCACACCCGTCGCGGTGACCTCCCGCACCGGCTCGATCGTGGTCACCCTCGAGGTCAGCGACGATATCCGCCGCGGCACCATCGCCATCCCGCACGGCTGGGGGCACCGTGAACCTGGCGTCGGCTGGCAAGTGGCGGCGTCTCTGCCCGGTGCGAATGTCAATTTGCTGCACGATCCGTCGCTCACCGACACATTCTCCGGGAATGCGGCGGTCAACAACACGTGGGTGACAGTGACTCCGGCGTCCCCGGCGCCGACGGCAGCGGATGTCGATCGCGAGCCTGCGCCGACTTCGTAGGAGTGCACTGCCCGCGGAATGCGCGCCGGTGCTGCCGTTGCCCGGCTGTCCAGGCCGGGAAGTCCGCCGATCGTGTGGGCCCACGGCCATTCCGCGGCGCGGGTTGACCGTCGCGGGGACCCCTTGGATGCGGTCGCACCTCGGTGCACGCCGTCGAGACCGATCAGGGCGTTTGGACGGTGACGCGGTAGCCGAGGCGGAGTTCTCTGGCGGGGTGGGCGGCGGAGGTGAGGTGGACCCAGCGGTGCAGGCCGGCGCGCGGGTCGGGGACGTAGGCGGCCTGGGTGTGGGTGATGCCGAAGGGGAAGTTTCCGGATGCCGCGGCGGCGGTGGCGGTCATCAGATGCATTTCCGCCCACAGGTTCGGTTCGGGCGCGTCTTCGGGCAGGGGGCGGGTGTTCGGGAGGAAGAAGCCGAACGGTTCGGCGGGGGCTCCGGAGGTGTGGATGAGCGTGCCGGTGACGAACAGGCGCACCGTTCCGGTGTATACAACGCAGTTGGGGGTCAGGTGCAGGGGTTGGGCAGGTTGCAGCTCGAGCCGGAAAACCATGGGCCGACTGTACGGTGTCGCGATGTGCGCGAAAAGCACTGGAGCGTCACGAAGTTCGGTTGCTCACACCCTCGGCGTTGCGCCGGTCGGAATCAGCGCCGACGCGGGCGCCGCATTTGTCCGATCTGGGCGAAAGGCTAGACGTCGCGCAGCGGTTCGATGCGGGCCGGAACATGCTTGTGCCATGGCGTTCCGGCAATCGCATCGCGCCAACCGGCATCGGTGAGCTCGTTGGCGGCCACACCGGTGCGGGTGCCATCGGGCAAGTCGAGGCCCAACCCGTTGGGCAGCGAGGCATGTCCGGGCCGCATGCGGTCGTTGATTTCGACCGCGGCCACGGCGCTGCCTCGCCGGGTGGTGATGCGGGCGTGCTCGCCGGTGGTGAGACCGAGGGCGGTGGCATCGTCGGGACTGAGACGCAACGCGCCCTCCGGATCGCGGCGACGCCAGCTGTTGTCGCGGAAGATGGTGTTGGCAGTGAAGGATCGTCGCTCTCCGGCCGACAGGACGAAGGGGAATTCGGGACTGGTGTGCGTGGCGGGCGTGGTCGGGAGTTCGCGCAGCGCGTGCAGCAATTCCGGGATTGCCAATGGGATGCGCGAGTGCGGAACATAGTCCCAGGCGTCCGGATAGTCGTCGAGGGTGAAGGTGACGCCGGAGCGGCCCGCGAGGATGGCGTCGAACAGTGCATCGGCATCGGGATGACCCGCTCGACGCATAGCGGCGGGGTGCACCTTCGCGACGCGCTGCGCAAGCGCCCACAACACAGCGGCCGAACGCGCACCATCGGGCAGCGTCGGGCCCAGGGTTTCATAGAGCAGGTAGGGGGCGAGTCCGCCGATCTTCTTGTTCATGGCCAACAGTGCGGCGAAGGCCAATGCGTAGGGGCGGCGGCCGAGTTTCGCGGCGGTCCGCAGTACCGTCAGCTCGGCACGCCCGACGACATCGAGTTCACGCAGCAGGCGCGCGTAGATCTCGGGTTCGGGCAATGTGCCGGCCAGCGGTTCGAGTACCGGCGCGCGCAGATGGAAGGTGTTGTGCGGGAACTCCAGATTGAAGAAGGTGGCCTCCCACTTCTCGAACTGGCTGGCCGCGGGCAGCACATAGTCGGCGTGGCGTGCGGTTTCGGTGAGCGCGACATCGATGACCACCACCAGATCCAATGCGTCCAGTGCGGCACGGAAGGCGGCCGAATCGGCGAGTGAGTGTGCCGGATTCGCGGACTCGATGATCATTGCCCGGAACCGGTCGGGGTGATCGGTGCAAATTTCCTCGGCGATCGAATTGCACGGCAGCATGCCGCCGAGGATCGGTGCGCCGGTCACCGGGCTGCGTTTGATGTCACGGCTATAGCTCGCCAACGGCGCCATCCACGAATGTGGTTGCATAGCACCGGGTTTGGCAAAGTTTCCGGTGAGCAGCCAGAGCAGCTTGTTCAAATAGGAGATCAGGGTGCTGTTGGGGCCCTGCTGGACGCCCAGGTCCTCGTAGGTGGCGACACTGCTCGCGGTGCCGATTCGGTGGGCGGCGGTGCGCAGCAATTCCACCGGCACGCCACAGGTTTCGGCATAGGACGCGATATCGATATCGCGCAGCGCCGCGGTGACGGCGTCGACCTGGTCGGCGTGTTCGGTGAGGAATGCGTGATCGAGCAGATCGTCTTGCACCAGCACGGCCAGCATCGCGGCCAGGCACCACGCGTCGGTTCCGGGGTGGATCTGCAGATGGATATCGGCGAGATCGGCGGTTTCGGTGCGCACCGGATCGAGCACGATCATGGTGCGGGCCGGGTCCTTGGCGATCTGCTGCAGGACGGTGCGGGCGCGCGGCACACCGTGCGATTGCCAGGGGTTCTTGCCGAGGAAGACCGAGACCTCGGCGTGTTCGAAATCGCCGGTGGTGTGGCCGCCGGTCAAATGCGCGTCGACCCAGCCCTCACCGGTCTTCTCCTGGGCGAGTGCGGTGGAGCGGTAGCGACTGCCCAGCGCCCGGCGTAGGGCACCGCTGTAGGCGCCGCCGAGGTGGTTGCCCTGTCCCCCGCCGCCGTAGAAGAAGATCTTGTCGCCGCCGTATGTGTTCTTGACTTCGGTGAGGCGCGCGGCGATCTCGGAAATCGCGGTGTCCCAGTCGATTTCGGTGAAACTGCCGTCGGTCTCGCGGCGCAGCGGGGAGCTCAGGCGGGTGCCGCCGTTCTGGTAGTGGTCCAGGCGCAGCGCCTTGTTGCAGGTGTATCCGGCCGAGGCGACGTGGTCCTTGTCGCCGCGGATCTTGGCGAAGCTGCGGCCGTCGAGTTGGATCAGCAGGCCGCAGTTGTTCTCACACAGGATGCAAGCGGTCTTATGCCATTCCTGTTGCGCCGCAGCATCATTGCGTCTAGGCCGCGCACTGTTGTCGGCTCGGCTGCCTTGCTGCGCGGCGGTACTCATCGATGCTCCTCTGAGTTGTCGTTGATCGAGAGCGGAGGCGAAACGCGTGTCGAAATATGGATGCGGGATCAACTGGTCTGGTCGACGCGAGTGCCGTCGATCCACGCCTTCGGTTCGGCCAGGAACGGTGTGTCGCCGAGCCGGTCGAGATCGTCGAAGAAGGCATCCTGGGTGCGTGTGGCGGCCTTACTGCTGCCGGTGGACAGGAATGCGGCGAGTTCGTGATTCAGGCTGCGCGACAACGACCGCTCGGTGCCGAAATAGATGGCGCGCTTGAGTTCCTTGATGACGACCGGATTGCGCGCGGCCAGACGCGCCGCGGTGGCCTCGGTTTCGGCGAGCAACTCGTCCTCGGCGGTGAGCCGGTGCACCAGGCCCAAGCGCAGGCCCTCCTGTGCGCTGAGCGGTCCACCTTCGAGGGTCAGTTCGATCGCCTTGGCCGCGCCGATCAGCCGCGGCAGGCGCTGGGTTCCGCCGCCGCCGGGAATGAGGTTGGCGATCGATTCGATCTGACCGAGTTTGACGTGCTCGGTGTCGGCGGCATATCGGATATCGCAGGCGAGGGCGATCTCGTGTCCGCCGCCTAGGGCGGGACCATTGATGGCGGCCAGATAGACCACGCGAGATCGGTTCATCCGCAGGGTCGTGCGCTTCCACCGGTAACCCCACACCATGCCGGTGCCGAGACCGCCACCGAAACGCTCCAGCAGCTGCGCCGCACCTGGTACCCGCAGGCTCGTATTGAGCACCGGGATCAGCGGCGCCACCGCGCGGGCCGGGATGAACGGATGCGGCATCGCGAGCATGCCGGTGAGTGCGCTCGGATCCGCGTGGGTGAGGAACCGCCCCGGCAGGCCGCCGGTGAGTACGATCGCCCCGACCGTGTCATCGGTATCGGCCGCCGTGGTCAGCAGGTCCAGATCTCGTACGACGGCGGGGGTGACGAAGTTCAGTGGCGGGGCGACGATGGTCGCGGTGAGCACTCTCCCGTTGCGGGTCAGGTCGATCGTCTCCAGGTCGAGCTCGGCTGCTCGCGACATCGGCGTCTCCTCGGGTCCGTGGTGGGCGCGTGGAACCTGCACCCGACGCTGATTATGGTCTCCACCATAATCGGGATGTCAAGGGCACGTGCGTCGAAACGGGTCCGCCGCAGCCCGAAGAACGGCTCTGAGCATGCCTTCTTCGCAGGGGCGAACTGCCGAATCCGCCGGAAAAGACCCACCTCACGGGTCGATCAGGCGCTACTCGGCAGCGCTGATGGCGATCGTCAGATGAGCTTGCAATTCGCGGACGGTGTCCTCGAGCGGCGTGGTGGCACGCTCGACCCGACACAGCGCGATCGCCCCCTCGACAGCGGCGACGGTGAGGGTGGCCATGCGCCGCGAGCGCACCGGGTCGAGGCCGTGACGGCTGAGCAGATCGGTGAGTGCGGTATTCCAGCGGGCGAAGATCGCGGCGGCAGATGCCGCGAATTCCGGTGCGTCGTCGTTGGTTTCGACGGCGACTGCGAAGATCGGGCAGCCCGCGCGGTAGTCGCTGTCGACGAGGGTCCGTCGCCACAGCGCGACGAACATATCCAGTGCGGTCCTCGGATCGTTCTCGCGGGTGATCGTCTCGATGAATTCCGACATCGAAGCACCGGCCGCGCTCAGCGCGTCGGTGATCAGCTGGGTGCGTCCGCCGGGAAAGTGGTGATAGACCGACCCGCGAGGCGCACCGGTATCAGCCAGCACCCGGTCCACGCTGGTGGCGCTCGCACCGTGGATGCGCAGGGAGTCGATCGTGCCCTCGATCATCCGCCGGCGCGCGTCACGCTGCCGTGGGCGCGCCGGAGCCTCCTTATTCGATCGGCGTGTCGCTGCCATGTAGCCATAGTATGGGACACCCCATAACGCTGGGGTGTCCGTCTATCGCACTCGGCTGGTGTGGAAATCCAGCACCGCGGCCAAGGTCTCCCCAGGGGCTTCGAGCTGGGGGTAGTGCCCGACCTTCGGCAACTCGACCACATCCGGATCCGCAATCAGCTCGCGATAGCGGCGCACCATGTGCGCACCCGATACCGGGTCGAGCAGACCGTCGATCAGCCGGACCGGGACCTGCGTGTCGACCAGCGCGCCCACCCAACGCTCCCGGTTCGCCCTGCGCTCACCCATGTAGCGAATCAGCTTGTGCCCGTTGCTCTTCCCGTGCTTACTGCACCACAGGATCCAGTACTGATCGAGCTCGTGGATACTCGGGCGGGTATCGGGACCGAAGACCCCGGCGAGGCTGCGACGGAAGACTCGCTCGGTGCCCAACACCCCGACCAGCGGTCCCAGCGGACTCGCCAGCAACTTCTGCGCCGGGCGCGCACGGTGGGTCTCGGGGAACAGTCCACCGTTGAGCAGGCATACTGATTCGATCACCAGGGAATCGTCGCCGTCGGCGCGGCGCTGTGCGTCGCGGGCCAGCAACTCCTGGGCGACGGTGTCGCCGTAATCGTGGGCCAGGATGTGCGTACGGGAAATCCCCTGTTCCCGCAGCAGATTCTCGTGGATATCGGCCTGATCGGCGATCCGGTAATCGTAATTGCGGGGTTTGGCCGACCAGCCGAAGCCGATCATATCCGGGGCGATCAGCCGCGCGAACCGCTCGCGCAGACCCGGCCATACCGCATGCCAGTCCCAGGACGCGGTGGGGAAACCGTGGATACAGAGCAGATTTCCGGCACCGTCACCGGTGCTGTCCTGCCAGAAGATCTGGTGGCCGCGGTGGGTGTGCCGCCGACCCCTCGCCCGCCAGGACGCAAACTCTTCCATGTCTACCTCCTTCGTGCCGACAACTATTGCGCGCGAACGCTACCGCCACAGCCATTCGGGGGAAGCGAACCACACTGTCCGTGTCACGTACCGCATGGTCTTTTCGAGCCGGGTGTTTGCTCTGCGAGAATGCCATAGTGCATGTCGCGATCGGCCTGGTTGTTCTAGTCGCGTCGGCGGCGTCGCTCGCGGCGCTCGCTCGACGGTTCGGCATATCCGAACCGCTGGTATTGACGCTGGCCGGGGTGGTCGCCTCGTATTTGCCGCACGTTCCCGAGGTCCACCCGGATCCCGAAGTCGTCCTGCTGGGTTTCCTGCCGCCGCTGCTCTACACCTCGGCGATTCGCACCTCGCTGGTCGACTTCCGGGCCAATGCGCGCACCATCGCGCTGCTGTCGGTGGGCCTGGTGCTGTTCAGCACGTTCGCGGTCGCGGCGGTGGTGTGGTGGCTGCTGCCGGTGCCGTTCGCGGTGGCGGTGGCCCTGGGCGCGGTGGTCGCGCCGACAGATGCGGTGGCCGCGACCGGGATCGCGCGGCGCATCGGCATGCCACGCCGGATCGTCACCATCCTCGAAGACGAATCGATGTTCAACGACGCGACCGCATTGGTGACAGTACGCACCGCGATCGCGGCGGCCGCGGGCACGGTGTCGGTGTGGAAGGCCGGTGGTGACTTCCTGCTCGCCGCCGGCGGTGGTGCGGCGGTGGGCATCGTCGTCGCCTATCTGCTGGCGATGCTGCGGCGGCGGATCACCGATCCGGTGCTGGATACCACGCTGTCGTTCCTGGCGCCGTTCGTCGCCTATCTGCCCGCCGAGGGGATCAAAGCCTCCGGTGTGATCGCGGTGGTGACCTGCGGCATGGTCCTGGGTCACGGTGCGCCGGTGTGGCAGAGCGCCGCCTCCCGGATCGCCGAACGCACCAATTGGCGCACCATCCAATTCATTCTCGAGAGCGTCGTCTTCCTGATGATCGGGCTGCAGATGCGCGCGATCATCGAGGGCGCGTGGAACAGCGACCTCGACCACGGAACCCTCATCGTGGCGGCGGTGGCGGTCATGTTGGCGGCCATGCTGTCGCGGCCGCTGTGGGTGTTCCCGGTCGCGTTGCTCTCACGCAAGCTCGGATTGTCGAATGCCGATGTGCCACTGAGTCATCCGGTGGTCGTGTCGTGGGCGGGCATGCGCGGTGTGGTCACGCTGGCGGCGGTGCTGCTGCTGCCCGCCGACACCCCGCAATTACCGGTGCTCAAACTGCTCGCGCTCATCGTGGTCGCGGGAACACTACTGCTGCAAGGGACTTCGCTGCCGTGGCTGGTGCGGCGGCTGCATGTGCGCGGCCCGAGTCGCGCGGAAAACGCACTGCAGAAGGCGAATCTGCTGCAGCAGGCGACCGCGGCCGGACTCGCCGAACTGGACAAGCACATCACCCCTGATACGCCGCCGGGTGTCGTCGAACAACTGCGCGATCGGGTCACCTGGAAGACCAACGCGGCCTGGGAACGCCTGGGCCGCTCGGAATCGGAACTGGCGACACCGACCGCCGAATATCGGCGACTGCGGCTGGAAATGCTGCGCGCGGAACGGGAAACGGTACTGCGCGTGCGGGATTCGGGCGGCGCGGACTACGAGATCCTGCAGTACGTGCTGTCGCAGCTCGATCTCGAGGAATCGATGATCGACCGCTTCGACGAAACCGAAGAGGAACACATCGAACCGCTCGCCGCCCCGGCAGCGACCGACAGCTGCGCGCATCTGGAGTCCGCGCCGTTGGTGCGTGAGCCCACCGAACCCGACGAGTGCAAGGAATGCATCGCCGAGGGATACACCTGGGTGCATCTGCGAATGTGCCTGTCCTGCGGGCACATTGCCTGCTGCGACTCCTCGGTGGGCAATCACGCGACCAAACACTATGGCAGCACCGGGCATCCGGTGATGCGCAGTGTGGAGCCCGGTGAGGCGTGGCGGTGGTGCTATGTGGACGAGCTACTCGGCTGAGCGGCGGGCGTGGGAGTAGATCAACCGCGCGTACTGGGCCAGCAGCTGGTCCAGTGAAATGTCCTCCCCGCTCGCGGCGATCTGCTGGTAGCCGATCAGCATCGACATGCCGAGCGCGGTGACCACCGCGGTGGTCTCCTCATTGCCCACAACGCCTTTGATCGCCTTGTGCACGGTGCGGCGGCGCGATTCGTCGACCCGCTTGAGTGCCAGATTCACCGATTCGTCGTTGGCGGCCCAGGCGCGGATCGCGGCCTCGGCGGCGTGGTGCAGGCCTGCGGCGAGGTCGGACATGGCGCGGATGTCGTCGTCGGGATTGCCCTGGTTGAAGTTCAGTGTGCGCAGGATGATGACCTGGCGGTTCTCCCAATGCTCGAGCAGCGCGTCCACGAAGCCCTGCCAGCTGCCGAAATGGTGGTAGAACGAGCCGCTGGTGACACCGAGGCGCCGGCACAGCACGCCGATATTGAGGCCCTTGAAGCCGAGTTCGGCCAAGACCTCCAGAGCGGTGTCGAAGTACTGCTCCTTGGTGACCACTCGTGACATACGCAGGCGCCGTTTCTGTTCGTGCGGGCAGGGTGGACCGGACAGTACCTCATCGTATGTCCGTCGCGCTGAAACGCAACGAAGTCCATGCATCGGCGTCGCCGCGCCACGAAAGTACCCGTGACCGGGCGAAACATGCAGTGGCATAGCGGAAGAGGGTTCGCCGGGTGCTGCCGATTCATAACAGAGCAACTGCTCTGTTATAGTCGTGGCATGCCGCGCCCACGAACCCATGACCCCGACACCGTGCTCGATGCCGCGGAGTCGCTGGCGGTGCGTTCGGGTCCGGCAGCGGTCACCATCCGGGCCGTCGCGGCGGCCACCGGCGTGTCCAACGGCGCGATCTATCACACCTTCGGCTCGCGCGCGGAACTGCTCGGGCGCAGCTGGATACGGGCGGCTGGGCGATTTCTGCGGATGCAGACCGAGTCGGTCGAGGCACATCTGGCCGCGAACGACGACACCTCACACGCGCTCGAGGCGGTCGTGGCCGCCGCCGAGACGCCGGTGGAGTTCGCGCGGCGATACCCGGACTCCTCGAAACTGCTGCTGACCGTCTCACGTGACGAGTTGCTCGGCGACGAACTGCCCGAACAGGTCGTCGCCGAACTCGCCGGAACCGATGACGCGCTGGTGCGACTGCTCATCCGGCTCTCACGTGCCCTGTGGGGCCGCGGCGACGCCGCCGCCGTCGACGTGATCACCACCTGCGTCGTCGATCTGCCGACCGGCATCCTGCTGCGCCGCGACCGGATCACCAAACCCATTGCCCGCGAACACCTTCGCGCCGCCGTGCGCGCGGTACTCGCGGTCGGCCCACCCGAATAACACCTGGAGCAAGGAACAACATGAGCACACTGAGCTACCACGAAAAGATCGCCGTCCTCGACCTCGGCGACGACGAAAACCGTTTCACCCCAGACTTTCTCGACGCGGTCAACGCCCACCTCGACACCGCACTCGCCGAGGAGGCACACGGTCTGGTGACCACCGCGAGCGGCAAGTTCTACTCCAACGGCCTCGACCTGGACTGGCTGGTCGCCAACGGGGACCGCACCCAGTGGTACATCGGCCGGGTGCAGGCACTGTTCGCCCGCGTGCTCACCCTGCCCATTCCCACCGCCGCCGCACTGCCAGGGCACGCCTTCGGCGCCGGCGCCATGCTCGCCCTCGCCCACGACTATCGGGTGATGCGCGCCGACCGCGGCTTCTTCTGTCTGCCCGAGGTCGATATCCGCATTCCGTTCACCGTGGGCATGGCCGCGCTGATCCAGTCCAAACTGACACCCAAGGCCGCCATGGCCTCGATGACCACCGGTCGCCGCTTCGGCGGCATCGATGCCTCGGACCTGGATATCGTCGACGCCACCGCCGGCGAAGGCGCGGTCGCCACCGCCGCGCTCGCGATGCTCGCCCCGCTCGGCGGTAAGGATCCCGCGACACTGGGCGCGATCAAGAACACCATGTTCGGTCCGGTCGTCGCCGCGCTGACCGAATCCGGCTCGTAGCAGGTAGTTCGGCACACATCAACCGAGGAGCCCGACATGACCGAGGCCGCCATCCTGCAACGCCAGGGCCATATCGCGATCATCACGCTGAACCGGCCCGAGGCGATGAACGCGGTGAACTCCGCGCTCTCGATCGCCGTCGGTGCGGCACTCGAGGAGTTGGCGGCCGATCGGGACCTGCGGGCCGGGGTGATCACCGGGGCCGGTCGCGCATTCTGCGCGGGCGCGGACCTCAAGGAACTGGCTCGCGGTAACGGAATTCACGACCCGCAGCATCCGGAGTACGGATTCGCCGGGCTGGTCCAGCATTTCATCGACAAACCGCTCATCGCCGCGGTCAACGGATTCGCCCTCGGCGGCGGCACCGAGATCGTATTGGCCTGCGATCTCGCGGTGATGAGCGCCGAAGCCGAACTCGGACTGCCCGAGGTCACCCGTGGGCTGTTCGCCGCCGCGGGCGGTGTGCTGCGGCTGCCGCGTCAGATCCCACCCAAGATCGCCCACGAGATGGTGCTGACCGGAGCACCCATCGACGCCGCGGCGGCCGCGCACTCGGGGTTGGTCAACCGGGTCGTCCCGGCCGATCAGGTGCTGCCCACCGCGATAGCGCTCGCCGAGACGATCGCTGCCAACGCGCCGCTGTCGGTGCGCGCGTCCAAGCGAATCATGCACCGCAGCAACGAATTCGGCTCCGATTGGGAAGCGCCGATGTGGGAGATGAGTTTCCGGGAGGCGGGGCCGATCTTCGCGAGCAAGGACGCGCTGGAAGGGCCGCGCGCTTTTACGGAGAAGCGTGCGCCGCGGTGGCGCGGGGAATGATGGCGGAGGTATTCGCCGGAAGTCGTCTCGGGCGGCAGGGATACGCTGCCGAAGGATGCGGCAGTGCGGGAGTCGTGGTGGGCCCCGGGGTGCGCCATGTCCCGAGGCCGGCGCCCGCGCTACTCGGATCCGCCGGCCGGAGCGTCGGTCAGGTGCTTGTCGAAGAACGCGAAGATGCGGCGCCAGGCATCGCGGGTGGCCTCGGCGTCGTAGCCCAGACCGGCGACCCGCAGGACCGGGTCGATGCCGAAGACGTTCGCGAAGCCGTGCATGGTGCCCGGATAGGTCTTGATGTCGTGCTCGACATCGAGATCGGTGAGCGCACGATCGAGCTTGCGGCCCGCGCCCAGGAGTGAGGGATCGAGCTGGGCGTAGCTGGCCACCACCGGACACGCGCCCTCGAGCTGGGCACGGTAGTCGCCGTAGAGGCCCGGATAGAACGGTGCGGCCGCGTCGAAACCCATTGGCGCGGTGAGCAACGCGAAGCCACCGCCCATGCAGAAGCCGATGACCGCGGTCTTGCCGGTGCAGTCGGGATCGGCGACCAGGCGGTCGCGGGCGGCGAGTATCTCCCGGATCGCGGGGCTGCCACCGGTGAAGATCAGCGACCGCATCACCGCGCGGATGCAGCGCACCCGACCATTGGCGAACAGGTTCGGGGCGATCGCGAGATAGCCGTAGTCGGCCAACATTTCGGCATTGCCGCGGATATCCGGGCCGAAGCCGACACCGTCGTGGAGTACCACGACACCGGGCCACGGACCGTCCCCGGTCGGGCGGGCCAGAATCGCCTCGAGAGCGCCGTCCGGTGCGTCGAGCTCGATGGTGTTCATGCCAACAATGTAGGCCACTGTCCCAGACGTGCATAGCTATCGCGTGGCGAGCCCTGTCGCACAACGCGAATTTCCGAGTTGATCGTGAAATCCCCGGTGCCGCGGCCCCGGTTGGTTTAACCTCTGCCGACGCGGTGTCCCCGGTCAGCGCGTTGTTCGAGCGAAAGGCGAATTGTTCATGTTTCGGCTGCCGTGGCGCGCCCTCTCCGTCGCGACCACCCTGGCGCTCACCATGTTCGCGGCCTCGCCCCTGGTCGCGGCCGACAGCGGTGACTACGCGAAATTCGATCCCGACCCGACCGGCGACGCCTACCTCGATCAGCATTTCAATACCGACGGTCTGCCCAACGGTGCGATCCTGTCGTCGCGATCGGTGCAGATTCTGCCGCCGCTGGCCGCCACCAACGACTTCGCCGCCTGGCAGGTGTGGTTCAAATCCACTGCCACCGACGGCACTTCGATCGCGGCGATCACCACGATCATGAAACCGAAGACATGGAACGGGCGCGTCGTCAGCAATAACTACGCGATCGACAGCGTCGGGCTCCAATGCAATCCGTCCTACCAACTGACCCACTCGGTCTCCATCGAGGCGCCCGATATCACCCGCCAACTGCTCGGGCACGGTTACGCGGTCGTGATGACCGACTACCAAGGCCCCAAGATGGCCTACGCACACGGACCCACCCAGGCTCGCGAAGTGCTCGACGGAATCCGTGCCGCACTACAGTTTCCGGCAGCCGGACTGGCCGGCAGCCCCGCCACGATGATCGGCTACAGCGGCGGCGCGATCGCCACCGTATGGGCCGCACAGCTGCAGCCCACATACGCCCCCGAACTGCGGATCCTCGGCGCCGCCGCCGGTGGCACACCCGCCGACCTGAGCCTGCTGCGCAAAACGATGGACGGGAAACCGCCCGCCGCGGCGCTGTATCTGATGGCGGCGCTCGGGGTGGCCCGAGCCACGCCCGAAGCCTTCGACCTGCTCAACGACGTCGGGGTGCGGACCGCCCAGGAGAGCAAGAACCTCTGCTCCAACGCCGCCCTCCTCGGCGCCGCGCCGGTGGCGGTGCGCACGCTGACCAAAGTCGACCCGTACCCGACCGAGGTCGTCCAGCGGATCTACCGCGAAACCAAGGCCGGCGGACTGACCCCGACGATGCCGATCTACCTGTGGCACGGCCTCTTCGACGAATGGATTCCCGCCGCAGGCGCGCAAGCACTCCAGCAACAGTGGAAAAGCGCCGGCGTTGACGTGTCACTGACTCTACTGCCGTGCGACCACATCACCTGCGCGTTCACACCCGGGGCAATCGACCGGATCGACACCTGGATGGGCGTCGCCTGAGCATCGGCCGTCTCGGAGTTGCTGTCGCACAACCATTCAGTGCCTCGCACAAGCTATGAGTGTGCGAGGTTGTCACTGGGTATGCGACAGCAACCCTGTTCGTCGGTCGGTGATGGAGGTTTCCACCACCGGTACCGATCGGGGCTTGCGGCGGGATACCTCGCATTCGGACCCGGCGCGTGGTGGCGGCTGCCCATGTGCGAGTCTTGAGGTGTCGACTCAGGGAAGGGGCTGCTCATGACGCTCGGTATGGTCCTCGGCGACTTCGGTGCTCGCGCTTCGACGCGGAACCGCTAGTCCGTCCTTACAGCCTCGGCTGAATCAGGCCGTTCTCCCGCTCCTCGTCGAAGTGCTCGCCGTGCCAACGCACGTCCGATCACGAGGAGCACCCCATGTCGACCATTCACTGGACCGAAGCAGATACCGACCACAGCGCACAGTGGCATTCCGAAAGCGCGGCGGCAGCGCCCGCGCAAGTCACCGTCGCCGATGACCGCATGCGTGCCGATACCGCCTACCGCCTGGCCTGCCAGGGGACGGCGCTGCTGTGGCGCGGCGACTTCCACAACGCGCGTCAGCTGTTGCGAGCACTGAGCCGCCGCATCGATCGCAAACCCGTACCGGCGGGCGATGGACCGGCCGAATCCTTCCACCTCTATCGGCGGGCTCGTGGGCAGCGGGCACGGGTGTTGGGCAGGCTGATCGTGCAATTGGAGCCGGACCACTCCCTGGCATTGCGCCGCGCCCCCGATGTTCGACAGGCGTGCACCGAGGTATATGGATCCGCGCATGAGCCGATGGTGATCGCCTTGACCGAACTACTCGGAGCGATCGGGGCACACGAGTGGCGCGAAAACGGTGTCCTGGTTCCGGCCCTCGGCGCGCGCATCCACCCGCACTACGGGGTGTTCTCTCCCGTGCGCGGCGAATACGTCGATCTGGTTGCCGAGGCGCCGCTTCCGGTCCAGCACCGCACCGCATTCGACCTCGGAACCGGAACCGGCGTGCTCGCGGCGGTGCTGGCTCGCCGCGGCGTCGACCACATCGTCGCCACCGATATCAATCCGCGCGCACTCGACTGCGCCCGCGACAATATCGACCGCCTCGGGCTCACGACCCGCATCGATGTCCAAGGTCCCGGTCTGTACCCCGACGGGCTCGCACACCTGATCGTCTGCAACCCGCCGTGGCTCCCGGTCCGTCCGACTTCCACCATCGAACAAGGCGTCTACGACCCGGACAGCTCCATGCTGCACGCCTTCCTGACCGACCTGCCCACTCACCTCGAACCCGGCGGCGAGGGCTGGCTGGTCCTATCCGATCTGGCCGAACGCCTCGGCCTGCGCACCCGCACCGAACTCCTCACCGCCATCGACGCGGCAGGCCTGCACATCATCGACCGGATCGACACCCGCCCCCACCACTCCCGACCCAGCGACACCACAGACCCGTTGCACGCAGCCCGAGCCGCGGAAGTGACCTCCCTGTGGCGCTTGGCCACCCGGATACCGTGCCGGCACCCGAGATTCATCAAGGGCACCGGCTGATCCCGGATGCGCCGCCGCGCAAGGCTCCGGTGCGATGCGGCGGTCCCGGGGTCCACCCTCGGCGCGCTCGGATCCCGCGACCGCCTGCAGAACTCGGGAGCAAGATCGGTGGGATCTGCCATGATCGCCGCAGCCAGAGACAGCATGGGTGAGCGCCACCGACCAAGCGGCTCGGGTGCGACGCAAACCTTCGCCCACCGTGACCGCGAGTGCGGAAAGCGGAGGGGCACGGGCGAAATCGGGTGAAAACGGCACGCGAGGGTTGGGTCGCAACTTACGGTCGGGAAGAAAATGTGGCCGTAGTGATTGTGGTGTGCGATGACCGAACCGAATACCTCCTGTGCCGCCTTCCAGCGGGTGGCGGCGATCGATCCCGACGCGATCGCGGTGCGCTCCATCGGTGGCGGGCACGCGTTGACCTGGCGGGAGTACGCCGAGCAGGTCCGGCATATCGCGGCGGGATTGCATGCGCTCGGGATCGGGCGCGGGGACACGGTCGCGCTGATGATGGCCAATCGGGTCGAGTTCTATCCGATCGAGGTAGGCGCACAGCACACCGGCGCGACCTCGTTCTCGGTGTACAACACCCTCGCGCCGGAGCAGCTGAAATATGTGTTCGGTAACGCGGGCAATCGGGTGGTGATCTGCGAGGAACAGTACGTCGAGCGGGTCCGCACCTGCGGGGCACAGATCGAGACCATCGTGTGCATGGATGCCGAGCACGCGGGAACGATCAGTCTCGCGGAGCTGAAGGCCAAGGGCCGCAACGATTTCGACTTCGAGGCGACATGGCGTTCGGTGCGGCCGGACGATATCGCGACGCTGGTCTACACCTCCGGTACCACCGGAAATCCGAAGGGCGTCGAGATCACCCATGCCAATCTGACCGCCGAGGCGCACGCGTTCAACGCTGTACTCCCCGTGGAATTCGGCGACCGGCAGACCTCCTACCTGCCGACCGCGCATATGGCCGACCGGTTCACCGCGCTGTACCTGCAGGAGTACTACGGCATTCAGATCACCGTCGTGCCGGACCGCAACCAGCTGCCCGCGGCGCTATTGGATGCGCGCCCGACGATTTGGGGTGCGGTGCCACGGGTGTGGGAGAAGTTCAAGGCTGCGGTCGAGTTCTCGGTCGCCAATGAGCCCGACGAAACCACGAGGGCTGCACTGCAATGGGCGCTCGGTGTGGCCGCACGCAAGGCCGCAGTGCTACTGGAGGGCGGAACCGTCGATGCGGAGCTGGCCGCTGAATGGGCCGAGGCCGACGACTCGGTGCTGTCGAAGCTGCGCGCCGAACTCGGCCTGGACCAGGTCAAGTGGGCGATGTCGGGCGCCGCGCCGGTCCCGCCGGAGACCCTCGGTTTCTTCTGTGGTCTCGGCGTCCCCATCTCCGAGATCTGGGGTATGTCCGAACTGACCTGTGTGGCCAGCGCCAGCCCACCCGCCGAGGCGCGCCTGGGCACCGTCGGACGCATGCTGCCCGGTTCGGAAGCCAAAATCGCCGACGACGGCGAATTCCTGGTCCGCGGACCGCTCGTGATGAAGCGCTACCGCAAGGAGCCGGGCAAGACCGCCGATGCGATCGACGCCGACGGCTGGCTGCACACAGGCGATATCCTGACCCGCGACGCCGACGGCTACCTACGCGTGGTCGACCGCAAAAAGGAACTCATCATCAACGCGGCCGGAAAGAATATGTCCCCGGCCAATATCGAGAACACCATCAAGGCCGCGACCCCGCTGGTCGGCTCGATTGTCACCATCGGCGACGCCCGCCCCTACAACACCGCCGTGATCGTGCTCGACGCCGAATCCGCGACACCCTATGCGACTCAACGCGGTCTGCCCGACGCCTCCGCCCCCGCCTTGGCCGCCGACCCGGGCGTCATCGCCGAAATCGCCCAGGGCATCGCCGCAGGCAACGCGAAACTGTCCAGAGTGGAACAGATCAAACGGTTCACCATCCTGCCCACCTTCTGGGAGCCCGGTGGCGACGAAATCACCCTCACCATGAAACTGCGCCGCAAGCCCATCGCGGCCAAATACGCCTCCGAAATCGAAACGCTCTACGCCCCGACACTATCGGCCTCCACCCACGAGCCAGCCACCCCGATCCCCTCCGAGGTCTGACCCAGCGATCACCGGATAACGGTGGCGGCAAATATCGAGAGCGCCCCGCCACCAGTACATTCTCACTCGGCGCGCAGGGCTTCGACGGGGCAGGTGTCGATGGCGAGTTGGGCGTCGGGGTGCTCGGGGCTGGGGATCGGGTCGGTGAGGATGCGGACTTTGCCGGAGTTGTCGACCTGGAAGATGTGCGGGAGTAGGGCTTCGCACATGCCGTGACCCTGGCAGCGGGTTCGGTCGGCGGTGATTCTCATGCGGGCCGCCGGGTTTCCACGCGTGCGGCTTGCAGCTGGATCGGGAGCCCGTCGAGTGGGATGGGGCCGGTCGCCCAGCCCATCGGCGGCACATATCCGGCGGGCACCGACCACCGGTAGTGCAACAGCATGCGATGCATGATCGCCTTGACGGTCATGCCGCCGAAGTACAGACCGATGCACTTGTGCGCGCCACCGCCGAAGGGCGCCCAGACGTAGCGGTGGGACTTGTCCTCTTGGCGTTCGGCGGTGAAACGCTCCGGATCGAAGACATCAGGGTCGTGCCACCAGCGATCGATACGCATCGCCGAATGCGAGCCGATGACGACAAGGGTGCGCGCGGGTAGGAAGTGGCCCTGAATCGCGGTGTCGCGCACCGTCTCCCGGATCTGCTGACCGACCGGGGAGTACATCCGCAGGATCTCCTTGAACACCAGATCCAGGGCGGGCAGCCGGTCGAGATCATCGTAATCGAGCGAATCCTTACCCAGCGCTTGCGATTCGGCGCGCAGCCGGTCCTGCCACTCCGGATGCAGACCGAGTTGATAGC
This sequence comes from Nocardia vinacea NBRC 16497, assembly GCF_000308835.1. Lineage (GTDB taxonomy): Bacteria > Actinomycetota > Actinomycetes > Mycobacteriales > Mycobacteriaceae > Nocardia > Nocardia vinacea. Next base: position 82,910 of record NZ_BAGN01000122.1, on the reverse strand, counting down.
CCATCATCGCCAGCGCGATGGTACTGGTGTCGTGCGCGGCCATCAGCACGAAGATCAGATGGTCGACGATGTCCTGATCGGTGAAGGTATGGCCCTCATCGCTGGCGGTGTGGCACAGCACGCTGAAGAGGTCGTCACCGGTGCCCGCGCGTCGGGCGGGCATTTCCCGGCGGCAGTAGTCCTCGAGTACCTTGCGCCCGCGCAAACCCTTCGCCCACACACCGCCGGGCAGATTGGTGCGCACCAGCGCCTGCCCGCCGCGCACCGCATCGATGAACGCGCGTTCGAGCCGCGCCGCCTCGGGACCGAGGCGTGCACCCATGAACACCTCCGATGCCATGCGCAGCAGCAGATGTTTTGTTGCCGGGAACAGCTGGAAGTCGTTGGCGGGCAACCAGTCATCCATGCCGCGGGCGATCGCCGGTGTGGTGATGTCGAGATAGCCGACCAGTCGCGGCCGGGTGAAGGCCTGCTGCAGAATGCGCCGGTGGTAGCGGTGCTCGTCGAAATCGCGCAGCAGGATGCCGCCACGGAAGAACGGTCCGATGAAGAAGTCGTAGCCGCCCTTGGCGGAATACACCTTGTCCCGGTCCGCGAGCACCTCCTCGATCGCCTCCGGGCTCACCACCATCACGACCTGCCGCCCGAGCAGTCCGGACCACTGCACGGAACCGTATTTCTCGAAGCGCCGCCGCGCGAAATCGAGGTTGTCCGTCATGGCTGGGAGGGCGTGCCCGATCACCGGTAAGCCGTAATCGCCTAGTATCGGCCGCAATTCGCTACCGGCGGGTGGTTCGGCGAGGGCTCGGGTCCGGGACGGATAACGCTCGGCCAGCGCGGATGCGGCGTACTTTGCCCGTCGGCCCATCGTCGACATCATGGTGTCCTCTCGCATCCTTGCGAAAATCGTGTGATCCACACCATACAGGAATCGATGGTTTCCGTAAACGGTTGTTTCCTGATTTGCCTGCGGCATACTGAGCCTGTGACACGGGCAGCGACCGGGATCTACCGCGGCGCCTCCGCCGAGCAGCGGCGCGAGGAACGCCGCCGTCGCCTGATGGATGCGGCCCTGGAGATCATCGGCACCCAGGGCTGGGCGACGACCACGGTGCGTGGAGTCTGCGAACAGGCCAAAGTCGGCCCGCGCTTCTTCTACGAGAGCTTCCCGGACCTCGACGCCCTGGCCGCCGCCGTGCACGACGAGATCATCGATACCGCAATCCACAGCTCGCTCGAGGCCCTCGCCGCGGCACCCGAAGGCATTCCGGCCAAAATGCGTGCGGCCGTCACCGCCATCGTGACCTCGGTTATCGACGACCCGCGCCGCGCCCGCATCGCCTTCGCCGAGGCCCACGGCAGCGAAACCCTGATGCGCCGCCGCGCCGCCGCCATGCGCACCATCGCCGACGTCGTCGCCGATCAGGAACGCGCCCTGCTCGACCCGCCACCGGGCAGCGACACCCTCGTGCGCGCGGTCTCGCTGATGATCACCGGCGGCGCCGCCGAACTGGTCCTCGCCTGGCTCGACGGCAGCATCGACATCACCCGCGACGAACTCATCGACCTCTGCGTCGAATTCGTCCTCACCTTCGCCGACAACCTGGCCACCATGGCCGCCCGCCTCCCACCCAGACCAGCTCCCTGAACGGTGTTGCCGTGTGGGAGTTGCGGTTACAGCGGGAACGTCAGGCGCTGGGGGCTGATGTAGTCGACCGGGTCGTGGAGGGGGCGCAGGTCCGGGCGGTGGCCGGTGGGGATGCGGGCCAGTTCGCCGCGCAGTGGGATGTCGTAGGTGGCGGCGGAGGCGGTGAGGCCCGGGAGCCAGTTGTCGTGGTGGGTGGGGACGAAGAGTTCGGGGCGGATGGCCTCGATGTAGCGGCGGGGGTCGCGTAGACCATTGGTGATCTGGTTGAAGCCCTGAACCGCGCCGATCTGGAGGTCGGTGGGTGGCAGGTCGGCGAAGACATCGAACACCTGTGGGGCCCGCTCGGTGAGCGGACCCGCCGAATCGTGCCAGACCAGCGAGAACCCGGGGACGCGGAACTGGTAGAGCAGCGTGCCGCCCTCCGGATCTTTGAGACGCGGCACACTCTGCAGGACACCGGCCAGCGTGGGTGGATGCCGCACCAGAGCGCGCAGATCCGGTAGCGGGAAGAACGGCGCGGACCCACCGGGACGTTCGCGAGCGGTGGGCGCGGAGTGCACGTGACGGACCGCGGTGACCTCGACCGGTCCCACGGTGAACTCGTGCCGCTCGCCCGGCAGCGAAGCCCCGTCCCCGAGCGCGACCGTCCGGAATGTCGGATCCGCCACCTGCGCACGGATATTCACGCCGTGATCGGCGGTTCCATAGACGACCGCCCCGGACGCTTCGGCGATCCGACCCGCATCGGCGGCGTGATCGAAATGCCCGTGCCCGATGAATATCGCTTCCGGCGCCAGATCCGCCAGATCCTGTGCCGTCGTGGGCACATAACCCGTGCTCGTCAGTCGCGGCACCCACGCATCCAGCAGAAACACCGACCCGGCCATAGCGAACGCGTAGGTCGTGCACCCCACCCAGGACAACACCACCCGATCCGCACGTACCGCACCCGTATCCGGATCCACGACGTCGGCCCCGAAGAACCGCGCCCGCGCCGCCACGGTCCGCGGATCCGCAGGTGCCGCCGAGGCCTGCAACCGACCCGCGGCCCCGGCGCCGATCACATCACCGAGCGCAGACCACCGCCCCACCAAGCCCCGAGGATGAATGCCGCACATCCATGTACAACACCACGGATCAACTCCCCGAACAACACACACCCCGATCCCGACGTGCTCTCGGCGCTGTCGTCGAGCCGATACTGCCCATCACGCAAGCACTTCGCCGCCACACGCCCGATCACGAATACGCGGTCACGAGACGACAGCAGATTGCCGCGGGGCTACAGCTGCACGCCGAGCAGGCCGTCTACGGCGGTCGCGATCAATGCCGGGGCCGTCGGGTCCTGGCCTCCGTAGTTCAGGGCTTGGTTGGCCCAGTTGTCCACGGCGGCAAGGGCTTTCGGGGTGTCGAGGTCGTCGGCGAGGTGTTGGCGCAGGCGGGCGACGGTGTCTTCGGCGGCGGGGCCGGAGGTGAGTGCGGTGGCTCGGCGCCACAGGTCCAGGCGGGTGGTGGCGTCGGCGAGGACGGTGTCGGTCCACATGCGGTCTCGGCGGTAGTGACCGGCGAGCAGGCCCAGGCGGATCGCGGCGGGGTCGACGCCCGCGGCGCGCAGTTTGGAGACGAGCACCAGATTGCCGCGCGATTTGGACATCTTCTCGCCGTCGAGGCCGATGAGACCGGCGTGCACGTAATGGCGGGCGAAGCGGCGGCCCGCGATCAATGCCTCGGCGTGTGCGGCGGAGTATTCGTGATGCGGGTAGATCAGGTCGCTGCCGCCGCCCTGGATATCGAATTCGGGGCCGACACGGTTGAGCGCGATCGCCGCACACTCGATATGCCAACCGGGTCGCCCGGCACCGAACGGCGCCGGCCACGACGGCTCGTCGGGACGCGCGGCGCGCCACAGCAGCGCGTCGATGGTGTCGCGCTTACCGGGGCGATCCGGATCGCCGCCGCGCTCGGCGAACAGCCGTTCCATGGTTGCGCGGTCGTAGCCGGATTCGTAGCCGAACTGCTCGGTGGCATCGGCGCGGAAGTAGATGTCCGGATATTCGGCATCCTCGACCGTGTATGCCGCGCCCGAGGCCAGCAGCTTCTGCACGAATTCGATGACCTCGTCGACGGACTCCACGGCGCCGATGTAGTCGCGCGGCGGCACGATGCGCAGGGCGGACATGTCCTCGCGGAACAGATTGATCTCGCGGGTGCCCAGATCGCGCCAGTCCACACCGTCGCGGGCGGCGCGCTCGAACAGCGGGTCGTCGACGTCGGTGACGTTCTGCACATAGTGCACCTCGTGGCCCGCATCGCGCCACAGCCGGTTGACCAGGTCGAAGGTCAGGTAGGTGGCGGCATGCCCGAGATGGGTGGCGTCATAGGGGGTGATCCCGCAGACGTACATGGTGGCCGTACGGCCCGGGGTCACCGGGCGAACCTGCCGGTCGGCGGTGTCGTACAACCGCAACGGTGGCCCTGCTCCGGGAATAGTCGGTAGGGCGGTATCGGACCAGGACTGCATGATTCGAGGGTAGAGGTGTGGTGACGGCCATTGCGCCGCACCCTGCTCCGAACGGTAGGTTGTAGGGCAACCACCCCGGATCTGACCTGCTCCGATGTCGCAAAAGCCGGATGTCAATGGTTGCCGTCTGGTGGATCGAATTGCCGCGAGTGGCGCAGGTCACTGTCGCTGAGTTTGCTGTGAGCGCCGAGCACTCGAATTCAGCCGGGGCCGAGTGGGATCGCGCTAGGTTGGACGGGTGACTGTTCTCGGTGCGGTGTCGATGCCCCAGGTTTCCCCGGAACGTTTGCTCGCGGTGGCGGCCGCAGCCGAGGACAGCGGTCTCGAAGAACTGTGGTTGTGGGAAGACTGCTTCTGGGCCGGCGGGATCGCAACTGCCGCAACGGTGTTGGCGAGGACGGAGCGAGTACGCGTCGGGATCGGGGTGATGCCCGTGCCGTTGCGGAATGTCGCGCTCACCGCCATGGAGGTGGCGGCGCTGCTGCGGCTGCATCCGGGCCGGGTTATTCCGGGTTTCGGGCACGGTGTGCAGGACTGGATGGGACAGATCGGTGCACGGGTCGAATCGCCGATGACGCTGCTGCGGGAACAGTTGAGTGCGCTGCGCGGCCTGCTGAACGGTGAGAAGATCAGTGCCGCAGGCCGATACGTACGCCTCGACAATGTCGCCCTGGACTGGCCGCCCACCACACCCCCACCGATCACGGCCGCCGCGACAGGTCCACAGACACTGCGCCTGTCCGGCGAACTCGCCGACGCCACCATCCTCACCTCGCGAACCACCCTCGACGGCGTCCGCGCCGCTCGCGCACGCATCGAGGAAGGCCGCGTGAAAGCCGCACGCACCGAACCACATCGGGTCATCGTCAACCTGCTCACAGCCACCGGCCCGGACGCGGCCGAACGCCTGACAGCCGCCCAGCAACGCAACACCAGCGAGCATCCGCCCGAAGCCGGTGTCGCCGGCGACGCCCGAACCATCGCCGCCGCCGTCCGCCGCTACACCGAGGCGGGCGCCGACACCGTCGTCCTCGAACCCACCGACGACGATCCGGATCTGATCGAATTCGTCCGCTTCGCCGGCACCGAGGTCCGCCCGCTGGTGAGCTGAGCGAGATACGAGTAGATCGGCTTGCTGCCGCCCGAAGCCCCGGCCGGTGCACCCCGCGATCAACACCGGGAAGCAAGTCCAGTACTGCACCATCCAGCTCCCATAAGGTCGGCCGCGCGAGCCGGACACGGCCATCGGCGGCATGCCTGGACTTGAGGACCCAGCCCAACTCGCAGGGACGGCCGTCCGCTTGTCTCGGCCGATCACCGCAGCGGCTGCAGCGGATAGGGTGCGATCAGCGATTGACCGGGTCGGCGGCGGTGTTCGACTCGACGACGAAGGTGCGGTCCCGGTGTGGGATGTCGAGTCCGTTGCCGAGTGCCCGAGCTGGGTGAATTCTCCGCGCCGCGTATCTCGCCGTTCGAACACCGGTTCGGCATCGAGCAGTCCGTGCACCTCTGCATTAGATGCAACATTGCACAGTCGGCTATCGCAGCCGACCCGTCAGGCCCGACTCAGAACGCGGGCCACGGAATCGGCCGCGAGGTCCTCGGCATCGGCATCACCGGATTGTCCAGCAACTCCTGCGCGCGGTCGGCGAGCGCATCGATCTCGGCATCGGTGATATGCGATGCCAGAGCATCGGCGAGCGCACCGGGGAGTGTCTTCGCGAAGGCGGCGATATCGGCCATCAGCGCGTCACAGATGGGTTTACCCGCCCATCCCCACAGCACCGTGCGCAACTTGTGCTCACTGTGCAGGCAGATGCCGTGGTCGACGCCGTAGACCTGCCCGTCGACACCTTCCAACGCGTGCCCGCCCTTGCGGTCGGCATTGTTGAGCAGCACATCGAGCACCGCCATCCGCTGCAACCGCGGATCGTCGGCATGGATCAGCGACACCTCGTTACCCGCCGCATCCTCGGCGCGCAGTACCTCGCAGAACCCCGCCGGCACCGCGCCCAACGGCACCAGATCGACCAGATCGAGCCGGTTGCCCTGATCGGTGTGGTTGTCCACCGACTCCACCCAGCGCTGCACCATGCCCGGCCCGTACGGGCCATCGCGCAGGATGGTCTCCGGAATCACACCCCAGCCGAGCGCATCCGACACCCGATACGAAGCCACCTCACGCCCGGCCAGGGTGCCGTCCGGGAAATCCCACAGCGGCCGTTCCCCGCGCACCGGCTTGTAGACCACGCGAACGCCGTCCGTATCGCAGACGAGGGTGACATTGCTCGCGGTCGTCACCCGCCCGATCACCGTCAATTCCGCGGTGTGCCATCGAGGCTCGGCCACGGACTACTCCTCTAGCTCGGCCGCGCCGAAAATATCCCCGCGCTTGTATCCGTTGGTTCGCACACACATATGCCCGCGCGACGAAAGCGGTTCCCCGCACAGCGGACACGGCGGCCGGCCCGCCGCGATCACCCGGGTGGAGCGCAACGCGAACTCCCGCGCCTGGATCGGGGTCAGGAACACCCGCACCGCGTCGGGGCCCTCTTCGGTGTCATCGAGCACCACCGACTCGTCGACCTCGGTTTCGGTGATCGCCAGCAGTTCCACCACCACCGCGCCCGCATCGGCGTCCCAGCCCAGGCCCATGGTGCCGACCCGGAACTCGGCGTCGATCGGGGTCACCAGCGGGTCGCTGTCGGAGATGTCCTCGGCCTGCGGCGGCACCTCGGCGCCGAAGCGGCGCGCGACCTCGTCGAGCAGCAGACCCATCCGGTCGGCGAGCACCTTCACCTGCTGCTTCTCCAGCAACACGCTGACCACCCGTGGTTCCTGCACGGCCTGCAGGTAGAACGCGCGATCGCCCGGCTCACCGACGGTCCCGGCGACAAAACGATCGGGGGTGCGAAATACGTGGATTGCGCGAGACATCTGCACCTCCTGATACGTGACCCTGATCGACTACCCGCGGCGCTGGACTCCGCAACACGCCACCTACTCGTTTACAAGGAATCTCGAAGCTCCGCATTCCCATTATCCGCACTCGGGGTACCACCTAGCTCACCACCGGGAACCGGACCGGCTTCGGGCTCCGCGGGCGACCCGGAAGCCGAGGCGGGCCGTTGCGGTTTGATTGCCAAACCGGACAGATCCGCCCCCGTGTCGTTGAGCCGAACCACATACGGCGCGGTCGGGGTGTAGCGCACGATGCTGAGCGAGGCGGGTTCGACCACGATGCGCTGGAAACCGTCGAGATGCACGCCGAGCGCGTCCGCGAGCACGGATTTGATCACGTCACCGTGCGTGCACGCCACCCACAGCACGTCGTGACCGGCCTTCTCGGCGAACCGTCGATCATGCTCGCGCACCGCGGCCACCGCACGGACCTGCACCTGCGCCAGACCTTCGCCGCCGGGGAAGACCGCGCCCGAGGCGTGCCGCTGCACCACCTTCCACAGCGGTTCGGTCAGCAGATCCGCGATCGCCTTACCGGTCCAGTCGCCGTAGTCGACCTCGATCAACCGATCGTCGTACTCCGGTTCCAGACCGAGCTTTTCCGCGAGCGGTGCGACCGTTCGCTGACAGCGCAGCAGCGGCGAATGCACGATGTGCTCGATAGGCAGCGCGGCCAGCCGTTCGGCGACGGCGCGGGCCTGGGTATCGCCGTGCTCGGTCAGATCGACGCCCGCACTACGCCCGGCCAGGGTGCGGGCGGTGTTCGAGGTCGAAACACCGTGCCGCAGCAGGATCACCGTCATTGCACCAGCCTAACGATCATGTCGCCGATACCACTCCGCCCGCGAGCAGGCCCATGACCGTCAGCCCGAGCACGATGCGGTAGCCGACGAACCAGTCCAGGGAATGTTTGCCGACGAACTTCAACAGCCACGCCACCGAGGCATACCCGACCACGAACGCCAGAATCGTCGCGACCAGCAGCTGTGGTCCGCTGGCATTGAGGCCTTCACCCGCCGGTTCGAACGCGTCGGGCAGGCTGAACAGTCCCGACGCCGTCACAGCGGGAATGGCGAGCAGGAACGAGAACCGCACGGCTGCTTCGCGCTCCAGCCCGAGGAACAGACCCGCCGTCGCGGTCGCACCGGAACGCGACACACCCGGGACCAGGGCCAGACATTGCGCGAAGCCCATGATCAAACCGTCGCGGGTGGTCAGCTGCTCGATCGGGCGGAGCTTGCGCCCGTAGTACTCACCGGCCGCGATGACCAGCGCGAACGCGACCAGCATGAACGACACCAACCACAGATTGCGGGCGCCGGTGCGGATCTGATCCTTGAAAAGAAACCCGAGCACACCGATCGGGATCGTCGCGATGATCACATACCAGCCGATGCGGTAGTCGAGTTCACGCTGCGCCTGCTCGTCCAGGACGCGCTTGTGATCAGCGGTGATGACCGGGAGCCGCATGGTGGGCTGGTCGTGCAGCGGCAGCTCCGGCCGGTCACGCTTGGTCAGCCGATCGCGCAGGCCGGCGAACCACGCCACGATGATCCGCCAGATGTCCTTGGCGAAGAACACCAGCACCGCGGCCTCGGTGCCCAACTGGGTGACGGCGGTGAACGAGGCGCCCGCGTCATCGCCGAAGAACACCGCCGACACGATGCGCAGATGCGCGGAGGAAGAAATCGGCAGAAACTCCGTGAGACCCTGCACCAGACCAAGTACCAAGGCCTGCACCCAGGTCATCGACTCGCCGACCACGAACCAGCCTCCACTTCCGCCCGAAAAATGTGTTCCTACTGGGCAATTGGTCCGGCGATCGATCGCATCACTGTGACCACCGCCGCAATCACGCAGCGACAGTACAGTGTCGAGATGGCGGCGGCATGCCCGGCTCGACGGCGCGACCCACGGTGCTGGTGGGCGTCGAGTTGCGTATCCACACTCTAGGCTTGGCGCCGTGACGATTGCGCGGGCACGGTGATGGAACAGCGGACGGTCGGCCGCAGCGGCCTACGGGTGTCCCGGATAGGACTTGCGACCCACACCTGGGGTGCGCATACCGACACCGACGATGCGGCGGTGCAGTTGGTGGCGTTCGCCGAGGCCGGCGGCACACTGGTCGATACCTCCCCCGCCTACGCCGGCGGTGCGGCACAACGGATTCTGGCCGAACTGCTCGGCGATCTGGTCTCCCGCGACGATCTGGTGCTCAGCGGCTGCGCGGGTGTCGCGCCGCGGACCACGCCCCCACCCGCAGGGCCGACCGTGCCCGAGCCGGAGCCGGTGCGTCCGGCCGTGGACACCTCGCGTCGCGCGCTGTTACGCCAGCTCGATCGGACGCTGCTCGAACTGGGTACCGACTATCTCGATATCTGGCATGTCGCCGCGTGGGATCCGGCGACCCCGCTCGATGAGGTCGCCGCCACTCTCGAATACGCGGTGCGCTCCGGGCGCGTCCGCTACGCGGGTGCGCGCGGGTTCAATGCCTGGCAGGTCGCCAGCCTCGCAGCGGTCGCGCCCGTCACCGTCGCGCAGACCCCGTACTCATTGCTGGTCCGTGACACCGAAACCGATTTCATTCCGGCTGCTCGACATCACGGTGTGGGGCTGATCGCCACCGCGCCGCTGGCCGGAGGCATTCTCACCGGCAAATACCGCGACGGGGTGCCCGCCGATTCGCGCGGTGCCGATGAGGCGACCGCCGCCGAGATCCGGCACCGGCTCGACGACCACGCGACCCGGGTGGTCGAGGCGCTGGTGACCGCCGCCGACGGGCTGGCCACCTCACCGTTGGCCGTTGCCCTCGCCTGGATCCGCGACCGGCCCGGCATCGCGAGCATGATCGTCGGCGCGCGCGATATCGGGCAGCTCACCGGGGTGCTGGCCGCCGAGACATTGGAACTGCCGCGTGCCATCGCGGCCGCGCTCGACGATGTCAGCGCACGCGCGGCAGGGTGAGTCGATGAGGGAGGCTAGCCTTACCTGCATGAGGTTTCTCGACCGTGTCCGATCCGGCGGGGTGCGTTCCCTCCTGGCCGTGCTGGCATTGACCCTGCTGGTCGGTTCGGCCTGCGGAACCGACAGCGATGCCACCCGCAGCGGCGGCCGCGGGCCGGTCACCGCGAAACTGGAGAACCTCGATCCGGTGCCGATCGGGCCCGAACCCACGCCCACGCTGCCCGCGACCGTCCGATCCTTCGACGGGGCCGAAGTCACGGTCACCGATGCCAGCCGCATCATCGCCGCCGACCGATTCGGCACACTCGCGCAGACGGTCTGGGCGTTGGGCATGGGCGCCAAACTGGTCGGGCGCAGTACCGCGGCGGGGTTTCCCGCGGTCGCGAATCTGCCGATCGTGACCGGTGGCAGCGGTTCGCTGAACGTGGAATCCGTTCTGGCACTGCGTCCTTCGGTCTTTCTCACCGACAGCACCAGCGCCGCCCCGCAGGTGCGCGAGCAGCTGCGCGCGGCCGGGGTGACGGTCGTCTACTTCGATCCGCAGCGCACCATGGACGGGGTGGTGCCGCAGATCGAGGCGGTGGCCGCCGCACTCGGTGTACCCGATCGTGGCCAGGCCCTGGCCCAGCGCACCCGCGGCGAAATCGCCGCCGCCAGTGCCGCAGTGCCCAAACAGGACAAACCCCTCACCATCGCGTTCCTCTACCTGCGCAGCACCGCCATCACCATGCTCGCCGGACCCGGCTCCGGCGCCGATGCCCTCATCGCGGCACTCGGCGCGCGCGATGCGGGCACCGAGTCCGGGTTGACCGAGCCGTTCGTCGCGATCACCAGTGAGGCCATGATCGCGGCCGCGCCTGATGTGCTGCTGGTGATGTCGGACGGGCTGAAGTCGGTCGGCGGTGTCGACGGGTTGGAAAAGGTGCCCGGCATCGCGCAGACACCCGCCGGGCGCAACAAGCGCGTGGTCGATATGGCCGACTCGGTGGTGTTGAGTTTCGGCCCGAACACCGGCCGGGTGATCGCTGCCCTCAGTGCGGCCGTGTACGGCACCGAGCCCGCATGAGCGGCGCGTCACGGTGCGGTGCTCGGGACGTCGGTCAAGTGCAGACGGCACTTCGCGGATGTGCAGCCGGACATCGAAGCGGTGCCGTGACGCGCGAGCGGACCACGAGTGCACTGTGCGAACAGCGGAGCCGAGCGTCGGGGACTGCGAGCGTCAGCGAAATGACCATGGGAACAACCGCCCCGGCGATGCAGCGTGATCCGCATCCGATTGCGCCGAAGTCGCGGGTGCGCTCGGTCACCGCGATCGTGTTCGCAGTAGCGGTGGCCGCGCTGCCGGCGGCGATCGGGCAGGTGTGGGTGTGAACGAAAGGGCCACTGGGACAACCGCGACCGACTCGGCGATGCCGCACAGTCCGCATCCGGTCGCGCCGAAGTCGCGGGGATGGTCGCGGACCGCGATCGTGTTCGCGGTGGCGGTGGCGGCGCTGGTGGTGTTGGCGCTGGCGTCGGCGGCGATCGGGCAGGTGCCGACGACGCCTGCCGAGGTCGCGGGCAGTGTGCTGCATCGGATCGGGTTGGACTGGGGGCCGATGCCCGCGCATCCGGCGGGTGAGGTGACGCTGTGGGAAGTGCGGTTCCCCCGCGTGGTGCTCGCGATCCTGGTCGGGGCCGCACTGGCGACAGCGGGTGCATTGCTGCAGGGGGTGTTCGCGAATCCGCTCGCCGAACCCGGTGTGATCGGAGTATCGGCAGGGGCGGCGGTCGGTGCGGGCACGGTGATCGTGGTGGGTGGTGCGTTCGTGGCGGCGTGGTCGGTGGCGGCGGCCGCATTCGCTGCGGGGCTGTTGACCACATTGCTGGTGTATCTGCTGTCGCGATCGAATGGGCGCACCGAGGTGGTCACGCTGGTGCTCACCGGTGTCGCGATCAATGCCTTCGCGGGTGGGCTGATCGCGTTCCTGCTGTTCATCGCGACCCCCGCCGCCCGCGATCAGATCGTGTTCTGGCAGTTGGGCAGTCTCAACGGAGCCACCTGGGATGCGGTGCACGTCGTCGCTCCATTGGCCGCTCTCGGCATTCTCGCCGCGGTCCTCATCGCACCCCGCCTGGACCTGCTCGCCCTCGGTGAATCCGCCGCGCGACATCTGGGCGTCGATGTGGAGCGCTTGCGGCGCAACGTGATCGTCGTGGTCGCCGTCCTCGCCACGGCGGGCGTCGCCTTCACCGGCATCGTGCTGTTCGTCGGGCTGATCGTGCCGCATGTGGTCCGTATGCTCGTCGGCCCCGCCCACCGCATCCTCATCCCGTTGAGCGCCATCGTCGGCGCGGTCGTGCTCCTCGCCGCCGACGTAGCCGCCCGCTCCCTGGTCCACAACGCCGACCTGCCCCTCGGCATGCTCACCTCCCTCATCGGCGGCCCCTTCTTCTTCTGGCTCCTGCGCCGCACCCGTGCTCGCGCGGGAGGTTGGGCATGATTCACGAAATCTCCTGGGGTACAACCGATCCACAAGCCGTCCGCGTGTGTCGTCGCGCTCACTTGCCCCGAAGCATTCGCACTTTTTCCCAGGATCATCACCACTTGTGGGCACCGACAACAGCTGCGGATCCAGATGAGGGGTGCGGGTCGTTCGGCGGCGTGGGAGTCAACCAGTGCCGCCGCGTCGGCGTGACAGCTAGCGGGCTATCGGGATGCAGCTTGATGGCGGGTCGACCAGGCAGGTCGAGCGCAGATTCCTGGTGGCGTCGCGCGCCGACGCTGGGGTGCGGGCCGGGAGTCGACGGGCGGGCCGCGCCGATCAGCCAACCGGCAGTGCACAGCGGAATGCCGAACCCGTCGGCGCTGCGAGGCAGCATCATCAGCGAAGGGGCGTGCAGCATCGTCGGTGTCGGCCTGGCGTACATGCCGGAGCCCGTGAGTGGGGCGCAGGTGTGAGCGGCATGCTGGAGGGATTGAGTTCGGTGTTCGCACGGACGCATGAGTTGCCGGTGCCGCCGCAGCGGGGGGCGGTTACGCTTCGGGCCAGCGGAGTGAGCATCGACAGGCGTGGGGCTTCGGGGGCCCAGACGCGCCGAGTCCTCGAAGCCGTCGACTTCGACGTTGTCGCGGGCGAGATCGTGGCGTTGGTGGGGCCGAACGGGGCGGGAAAGTCGACACTGCTGGCGGTGCTTGCGGGTGAGTTGGAACCGAGCGAGGGCACGATCGAACTCGATGGGCGGGCGCTGGGCCACTGGTCGCATTTGGATATGGCGCGGCGCCGGGCGGTACTGCCGCAGAGTCACACTGTCGGATTCCCGTTCACCGCTCGTGAGGTCGTCGCCATGGGTCGTGCGCCGTGGGTGCGGACCGAGCGGCGCGACCTCGATGACGAACGGATCGCCGCCGCCATGACCGCCGCCGACGTGGAACACCTTGCCGCCCGGGCATTTCCGACGCTCTCCGGTGGTGAACGCGCCCGCGTCGCCCTGGCCCGCGTCCTGGCTCAGGACACCGGAACACTGCTACTGGACGAACCCACCGCCGCCCTCGACCTCGGCCACCAAGAAGCGGTGCTGGGCCTGGCCACCGCCCGAGCCGCCGCGGGCGCCGCAGTTGTCGTCGTCCTGCACGACCTCGGTATCGCCGCCGCCTACGCCGACCGAGTCGCGGTCCTGGAATCCGGCCGCATAGCCGCGGACGGCCCACCCCGCAAAGTCCTCACCACCGAACTCCTCACCCGCGTCTACCAACACCCCGTCGAGGTCCTCAACCACCCGATAACCGGCGCCCAACTGGTCTTGCCCGTCCGCCGCTGAGGCCGTCCGCTACGTCGGAGCACCCCGTTCGTGCGAAAAGACCGGATGCGACTGCGGACAGTCTCAGGCCTGATGCACAGCAACCGCAGTGCGCCGTTGATCGCCCACAGCGCGAAGAAGACGGCGGTGAAGGCAAACCCGATCAGCCCGGCCGCGCCGCCGAACCAGGCGATCTCCACCAGAGCCCGCGACGGACCGGTGAGTGGGTATCGCGCATTCTTGCCGCCGCCCGCGGCGAACAGCGCCCACACCACGATGAATACCGCGGCGGCGCGGCCCGCTGAACAGCCACTCAACGCCAGATCAGCTTCAGCACCGCGGGTGTCAACAGCATGCGGACCACGGACGCGTCCAGGACCAGCGCCGCGATCATGCCGTAGGCGATGTACTTCATCAACACCAGATCGGAGAAGCCGAACGCACCGGTTACCACGATGAGAATCGCTGCGGCAGAAGTGATTACGCCGCCGGTATGGGCGATGCCGTAACGGATGGCTTCCGGCGGCGACGCACCGTCCGCGCGTGCCTCGGCCATCCGCGACAGCAGGAACACCTCGTAGTCGGTGGACAGCCCGAACACCACCGTCACGATCAACGCCAGCACAGCGAACATCAGCGGGCCCGGCGTGAAGTCGAAGATCCCGGCCCCGTGCCCCTCGACGAACACCCAGGTGAGCACGCCCAGTGTGGAGGCCAGACTCAATGCACTCATCAAAACGGCCTTGAGTGCCAACACAATCGAACGAAATGCCAGATACAGCATCACCAACGCCGCAGCCGCCAGCAGACCCACCAGCAACGGTAGTCGCACGAGCAACCCATTGATGCTGTCGCGCTCGAGCGCGGGCACCCCGGTCACCATGATGTCCACCCCGGAAGGTTCCGGAATCGCCCGCACCGCATCGATCACCGCGTCCGCATTGCGCTTGTCGGCGAGACCGGCGTTGAGCACATTGATCCCGTCCTTGGTCGGCGCACCGGGTTCGAAACGGCCCGTCAGACCGGGAAGCCGGCTGGCTTCGTAGCGGATATCGCCGAGCTGCTGCGGATTCGCGCCCACCACCACCAGTTTGATCGGCTCGGTGCGAAAACTCGGGAACAACTCGTCGAACCGTTCCTGCGCGACCCGCGCCGGATTGTCCTCGGACAGATACCGTTCACTGATCCCGCCGAACTCGATATTGCGAATCGGAACGATCAGTGCGAGCAGCCCGAGCACGATCGGCACCACCACCGCCCACGGCCGCCGCATCGCCCGCGTCGCCAACCGCGAGAAGAATCCGGCGTCGATCTGCGCCTCGGTTTTGGTGCGCGAGAACCGATGCCAACCCCACAGGTCGATCCGCCGCCCGAC
Organism: Nocardia vinacea NBRC 16497; assembly: GCF_000308835.1. Lineage (GTDB taxonomy): Bacteria > Actinomycetota > Actinomycetes > Mycobacteriales > Mycobacteriaceae > Nocardia > Nocardia vinacea. Next base: position 67,661 of record NZ_BAGN01000122.1, on the reverse strand, counting down.
AATGCTCAGCACCGCGGGCAGCGCCGTCACCGACAGCAGCGCGGCAAGCAGCACCGAACTGATGCCGCCATAGGGCACCGACCGCAACACCCCGTTCGGGAAGATGAACAATGCCGCCAAGCTGATCGCGATGATCGCGGCCGAGAACAGTACGGTGCGCCCGGCCGTGGCGACGGTGCGCGCCGTCGCATCCTCCACACTGTGCCCGGCGGCCAACTCCTCCCGGAACCGGGTCACGGTGAACAGCCCGTAGTCGATCGCCAACCCCAGACTCACCAAGGTGACCACCGCACTGGCGAAGACATTCACGTCGATGTGATCGGTGAGCATCCGGATAGTGCCCTGGGTGCCGAGCACCGTCATCCCGCCGATCAGCACCGGCAGCAACGCGCCGACCACCCCGCCGAAAACGAAATACAGCAGGATCGCCACGATCGGCAGCGCGATGATCTCGGCCCGGCGAATATCGTCCTGCATGCCCTGATTGATGCCCTCGACGATCGGCTGCAGCCCGGCCAGCTGCACCGTGGTGCCGCCGGGTCCGCCACCCGCGCGCCCGGCGCCCAGCTCACCCTTGATCGCGGTGTAGTTCTCGACCGTCGCGGTGCCTTCCCCGCGCAATCCGACGCTGGCGAAGGCGTGGGAGTGTGCGGCGTCGGTGGCCTGCGCGGCGAAGGGGCTGTCCCAGTAGCTGTCGACCTTCAGGACCTGGTCGGGGTGCCGGGCCAGCAGTTGCTTCAGCGAATTCGTCACTGCCGCACGTACTGTCGGGTCGTCGACGGTCTTACCCTCGGGCGCGGTGTACAGCAGGATGATGTCGCTGTCGGTATCGCGACCGAAGGTGGCATCGGCGATCTTGGCGGCGGCCACCGATTCACTGCTCTCGTCGAACCAGCCCTCCTGGGTCAGCCGGCCCGCCAGATCCCGGCCGTACCAGCCCGAGAGCAGCACCACGAAAATGGCGATGCCCAGCACCAGATAGCGGTGGCGGTGGATGAGACGTCCCCACCGCAGTGAGCCGGATTCGATCATCTAGCCGCAGGCCGCGGTGCGGTAGTCGGCCGAGCGCAGGATGCCGCACAGGTCGGTGCGCGAGATCTTCCACTTGCCGTCGAGCAGCACGAAGTGCACGACGGTCGTGCGGACCGCGGTGCCGGTGCCGTCCTTGTCCAGCCGCATGGTCGCGGTAAGTGTGCCGTCGCGGTTGTCGAAGACCGGGTCGGTGACGCCGTAGATGGCGCGTGGATTGTCCTGCAGTGCCCGGTACATATCCGGGATGGCGTCGCGGAAGGCCTCACCGTCCTCGATGAGGTCGGTGCGCTCGGAGTCGGGCAGCGCCGGATCCAGGGCGCGTTTGATCTGCGCGTCCAATTCGGTGGCCGTCGGCAGCGGCCGGTGCGCGGCGCTCGAGGAGGTCGCGATCGAGGACGACAGCGAGGCATTGGCCGAGGAACGCGCGGCATCCACCGAGGCCTCGTCCGGTCCGGTGCTGCACGCCGCAGCCACCGCGACGAGGGTGGCCGCGGTCAGCGCGGAACGGACGAATCGTGTGGTTGGCATCACCATCTACATACCATCTATGACTGAACTGATCCGGCCCAGCAGGGCCCGCACGGTTGTCATGTCACGATCCGGGACCGCCTCGACCGGTTCCGCGTCCGGAATCATGTCGCGCACCAGCGCTACGACGCTGCGTTCGTCGTCGAGGTCGATATCGGTGGCGCGGGCCTGCGCGACGGCGACCACATCCTCAGGTCCTGGTACATCGCTGTCGAGGTCGGCCCGGTAGATCTCCAGCACCACGGTGGAGCGCACGGTGCGGAAGGCGTAGGGCCTGCCATCGGCCGTGGTGCCGAATCCGTGAGCAAACGGACCAACGGTTATGTCATCGATGGCAAACCCCGATGGATGGTCGGCTTTCAACCGGATCTCCCTGAATTGGACATTGTTTCGAGTCAACCGTAACCCCGATCGCCGACATTCTCCGCCAGCGGCGACCCCGGTAGGCCGGTCACGTGCGCCATCATGGTCAGATGGTGCGGTAGCGGATGATTCGTCGTAGTAAGGAGTTCGGTGGATGCGCCCACATGGTTCGCTGCCCGCAGCGCTCGCGAGTGTGGCGGTGCTGGCGCTGATCGCCGGATGTTCCTCCGATTCCGATAGCGACAAGCTTCAGACGCGACCCGCGGCCACTGCGGCGGTCGCCCCTGAGCAGCGCGCGCAACCCGCCGGGGACGTGTGGGGGCTCGGCAACCCGGTCGGCGGACTGTTCGCCGAGGCGGGCACCGGACAACTGGTTGCGCTCGAAGCGAGCCACGACACCAGCACGATGTTGTTCATCATCGACCCCGTGACGTTCACCCGTGTCGATGCCACCGGCGCGCCGAACGAGGAGATGCGCACCCTCCTGCTGCCCACCCACGGTGTCGGCTTGGCGCAGGGCAAGCCGGGCGAAGTGCTGATCCCCGGCGACCACCGGATCATGCGCCTCGACATCACCTCCGGCATCACCACCGAGGTGCCCGTGGACGGCGATGCCAGATCGGTTCGCTATCGCGACGACGGCACGATGTTCGTCGGCACCGCAGACGGCAAGGTGCGCGAACTCTCCCCCGACGGCACAGTCGCCGAAACCATTTCCGGGCTCGCCTCCGCCGACGCACTCGCCCTCACCGGCGACCATGTCTCGGTCCTGGACCGCCGCCAGACCTCGCTCACCCAGCTCGACCTCGGCAAAGACCGCCTCGGCCTGGCCCTGCGCGCGGGTGACGGCGCGACCAACCTGATCACCGACCCGTTCGGCCGCATCATCGTCACCGACACCGCGGGTGACGAACTGCTGGTCTACACTGCCGGACCGCTCGTGCTGCGGCAGCGATTCCCGGTAGGATCTTCGCCTTACGCGCTTGCCTACGATCAGCGGTCCGACACCGTGTGGGTGACGTGTACCCAGAGCAACGAAGTCGTCGGATTCGACCTGTCGACGGGTATACCGAAAGAGGTGGGCCGTTATCCGACGGTTCGACAACCGAACTCGGTGACCATCGACGAGCGCACCGGTGACCTGTTCGTCGGTTCCGCGACCGGAGACGGTCTGCAACGGATCCGCGCGGACCAGCGGAAGAAAGGGCAGTGATGGCGCCACAATCACGCGCAGCGCTACCGGCGAGCTGGGAAACCACCAGTGACGATTACGAATACGTGCCGCTGCGGCTTCCACCGGAGGTGACCCGGGTGACGGCGTCGATGCGGCTGGCCATCCAAGCCGAATTCGGCGGCTGGGAACTGTCGCGGGTACGCGCCTACACCGACGGCAGCAGGCGGGTGCTGCTGCGGCGGCGAAAAACCGCACTACTACCCCAGCCCGAACCGGGAATGTGAGGCCATGTATTCACTGCTGCTGCGCCTGATGTTCCTGCTGCCGCCGGAACGCATCCACCATCTGGCGTTCACGGTCATGCGGCTGGCCGCCCGGTTCGCGCCGTCGCGCTGGGCGATGACCAGAGTGCTGACCACCGACGATCCGATCCTGCGCAACCATGCCTTCGGCATCGACTTCCCGGCGCCGCTCGGGCTGGCAGCCGGATTCGACAAGAACGCCGACGGTGTGAACGCCTGGGCGCCATTGGGGTTCGGATTCGCCGAAATCGGCACCGTCACCGCGCAGGCCCAGCCCGGCAATCCCGCACCGCGGCTGTTCCGGCTGCCCGCCGACCACGGTCTGATCAACCGGATGGGTTTCAACAACCACGGCGCCGCCGCCGCGGCCGAATATCTGCGCAACCGCCGCGGCGGGGTCCCGATCGGCGCGAATATCGGTAAAACGAAAGTCGTCGAACCCGCCGACGCCGCCGCCGACTATGCGGTGAGCGCGTCGCTGCTCGGGCCGCTGGCCGACTTCGTCGTCGTCAATGTCAGCTCGCCCAACACCCCCGGGCTGCGGGATCTGCAGGCCGTCGAATCCCTGCGCCCGGTCCTGCAGGCCGTCCTCGACAGCGTCGAGGTCCCGGTGCTGGTGAAAATCGCCCCCGACCTGTCCGACGACGATGTCGACGCCGTCGCCGATCTCGCGGTCGAACTCGGCCTGGCCGGGATCGTTGCCACCAACACCACCATCCGCCGCGACGGCCTGCGCACCGATGCCGCCGAGGTCGCGGCCATGGGCGCGGGTGGCCTGTCCGGGCCCCCGGTCGCCGAGCGCTCCCTGGAAGTGCTGCGCCGGCTCTACCGCCGCGTCGGCGACCGTCTGGTGCTGATCTCGGTCGGTGGCATCGAAACCGCCGACCAGGCCTGGGAGCGCATCCTCGCCGGCGCCACCCTGCTGCAGGGCTACACCGGTTTCATCTACGGCGGACCGTTCTGGATGCGCCATATCCACCGTGGTATCGCCCAGCGATTGCGTGAAGCCGGTTACCACTGCATCGCCGAGGCGGTCGGCGCGGATCACGTCGCACGTACCTGATCCCGACCGGTCGTTTCGTGCGGCCGATGTATTGTTGCGGGACATGCCATTTCGCGCGTGCGCGGCCTAAGCTGGTGTGCGGCAAGTCGAGAGCACCCGAGGGGGCGGCGCATGGTCACCGGTGCCGAACAGTGGCATCCGCACGGCGTGGTCACCGTCATCGGTGACGCGGTCATCGATCACATCTACCGCACAGACACCATGCCCTCCGCAGGCTCCGAGGCAAGCGGGACATTCGAGGCGCAAGTCGGCGGCAAGGGACTCAACCGGGCCGTCGCGGCGGCCCGCCTCGGCTTGCGAGTCCGCCTGCTCACTGTGATCGGAGACGACGACAGCGGCCGTCGCATCATCGAGTATCTGCGGCGCGAGAATGTCGACACCGGATTGGTCAAGGTTGTTCCCGGAACGACACCGGTTGCCGTCGTGATGGTCGATCGCAATGGTGCGGGGGCATTTATCGGCCGGGTCGACGGCGCCAAGCTCGGCATAGCGGATCTGCGTAGTGAGCAGGTTCGCGCGGCGATCGTGTCCTCGGATGCAGTGCTGCTGACATTCGAATTGCCGACCGAGGTCATCAACGAGACACTATCGATGATCGGTGCCACACCGCAGCGTCCACGCCTCGTGGTTCACCCCGCACCCCCTGTCGAGAATTTTCAGGACCTCGAACCCCACTTCGAGCCGATCGATTATCTGAACGGAAGTTCGTGGGAACTCGGCGAATTGGCCGGCGCCGGCGATAGCGTCGGCGGCGAGTACTTCGCGACGACCATCGCGCCCGCGCTACTGGCACGCGGTGCATACTGCGTCTGCGAGGTGGAGCGCCTGGCCTGCCGGGTCCGCTCCGGCACCCGCCGACTCGACATTCCGGCGCGGCCGGAGACGGAATCGGAAGCATCCCCCGCGGCCAGCGCGGCATTCGACGCGGCGCTGGCCTACCGACTGGTGCGGACCGGGCAGCCCGCGAACCATGCGGATTTCGAGTGGGCGACCGCCGCGATGGCGGCAACCCGAACGACCAGCCCGCTCGCCGACGGGATGCCGACCATGCACGAGATCGATCGGATCGCCGCACCGACTCGCTGAGGCAGCTTCCCCGCCACGACGGCACCGGCCGCCTCCCCTCCCGGCGGCCGATGCCTCGCGGCGCCGCACGCTATCGGAACACCCACGGTGTCCGGTCTGCGTGCAGCGACGTCCGGGAGTGCCCCGCGGATTCGCAGTCCGCCGGGTCGTCCTGAATTCCGTTGGGACGCTGGCGTAGTCGAGCCAGCATCCGCTTCGACAGCAGGATCACCGCCTGCTCCCAGATGATGCCGACCCGCCCGGCCAGAATGGCCGCATCGGCGTGGGCGTGCCGGTCGTGCACGATGTCCGGATCGCTGAGGATCTCGTCGAGTTCCATGCCCGCCAGCGCCTGTTCGCGGGTCAGCAGCCGATCCGGCAGCCAGCTCAGCCGCCAGACCGCGGCCCCGACCCGGTCTGGCGGTATGCCGACTCGGGGGTGATATCGCTGATCATGGTCCAGTCGGTGGTGTCGACGGTCATGGGTGCCTCCGGTGTAGCAATTCGAGCCCGATGCGCTCGAGGGGTATTCCGATCTGGCCGGCGCAGTAGAAGGCTCGTGCTTGAACCGTCGAGTCGTGCCGGAAATCCTGGGTGCTGAAGATCTCCGCGAGATCCATCCCCGCCAAAGCTTGTTCCCGCGTCAGCAGCCGTTCGGGCAGCCAGCTCAGCCGCCACGACTTGGCCCACTTGTCCGCCAGCCGGTAGGCCGACTCCGCGGTGAGATCGCTGGTCATCGACCAGTGAGTTACGTAGATGGTCACGAATGCCTCCTGTCGAGCATCCGTTGGTGCAGCGTGTGCAGTGCGTGCTGCACGGTGATACCGAGTTGATCGGCCAATGCCCGCGCGTGCGCGTCGTGGTCCGATGCCGGGTCCGGGTGGCTCAGAAGCTCCTGCAATTGCATTCCGGCCCAGGCCTGTTCGCGGGTCAGCTGGTCGGGTAGCCAGCTCAATCGCCATGCCGGTTCTTCGCGACCTGCCCGCCACGCCCATGCGTCGGGCGTGACGCTGCTGGTCATCGACCGGCTGCATTCGTAGATCGTCACGGCTGTCTCCAGGGGTGCCAGAGCTGTCGCCGACCGCATTTTGGGTGCACCGAGCCCCGGTCGACCGCTGCATCGCGGTCAGCCGGGGCTCGCAGCTGTCGGATGGAGCAGGCGACGAAGTCGGCTTGATCGGGTGAAATGTCGTCCCGGCGAACTCGATTCGTTCACCTAGACGCGGGCGCGGTTGGGAACGAGCTCGGTTTCGGTACCGCCGGCCCTTGGCTCCCCGCGCCGCCGTGCGTGCCGTATCAGCAGAATCACTCTCATCACCAGGGCCCTCCCGAGTCATCTGGCGGACGACGCGTGGTCGCCGTAACTCAGTGTGGCATTTGCCATTCACTACGGTCAATTGCCGTTGTAAGTTGGTAATTGCCGGTTCACTCGACGGCTAAACCCCGGACGATTGGCATATCGTGAGAGTGTCACAGGGAACGATCGCAGCGTCATGGAGGACAGGCCCGCCTATGGTCCAGCAGGACTCACGCACGGTTGCCATCCGCAACATTCTCACCAGGCTCAGCAAACGCTCGGGGCTGAGTGCGGATCGGTTGCGCACCACGGAAATCGATGTTGCTCCCCTGCTGGATCTATCCGTCATCCGCCACCGAGCGCAGCAGGAGGGGCTCTCGGCCGAGGAAGCCGTCTTGCCCGTGGTTCGTGACCTCGCGCGACAACTGGATCCGACCAATCGGTTGATCGCCGATGCCGAACTGTCGTTGGGGCTGCTGCGTGAAAAGCCCCCGGCCGGAATAGATCTCGAGCGCTTGTATGCCGCCGACCTCGGCGAGCGTCGCGTGTACCTGACCGAACAGTGGCGGGGCCTGCACGAGGCCTACAGCGCCGATTTCGTACCGTCCGCACCGACTGTGCGTTCGTTGCGGGCCACACCCGAGCGACGCGCATTTACCGAATTGGCGGCCAAGCTCGCGGCCGCGGCCGCCTATTCGACATCGAACTACAGGTTCACCCCCGAACCGAAGGTGCTGATCGCACTGCCGGATGTACAGCCGCGCCGCGGCGTGGTCACGGTCATCGGATCGGCGGTAATCGACCACATCTACCGGATCGGGCAAATTCCATCGGCGGGCAAATCCACGCCGGGCAGCTTCGAAGTGCATGCTGGTGGTAAGGGGCTCAACCGTGCGGTGGCGGCCGCGCGTCTCGGACTGCAGGCTCAGCTCATCTCCGCGGTCGGAAACGACGACGCCGGTAGGCACATCCTCAACTATCTACGCGCCGAGAATGTCGATACCGAGTTGGTCAAAGTGGTCAACGGCGCCACGACGAATGTCTCCGCGGTCATGATCACCAGTACGGGTGTGTCCAGCAAGATCGGCTGCGAGGACGACCGCATCTGGCAAGGAGCACATGTGGTGAGCGAACCCCGGTTTCGCGAGGCGCTCGCAGCCTCGGACGCGGTCGTGTTGACCTTCGAGCAGCCCTCCGATGCGATCAAGGACGTACTGGCGGCCATCGGGGAGATGGATCGTCGTCCGTCGGTGGTGGTGAACCCCTCGCCGCCGATCGATGCGCCGCAGTATCTCTACCAGTATTTCGGCGCTGTCGACTATCTCGTCGGCTCGACGTGGGAACTGCGCGCATTGCTGCCCGGGGACCCGTCGGCGTCCGGGGCCCAGGTGGCGCAACGGCTGCGCAGTCTGGGTGTGCGCGGGGTCTGTGTGATCGACGGCTTCCGTTGCATCGTCAGGTCTGACGAGATCAATGCGGATATCGCAGATTTTCCTGTGGCACTGGAAGATTCGCCGGGCGCCGCAGCGGCCTTCTCCGCCGCGCTGGTGTCGAAGATCGTCGCCTCCGGCCGGCCGGCCGACGAACCGGTATTCCGCTGGGCGACTGCGGCGATGGTCGCGACCCAGTCGTTCGGTGACATTCCTGACGCCATGCCATCGGTTCGGGATATCGACCGCATCGTCCACCTCGGGGAAGAGTCGGCCGGCGCGTAACATACGCGATGGCGCGGCTCGGGTAGATTTACAGCGCTGAAATCGGTGATCGAGTTACAGTTTGTCGTTCGCTGGCAGCCCGGGCCTTCTCGCGCCGCAAACGGCGGCAAACCCAACTATCCCATCGTCTTCGGAGGAGCATTGACCACAGCTGTGCCGACGCTTGGTGAGACCGCCCATCGGCTCACCCGCAAGGGGCAGGATCTGCAGGTTCGTGTGATGGAAGTGGCCGGCGGCGCCGAGTACGGACATGTGCTCGTTTTCGGCGAAGCCGACGATGGGTGTCTGGTCCGGGTGCATTCGCGGTGTCTATATGGCGAGGGGCTCGGTTCGGACGATTGCGATTGCGGGCCGGAACTCGACAAGTCCTTGGACCTGATCTGGGCTGAGGGCAGCGGTGTCCTGGTCTATCTGGAGCAAGAGGGCCGCGGCGTCGGGCTGATCGCCAAGGCGCTGGGTTACCGGGAAAGTCAGCGGTCGGGCGCGGACACCTTCACCAGCTACGAGCGGCTCGGATTCCCCGTGGACAATCGTAGTTACCTGCACGCGGCGAAAAGCCTGCAGGAACTCGGACTGGCCCGGGTGCGCCTACTCACCAACAATCCGGACAAGGCCGCCGAACTGCGCGCCGCCGGTCTGGCTGTGACCATGGAACCGCTGCTGACTCCGGTGCTCAGTGCGCGGGCTGCGGCATATCTGGATGCGAAACGCCGACGCCGCGGCCATCTCATTCCCACGGGCGACGTGCCGTGGGCTCCAGACGTGCAACCGGTATTCAAACGCAAGAGCCGCATCTGGCGGTTCTGGACGATGCGGGGTCAGGCCCGCCGTCGGCGCACACTTCCCGCGTCCAAGTAACGGACACGATTACCCCGATCTGGCTACCATGAGTGAGCCGCGCCACACGGTGCTATCCCACCGCGTGACACGATGAGATAGAGTCGCTTGCAATTTATCAGGAGCAGCGGGTCTCGAACCGCGTGGAAACCATGCGGTCGCGCCGGGCGCGGTTCACGCAGAGATATCGGGAAACGGGAAGATGACGACAACAGAAATCGGTTTCGCGCACGAGTCCGGCAAGACGGTGTACACGGTGCCGGAGGCATTCCAGGAGACCGTGAAGTTACGACCGGATCAGGTCGCGTTGCGGACGGTCGGCGGTACCACTGAGGTCAGCTGGCGCGAATACGGTGAGCGAGTGCGCGCGCTGGCGGCGGGGCTCGCCGGCTTGGGCGTCGGCCATGGCGACACCGTCGGCATCATGCTCACCAACCGGCCCGAGTTCAACCTGATCGATACGGCCGCACTGCATTTGGGCGCCACCCCGTTCTCGATCTACAACACCAGCTCCCCTGAGCAGATCACACATCTGTTCACCAATGCGGAGAACAAGGTGGTGATCACCGAGCGCGCCTTCCTCGACGTGATCAAGGGCGCGGGCGTCGAGCTCGAGCACATCGTGGTGGTGGACGGTCCGGCCGCCGATACGGTCGGCCTGGCCGACCTCGAGGCGAATCCGGCCGCCGACTTCGATTTCGACGCCGCTTGGCAGGCGGTAACCCCCGACGATCTGGCCACGCTGATCTACACCTCGGGCACCACCGGCCCGTCCAAGGGCGTGGAGATCACCCATCGCAATGTGCTGGCCCAGATCATCGCGCTGGTCAACGGGCCGCTGCCGGTCGGCTTCGACGACCGCGCCATCTCCTACCTGCCCGCCGCGCACGTCGCCGACCGCATTTCCGCCCATGCCATCAGCCTGCTCACCGGCATCCTGATCACCTGCGTGCCGGATCCGCGCGAGATCGCCGCGGCACTGCCCGACGCGCGCCCCACCGTCTTCTTCGGCGTGCCCCGGGTGTGGCAGAAGATCAAGGCCGGTATCGACGGCAAGCTGGCCACCGAAGCGAGCCCGGTGAAGAAGGCGCTGGCGAACTGGGCCATCAGCACCGGCATCGCGGCCGCGCGCGCCGAGCTGGCGGGTAAGGGCCGCAGTCCGGTGCTCGCCGCGCAGTACAAGGTCGCCGACGCGCTGGTGCTGTCGAAACTGCGGGCCGCGCTCGGCCTGGACAACCTCGAGGTCGCCGCCTCCGGCGCCGCCGCGATCCCGGCCGAAACCCTCGAATACTTCCTCGGACTCGGGTTCACCGTCAGCGAGGTGTGGGGTATGTCGGAGACCACCGGCGTGGCCACCTACACCGAATTGGCCAAGCCGCGGCCTGGTTCGGTCGGCCGGGCCGTCGAGGGCCTCGAACTACGGCTCGGCGAGGACGGCGAACTGCTGGTGCGTGGCGCGATCGTCACCCCGGGCTACCGCAAACAGCCCGACAAGACCAAGGAGGCGCTCGACGCCGACGGATGGCTGGCCACCGGTGACGTCGCCACGATCGATGCCGACGGCTATGTGCGCATCGTGGATCGCAAGAAGGAACTGATCATCAACGAGTCGGGGAAGAACATCTCCCCGACCAATATCGAGAACGCGGTCAAGGCGGCGTCCTCGCTGGTCGGTCAGGTGGTGGCTATCGGTGAGGCCAAACCGTTCATCTCCGCGCTGATCGTGCTCGATCCGGACACCGCCGCGATCCGGGCCAAGGAATTCGACGCGCCCGCAGACGATTTGGCCGCGCTGGCCACCCGCAAGGAGATCCTGGACGAGGTGCTCGCGGCGGTCGTCGCGGGTAACCGCAAGCTGTCGCGGGTCGAGCAGATCAAGCGGTTCACCGTGATCGGCCAGCCGTGGGAGCCGGGCGGTGACGAGCTGACCCCGACCATGAAGCTCAAGCGTAACCCGATCGCGGCGAAGTACGCCGAGGAGATCGCCTCGCTGTACACCACGCCGCTGCCCGAATCGGTGGTGAACGTCTCGTAACGATCGGTGGCCCTGAGCAAAAGTTCAGGGCCACAGTCGTTTTCCCGGCAGATGCTAGGCGACCTCGTACTTGGCGACGATGGTGGCGCGGGCCACGGTGTGCGAGAACAGGTTGAAGCCGAGGAAGGCGGGTGTGCCGTTCTCGTCGATCTCCAACCGCTCCACATCCACCGCGTGCACGACGATGAAGTAGCGGTGGTACCCGTGTCCGGCCGGTGGCGCCGCACCGACGAATCCGGGGAACGCGCCGTCATTGCGCAATGTGACCGCACCCTCGGGCAGGACACCACCCTCACTACCGGCTCCGCGTGGCAGCGAGGTGGTGCTCACCGGAATGTTGGCCACCGCCCAGTGCCAGAAACCGGCGGCAGTCGGGGCATCCGGATCGTAGACGGTGACCGCGAAACTCTTTGTCTCCGCGGGGAATCCGGACCAGGACAGCTGCGGCGAGACATCCTTGCCGCCCGCGCCGAAGACGCCGCTGACCTGGTCGTTGCCGAAGCTCTCGCCATCGGCGACATCCTCCGAGGTCACCGTGAAGCTGGGCACCTCGGGCAGCGCGTCGTACGGGTTGTAAGAGTAGTCGGGCACGGTGGGTCCTTTCGATCGTCAGCTGTTCAACAGGAAGTGTTCCAGCACCCGGGTGCCGAATTCGAGTGCCTGCACCGGAACCCGCTCGTCGACACCGTGGAACAGTGCCGTGAAATCCAATTCCGGTGGCAGCTGCAGCGGTGCGAAACCGAAGCAACGAATACCCAAGCGGGCGAAGGCCTTTGCGTCGGTACCGCCGGAGAGCATATAGGGCACGGTCCGACCCTGCGGGTCGTGGGCGAGAATGGCGGCGTTCATCGCGTCGACGAGATGTCCGTCGAATGTCGTTTCGTAGGAATCGAGTTTGGTGATCCACTCGCGCTCGACATCCGGGCCGATCAGCTCGTCCACCTCACGCTCGAATGCGGCCTGTCGCCCCGGCACCACGCGACAGTCGACGACCGCCTCGGCGGTCTGCGGGATCACGTTCGCCTTGTAACCCGCCTGCAGCATGGTCGGATTCGCGGTATCGCGCAATGTCGCGCCGATGATGCGGGAGATCGTGCCCAACTTCGCGAGCTGACCCTCGATATCGGGACTCGACGGATCGAACTCCAAGCCGGTCTCCTCGGCGACCGCGGCCAGGAATTCGGCGACCGAATCCGAAAGCACCAGGGGGAAGGTGTGTTTGCCCAGGCGCGCCACCGCGGCGGCCAGAATCGTGACGGCATTGTCCTCGTGCAGGAACGAACCGTGACCGGCGCGGGCCTTGGCCCGCAACCGCATCCAGCCCAGCCCCTTCTCGGCCGTCTCCACCAGATACAACCGACGGTCGGTGCCGTCCGGGCGCGGCACGGTCAGCGAAAAGCCGCCGACCTCCCCCACCGCTTCGGTGATCCCGTCGAACAGGTCGGGCCGATTCTGCACCAGCCACTGCGAACCCCACTTGCCGCCGTTCTCCTCGTCGGCGAGGAAGGCGAAGACGATATCGCGCGGCGGCACCGTCCCCTCGATCTTGAACTGGCGCGCGATGGCCAGCATCATGCCGACCATATCCTTCATATCGATCGCGCCACGCCCCCACACATAGCCGTCGCGCACCGCACCCGAGAACGGGTGCACACTCCAGTCCGCGGCCTCGGCGGGCACCACATCGAGATGCCCGTGGATCAGCAGCGCGCCGCGGCTCGAATCGGCCCCCTTCAACCGCGCGAACACATTCCCGCGACACGGCGCGCCCGATTCCACGTACTCGGTCGTGTACCCCGCCTGATGCAACTGATCGGCCACCCACTGCGCACATTCGCGCTCGCCCTTGGTGGTCGCCAGATCCCCGGTGTTGGAAGTGTCGAACCGGATCAGCGTACTGACCAATTCGACCACCTCGGACACGGCACGAGATGTGGTGTTCGGACCGGATACTTCGCCAGTTGCAGACACGTACCCTTTCCTACCACCTGACACAGCCGCGGGGTGCCATCGCTGTTCTCGCGCGGCATCCGCCACGGTCTCGAGGTGCGCAATCGCGGGTCGATTCACGCTGATCGCAATCACGGTGCGGTGTGGTCGCGACATTGCGGGGTATGTCTCGGTCGACGCCTTCACCGGAAAGCCGTGCCCATGAAGTTCTCGAACCTGCCATTGCCGCCCATCGACAGCGCGACCGACTGGGTCGCCCGGCAGGTGCGAGCGCGGGTTCCCACGGCGGATATGAGCGACCGAGATCCCGCCTTCATCGCCTACGCCGTCGAACCGTCCTGGCAACTGGTCCGCGCCTACTTCCGCGCCGAGGTGCGCGGAATGGAGCAGATACCCGAAGACGGGCCGATACTGTTGGTCGGCAACCACTCCGGCGGCAACGTCTCGCCCGAGGCCCTCGTGACCACTCTCGCGTTCGCGCACTATTTCGGACCCGAGCGGCCCTTCTACCAACTCGCCCACAATCTGGTGATGGCCGTGCCGGTCCTCGGCTCGTTCCTGTCCCGCTTCGGCACGGTGGCAGCCGATCCCGACAGCGCCAAGGCCGCGCTGCGCAGTGGCGCGGCGGTGCTGGTGTATCCCGGCGGCGACTGGGAGGTACACCGCCCCACCTGGGAGGAGGACCGGCTCGATTTCGCCGGACGCACCGGATTCCTGCGATTGGCCTGGGACGAGCACGTGCCGATCGTGCCGTTCGTGAACTACGGCGCCCAGCAGAACGCTCTCATGCTCACCCGCGGCGACCGGATCGCCCGGCTGCTACGGCTGGATCGGACACTGCGGTTGAAGGTGTTCCCGATTTCGCTGGCGCTGCCGTGGGGGCTGAATATCAGCGACCTCGCCGGGCATATTCCGTTGCCCACGAAAGTGACGGTCGAATTCCTGCCGCCGATCGACCTGCACGAGATATTGGGGCCCGAGTTGGATGTGGATCGCGGCTACGAGTACGTCACCGGGATTATGCAGGAGGCATTGTCGAGGCTGGCCGAGGAACGGACGCTGCCGATCCTGGGATGAGCCCTCACGTGGGCAGGTGCACGCGCCCGGCACCGATCCGGTCGATGCGATCGCGGCCCCACGCGCCCAGCGGCTCCAGCGCCGCATTGAGGGCGATGCCCAATTCGGTCAACCGATATTCGACCTTCGGTGGCACCTCGCGATAGATCTCGCGATCCACGATGGCGTCCTCCTCCAGCTCCCGCAGCTGCTGGATCAGCATCTTCTCCGAGACGCCGGGCAGACCGCGACGCAGTTCACCGAAGCGGCGGACACCGTGGGTCGCCAACTCCCACAGGATCAGCGCCTTCCACTTCCCGCCCACCACATCCATCGCCGCATCGATGCCGCAGAAGTACGGTCCGGATCTCTTGGCACCCATCGTTACCTGTCCCACATGCGTATCGGTAAGTACTAGCTCGAATAGTAGGTACTCGTCGCCAGCTCGGGCAAGGCGAGCCCGCAACACCGAGAATCACCAGCTAAACCCGCGATTTGGTCAACGCCGCCACATCCGATAACCTTGCTGAGCACACCGGTCCGGGTGGCGGAATGGCAGACGCGCTAGCTTGAGGTGCTAGTGCCCTTTATCGGGCGTGGGGGTTCAAGTCCCCCTCCGGACACAGACAGTACGTCACGTCGCCCGCTCTACCTGCGGTTATGCAGAAAGGGAGGGTGACGGCGTCGAGCCGAATTAGTGCAGAACCGCAGGTGGGGGGTCTGTGGGGGTTCAATTCGGGTTCAGCTGAGAGAATCCTAAGAAACCGGCACGTCGGCCCGGTGAATCATGGACTGTCATATCACGGAAGTCTTTCCAGCTCTGCGGATATCGGTCGAGGCCTTCACTCAACTTGGGATATGCCCCGGGGCGCCGCGCCGATCAGAAGGGGGTCTTATCGGGTTCGCCGCCGCCGTGCTCGGACTGCCGGCAGTCGTCGCCCTATCCGCTCGGGTCGCCGCCCGGCGCTGAATCGCTGGCCCTGGCTGCGCTGTCGTATCCGTTCTGGATGTCGGCCCGCCGAGGGCGGTGCACTGTGTGCGGATCAGCGGGCGATCGAGATCGCGAAGGGCGCGAATCCGCTGGACCGAATCACGTGCGGTACGAACAGTATCGCGGCCTCCGTGGCGCGGGCGGTCTGGATCCCGCCGAGATCAGTGATCCACTCCTTGCGCCAGCCGAGGTTGATGAGCAGTTCACTGACGGTCTGCTTGGCCTGCGGGTCGTCGCCGGAGAGGAAGGCGTCGGGCTCCTGGGTGAGCGTGGCTGGCGCGGTCATCACCGGGAAGAGCATGGTGTTGAGTGTCTTGACGACGTGCGTTTCGGGGAGCGCTTGCTGGAGTTGCTCGGCGAGGCTCGAGCCGGGGTAGATCAGGTGGGCAGGCAGTCCGTCCGGTCCGTCGACGGTGGCGTTGGAGACGTCGATGAGGATCTTGTTGCGCAGTTCCTCGCGCAGGGCGACGAGCAGGTCCAGCGAGCCGGCTCCCGGGGTGGCGTTGATGACGATCTGGGCTGTCCAGGCAGCAGCGGCGGGGGCGCCCGGCGCGCGGTCCGCCACGGCCACCTCATGCCCTGCCCGGGTGAGGGCTGTAGCCAGATTGCCGCCGACGCGGCCGTTTCCGAGAACTGCGATCGTGGTCATGATGATCTGGTCCTTCCGTGTGTGCAGGTTGTGGTGCGCAATCAGCGTGAGAGCGTGGCGACGGCCTCGCCGTGGACGCCGGGCGCGGCGTCCAGGAGGCTCTCGCTCTGCGGGGTCCAGGGGCGGCCCTCGGCATCGGAGATCTGTCCGCCGGCCTCGGTGACGAGTAGCGTCCCGGGCAGCAGGTCCGCGCGGGCGCCGGCGAACTGCCAGAAGGCGTCGATCCGGCCGGCGGCCACGTTCAGCAGGTGCAGGGTCGCGGGCACGGCGGTGCGGACGACGAGCGCGTCGAAGAGCATCGCGGTGATCGAGGAGCCGACGCGCCGCACGACCATCTCGTCCTCGTCCGGCCGGGCCTGGCTGGTGGCCACGATGCTCAGGCCGAGGTCCGCGGTCTGGGAGACGTGCAGCGGTCGGCCGTCGAGGTAGGCGCCCGCACCGGTGAGCGCGGTGTAGGTCTCGCCGGTCAACGGCAGGTGGACTGCGGTGAGCACCGGCTGGTTGTCACGAACGAGGGTGGCGGTCACCGCCCACTCCGGCAGGGCGTGCAGGTGGTTGACGTTGCCTTCGGCCGGATCCACGACCCACCATTCGCCGGGCGGCAGCGCCCCGCCGTCGAGCTCGTTCTCCACCCAGCCGGCGTCCGGGCGCAGGCGCGTGAGGCGGGGGCGCAGGATGTCGAGGGAGGTGTTGTCGTTGGCGGCGAGCGCGCGCATCAGCTCTTCGCGGGTCTGGTAGCGGACCACCTCGCCGAAGCGTTCGCGCAGCGCCGAACCGGCCGCGTGCACAGCGATCGTGGTCTGGCCGAGCAGGTCGGCGTCGGAGGCGGCGATGTCAGTGGTCTGAAGCGTTTCGGACATGGTGGTACTCCCGTCTGAGGAGGGGTGATGAGGGGGTCAGGCGAAGCTGTGCGTTCTGTCTTGCGCTTTCGTCTCGAAGGTATGCAGCCTCTGAATTAACTTCAAGTGCATGTCAAGCATGGATAGGATTACTCACATGCAATTGGATTTGAACCTGCTCGCCGCGCTCGACGCGCTGCTGGAGGAGGGAAGTGTGGCCGGGGCGGCCGCGCGCCTGCACGTCACCGCCCCCGCGATGAGCCGGAGTCTGGGCCGAATCCGGCGCACGACCGGGGATCAGATCCTGGTGCGCACCGGCCACACGATGACCCCGACGCCGTATGCGATCGCCGTCCGGGAACAGGTGCACGAGCTGCTCCAGCAGGTCCAGGGGGTGCTGGCACCGAGCCGTGAACTCGATCTGGCAACGTTGGAGCGCACTTTCACACTCCGCTGGCATGATTCCCTGGTCGCCTCGAGCGGTCCCACACTGCTCTCGGCCGTGCGCGGACAGGCGCCGGGCGTGCGATTACGCTTCGTCGCGGAATCGAGCATCGACACCCCCGAGTTGCGGCGCGGCGAGGTCGACCTGGAGGCGAACGCCAACCGGCCGAGCGTCCCGGACATCCGTGCCGAGAACGTGGGCGAGACCCCGCTCGTCATCGTCGTGAGGCAGGGGCACCCCCTCACCCGCGTCAGGACCGTCACCGCGAAGGAGTACGCCGCCGCTGAGCACGTCACCGTCTCGCGACGTGGAAACCTCAGCAATGCCCTCGACGACGCCCTCGCGCGGCTCGGCCTCACCCGCCGCGTGGTGGCGACCGCACCCACGGAAGCGGCCGCGCTGGAGTTCGCGCGCGGCTCCGATCTCCTGATCTGCGTCCCCGAAGCCACCACGCGGTCAGCGGTCGCCGACCTCGGCCTGGTCGTGCTCCCCGTCCCGCTCGAACTGCCGTCGGCACCGATATACCTGTCGTGGCATCAGCGCTACGACACCGACCACGCCCACGCCTGGCTGCGTGGGCTGGCGCGAACCGCGCTGGCCACCGGCATCCCTGGATGACCTCTCTCGCGGCAGGGCGCCCATCACTTGGACCGAACTCCCTCGATGCCACCGAACACGCACTCGCCGCCCTCGATCCCCTCGGCTTCGACATCGACGTCATGATCACCATCGTCGATACGCTGCATGCCTTCGTCCGCGGCTACGCCATGGGCGAGCTCGCCCAGCAGGAAGCCGTCCGACCCTCGGGAGTCGGCATCCAGGAATGGATGGACGCCCACGCGCCCTACCTCGACAAAGTCGTCAGGGCCGGGCGCCATCCACTCCTCGCCCGGGTCATTCGTGATGCCGAACTTCCCCACGCGGCCGACAGCGCCGAGCGCGGTTTCGAACTGGGACTCGAACGACTTCTCGACGGATGGGAGGCCAACCTCCCAGTCCGGCCCTGACATTCGACAGCGCCAACTGGGTTCGTCGGGGAACCCCGCGCCCGGGCGCCGGTCTGTGCTGCGGCATCTCGTCGAACGGGTACGGCAACTCCAACCATCAGGCGCGCTCGGGCATGACGGTGGATGAGCGGTCGTGCCGCCGCCCGAATTTCAAGCGACAGAACGGCAGCTCACACCGCAGATTCGCCTGCCGGAACACACCGTTCCACCGGTCCGGCAACATCGGCATTCCCTGCTCGGTCAACCACAGCCACGCCGGCTCCGGGCCTCTCGGGGCCCGTCACGTACAACCACTGCCGCTTTTCCCGATGACCAACGCCGAATTCTTCCTCGATAGATCGTAAGTGCTTGTGGGTGCCGTGCTGGGTGGGACCGCCATTCCGGCCGGCTCCACCCCAGTTCAGTGTATGGCGTCGTACCACTGCTGCGGAACGGACCAATCCCATTGTTCCGCAGCGGATTTGCTTCGCATGTATTCGGTGTAAGCCTGCGTCCCGCCCTGGACCATACCGAGTGCGACGAATCCAGCCGCGAAGTGCCGCCACAGCGGCCAGCTCTTGATGCGTAAATGCATTACATCTCCTGACAGCCCGATACCGTTGCCGGCAGCGCGGATTCAGTTCGAAACCGTGCCATCGGTGGGCTGGAAACTCCGAACCGCGGCGTGGTCGAGAACCACAATCTCGGTCTCTGCGGGAGCCAGACTCTTCAGCAGGCCGTAATGCAAGTTCTGGTGCACCGGAGCCAGCCCTGCTTGATGAATCGGCACCGCAATACGCGGCGCCACCGCCCGCAAGTAGTCGATGCCCTCACCAATCTTCATCCAGGGGCCACCCGCTGGCAGCAAAAGCACATCGACGGACCCCGACGGGACGTCGAAAGCATCGCCCGGGTGGAAGAGGCTTCCATTGAGGACGTATCCGACGTTCGCCGAGACCGGAAGGTCGGAGTGGATACAGGCATGTTCACCGCCGACGACCTCGATCTCGACACCGCGCAGCGACAGTTTGTCCCCAGGCGCGACCACATGACCTCGAGGATGCCTCGGGATGTCCGGTCGGTCTGGATCAGCCAGGGCGGCGACGCTGTCTTGGCCCAGTACCAACTCGGCATCGAGGTTGTCGTCCAGCAGAGTCGTCAGGCGCTCGGCGTCGAGGTGGTCAGGGTGAGAATGCGTGATCAGGATCAGATCCAAGTCACGCAGGTGTTCGAAATCGCGCGAGTAGGCACCGGGATCGAACAGCACGCGAACTGGGCCTTCGGGCCCGGGGATGTCGGCCAGCACGCATGCGTGACCGTAGTGGGTCAGGTCCATCGTGATCTCCATTCACAGAGCGGCGATGACCGCGGCAATCAGGAAAACCAGCGCCGCGACCGCGACACCGGTGCGAACGAAGTGGAACCGGCGCCAAAACGCGCGTAGCGCTTCGGCACCTTCGGGCGGTGTGCCCTCCGCGAGGCGGCGGAATTTCGAGTTGATCGGTTCCCCCAGCAGGGCCGAACCGACCATGATCACCACAAGACAGGCCAATCCCAGCCAGCCGAGAAGCCGGGAATTACCTGAAGCGTGCGTCGAGAAAAGAACCGCACCGACACCGGACAACGAGACGAAGATGGGCATCATCGGATCGACGTGTTTGAGCGTGCGCCGAAAGTCCGTTGCGTACTCCACTACCGACATCCGATTCCACACCGCGAGCCGGTCGATGGCGATAACCCATATTCCGCCCGTCGCGAGCCCACCGAACAGCAGCATCAGCATCGCGCCCAGGTGGCCGAGAGCCGACATGATCAGCACTCTTCGGTTTCGGCGCGACCAGCAGCCGGGACGGTAGTCAGAATATTCTTCAACAATTTCGAATTACCTTCTCTGACAGACGATTTCGTCGCACGCGAGAAACTGCTCGGCAACTAGTGGGAGCCGAGCAGACGTCACCGACCGCAGGCGACGGTGAGACGGATCGGCGCATGCCGGGCAAGCCAGACCTGCAATGCATCGCAGGCAGGTTCGAGTGCCGTCGAGCCGAACGCACGACCCTGAACCACCTCAATTCCGTTGCATACTGCGGAACAGTGACCCGCTCCGCGCGACCAGATTAGCAAGCATAGCCAATGCCAGCAACCGTTTGCCGCGCCAGTCCGGCCTGTCCTACGCCTGATCCCGATATGGTTCGAGGGCGGCGACATGCTTGGCATCGGCATCGAATTTGACCAACTTCCGCCATTGGATGCGGACGCGATTGTCGTTCCACAAGGCCTCCACCGGGTCGATCCGGAAGAAGACTTGACTGCCCGCTCCGCCGGTTCGCTTGAAGCTCTTGAAGATGTCGGCCTCTTTCAGAAAGTCGAACTGCTCATGGCTGACCTCGATCGCGTGATCCATCTCGGTCGGATCGGTCACCCGGGTGGCGAGACCGCTCATCTGTAGCGCGCGCAGCTCGGTTCGGGCTGCGAACCCGTCCGCGGGGACGTGCTCGAGCGTGTATCCGACGCGGTTGTCCTGTAACAGTGCGGCGTACTTGCGTGTGTAGGTGAACGTGTGGAAGTAGACGGATAGCCCATCGGCGGCGAAATGCATGGTCGATACCAGCGGCGCGCCATCGAGGCCGACTACGGCCAGTGAACCGATCTCCTCGACGCGAAGCAACTCGCGGATCTCGTCCTCGACCTCTGCCGTGGTGGGTTCATTCGACGCCATGGTTTGCGTTTCCTTGTCTCGATTCCGTTGCCCTTCGCAATCGGATGAGACGAGAGCGTATCGGTACCGTGACGACATTTTGCCCGGGTTACCGGAAATGTCCTGAGAAACGATACAGCTCCGTCTCGATCTACCGAGAGGTGAGCAATGGTAGTAGCACCCTGTCGACGTAGCCGACCGCGTCACCCGCGAACGAAATATCTTCGACGAGTAGGCCTTTGACCATATGCCGACCAATCAGCGTCTCGAACAACAGCCGATCCAGTGCGGCATCGGTGATCTCGCCGCGGCCGATCGCCCGCTGGACGACATCTCGGCAGTCGGTCCGTCGCCGCAGCAGCGCATCGCCGCGCACAACCGCGGCGATATCGGGTTCCCGTTGCGCGACGACCAGCAGGCCAGCGAACGCGACCGAGCTCTCCGCCTCGGCGATCGTGTCGAACAGCTCCACCAGCCTGATCAGGTCGGACCGCAAATCCCTTGCATCGGAAGCCAATTCGGGATGAGCTGCGGAGCGAGCACGCAGTGCGGCGATGACAAGTGATGGTTTGTCGGCCCAGCGACGATAAAGAGTCATCTTGCTGGCGCCGGCACGGGCGGCCACGGCTTCGGTGGTGAGCCGGTCATAGCCGACCTCGCCGAGGATTTCCAGGGTGGCACCGAGGATTGCTGCGGTGCGCTCAGCCGCTCGGCCTCCGCCTGTCTGCTCAGCCATAGTGCATGTGACGCTACCGTACCGATCTTGACGGTATCGATGTGGGATAGTTGGGCCGATCGGGCACTTGATGCGCGGCAGTTTGGTATGTATCGGTATCGGGCGGTAACCCCGGAATTCGGCGACCTCCTTGTCGGAGCGGCGCGGCCGATCAAGACTTTCACTGCGACGATAATTTCAATGCTGCGACCGGGCAGCTGAGTACGGCACCTTGGACTAGGACCTTGTCGGACTCCGAGACCTCTGCGGTCCGAATCGTCAGTGCGCCCTCGTCGTCGACCGAAAAGAAACGCGGAGCAGCCGCCTCACACATGGCGTGGCCCTCACAGCGATTTCGATCGACCTCGATCCTCACGAGTCGCCCTCGCCGGTGAGCAGCACCGGCACCGATTCCACCCGCCTGGTAATGGTTCCCTCGCATTTCACCCAGGCGGCGTCCGGTGTCAGGCGCAAATCGGGATATGCGTCCATGAGCGCTGCGATCGCCACCCGGGCCTCGATCCGTGCCAACGGCGAGCCGATACACGCGTGGATTCCCCGTCCGAAGGCGAGATGGCCAGCGGCGTCGGGTCGATCCAACCGGTAGGTTCGCGAATCATCACCCCAACGCTTTTCGTCGTGATTGGCGGACTGGATATTCAGGTACACCTTCTTGCCAGCCGAGATCGGGCATTCAGCGAGTGTGATGTCTTCCAGCACCGTTCGAACCATGAACTGAGCCGGCGAGTCCAGCCGCAGTGATTCCTCGATCGCATTCGGCAGCAACGACCGATCCGCGACGACGGCGTCCCACCGGCTGCGGTTTTCGAGTAGTCGATACAGGCAATTGGCGATGAGCCCGCGAGTGGTGTCGGTGGCGGCAACGATGAGTTGGAAAAGATGCGAAACGACATCGAGTGTCGGCAAATCCGTCTCACCAGGGTCGGCGAAGCACAGATTATCCAGTACATCCTCATGACGGTCCTCGGGACGAGACCGCCGCCGCTCGACCAGTTCTACGAGGAAGGCGATCAGCGAGCCGAATTCGGGCAGGCTGTCGGTAGGCTCCGGGACAGCGCGCACGACAGCGTCGGACCATTCCTGCACATCATGCCACGCGGACTTCGGTACCCCGATCAAGGCGTAGAGGACTGCTGCGGGAATGGCGTGCACGTAGTCCGCGTACAGATCGACGCGGCCCGAATCGGGCAGCGCGTCAAGGGCTTTGCGGACGATGCTCGCCACCTCGGGCGTGAGTCTGCGCAGACGCGTTGGTGCCATATCTTTGAGGAGCCTGGTTCGCAGTGTCGCGTGCTCGATACCGTCAGCCTGGGTCACATTGGTGGCCGGAGTCTTTACGTCTTCTGTTCCCACCGAGAAGTTGCCGCGGCTGGAAAACCGCTTCGTATCGTCGAAGACCTCCCGGACCACATCGTCGGTGTTTGCGACGTAAAGGATTTCGCTCACCCGCCCAACGGGGCATCCTCTTCGAGATGCCTGCATGAGGTCATCGGGGTCTGGAATGTGCGCGGGGTTCAGCGGATTGAAGAACTCATCCGACTCGACCGAGGTTGCCATTGTGCTCCCTTTCCATAACTGCAAGTGTTCAAGATGCAGGCCCATTTGCTCCACGGTTGTGACCGGACGTCGGGCACGTGACCGCGTTGTCCGCGGCCACCCGAGCGGTCAGCGGAAGCCCGAGACCGAAGAGCTCGAGTCGGATTTCGTCGCCGGCGTTGATTTGTCCCACGCCTGCCGGGGTGCCGGTGGTGACGATGTCTCCTGGGTGGAGCGTGGTCACCGACGAGGCGTAGGAAATCAGCTTCGGCACATTCCAGATCAGATCTCTGGTATTGGCTTTCTGACGTAGCTCTCCATTTACCCGGCAACGCAATTCGACATCGCCTGGGTCGCCGAACTCATCGGCTGTGACGAGGACCGGTCCCATCGGGGTGAAGGTGTCGAACGATTTACGAGTCGAGCGATCCTCGCCGCCGCGCATCGTGATATCCAGCAGTCCGGTGTAACCGAATATGTACTCGAGGGCCCGGTGTTCGGCGACGTTGCGCGCAGTGCGGCCGATCACGACTGCGAGTTCGCCCTCCTGATCGAATCGCCGGTCATGGTAGGGCAGCTGAATGGTGCCGCCCGGATCCAGCAATGACGACGGTGCTTTGAGGAAGAATCCCAATGCGCCTACTTGGGCGTCGACCTTCATCTCGAGCTGGTGGTCGCGATAGTTCACGGGCGCGGCGATGATCTTCGATGGATTCGGTACTGGGAGCCGCAAGGCGATGTCGCGCAGCGCGGTGGCGTCATCGGACGCTGGAACCGACAGCGTCCCGTCCTGGGCCCAACGGTCGATGACCGTGCGCATACTGTCGGCGAGCGGGACCACACGGCCGTCTCCGAGCAACTGTCCCGCTCGGCCATCGTTGTACGAAAGCAGCCGCATATTGCGATCTCTCCTGACCAGGAACAAATGTGAATGCGGGGCTCGCCGAGTCGGATCGCGTTCTCGACGAGCCCCGCGCCCGGGGGCGATAGAGCTCCGGGCCCAACGCTGCCGTCTGGGAAGGGTGCGGGTGCCCCGACAACAGCAAAGTAGATCCGTAGCCCGCTTCGTGCACGGCAGTGGAAAGCTGGACTCCCCAGTCCTATTCAGTGATCAGGTGGCAGTGGCCAGCTCGAACTGCACTGCGGAACGTGAGCTGACGAATGGACGGATTCGTTCCACCAGGCTCAGGTGATCGGGATGTTCCAGATACGCGAACAGTGACTGTTCGCTGTCGAATACGGCGCTGACAGCGTAGGACACATTGCCGGGCCGCAGGCCGAGATCGCGACCGTGCCGATACGACACAATGCCGCGCAGCGACGACGACAGGGCATTCAGACCGTCCTCGAGTGCAGTCAGGATCTCAGCCGGAAGATCGTCGCTGAAGCCGAAAGCCACAATGTGCGCAAGCCGCATCGGTTCATCCCTTGGTCGAGTGGGCGCCGGTCATCAGCGCCGCGAGGTCATCGGGCTGCAGGAACGAGGGCGGCGGGGGTGGACCCCACGCATAGAGGCCCTGCAGCCCCTCCAGCACCTTCGGGCTCCACAGTTCGTCCTCTGGGACGGTGTCCATGTCGGAGTAGTACTCGGAGAAGTTGCCAGCAGGATCCTTCAGATACCAGAAGAAGTTCGCCCCGGCGTAGTGCCGCCCGAGGCCCCAGATGTGGCGCTCCGGATGATCTTCGAGCATATCGAAAGCACCGCGGCCGACCTCGTCGATGTCATCAACCTGCCAGCTGGTGTGGTGCATGAAGTTGACCGGAGCGGCCATCACCAGGACATTGTGGTGCTCGATGGAACACCGCATGAACGCAGCCTTGTCACCCATGTAATCGCTGACCTTGAATCCGAGACCGTCGCGGAAGAACCGCATCGTGGTCTCGAGATCAGTGCTACCGATGACGCAATGACCGAGCTTGCGCGGCCGCACTCGTTCAGTGCGAGAGATGAACGGAGCTCTTCCCCACCGGTCGATGCGCCCGGGCCCGTTGTAGGGCGTGGGCGACACCGGCGGTTCGACAACGATCCGTGGCCGGACCGCGACCCGCACGACGGTTCCCGTGACCGGTTCGACGGTCTGCACCGAATCCGTTTCCTGCCGGATCGCAACGCCCAGGGCGGTGAGTTTGCTTGCGACGGAACCGATGTCGTCCGCATCGTCGGCGGCGATCGACAACTCCATCAATCGTCGCAGCGGGGCGTGGACGAGTTCGAGTTGTTCGCCGCCGTTGACGGTGGCGAATCGGCCCCCACCGAGGTGTTCGAGTCCGAACTCGGTGTAGTAGCCGATGTTTTCTTCCAGGTTCGGTACACCGATGGTGAGTTTGCCAAGGCCGTGCAGTGCCATGATTGCGTCCTTACTCCGCAGCGACGAACTTCTGGTGCAACGTGCCGATGCCCTCGATCCAGGTGCTGAGGCTCTCGCCGGGCTGCAGGAACCGCTGGGGATCCCGCCCAACACCGACGCCGGCTGGGGTTCCGGTGAAGACGACGTCGCCCGGGTAGAGCGTCACCATCTGCGATAGACCCGAAATCAACTGCGGCACGGGGAAGATGAGATCGCGGGTACGGCCCTTCTGGACGTCTTCGCCGTCGATCGAGCACCCCAGCGTGAGATCGTCCCGATTCGCGAGCTCGTCCGGTGTGACCAGCCAGGGCCCCTGCGGGGAGAAGCCTGGGAAAGACTTGCCAAGGCCGAATTGTGGTGCAGGACCACGCAGCTGCGATACCCGCTCCGAGATGTCCTGTCCAACAGTGAGGCCCGCCACAGACGTCCAGACATCACCGGGTTCGACGCGGTGCAGCTCCCTCCCGATGATTACGACAAGCTCGACTTCCCAGTCGACGTTGCCACCCGCGGGCAACACAACAGTGGTATCCGGGCCGGTGAAGCTGGATACGTACTTTGTGAAGACCGGTGGAAGATGTTCGGGCGACTCGAATCCGGATTCGGCTGCGTGCGCGTGGTAGTTCAGGCCGACCGCGAACACCTGGCGCGGTGTCGGCGAAGGGGCGCCGAGCAGAGCCCGATCCAGGCCGAAGGCATGGGCTTGTAACGCATCCGCCGAAAGTGTGGTCGCCCAGTCCTTGAACTCGCCCCACTTGGCATAGACCTGGGCGAGGTCGGGACCGAAGCGCCCGTCGGACACGGCCGCGACCGGCGCGGCCTGTTCGGCCGCGTCGCTACCGAAAACAAAGACCGCGCGGCCCTCTAGATTCGCAATACGCATGAAGTGAGTTCTCCTTGAAGTAATTGGTCGAGTTGGAATTCAGGCAGCACCTGTAGCAGGCACTGCCGCTGTGTCGGCCCGCAGGCAGGACGCGTACTCGTCGACGAGTGCGGCGGCCTCATTCACCTGCGGCGCAGCACCATAGATGTAGTGGTCGGGCCGGATCAGCACCGCGGCAACCGAATTGGTTTCGAACCAGCGAGTCCACTCTCCGGTGAAGTCGCGCAGGTCGGGGTCACCGGTGGCGGCAATCGACTTCACGGTGATATCAATTCCCGCGAGGGACTGCCGCGCCAAGGCATCCAGCACCTGCTCGGCAGGCTGGTCGGAAGCCAACAACAGCACTGCGCCGCTCCCCGTCGCGGTGTCGAGCAGTTGCGGCGAGCGCTCGACCTCGACGGCGAACTGCGGGGCAAGGGTGCCGCCCAGGTCGCATCCGGCCAGCACGACTCCACTCCCCAGGACAGGGCGGGCGGTCACCGGAAGCACCTTCGCCGGATCGGCACCACCGGCGATCATGCGCTCATCCCGCTGTGCCGCCTGCTCCGGGTCGAGCACGCAGATCACCTTTCCCAACTCCACAGACATCGCGATCGCGTGCTGTAGGTGCAGGCTGCGCTCACTGGTATAGGTCTCGAGCAACGCGGGTTCGGAGACGCCACGCAGGACCCGATCCAGCTTCCATGTCAGGTTCGCCGCATCCCGCAGACCCGAGCACATGCCCTGTCCTGCGAAGGGAGGCATCTGATGGGCAGCGTCCCCTGCGATCGCGAGTCGGCCACGGCTCCACTTGTCGGCCCAGCGGGCGGCGAAGGTGTACATAGCATGTCGTTCCAGACGCGTGTTTTCCGGAGTTCTTCCCCACGCGCCGAGCAGCTTCCACGCGGTCTCGGTCGTACCGAGTGCGACGGGATCTTCACCGGGCAGGCGCATGAACTCCCAGCGACGCCGTGTGGGGCCGCCGGACACGATGGTGGTCGGCCGAACGGGATCGCAGAGCTGCCAATTCATCGGCGACCACGCCACGCGGTCGACGGGGATGGTGTCCACGATCAGCCAATCGAAGAAGAACCCCTGGTCTTCCATCTCGACACCCATTCGACTGCGCACGAAGCTGTTGGCCCCGTCGCAGCCGATCACGTACCGCGCGGTGAAGGTCCGGCTGACCTGAGTAGTCGCGGCGATTTCGCCTGGCTTCACAACTTCGGTATCGCAAGCCGATACCACGACATGATCCGCGTGCTCCTCGATGTCGATGACGTCCGCACCCCGCACCAACGCGACGCTCGACATGGAATCGAGGGCGCTGGCCAGTACCTGCTCCAGCTGTGGCTGCGAAAAGAAGTTCGCCGTCGGCCATCCATTCGGACCTGTTCCCGACCAGTCGATGCGCAGCAACGCCTCACCTGCGGCGTTGCGCCACTCATAGAAGTCCGGCACGGGTTCGGTGACGGCTTTGATCTCCTCGGTGAGTTCCATCGACTGGAACACCCGGCCGATCTCATCGTCGAAATGCACCGCGCGGGGTAGCGGATATGGCTCGGGCCAGCGCTCGACCACGACCACGTCGTGCCCCTTCTGCCCGAGCATGCGCGCAGTCGCCAAACCGACTGGGCCGGCACCGACAATCACCACGTCGTGATGTGAGTTCTGCATGGATCCTCGCTACGGGAGATACCCGATAGTCAATAATTCAGCCCTATTGAGCATGATTAATAGGGCTAGAATCGCTGGGCTGGTACGTTTTGTCAAGCCATCGGGGGGAATTGATTACGTTTGATTCGGTGAGATGCCGAAGCCGCGCGACAGGAAGCAGGGCGCAGTGACCGACCTAGCCGAGCAGATGACCAAGGGCGGGCGGGGCAGCCGCACCGAACGAGCCACCGAAGTCATCGCCGAGTTGGCTGAAAACGCTTCGGCCGGTGCACATCTGGGCACGAAGGTGGAGCTGCAACAGCGGTGCGGGGTCGCCAAGAGCACCTTCAACGAGGCGCTGCGTATCCTGCAGGCGCGCGGAGTGATCACCGTCCGCTCTGGGCCGGGCGGCGGGGTATTCGCGGCGAAGCCGAATCCTCTTGTAAGGCTCGGAAATTCGCTCTTGTCATTGGATGCCGCAGAGGCAGATGTGGCCGACGCGGTGCGCATCCGCGACGCATTGGACCCGCTGCTGATCGACGATGCCCTGGAATATTGCTCGGCTAGAGACATCGCGAGCATGCGCGCCATCCTTTCGAAAATGCGCCAAGCCGTCATCGACAATCGAGCTATCGACTTCGTACGCGCCAACTGGGCCTTGCATGCGGCGATCGCGCGCGTCAGCCCGCATACGCTCATGCGCTCGATATATCTGTCCCTGCTCGATGTCATCGAGTCACACACCGTGTCGGTGCTGCCGACGACCGCACAGTCCCTGCCCACATATATCGCCGAACGACTGCGGTTGCACGAGGAGTTGGTGGATGCGCTCGCCAGTGGGGACCGATTGCGGGCGAGGCAGCTGATCGATCAGCATCGCACCGCCGCGCCGCAGCCGGGCCTGCCGAAGTGAATCCGGCACTTAGAGCAGCCTTTTCGTTATGAATGGGCTCCGGATTCGGCCAGATTTTTGGCCGACGGCACGATGAACTCTTCCCATCCGAGCGCCTCGAGATCAATCTCCTCGGCCACAGTGCCGCATTCGCGGCAGGTGCGCGCCTCGGTATCGGAGTTGAATCGCGCGCAGGCCGTCGCGTAGACGCGGACGGCTTCGGCGTCGTTGTCGTGCACCCACTCCAGCCGGTGCAGCTCGGCGCCGCACTTCTCGCAGAACCAAGCGGCCCCCTCGAGCCCGAGCCCGAGCGGAACATAGGTCAACATCACGCCTTCCTCGATCGGCTCGATTCGGTGCGGCGTTCCGGCGGGCACGTAGACGTTGTCACCGGTGGTGAGGGTGAAGTAGTTGACGGAGCTGTCGTGCATCCGCACGACCGAACTGCCCGACATCTGCGCGATCACTGTGTCGTGTTCGTATAGGTGGAAGAACGGTTGCTTCAGCCAGTTTCGCGACAATGCGACCTGAGGATCCACATCGAGTGGCAGCACCGCGACATCGGCATAGTTCCCAACCTCTGCTGCGGCCTTGAATGCCGAGAGCATACGACGGCGTCCCATCAGAGCTTCGCCTCCTTCGCGGCATCGGCGAGTGCACGGTGAGCGGCGTTGGCCACCCGGGTCTGGGCGACCATGTTCGCCCACCGCCAGGCCTCGGTGTTGTGTGGCGTACTGACGTGACCACAGTTCTGGCAGGTCCGCCCCGCATCGGAGTTGCGGATATCGGCGAACTCCGCCGAACCGACCATCGTCGAAAACTGCCGGACCGCATCATCTTTCCGGCCGCCGAACTGCTCCGGATCGAAGTCTGGCGCCCCCTCCGGGGCGGCAGAGTAGGCGTGCCGCACGATCTCCTTCTTGCACTTCTGACATTTGGCCACCATCGCCTCCTCCTGCCCGGCTTCCGTCGACTGCAGCTGGGTGACGGTGACGAGGACGAACGCTTCCGGGTTCTTCTCGTCCCGCAAGAACGAGTTGACCCCGTGGAACTTCTGAGTTGCCATGATGGAACCGCTCTCGAGCATCGCCTCGTTCGACCCGAACGTAACCGCGACCTCCGAGACCGTGTTGGCGTGGAAGAAGTGGCCGTGATCCTTGTCCGGACCGCCCCACATGACCGCGCCGCACGGCACGATCGATCCGGCATCGTCGTACGGGAACAGCGGCATCAGTTGGGCGGCGGCTTTGGCCATACGCTCGTAGACACTGACCTTGAGCGGCTCCTTCTTGCCGGTGGGTCCGGGGATGCGCCGAGTCGCACCCAACTCCGGAATACTCACCGCCTCGGCAACTTCAGTCATCGTTTCGACTCCTCATGCTGTTCGAACCCGGGGTTATCGACACCCGGGCGATGATCGGCCACCCAACCGGCAGCCTTGGGACACCCATGCGGGGATGTGATCGACATCAGCACCTCCGTATGTGTCATCATACGTGACGGTGATCCACATCACGGAACAACTGTAGCAGCGAAGCGCAATGCCTTGCAAGAAACTTCCGAGACAGTTTCGGAAAGCAGAACACCCCGAGACGCAATCGCGTCCCGGGGTGTCCGAATACCAGTGTGATCAGCCGAAACTCGCCGCGAGTTGGCTGGCCGTGCGTATTGCCGCCGCCCCCGCGGCTCGCTCCCATTCGGCGCTCGCCCGCGCGCGTGGTGCGGTCACTGAAACGGCTCCTCGCACCCGCCCGTCGCGGTCGCGCACTGCGGCGGCCACCGCGCCGACATCGGGTTCACTCTCTCCGTCATTGACCGCATAGCCGCGCTGACGGATCTCCTCGAGCTGTTCGCGTAGGACGGACTTGCTTTGCAAGGTCGCCGTTGTCGCCGGCTCCAACGCCTCGTCCGGATAGATCTTGTCGACCTCCGCGTCGTCCAACTGGGCGAGCATGGCCTTGCCCGCTGCGGTCGCATGCGAGGGCAGCGTCCAACCGATGCGGCTGCCGGTGCGTACGGTCTGCTGGCTTTCGACACTGTCGATGAACACGACCTCCGCACCGCGCAGCAGGCCGAGATGGACCGTTTCGCCGATTTCGTCACGTAACCGCAGTAGAGCGTTGCGAGCGACGACCCGGATCTCGATGTTCTGCAACACTGCCAAACCGATGTCGATGAGAGCCGGACCCGGCTGATAGGCCCGTGAGAACTCATCCTGTTCCACGAACTGGTGATAGCTCAACGTCGTCAGCATTCGATGCACGGTTGAACGCGACAAGCCCATCGCCCGGCTGGCCTCGTTGACTCGGATCTTCGGACTCTCGTTGAACAGAGCCAGCAGTCGCAGGACATTGTCGACCGCGCCGATCATTCCGGACGGACGCTCCCCGGACCCCTCATCACCAGACTTGTTATTGACCTTCGATAACGCCTCGTCGGCGAAACCGTCGATCCCCTCGACACCCATCGCTATACGGTATCCCACCCGTACCACACCGCCCTTCCCCAATCGTTAGCCGACACCGATAAACAAACCGGTACCGTAGTCTCATGATACGGGCTAGCGATCCTTTCTGCGGAACAGGTTAGCGCTCTAACTTGCATTCGATCAAGTTATCTGCTCGAAATCCGGATCCCGGGCATCAAGCAACTCATGCACACGAGCCTTGATCCGTGACCCACGCCATGGCATGATTCGGAACAGTGTTCCTCAATGTGACACATTCTGAATCCCCTGCCTGATCTCTAAGGAAGACCAATGTCGCTGTTTCTGAGCATCCACCAGGCCCCCGGTATCTCCGAGGAAGAGGTCGCGGCCTACGGCCCGGAAGTCGCCAAGGGAGTACACGCGACGTTCCGCCACCTCTTCGCCAACGGCGACTCCGGCTATATCGTCACGCTCTACGAGGCCGACAGTGAGGCTGCGGTACGCGATGAGTTCGAACGCGTCGGCTTCCCCGTCGATACGGTCACCGAGATCGACATCGAATTCGACGCCGGCCAGCTGCAGCAGGCCACCGCCTGATGACCGCAGCAGTGAGTGCCGAGTCCGCGCAGCCCACCCTGGATCGGCCTGTCCAGCTGCACTTCCGCGGCGATTGGGGTCAGGCCAACATGCACCGCATCTGCGGGTGGATCGCCCAGGAGATGGGCGATCGCTGTCCCGATGGGTCCGGCTTCGCTATCTGGTCGGGCCGGGGTGGAACCGACCAGATCGACGCCCTCCAAGCCGACGAGGCCGACATTGCCGTTATCACGCCGACCGCCGCCGTGCGCGCGGTATGCGATGGCGCGGTGTCGATCGGTGGCCGGTCTGCCCAGTCCAATCTCCGAGCGCTGGGCGTCATCGGCCAACGCGATCGGCTCGTCGTCGCCGTCGATGCTGAGCTGCCGGTGCAGTCGGTAGCAGATCTGGCCTCGATCGCCGACCGCCTCGTCATCGCCACTTCCCAGGACGATGGTGTCAATCTCATCGGCTGGGCGGCTCATCATGGGCTTCGGCTCGCCGGCGCAGATCCGGAATTATTGCGGGTCGGCGGAGCGCAATTCCGCTACTCGGAGCGCCCGTTCCCCGCGATCCATCGCTTCGCCACTGGTGAGGCCAACGTCCTCATTCACGAAGCGATCATGACGCCCGCGTGGCAGCGCGTCGCCAACACCCGCCCCGTGCGCTATCTCGATTGGGGCACAAAGGTATTCGACGGATTCGCCGCCTTCGGATGGCCGACAGCACACATCGAGGCAGGCTACCTGCCCGGGTTGGAACAGCCACTGCGCACGCTGGACTTCTCCGACTTCGCCATCGTGTGCCGCGACGACCTCCCCGACGACGTCGCCTACCTCGCCACCTGGTGCATGATCAAAACCCGGCGCGCACTCGAAGTCCAATACGCCCACTTCCCGGCAGACCACACTCCGGTCACCTACCCCGTCGACCCCACCGCAATGGCCGACACCCCAATCCCCCTACACCCAGGCGCAGCCCGCGCCTACACCGACCTGGCCGGCGACACCGGCGACGGCCAAATCCTCATCTGGAGCTGACCCGGAATGCCCGTCACAGACCTGCTGATCATCGGTGCCGGACCCGCCGGACTGTATGCCTGCTACTACGCGGGCATGCGCGGGCTGTCTGTCACCGTGATCGACAGTCTTCCGCACCTCGGGGGACAGACCGCGGCGCTGTACCCCGAAAAGAACATCTACGACATTGCCGGATTCCCAGCGGTAACCGGTCGCGAACTCATCGCCCGCCTTACCGAGCAGGCCATGACCGCCGATCCCACCGTCCTTCTCGGCGAAGAGGGCCTGAAACTCCAGCAACAGTCCGACGACTCGTTCGTGGTCACCACAGCTGTGGGCGCCGATATCCGCGCCCGAGCCATCCTGCTCACCGCCGGCATCGGCCGCTTCACACCGCGCCCTCTTCCCGCGCTCGCCGGCTACACCGGTGCCGGGATAGAGCACGTCCTCGACGCACCCCACTCGTATGCGGATCACGATGTGGTCATCGTGGGTGGCGGGGACAGCGCGGTGGATTGGGCGAACGCACTCGTTCCGCACTCGCGATCGGTCACGATCGTGCACCGCCGCGCGCGCTTTCGCGCGCACGAAAGCTCCGTCGCCGCCCTGCGCTCCAGCACGGCCCGCGTGCTGATCAACAGTGAGATCAGCCAGGTCCACGGCGACACCACGCTCGAAGCGATCACTATCCACGACTGCGTCGCCGACACCACCGAACGGGTCTCCGCCACTCTCCTGGTGCCGGCCCTGGGCCACATAGCATCGCTCGGCGGCCTCACCTCGTGGGGAATCGATTTCCTCGGAAAGCACATCCCTGTCGGCACCGATATGGCCACCAGCCGTCCCGGCATCTACGCCGCTGGTGACATCACTACCTACCCGGGGAAGGTAGCTCTCATCGCGGTGGGATTCGGCGAGGCCGCTACCGCAGTGAACAACATCGCGGTGGCGTTGCATCCGGACGAGCAACTGTTCCCTGGCCACTCCAGCGACAAACTGCCTGAACCGGTGCAGTGAAAGGACATTCCTATGGCGTATGTAATCGATGAAAAATGCATCAACGAACTCGACGGCTCCTGTGTTGACGCATGTCCGGTCGACTGCATCTACGAGGGTTTGACCAAGCGTTACATCAACCCGCACGAATGCATCGAATGCGGAGCATGTCTGACCGAATGCCCGGTCTCGGCGATCTTGGCGCCCAAGGACATCACCGACCCCACATGGCGCGACGACAACGCGGCGTTCTTTGCGGTGCCCCTGCCGGGCCAGGACGAGGCGCTGGGTGATCCGGGCGGCGCGATGGGACTCGGCCCCGTCGGCGTGGACACCCCAATGGTCGCATCACAAGCTGACCGATAGCGCGGCGCCGCTTCGAAAAGGCAATAGTAGAAAGGGTTTTCAATGATGAGTGTCGTTGCCGACGTCATCCACGCCAGCCACGCCCTCGCGGCCGCGGGTCTGTCCGACATGGTCTGGGGTCATGCCTCGGTCCGCGACCCCGACGGCAAAGGCGCCTGGATGAAGGCATCGGGATACGGTTTCGAAGAGATCGACGCCGACCGCGTAGTGCTGGTCTCTCCGGACGGTGACGTGCTGTGGGGCAATGGCAAACGGCATCTGGAATTCCCGATCCACACCGAGATCCTCTCCCGGCGAACCGATATCGGTGCTGTTGTGCACACGCACGCGCCCGCGCTCAGCGCCTTCTCATCACTGCAGCGCGATCTGCTGCCGATATCCCACGATGCCGTGCCGTTCGCATATCCGCAGCTGCCACGGTTCACCGTCACCGGAGCGCTGATCGCGACCCAAGATCTCGGCCGCGCCCTGGCGGAGGAGCTCGGCGACGCCAATGGCATTCTCATGCCCCACCATGGTGCGGTGACTGTGGGCGCCGACATCGGAACGGCCGTAATGTATGCAGTACTGCTCGAACGTGCCTGCCGCACACAGCTTCTCGCTGACGCCGCCGGGGGCGTGCGTACCGCTTCAGATGAGGCGGAGACCCGCTTCAAGCGCGAACAGATCTGGAATCAGTCTCAGCTCAACGCCGGTTGGGAGTATCTGGTACGCCGCGCCGACACCGAGGCCTGACATGGCTGCGAACCGTCACACCCTGCGCGAGGCGATCGGAGAAGAGCTCGAGCGAATCGACCGGGTGGCGGCGCAGCTCTGGGATGGCGACTGCGATTTCACCGCCGACAGCGGCCACCCGGGCTGGTCCTATGGTCACCTCGCCACCCACATCGCCAGGGGCAGCGACTACTTGTCCGGCACGCTGCTGACCCTGTCCAGCGATGCCGACGCGTTACTGAGGAATGCTCTCGACCGATCGGCACAGATCGACCGCGAGGCCACACGTCCCGGCGCGGTCATCGTCACAGACTTCGAACAGGCAACTCATCGGTTCGTGCACGTCCTCGATGCAGTGCCGAGAGAGAAGTGGTCCAGCACTCTGGTAGCCACCGGCGGACGGTCGGCCTCAGTAGGCGACATCGCCGAATTGTGGCTACAAGAGATGCGAATTCATGTTCCGGCTTTGACGCTCGATCACATTGAGCACAGCGATACGCCCGACAGCCGATGCCTGATCATCGACCTGCTGCCCGAGACCGCGCAGCCGCCCCGGCGTGCCACCAAGCCCTAACTGTTCCGAGTTGCGCCGCGGCGATGTCGACGACCTCGCCGTCGCGTACTGATTTCGTGCCGCCACGTAACCCCGTGGCCGTAGTTGAAATGAGTTTCGTTGTACGACAAGGCTAATCCATTGCTCGCCACCGGCCCCGCTGCGTCCTTCAGTCGACAGGCCCGGATCGTGATAGCGATTTGTTTCCTCGTGCTCGTGCTCGAGACCTACGACCTATCCATGTTCGGTGGCATCGTGCCGGCGCTGCTGGAATACCGGCCATGGTCGCTTACTCCGAACGAGGTATCGAGCATGGCCTCGCTCGGCGTTGCGGGCATGCTGGTCGGGGCGCTGAGCACCGCCGCACTTGCCGACCGCTTCGGTCGCCGCAAGGTCATGATCGGAGCCATCGCCACGTTTTCCGTCGCCATCGGCGTCTCTGCCCTGGCATCTACGCCGGAATTGTTCGGGCTCATGCGGTTCGCGGTCGGCGTCGGGGCCGGCGCGCTGACCCCAACCGCCACTGCGATGTTGATCGAATTCGCGCCAGCCGGACGCCGAAACCTGACAACAGCGTTGGGATTCGCCGGACTGGGCACCGGCGGAATCGTGGCCGGACTATTGGCGGCATGGCTGGTGCCGCACGTCGGATTCCGCGGCATGTGCGTCAGCGGGTTCCTGCCGACCCTGGTGATACTGCCGCTCGTGCTGGGTTTCCTCCCCGAATCCCCTGCCTTCGTAGCGGCCCGCCGCGGAAGCCCACACGTCGAAATCGACACCGGCGCCGCATATTCGGTGCGTTCGAGTTCCCTCCGTGAGCGGGCGCGCGCAGTGTTCGGGGCGGGCAGAACCCCCGCGACTGTGCTGTTCTGGATGACCACCTTCTGCTGCATGCTGGTGGGTTTCGGCGCGAGCACCTGGCTTCCGGCACTGCTGCACTCGGCCGCCTACGGAATCGGCTCATCGCTGATCGTGCTGTCTGCCTTGAATATCGGAACCGTGGCCGGTCCACTGGCTTTGTCGCCGCTGGCGGACCGCTTCGGACCGAAACCTGTAGTGACGGGCGCGTTCTGCGCGGCCGCGCTCGCGCTGGTCGCGCTCTGCGCGCAGCCTCCGATCGCCATGGTCTATGTCCTGGCGGCGATGATCGGCGTCGGAAGCACCGGTAACCAGACCATGATCAACACCTACATCGGCTCGTACTACCCCGGATCCGTTCGGGCCACCGGGCTCGGCTTGGCTATGGGCATCGGGCGCCTCGGCGGGGTGGTCGGTCCGCTGTATCTGAGCACCTTGATCACCGCGGGCGTCGGCTTCAGCGGCAGATTCATCGCTCTCGCCGCACCTTGCCTACTGGCCGCGCTACTGATCCCACTGGTCCCGGCTCGTCCGAGCCGGGACGAGATCCAGCACGCGCCTTCGCTGACGAATTAGAAGGCATACGGGCCGAAGCGTCCCCAGGCTACGAGCGCCGCGAATATCAGCAACACGATATTCAGCCAAATCATCTTCGGCTCGTCGTTTCGGCGGCGATGGACCATCGCGGCACCGCCCATCATGACGGCCAGCCCGAGCGCGGCGACGGGCACCAGAATCGGCGCGATATTCAGTGCCGCAGGCAGAATCAGCCCGATCGCACCGGCGATCTGCAACACGCCGAGCACCTTGATCGCGCCGGGCGAGAAGTCCTCCGCCCAGCCCATCCCCGATGACGCGAGCTTTTGTTTGGATCGAACGATCTTCGTCAGTCCGCTCCCGACGAATACCACTGCGAGCAGACTCGCAACTACCCAAAGAACGACGTTCATAAGTTTCCTCTCACAACCAGGTCGGCGCTGCTGGATCGCCTTCGATTTCGACGTCCACGGCTCCGCGGCCGGTGGCCCAGCGCGCCACGGCGGCCGACGATCCCAACACCCGAGTCGCGATCGACTCGGATTCGTGGATCTCGATGGGCGGTCGACCGTCGATACCGAGGCACACGCCAGCCCCACGGTCCCGGGCACGCCACAACACCACGACATCGGCCAATACACCGTCGAGCACACTGCCGGGGAAGTCACCGAACCGGCCGCCGTTGCCGAGGTCCACCGCGTGGATCCACACCTCACGAGCGCGCATCCACGCCGTCTCGGAGGCGGGAACCGTTCGACCCTGGGCGGTCCGAACGAATGCGTCCCACGCACTGGCAGGCAGGTTCCGCCAGCGCTCGCCGAGGCGAGCGGCAGTGTGCGTGAACACGTTTCGGATTGCGGCCGGAGGTAGTGTGGCTCCCTCTTCGATTTCCCGGCTGCGCTGTTCCGGGGATTCGTACATCGGCGTCTCGACACCGCTTGCCGCCCAATCCAATAGCCGGCACAGCGCAGCCGCGTTGTAACCGACATGGGCTACCAGGTGGCGCCGGGTCCAGCCCGGCAGCAAGGTGCCACCGTCCAACTCGTCATCGGTGAGTTCGGCGAGACGTCGAGCGAAGTAGGCCGTGCCGCGATGGGCGATCAACAGTCGCTCCGCCAACGGTAGTGCGGCGAAATTCGTTTGCTCCGTACTCATTTGATGATGGTCTTGTTCCGGACCGACCCGAGCCCCTCGATGCTGACTTCGATCGTCTGGCCATCCTGGATGTAACGAGCGGGGGTCCGGGCGTGCCCGACTCCGCCGGTGGTACCGGTGCAGATCACGTCGCCTGGCTGCAAGGTCACGATCTGCGATATATAGGCGACGAGCCGTGCGGGCCCGAAGACCAGATCATCGGTCGTCGCCGACTGCATCAATTCGCCTTCCAGACGTGCTTCGATCCGGGTCCCCGGGACGTAGTCGGTGTCGAGCACCGGTCCGAATCCGGTGGTCTTCTCGAACCACTTGCCTTGGTCCCATTGCATCGACCGGTACTGGTAGTCGCGCATGGTGTAGTCGTTGACGACCGAGTAGCCAGCGATGAAATCCGCTGCCTCGTCCTCGGAAACCTGCCGTGCTTGCTTTCCGATGACCACAGCCAGCTCCGCCTCCCAATCCAGCGCCGCAGCGGCGTAAGCCGGGACCACCACGTCGTCGTACGGTCCGGTCAGCGACTCCACGAACTTCGCGAAAAGGGTGGGGTACTCGGGCTTTTCCCTCTTCATTTCGGCGATATGGGAGGCATAGTTGAGGCCGACACAGATGACCTTGCCCGGCCGCGGCACCACCGGCGCGTAGTCCACACCGGCCAGCGCGATGG
Organism: Nocardia vinacea NBRC 16497; assembly: GCF_000308835.1. Lineage (GTDB taxonomy): Bacteria > Actinomycetota > Actinomycetes > Mycobacteriales > Mycobacteriaceae > Nocardia > Nocardia vinacea. The sequence continues at coordinate 28,740 of NZ_BAGN01000122.1, read as the reverse complement.
TGTGCCCGGTCTGGGACGTTCCATCGGCGGCCGCAGCAATGGTCTTCCAGGCCGGGTCGGCGAGCAGGGCCGACAGGTCGGGGAAGCCCGCGATAACGGTGGCTGTCCCGTCGTCACCGATACGCGCGGCGACCGTGGTTCCGTCCAGCCGCAGAGTTGCTAATTTCATAGGTGTCATGCTCCTTCGACGACTAGCGAACGGGCGAGCTGCAAACGCTCCATGATGGGCGCGTCCGAGAACACGAAAAGGTCCAGGGATGACTCCGACTCGATCGACAGTGGAGTCCAGGAGGGCACCGTGACCAGATCGCCTTTGTGGACCGTATGGACGTCCGCACCGAGCTGGATTCGTCCGGTGCCTTCGAAAACCTGATAGACAGCCGAGCCGACGTCGCGACGAGTCCGAGTCCGAGTGCCTTCACGTAGTCGATGGAACTCGGCGCGAATAGTCGGCATGACGTCACCACCGGTCGTCGGGTTGGTATAGCGAACCGCGGCATGGCCGGGCTCGATGGTCGCCGGATATCCTTCGTCTTCGAGCTCGAACTGTTCGGCAAGAGCCCGGTCGGTGTACTCCCAGCGATACGCGGCAATGGGCGAACTAGCGGTTTCGTCCAAACCCACCAGCGGACGCAGGCCCGGGTGCGACCAGAGCCGCTCGGACCGCGAAACATCGGGTGTGGAGTCATCGGTCACCGCATCCGAGCCGAATTCGAAGAAACCGCTGTCCACATAGCGAGCGAACGGGATGTCGAGACCATCGAGCCAAGCCATCGGCTGATCGGTTTCATTGTGATGACCGTGGAAATGCCAGCCCGGAGTCAGCAGGAAGTCGCCGCGGCGCATTGCGACCGGATCACCGTTGACGACGGTCCAGACGCCTTCACCCTCGACGACGAATCGAAATGCGTTCTGACTGTGGCGATGTTCGGGTGCGACTTCTTTCGGCCCCAGGTACTGGATCGCCGCCCATAATGTGGGGGTCACGTAAGGGAGGCCGCCGAGGCCCGGGTTGGCCAGCGCGATCGCGCGTCGCTCCCCGCCTCGGCCGACGGGTACCAGGTCACCAGCCCGGGCCGCCAATGGGTAAAGCCTGGACCAGCGCCAGACGAAGGGCATCGCCTTTGAGGTCGGCGTCATCGGCATCAGGTCGCCGAGCTGCGTCCACAGTGGGTTGAGGTGCTCCTCCGCGAAATCCAGATACAGCCGTTCGAGTTCCAGATCCTTCCAGTCCGTGGACTGCTCGGGCGAGGTCATGTCTGAAGAACTCCTTGCCATCGAGCGGCGGTAGCCGCGAAATACGCCCCCCGTGGTCACGCTATCGGCGCGGGCAACGCATTCGGCAGTTCATTCCGCTCTCCAGAAAGTTCTCAGAATTCGATGTCGGCGATATCGGCCTCAATACTGCGAACCGTGCTCTGCATCTGTGCGATAAGGGGTCCACGCAGACGGTTTTGGTAACGCAGTACCGGGATGGCGACGGAGATGGCACCGAGCGCGTCCCCCGCGTGATTGCGAACAATCATCCCGAACGCGGCGATGCCGACCTCGGTCTGCTGCAGATTGATCGCGAATCCGGCCGTTCGGCAGCCTGCCAGCTCGCGAGTGAAGGCGTCGAATTGCTCGGCTGACATGGTCCGGTCCCCCGGCACGGAGTCGGCCTCGCTCCAGTCGTCAGGCCGCAGGTACAGCTGGGCAAGCACGTCCTTGCGCAGCTCGGCAAGCAGGATTTTGCCTCCTGCCGTGCGCTCGGCATCCAGGACTTGTCCTTGCCGATCGCCGACGCGCAGCATCTCGTTCGATTCGCAGGACAGCAGGAATCGCACCTGTGTACCTACCCGAATCACCAGGTTCACCGTTTCCCCGCAGCGGCTGGCGAGCGCTTCCATATGCGGGCGCGATCGTTCGGTGAACTCCCGTGTCCAGCCACGTCGCGCCGGACCGGCGCCCATGGCGGGCCCAGGGTGATACCGCCGGTTTTCGTCCTGTACAGCGAACCCTCGGTACAACAGCATGGCGAACAGTCGGTGGGCGGTCGATGGCGCGACACCCAATTCGGTAGCGGCCTCGCTCAATCGCACGGCGCCCACGTCGCGCAGTAATTGCACGAGTCGCAATGCGTTGTCGACAGACTCGAGCATGTAGGCCGGTTTTTCGATCATCGGTCGATGACCATGTTTCTGCATACTGGAATTGTATTGTCCATATGCAACCACACCGGCGACGGTGGTGGATGTGGACAGGACTCTATACAACGCGAAAATCGTGGTCGTGGGCGGCGGCATCGGAGGCGTCGCGGCCGCGCTCGCGCTGGCGACCAAGGGCGCCGAGGTAACAGTCCTCGAACAAGCTCCGAAGTTCGGCGAGGTCGGTGCTGGGTTGCAGATCGGACCACATGGTTCGCGAATTCTGTCGAAGTGGGGACTGTTGGAGCCCGCGCTGGCGATGGGCGTACTCCCGAAGAATCTGGTCTTCCGCGACGCCCTGACCGCCGAGTTGCTCACGACCGTCGACCTGGGTGAAGACTTTCGAAACCACTACGGTGGACCGTATTTCGTCATTCACCGCAGCGACCTACACCACCTGCTGGTCGAGGCAGCCCAGACCGCAGGCGCGCAACTCGTCACCGGTGTCACCGTGCAGTCGGCAGTCACCAACGGCGACCACGCCATCGTCAGTAGCACTGATGGGCGAACCTGGCATGCGGAGGTCGTCCTCGGCATGGACGGCCTGAAATCAACACTGCGCCAGAACCTTTCCGACGATGATCCCGTTCCTTCCGGCTATGTCGCCTACCGCGGCACCCTCGCCGTCGACCAGGTGGATCTCGCCTACGATCCCGACGATGTCGTGGGATACATCGGACCCGGCTGTCACTTCATCCAATATCCGTTGCGCGGCGGCACGATACTCAACCAGGTAGGCGTCTTCGAGTCCCCGGCCTTCAAGCGCGGCGCTACTGAGTGGGGCGGTCCGGACGAACTCGCGAACGCCTATACCCACTGTCATCCGAACGTGCGCGAAGGCGTCGAGCATCTCTGGAAAGATCGCTGGTGGCCGATGTTCGACCGCGAGCCGATCGACAACTGGGTCGATGGGCGGCTCATTCTGCTCGGAGACGCGGCGCACCCACCGCTGCAGTACTTGGCCTCGGGCGCGGTCATGGCCATCGAAGACGCCGATTACATCGCGGAGTACGCCGCACGCCGCTGCCCGGAGCTCGGAAACGAAGGCTGGCCCGTCATCCTCGCCGAAGTCAACAAGCACCGAGCACCCCGCTGCAATCGCATCCTGACCACCGGTCGCATGTGGGGCGAACTCTGGCATTTCGACGGAACTGCCCGCCAGGTCCGCAATGAACTGTTCCGGACCAGGGACACAAACAGTTTCAAGTACACCGACTGGCTCTGGGCCTACTCCCCCACCTACAGCTGATCCGGAAGCAACGATGAACACACCGGACAAAGTTGATTCGCCCCGGCCTCAATGGATTCCGACCGATCGTGACATCTCCGAGGCGCGAATCACCGATTTCGCGAAGTTCGCGACAGCCCGAACCGGAGTCGAATTCCCAGATTACGCCGCACTGTGGCAGTGGTCGGTCGAGGATGTTCCCGGCTTCTGGACGACCATCTGGCAATACTTCGACCTGGGCACGTACCCGGGTACGGCTTTGTCGCAGGCGGAAATGCCTGGCGCACAATGGTTTCCGGATGTCCGGCTGAACTATGTGGACCGCATACTCCGGCAGGCGCGAACGGACCGGCCAGCGATCGTATCGATCGATGAAAACGGCACGACGACCCCGATGACCTGGGATGAAATGCTCAGTCGGACATCCGCACTCGCAGCGAAATTGCGGTCGCTCGGAGTCCGTACCGGCGATCGAGTTGTCGGCTACCTGCCGAACATCCCGGAGGCAGTCATCGCCTTCCTTGCGACGTCCAGCGTAGGTGCGGTCTGGAGTGCCTGCGGCCAAGACTATTCAGCGAAGGCGGCGTTGGATCGATTAGGACAGCTCCGTCCTGTCGTATTGGTCACCGCGGACGGGTATCGATACGGCGGCAAGTCGCACAACAAGATCGCCGACATCGCCGAGCTGCGCGCCGGACTGCCGGAACTGCGCGCCACCGTCGTCGTGTCGACTATCGAAGAGACGGTTCCGGATGCTCTGGATTGGCAGGACATCACCCGAAACGGCGGCCGACTCGAAACCGACCAGGTCTCGTTCGACCATCCCCTGTGGATCCTGTATTCGTCCGGAACCACCGGCCTGCCGAAAGGCATCGTGCACGGCCATGGCGGCGTATTACTCGAGCATCTGAAAGCCATTGCCCTGCAGTCGGATATCGGCCCGCAGGATACCTTCTTCTGGTACACCAGCCCGAGCTGGATGATGTGGAACTATCAGATCGCGGGCCTGCTGGTCGGCGCCACCATCGTCTGCTACGCGGGCAGCCCAGCGCATCCGAGGCCGGATGCGCTATGGGAGATGGCGGCCAGCACCCGAGCAACAGTGCTGGGGACGAGTCCGGGATACATACTCGGGTGCATGAAGGCGGGCGTGGCCCCCGGAGAAGACCACGATCTATCGACACTGCGATCGATCGGAATCACGGGCGCCGCGCTGCCTGCGTCGTCATCGATATGGTTGCGCGACAACGTCGGAGCGCGCATCCAAGTCGCCTCCATCAGCGGCGGCACGGATGTGGTTTCGGCGTTCATCGGTGCTGTGCGAACTGTGCCAGTGTGGCCAGGTGAAGTATCCGCCCCCTTCCTGGGCGTGGCGTTGGATGCTTGGGACCAGCACGGTTCTCCTGCGCACGGCGACGTCGGCGAATTGGTCATCAAGAAGCCGATGCCATCGATGCCCGTGGCGTTCTGGAACGACCCCGACGGATCCCGTTATCGCAGCGCATATTTCGAGATGTATCCCACTGTGTGGCGCCACGGCGACTGGATCACCATCACCGACCGCGGCAGCATCATCGTGCACGGCCGCTCCGACTCCACCTTGAACCGCAACGGTATTCGGATGGGAAGCGCGGACATCTATCAGGTGGTCGAACACATCCCCGAGATCAGCGAAGCCCTGGTCATCGGCGCCGAGCAACCCGACGGGGGATATTGGATGCCGCTGTTCGTGGTGCCCGCTCCGGGGTGCGAATTCAGCCCTGATCTGGTCGAGCGGATCAACACCGAGATACGTACGAAACTTTCGCCTCGTCACGTTCCCGACGAAATCATCGCCGCACCCGGCGTTCCGCACACGCGCACCGGCAAGAAACTGGAAGTACCGATCAAAAGGCTGCTGCAAGGTGCCGATCCGGCCCGGGTGGTCGACCGCAGCGCAGTCGACCACCCGACGCTCCTCGATTGGTACGCCCGACTCCACCTGCGCGAGTCAGTGCGCGAGCGTAGATCTCATCCCGTCAAAAGAGCCGAGTAGAACCGTGACCAAAAACTTGAAGTCCGCGCGTTCCACGACTGCGGACACCGACCGTGTCCAAAGCGTTCAGAATACCGTCCGCAGCATCATCACCGACGTTCGCCAACGTGGCGACCTCGCAATACGCGAATACTCCAAGCAGTTCGACAACTGGGCACCGGCGAACTTCGCACTGAACCACGACCAGATCGACGCCATCATCGCCACGGTTCCGGACCAGGTGCTCGCCGACATCCGAACCGTCCAAGATCGGGTACACACCTTTGCTCGGCATCAGCGGAATTCCCTGGCCGACTTCGAGATCGAGACCGAACCGGGAGTATTGCTAGGGCAGAAGTCGATTCCGGTCGGCTCCGTCGGAGCATACGTGCCTGGCGGCCGCTATCCGCTCGTCGCGTCGGCACATATGACGGTGGTGACAGCGAAGGTCGCGGGTGTGGAACGCGTTACCGCGTGCACTCCGCCCATCCGCGGCGAGATCCCTGCGGCGACCGTCGCCGCACTACATCTCGCGGGCGCCGATGAGATTCTTCTGCTCGGTGGCACGCAGGCGGTTGCCGCGATGGCGGTGGGGACGGAGTCCATCGGGAAGGTCGACATGCTCGCAGGACCGGGCAACGCCTACGTCGCCGAGGCCAAGAGACAGCTGTTCGGCACGGTCGGAATCGACTTATTCGCCGGCCCCACCGAGGTCCTCATCATCGCCGACGAACATGCCGACCCGCTCGTGGTGGCAGTCGATCTGCTCAGTCAGGCCGAACACGGACCCGATTCACCCGCCGTCCTCATCACCACGTCCGAAACCCTCGGACAGAGCGTGATCGCATTGATCGAGAAACTCCTGATCGACATGCCCACCGCCGACTTCGCTGCGCCGGCCTGGCGCGACCACGGTGAGATCATCGTCGTCGAAAACCTCGAGGCCGCATACGTTCTCGCCGATAGCTATGCCTGCGAGCATGTCCAGATCCTTACCCGCAATCCACGCGAAGCGTTGGACAAGATGCGCAACTACGGTGCGCTCTTCTTGGGCGAGGGAACCTGTGTTTCTTACGGCGACAAGGTGATCGGCACCAATCACACGCTGCCCACCGGCGGTGCCGCGAATTACACGGGTGGTCTCTGGGTCGGCAAGTACCTCAAGACGGTCACCTACCAGGAAGTCACCGATCCCGCCGCCAGTGCGGCCCTCGGCCAACTGTGCGGCCGCGCCGCACGAGTGGAATCCTTCGAAGGACACGCACGATCCGGCGATATCCGGGCACACAAGTTCGGCGGAGCCTCGCTGTCATGGATCCACTGACCCAGGCGAGTTTCGGCGCTCTCAGCCTTGCTGGTCGGCGTGCGGTGGTCACCGGGGCGGGCAGGGGAATCGGGCGCGCGGTTGCGGAGAAGCTGGCGGCCAGAGGTGCGGAAGTCGTCCTGATTGCCCGCAGCGCTGAGGAGATCGAAGAGCTCGCATCGTTGATCGGTCGAAACGGCGGGAAGGCGTTGGCGGTACCTGTCGACGTCACCGACGACCATGCGCTCGAGAGCAGCTTCCAGGAACTCGGCGCGCTCGACATTCTGGTCAACTCCGCGGGCACGAATCGGCCCAAACCGATGCTCGACGTTACGGTCGATGATTTGGATACGCTGCTGAACCTGAATGTCCGCGCGGTATTTCGTGCCACGCAACTATTCGTCCGCCAGGCTATGGACCGGAACGCAACCGGCGTCATCGTCAACGTATCGAGCCAGATGGGTCATGTGGGAGCTCCGGATCGCACACTCTACTGCGCTACGAAACACGCGGTCGAAGGACTGACAAAGGCGCTTGCCGTCGAACTGGCACCTGCGGGCGTCAGGGTTGTTTCGGTGGCGCCGACCTTTATCGAGACACCGATGACGCGCCCCTTCCTTGACGACCCGCAGAGCCAGAAGACACTTATCGACAAGATCCCGATCGGTCGTATCGGAACAGTCGAGGAAGTTGCAGAAGTAATCGCGTTCGTCGCATCGCCCGCCGCCACCCTGATCACGGGTAGCAGTGTGCTGGCCGACGGTGGATGGACAGCCCAGTAACTCATCCGAGAATAGAAATCCTTTCGTGTTCAAGGAATATCTCGTACTGACCAGCAGAGATCCGCGCAGGAATATCGAATGCCAGGATTATGTGATCGATAGGCACGCAATAGCCGTACTGCGTCACCATGCGTTCGAAGGCGTTTTCCGGAGATACATCATTAACCGGACAGTTCAGCCCGACACGGCTTTCACGCGGCACACTCTCTATGCTCAGCGAACGGAAGTTCCGATGATCGTTGAACACGTCTGCGACGACGCGACGTTGTTCCGCAAGGCGCTTCAGAACGAAGATCACAAGGCGGCGACAAAGCCTGACGAAGAGTACATTGCCAGCGAGTTCCTCAGCGGGCCACCGATGGCGATCGAGATGGACGAACGAGTGGTGCTGTGCGAGTCGCACGTCAGCCGCTATCGCGTGTTCGATTTCCTCGTGCGCCGTCCCGAAGTCGATCGGTCCGAACTTCTCACCTGGATAGACCACGAGGCAGAATTATTGGCCGGCTCGAATGAATTTCGATCAATAGCTTCGAGAAGGGTCCACAACATTGCCGAAAGTGGTGCCGCCCTTTATGCCGAGAGCGGCGGCACCGGCGCGTCGACCGGCCAAGACTATGGCGCGATTGTCGAGACATGGGTCGATTCCTTACAGGATTTCTCGACCGTGCTCCCGTCGATGATGCATCGGTACGATAATTACGTAGATCCTGCGGCGAGCTTTTCGGTCGTGACCACCGAGCACGTATTGATCACCGACCAATCCTAGGCCACGCTGAACGACCGGGGGCCGGGATGTGCCATGAACGAGCACGGTCCGCCCCTCGGCCGGGCGGGGGCAGCGCGCAGGTCAGTCTCACCGACCGGCGCAACCGTTGGGTCAACGCGTGCCGAGATGCCATCGCTGCGGAACCGACCAATCCCACTGCGTCAGTGGAAATTTCGAGCGCTTGTACTCTTCATCGGCATGGGTTGCCCCACAATGGACGGAGCCCAGCGCGACATTCCGCAGTTCAGGTACTGCCACGAGTTCGCGATAATTCGATCCATTTCACACCGATGCGCGGTTACTTCCTGCGTTGGAAACGCTCTGCGGCACGGCATGGTCAAGAATCACAATCTCGGTTTCCGCTGGCGCCAGGTTCCGCAGCAGAGCGCAATGCATGTTCTGGTGGACCGGAGCGAGGCCCGCCTGGTGGATCGGCACGGCTACCCGCGGCGCCAGTGTCCGCAACCAGTCGATGCCCTCGCCGATCTTCATCCAGGGACCACCGATCGGGAGCAGCAGTACGTCCACCGCAGCACGGATTTCATCGAACGCGTCGCCCGGGTGCAGCAAACCGCCGTTGACGATGTAGCCGTTGTTCGGTGTCGTCGGAACCGCGGAATGGATGCAAGCGTGTTCACCGCCTGTCACCTGGATATCGATACCTCGCAGTGACAGCTTTTCACCGGGTGTGACGACATGTATCCGGTCCGCTGCGATTTCGGCTCGATCGGCGAGCGCGGCGTGGCTGGCGGCGCCGAGGACGAGTTCGGCTGTGGGGTTGTCGGACAGAAGTGTGACGAGTCGATCAACGTCCAAATGGTCGGGATGAGCGTGTGTGATCAGTACGAGGTCGATCCCGCGCACGCTTTCGAAGTCCAGTGAATACGTCCCGGGATCGAACAGGACGCGTCGGATGCTGTCCCCGACCGTTATGTCGGCCAGTACACAGGCGTGACCGTAATGTGTGAGATTCATGCTGCTAATGCCTTCATCTGGTGGGTGATCAAGGGTTCACGACAGTCATCCACATGGGATGGTCGCGTTGCTGCATCTGCTGGACCGCCGTGCCCGTGTCGACGAGCGCAAAGCGCTGCGTGATCAGTTCCTCGGCGTCGAGAACGCCGGTCTCGAGTAGTTTCAGCACGTCCAGAGCATCGTTGCGGGTGCAGGCGCGTGTTCCGATGAATCGCCAGCAGTTGACCATCAAACCCAATGGCGGCACCGGAATCGGCGTGGTGTTGCCTCCCATATGGGCGATCACACCCCCGGTTGCCAAGGCGGTCATCGTCTGGCCGGTTGCGGGGCCGGTGGGGATGTAGTCGATCACCGCGTGCGCGCCCTCCGGCGCCAGCCCGCGGAGACGCTGGGTGAGGCCGCCGTTCGATTCCCAGTCCGCTGGAAGTTCTTCGAGCGCAACGGTATCGACGTCGACCCCGCGGGAAAGCCGTGTTACCGAATCCAGCCGGTCTGCGCTGCGCGCCACCAGAATCAGTCGGCCGACACCGAAGTGCTCGGCCAGCTTGATCGTTGCGGTGCCCATGGTGCCGGTCGCCGCGGTAACGATCACGGTCGCGCCCAGTGGGAGATCGGATAGTTTCAGGATGCGCACAGCGTTGGCCAAGTCGTGTACCTTCGCCCCGACATCGAAGCTGACGTTGTCGGGCAGCGGGTCGATCAGCCAGTGCGGCACGCGCACATATTCGGCGAGACCGCCGTTGTGGTATCGCTCGTAGAGCGGCATCGGCACGCTGCTGAACGCGGCGTGGCCGATCATGGCCTGTTGGGCGCACATCATGTCGCGGTCGGTACGGCAGTAGACGCAGTTGCGGCAGTTCAGGTTCGGATGCACCCGGACGCGATCACCGACGGTGATGCCGGTGACCTGAGTACCGAGCGCGGCGATGGTGCCTGCGGCCTCGTGTCCCAGGGTTGTGGGGAGATGCTTGAACGCCCCCATTGCCAGCAGTGACATCATCCCCGGTGCCAATCCCGCGGAGAAGACCTTCACGATCACATCGTCGGGGCCTGGTTCGGGCACCGGAATCTTTTCTACTACAAGGCGGTTCGCGTCGGCGTGGGCTCGTGCCGCGAGCATGCTCATGCTCGGTTCCTTTCGATCGCTGCGGCGAGCCGCTCGGGTGAGAACGAGTCCGCGGTCCGATCGGTCTCGGCGATCTGCGGCAGTTCGAGATGCGATTGCAAGCTAATGTGTGTGGACGACTCGTCGGCGATGCTGGCATGCGCGACGCCGAGCGGGATTCGCACGAAGTCGCCGGGCCGGAGTTCGACGATGCCCCGCTGGGTCAGCAACGTGCGGGTGCCGCGGATCTGATACTGGATCTCGTCGGCGTCGAGCGTGCGCCGGTATCGCCGGATGCCACCCGCCGGATTCACGGTGACGGTTCCCAGACGGACCGTCGACGCGGTGTAGAGCCAGCTGTAGCCGATATCGTCGCTGATCGACAAGACCGTCATCCGGTCGGACTCGGAGTGCACGCGGTCGAGCAACAACGTCTCGTCCGTTGGAAAAACGGCGATGTCGTGTCCGGGTGTCCCCATGCACTGGGTGACCGCCTCGTTGACTTCCCCCGGCTGCCAACCCGCGAACGGCGGCGACATCGGCTGCGAGGTCCGCACCGGTGGGGCCAGCTCCTCGACAGGCGCGGGGATGTAGAACAACAGATGGCTCTCGGTGCGACCGTAGTTGTCGTGGGCCACACCGCGCGTGATCCGGGAGAACTCCCCCGGCCGGTGCTCGACGATGCCGAGTTCAGTCATCAATGTGCGTTCACCGTCGATCTGGTAGGAGATCTCGTCGACATCGCAGTTGCGGTGATAGAACGGCTGCCGATTGTCCATGGTCTGCCATTCGACGCGGACCTGGGCATTCTCGTAGACGCCACGCGGCGGGGCGAAAGGCTGCGCCCGGTACTCCGGTGGGTAGTGCACGACGGGCAGGGGTTCCTGGTCTCGCCATAGCTTGATCGGCATCTTGCTGGGATACGGGGGCGCCAGCAGCAGCTGCTCGTCACGGTCGATGCTGCGCAGCGGCCTATCGGATCCGATGATCATGACGTCTTCGACTACGACGCTCATGGAGACCTCCTCGTCTCGATTGGGGTTGTGCCCCAGAGATATTCAGCTGTCAGTGCGCCCGGATCAGGTTGCGGATCGACCCGACACCGTCGATCTCGACACTGACCTCGTCACCGTCCTTCAGGAACAGCTGCGGGTCGCGCCGATAGCCGACACCGCCCGGAGTGCCCGTCAGGATCAGATCGCCAGGACGCAACGTGGTGAATGTGGAGATGGTGGCGATAAGTCGCGGGATCGAGAAGATGAGCATCGACAGATCCGACTCCTGGACCGTCTCTCCATTCAGGACCGTCCGGATCCCGGCATGATCCAGATCGACCTCACCCGGAGTCACCAGATAGGGGCCGAGGGGAGTGCTGCCATCCCATGCCTTGCCCTGCATCCACTGATGGGTTTTGTACTGGAAGTCGCGCATCGTGATGTCGTTCGCGACGGTGTAGCCCAGTACATGGTCGAGCGCATCGTCTTCGGAAATCCGGCGCCCGCCACGGCCGATCACGACCGTGAGCTCACCTTCATAGTCGACCTGCGACGATTCCGGAGGCAGCACGATGTTGTCGAAAGCGCCGAGCAAGCTGTCGGCGTACTTCGCGAACAGGACCGGATAGGTGGGCAGCTCACGTTTCGACTCGGTGACGTGCTCACGGTAGTTGAGTCCGACACAGAAGATCTTCGACGGGTTCGGCACCACCGGCAACAGCCGCACCGAGTCGATGTCGACGGCGCTGTCGGTCATGCGAGTCGCGGCAGCGAGAACATCCAGGTCAATTGCCGCGCCGATTTCCTCGAGCCCGTTCAACGGCACCAGAGTCGATCCCTGCACCTCGCCGACCTGTCGCTGTCCGCCCTGCTCATAAGTCGCATATGCCATTGCCTATTTTCCTTCGCTGGTGTGACGCCACGAGGCGAGCTGGCCGCCCCAGAGGTTGACGGTGTTGGGGATCGGCTTCCAGCGGCGCGGCACGTAGGTGACGCGGTCGTCGTGGAACTTCTCCATCTCCGCCGACAGTTCGATGTGGTTACCGGCGGGGTCATCGAAGAACACGAACAGGTTGTTGCCCGGACCGTGTCGCCCTGGACCCCATGTGACATCGACGCTTTCGTCGGCCAGGCGATCGCACCACGCCTTGAAGTCGGCCCACTCGAATAGATCGAAAGAGTAGTGGTCGATGTCGCCGCCGCTGCCGACATTCACCACTGCAAGGGTGTGGTGGTCGCGGTCGCTGCGCAGCCAGGCGAAGCGGCCGTCGTCGAGCTGATCGGAGATGCGGAAGCCGACAACGTCAACATAGAACCTGGCCATTGCCTCGACATCATCGGTGCCGAGGGTGATGTGCTGATACTTGATCGGCCTGCGACCGGTATCGGCGGCCATCTCACCTTGTCGCTGGACCGTGGTATGGAAATGGACCTCGGTACCGTGCGGATCGGCGACGGCGATGCCATGCGAGTCGCCGACGGCAGCATCGATATGAACCGAGTCGAGCTCGCTGACGGTGTAACCCGCGGCGGTCAGGCGCTTGGCGATACCTTCGACGCCTTGGGGATCGCGGACCTCGAAACCATAGTGGCGCAACCCTTTCTGCCCCTCGACCAAGTCGATGACATGGTGTCCGGCACCCCATCCGAGCCGCAGTCCACCATGGGCGAGTTCCTCGTGCACCACCAAGCCGAGCACGCGACCGTAGAACTGCGCCGTGGCAGCCACATCCGGTACGGAGAATCCGATGTGCGACACCGCTGTTCGTGTCAGAGTCCCCGCCGCATCACGTTCCGCTAGCACGATTCGCTGTGGTTTATCCATGGCTGAATGCCCTCTCTGTAGAAGAAGTCGCCGCCGATCCGGGTGTCCAAGCCAGGACTCGGGCAGCGATATCGGTCGAGTCCTGCGGTGCCCATGCGGCCGCGACGAAATGGTCCGGCCGGATCAGCACGAACCTGCCCTGGTAGCGGAAGAACTCGCGAACCAGCGCACCGTCGACGTCGATGAGTACGCGTTGAGACGTCCGCGGCAGATTTTCCCGGGTAACCACGAGTGCATGACGAGCAGCCAGTGCCTCGGAGATGGGTTGTATTGCAGCCCAGTCGGATTCGGGGACATCGACACCGATCACAGCCCAGCCGTCGCCGAGTACTTCATCGAGGCGGCGCAGGTCGTGAGCGACCGAGTCGAAGACAAGCGGCTGACCGATCGGTAGTCCCACATCGTCCGACCCGCCGTCAAGAACCACCAGGCCGGCGGTGTAACGCTGTCCAGGCCGGTACCGCATCTGCTCGAGGTAGGCGCGGCCCTCATCGGTCTGCAACGCTCGCCGCACGGCGTCGTCTCGACGGCGGGCCAGCCCGGGCGACGTGGTCATCACCACGCGACCGAGCCGTTCGGACATGCGCACCGTCGCCAGCGCGTGCGGCGCGCGTTCGGTCTGATAGCTGGCCAGCACCGACTCATCGAGCCGACCCGCGAGAACGTCGGCGACCTTCCAGGTCAGATTCGCCGCGTCGCGGATTCCGGAGTTCAGGCCCTGCCCGGCGAAAGGCGGCATCATATGCGCGGCATCGCCCAGCAGAAGAGACCGTCCGATCATCCACTCGTCGGCGACGACAGCGTTGAACCGATAGTTGACCGCACGCTCTACCTGATGCGGCTCGATCAACCGGTAACGCGCGACCAACCGCTGGATGAGCTCGAACGACGGCTGCTCCCCCGCCGCACCCTCGCCGTCGAAAAGCCGGAACTCGTAGCGACACCGCCCATCCAGGCCCGGTACGACGACATACGGCCTTTCCGGATCCCCGTGATGCATCGCGAACCGCTCGGTGTGTGGATCATCGAGAGTGTCGACCACCAGCCACACATCCGAATAGCTGCGGCCCGTCATGTCGATGCCCTGCAGCAATCGAGTCGCCGAACGTCCGCCGTCACAACCGAGCACATAATCGGCGTCGAGGAAGTGCTCCACACCAGCGGATTCCACCCGCATACGCATACGGTCGGGATGCTGCTCGAAACCGGTCACCCGGGTCCCGAAGCGCAACAACACATTTGGTGCTGCCGCCAGGGCGGACACCAGTGCGCGCTCGAGATCGGGCTGGGCAAAGGGATTCTTGAATGGATATCCAAAGCGCAAAGGCTCGGATCCCCGCGCATGAAACAGCACATCGCCGTTGCGGTCGTAGTAGCAGGTTCCGGTGCCCGGGACCACGATCGGCAGGATCTTGTCCACGATCCCGGCCTGCTGGAACACCCGCAGCGATTCGTCGTCGATGCTGATCGCCTTCGGCTCATCGCTGGTGGTTTCGTTCTGCTCGAGCACCATCACGTCGACACCGCGGGCAGCGAGCAGTGCGGCGGCCGTGAGGCCTACCGGCCCCGCGCCACATACCGCGACATCCACTCTGCCCAGCGACTGCGTTGACGCCACGGACTCACCTTTCGACCTCGGAAACCGATACGACCACAGTAGGATGGTGTCCTGTGCAATAAAAACAATGTCCTGATTTACAGGACCTATCTACATTTGGGAGCCTACGTGACACCGGCAGAAAACCGCCCCACCGCCGGATATCGGGAGCGCAATTCGACCGCAGACCGAGCGCTGGACATACTCGGGCTCTTCACCAGCGACAAACCGTCGTGGTCCGGCGCCCAAATCGCCGAACAGCTCGGGGTGGCCCGGTCCACCGGGTATCGCTACCTGCAGAGCCTCGTCGGTCGTGGGTTCCTCGAGGAGGCACCGCACGGCTTCCGGCTGGGCCCTCGCATATTCGAACTCGCTCGCGTGGCCCGTGCCGGGGTCGGTTTGTCAGAGGTATCACTTCCGGTGATGCGCACGCTGTCCGAGCAGGTCAACGAGACGGTGCTGCTCACCCGCCGCTCCGGCCGCTCGGTGGTCTGTCTGGACCTGGTCGAAGCTCGTCGCGCCGTGCGACTCACGTACGAACGTGGCCATGTGCTGCCCATCAACGCAGGTGCCGCGGCGGAAGTTCTGCTGGCGTGGGCCGACCCTGCGGAAGTGTCGGCAGTGCTGAGTTCCGCTCCGCTCGAACGATTCACCGCAAAGACCCTGACGAACCCAGACGATCTCCGGGCGCGCCTCGTCCAGATCCGCAAGCGCGGCGTCGCGGTGTCCCAGGGTGAGCTCGACGAGCACATTCTCGGTGTCGCTGCGCCGATCCGGGATGCGGTCGGCTCCGTCTGCGCCGCCGTCAGCGTGGCCGCATTGGCTGTTCGGGTGCCTCGCGCCGAATTGGATTCGGTGAAGGTCGCGGTCCGCGATGCGGCGGTCGACATCTCACGACGGCTCACCTTGGTTGACGCCTGAGCACCGCTACACCCCCAGGGCATCGACGCTGTAGTCGATGCCTCTTGCCTCGGTCATTAACTCCTCGCGAATAACCTGCGTTTTCTGCAGAGCGGAATACCGTTGCTCGCTCCTTGTGACTGAAACCACAGTCGTGTGTGTGCGGTGATGACCCGCGCGTACGCAGGTCACGGACCACGCACCGATCTGGCCCTGGGCCGCATAAGGGACCAGACCTGCTTCAGCAGCTGGCGAATCCATCAGTGCCGTGGTCACTTAGCGATGCGCGGCAATATCAGGAGTTGTTATGGCGCCGAATGAATTTCACCGTTTGTCCGTCAATATGGATCGCTGCGAGGGCTACGGCATGTGCGAGCAAGTCGCACCAGCACTGATTCATCTCGATGACAACGACGAGCCGGTCATCGACCTTGCTGAGATCTCAGCAGAGCAGAAACCGCTCGCCAATGCCGCAGTGCATGCCTGTCCGGTTGTAGCACTGAGCCTTTCGAGCTCGGTCGAACTTCCGTGACCGCTCGTCGAATTGTCGTCGTCGGCGCGTCACAGGCGGGCTGCGCGACAGCGAGCGCCCTACGCAGGTTCGGGTTCGACGGCGTTATCACCATGCTCGGCGACGAGCACCATCCGCCTTACACCCGGCCGCCACTGTCGAAGGGTGTGCTGACCGGATCCGAAACCGCCGATAGTGTGTTCCTGAGCAGCAACGCCGACATCGAGCTGCATACCGGCGTCGCCGCGGTTGGACTGGATCGAGACAGACAACGAGTGCGGCTCGATGATGGCGAAACCATCGGCTACGACGGCCTTGTCATCGCCACAGGGGCTAAGGCACGTCGGTTATCCGGGCAACCCGCGAGCGAAATCACCCTGCGTACGCTCGACGACGCCGTGTATTTACGCGAGTGCCTCGACAGCGTCTGCAGCGTAGCCGTCGCAGGTGGTGGATTCCTCGGGATGGAGGTGGCATCGTCGGCGGCCACCCTGGGTAAATCGGTCACCGTAGTCGACCAGATCACGCCGCTGGCTGGCCGTCTCGGTCCCCTGTTATCCGACATGTGCCTGACCGCGGCCGCGGAAAAGGGCGTGAAAATTCTCGTGTCCCCTGCCGGGGTGCGCATCGCCAATGACGCCGCGGGTCGACTGCAGGCAACCGATGGCACCACGCTGGCCGAGGCCGACATCATCGTTACCGCGATCGGCGACGTCCCCAATATCGAGTGGCTGCGCGACAGCGAGCTGCCATTGGACAACGGGGTGATCGTCGACCGTGCCTGCCAGGCAGCACCTGGCATCGTCGCGGCTGGCGACGTCGTCAGCCTGCCCGGCGGCCCCGGCAGGCGGCGGGCGCGGAGTCCACATTGGTCGAATGCATTGTCACAAGCCACGATTGCGGCAGCGACGTTACTGGGATGCACACCGGACTCGAAGCTCGGCAGTACTCCCTCGTTCTTCTGGACCGAGGTCTTCGGCCTGCGTATCCGCTTGGCCGGACAGCTGCCACCGGTGGGCGAGCCGACCGTCGCCGACGGCTCGATCGAGGACCGACGAGCGCTGCTGGTGTGGCCGCCGGCCGATCCCGAAACCGCCTTCGGCACCGCAGCGGCGGTGAACTACCCGATTTCGGCACCCAAACTCACGAAACTAGCCCAGCATCCACCCGAGCACTGAGAGATACCGTGACCAATTCCCTTGCCGCCATTCCCATTTCAGATATCGACATCTTCTCCGAAGAAGTGATGTCGAATCCCTATCCGGTATTTCGCACGCTGCGCGACGCGGGGCCGATTGTCTATCTGAGCCGCCACGATGTATTCGCCGTGGCTCGCTACCAGGAAGCCCGCCATGTCCTCGGCGATTGGAAGTCGTTCTCGTCCGCCGATATTGCGTTGAACAAGCAGTTCAACGAGTACATCGGGGAGGGCATTATCCGGGCTGATCCACCGATTCACGATGGTCTCCGCGGCGTGCTGTCGTCCAAGCTGGCTCCTCGCGCGATTCGAAACCTCGCACCAGATATCGCGCAACGGGCAGAAAAGATCGTCGACCAGGTGATAGCTCGAGGCTCTTTCGACGCGGTAAAGGACTTCGCGCGACGGTTTCCTGTCGAGATCGTCGGCGACCTGATCGGACTGCCCCTACGCGGACGAGAGCAATTGCTCGATTTGATCGATGCGAATTTCAACTGCTTCGGCCCGGCGAACGATCGCACCTTCGAATCTCTTCCGAAGCTGCAGCATCTGGCCGAATACGTCATGCTCAACACCGCCCGGGAGGAGTTGGCCGAAGACAGCCTCGGCAGGGCCGTCTATGACGCGGTCGACGCGGGCCAGGTCCCCGCCTCCGCTGCCCCGTGGCTGGTGATGACGTACGTGACCGCGGGGATGGACACCACGGTGCACGCGCTCGGTCACACGATCTGGCTGATGGCCGAACATCCGGAACAGTGGGACGCACTGCGGGCGAACCCGGCACTCATCCCGCAGGCATTCCGGGAGGTCCTGCGTTACGAATCACCGGTTCAGGTATTCGGCCGAACCGCCCGGGTGGACTGGGCCGTCGAGGATTCCACGGTTCCCGCGGGTTCCCGATTGGCAGTCCTCTTCGGTTCGGGCAACCGGGATGAACGCAAATGGACCGACGCCGAACGATTCGACGTCCAGCGCAGCAATATCGACCATCTCGGATTCGGCTACGGCCTGCACGGATGCGCCGGCCAAGCGCTGGCGGCTCTCGAAGGTGAAGCGATCTTGCGCGCAATGGTCGCTCGTGTCGCGCGAATCGAGGTCGGTACACCCGTCCGGCATTTCAACAATATCCTGCGCGGCCTCGAATCGTTGCCAGCGAGGCTGACAGTCGGCTGAGCTGTCCTACTGCGCAAGAGGTTTCGCAGGAAGACGGGTGATGCCCCCCGATCGGGTGGGCATCACCCGTCTTCCTGCGAAACGAGCCGCTGATCCGATGTCATCAATCGGAATATAGGGCCACCCGTCCCACCAGGTCTGTGGCGTTCTCCAGCAGAGCGTGCGCGGCGGCCGCCTCCGACAGCGGGAATCGAGCCGCCACCCGGATGCCGATCAACCCGCGCGCCAGCAGATCCAGCACCACCAACGCATCCTGGTGGCGCGCGCCACGCACGCCGACCATGCTCATCTCCAGTCGGGTGAAGTCGTGCATCGTCAGAGGTATCGGCCCGTCGCCGCGCTGTGCACCGGCCGCCGGGCAAATCTGCCCGCCCAGTCGCAGCGAATCGATGGCCAGCCGGAAAAGTTCGGCATTGCCGCTGTAGTCGACGGCATGGTCGACACCTGCACCGCCACTCCATTCCCGGATCCGGGCGACCGCGACCTCGCGATCATCGCTGACCACGACCTCCTCGGCTCCTATCTCGTGCAACGCATCGATCATTGCCGGAAAGCGGGTCGTAACGGCGACCCGGGCACCTGCCAAGCAGGCGAGCCGAATCGTCGCCTCCCCCATCCCTCCAGACGCACCGCACACCAACACGGTCTCCCCCAACGCCACACGCAGGCGGTCTCGAATCACCCGATGGGCGGTGGCATACGGCCACAGCGTCAGCGCGGCCTGTTCCATGTCGACATGCTCCGGCACAGGCAACCACAGGTCCTGGTCACGGATGAGATATTCAGCGTAGGAGCCGAGTCCGGCATGGCCGGGGACATCGATACCAGTGGACAGGTTGCCCAGCCCCCGGTATGTCTCGGGCGAGCGCGGGTTCTCCGGATGCACAACGCCGACCACGTGCTGACCAGGCCGGAACCCGGATACATCTGCGCCGACAGCAATCACTGTTCCCGATGCCTCCCGGCCCAACTGCTGCGGCATCGGCAGCGCGCGGCGTCCGGGTAGGTTCACACCCTTGACCTGACCGCTGCGGTATCTCAGGTCCCACCCCGATACCGACACCGAATGCACAGCGACCAGCACATCCCGCCGGCCCACTGGTTCGAGCGGAAAGTCGTTATATACGAGGCATTCTGGTCCACCGTGCTCGAATATCCGCACCGCCTTGGTAGTCGTCGGCAGCGCCACGTTCAGCTCGTCAGGCAACGCACACGCCCGGTACAGCGACGCGACGGAGCGCATGGCGAGTGCAGCGGCTCCCGACCGGATAGGCTGCGGTCACCGCGGCGAAGCCCGGGTCCGAGACCGCATCGAACAGGGCCTTGCCGGACTCCCAGACCGCGAGGTTGATCAGCACGCCACTGCCGCTGGTGCCACGATAGAGCTGGGCCTGAATAAACCCCGGCTGCTGCTTCATAAAGGCACCTGTCTGCTGGTAGGCCGCGATCGCCTGCTCGACTGCGCCCTCGGGTGCTATCAGGACATCTAGCAGCATGAAATCGCTTTCAGTGGAAGCGAGTTGGCTGGCGACGGGCAATTCCGGGGTCAGCTCGAAGAACTCGATGGCCGGGCCGGCTGAGTCACCGGGCTCCTGAAAGCCCGCGGCTGCAGTATCCCATGGCGCACCCAGGCAGATCCCCGGCACCGCGACAGGGCGCACCAGGTGCGGATACGCCACGGAGCCATCTGGATACGCGGGCAGCAGGCCTTGGAAGTCGGGGCTGACGAAGGCCTCCTGAAGAGCCTTCGTCGATTCCCACACGGCGACATTGGTAAGTACTCGGCTGTCCGCTGTGCCTTGATGCAGCTGGGCTGAAATGAATCCGGGTTTGGCTTTCATAATGTCGGAATCCTGGCGCCATATCTCGATAACGTCCTCCACTCGGCCCTCCGGGGCCAGGAAAGTGTTCACTATGATGACCGGTTCGTCGCCGGCTTCATTCAGCTGCGCCAGAAATGGCGCGTTGGAATCGAAATCATTCAGTGTGATCATCTAGGTTTCTCCTCGTCATTGAGCAGATCGATGCGGCGCGGCAGCATGTGATCTGGGCCACCCCATCATAAAATGGGTCCTACCTCACGAAAGCTTCGTCCTGAATTACAGGACTCATAGCAAAGTATCCAGCGAGGATCAAATCTCCTGTGCATCCAAACGTTTCGAAGTCGAGCTTGCGAGCGCATCCAACGGGCGCTGGATCCGCGGCAGCAGAACAGCGGCCAACAGCCCGATCCCCGCAATTCCAGTGAGCAACCAGTAGGCACTTACGTACGCGTCGTCCAAATAGAACGGAACACCTTGCAGCACGACCTGATGAGTAGCAAGCACGGTGAACAGCATCTGATAACCGAAACCGCCGACGATTTGCAGGACCAGGTAGGCGATGCCGTTGACGGTCGCCTGGTCATCGGCGGTGACAACCGAGACGACCATCGCGGTGCCACAGGCCATCACTACACCGCCGGCAAGGCCGACCAGCACAGAAGCGACGATGACCTGCGCAGTGTCGTGGTGATAGCGGGCGAATACCGCCAGCCCGACCACGAGCGCGGCAGCGCCTGCCAGCCAAAGCGGCCGGGGGCCGACATGTTTCAGCAGAACGCCAGTTGCCACGGCCGCCGCGACGGTGGCCGTCCCGGCCGGTATGCCGACGACCGCGTAATGGGTGGCCGACCACCCGAATCCGTCGGAAACGAAAGGAATTCGGGGGTACTGAGCCAAGAACGAAAGGACCGTCGGAGAAACGATGAACGCGAATTGAACGAACGCAGCAGTAATGATTACGATCGCGACCGGGCGTCGAGCCAGCATCCGCACGTCGACAATCGGATGGGCAGACCGCAGTTCGACCGATACGAAGGCGGTCAGCGCGACAAGGCCCACAAGCAGCGGCCAGGCTGTCCGCGCAGCGGTCCAACCCAAGCTGTACAGATTGCCGCCGCCGTATGCCAGGAGTGCGACTCCTGCGCCGAGCAAAAGTCCACCGAGCCAATCGAATTCGTCCGTGAACCGTCCGCGCCGCGGGGTTTCCGGCATGAGCGCCAGCATGCCCATCGCGATGACTGTCAGGCCGGTCAGCAACCACATCGCACTGCGCCATCCGAAGGAATCGATCAGATGGCCGACAACCAAGGGGGTCACCAGGATCACGAGTCCGACCGAGCCCATGACCACGCCGTATGCCATCGTTACCCGTCTAGCCGGGAAACACTCCCGGATGCAGGCGGGAATCAGCGCCACGATCGGTCCGTAGAGACCGGCTATCGCCCGACCGATGAGAAGTACAGCGAAACTCGGAGCCAGCGCGGACACGACATCGCCGATGATGCCGGCGGCTGCGAGTATCAACATCACGCGGCGCTTGCCATGGACATCGCCGAGCTTGACGGCGAACGGCAGCGTGAACAGCGATACCAGCAATGTGGCGAGATTGAACCAGACGATGTCGGTGGTGCGGAAGTGTTCAGCGATATGCGGCTGCGCTACACCTCCGGCGATGCCGGCGACCGATAACAGCTGGGCGGGCAAAATCAACGCCAGCATCAGTGGAAAACCGCCGGATCGCTCAGCGGCGGAACCGATTTCGGTCGATGCAGAGGGGATTGTGTCAGACATCGTAATTCTTTCTGGTGGTACGGCATGCGGGCAGCCGAATATCCGCTACCACTCGCGACATGCATCGGCAGATATCTCGCGCACACAGGGACGCCAAATCGCACGGATTCACCGGCGCGAGAACAGAGACCCGCTCCTGTCACATTTCAGGCGGGCATGGAAATCAACAACAGTAAGGGCAGAGCAATGCGCCCACCAATCTGTGCGTATGGGAAACGAAAGATATTGCGAATTCGGGGGGTGTAGGCGCCCTCGGCGCGACAGGGCGGCCGAGGTCGGCAGCATGCACCCCGTTGAGTTCTCCTGATGTGTTTCATTATACGGAACGGTGTTCATGAGTGTGACACCAATCACGGCGTCGCGCAAGAGGTTTCGGAGCATCGAACACGGTCCATTCCGCCGGCACCAACGTGCTTTGACACACCAAATCGCAATTGTCAAAACATGTTTCGATTTTCAGAACATAGGGTTGCGCGCATCTACTTTGCGGGGCACCCCGGATGCGACTATTTGTCCGATCGCCATCACCTTCACCGCTACCTGGCGGTCGAGCGAGCCCTCGACTTACTGATACCCGATACCTAAACCGCCCCGGCCGGTCTCCTGCGCATCATCGAACCCGGCCGCAGCCAATTC
The DNA here is from genome assembly GCF_000308835.1 of Nocardia vinacea NBRC 16497. GTDB lineage: Bacteria > Actinomycetota > Actinomycetes > Mycobacteriales > Mycobacteriaceae > Nocardia > Nocardia vinacea. The sequence continues at coordinate 5,932 of NZ_BAGN01000122.1, read as the reverse complement.
CGCCGCGATACCGAACTGCTGGTCGCGGTGCGTCCCCTCCGGATCGTGAGACACCGACCGCTGATTCACCCACGCGACCGCGAAACAGCCCCGCGGCACGCCACCGTGGAGTCGACCCAGCCGACAAGACCTCGCCGCAGCCACTCATCCATGCCACCCTCTCGACCTAGGAAGGGGCCCCGACGATTCGAGGACAGTCTTCCGACGGGCAAGAACCGACGACAGCATAGGCGGGACGACTATCCGTGATATGCCTGGTCTCGCCCTTCCATTCCAACCAATCCGAGTCCGGATGCGCTACCTCGGCGGGCACAGCGACTTGCTGCTACTAGCAGCACTCCAAAGGGCGTGTCTTGGAGGAACCCACCGTAGCGTCTCTGGCATTGACATCGGGTTCGATGAGTTTGCTGGAGATGCTGGGAAAGGGTGAGAATTGTCGCCGGGCGCGCCGCATTGTGCGGTAACCGGCGCGGACGATCTGAGCGCGGCATTGGCGTCGGTGGTGCATGTGGTCGCAGTTGCCGCTGCGTTTCCAGTGTGCTTTCGAAGCTGCCGGGCGAGGACTTCACATCATTCTCCTCGGCGTTCTCTGGATGAAATTCTCGGCATGCCGGTGCTCATTCTTTGGCGATACGCTGAGGGTGGGCGAAAGGTGAGCGCATGTTGCCTGACATCCGGAGGCCTGCTGGTCGCATCGCATCGCATCGAGCCGATGACCGACGATGATCCGATGCGGACGCGCCGTGAGGTCATGACACCGCTCACGGCGGAGTTGGCTGCGGCTGGTTTCGAGGACGCCGTGGAGATTGGGCGCGGTGGTTTCGGTGTCGTGTATCGCTGTTGGCAGCCGGGGTTGGACCGGACGGTGGCCGTGAAGGTACTGACTGCGGAACTGGACGATGACAATCGGGCGCGGTTTGTTCGCGAGCAGCGGGCGATGGGCCGGTTGACCGGGCATCCGAATATCGTCACGGTGCTGCAGACCGGCGCCACCACGAGCGGTTGCCCCTATTTGGTGATGCCGTACTACCCGCTGGATTCCCTGGATGCGTGGATCCGCCAGCATGGCCCGCTCTCAGTGGAGAAGGTGGTGTCGATCGGGGTGAAGATCGCCGGGGCCCTTGCCAGCGCGCATCGGCTCGGTATCGTGCATCGGGACGTGAAGCCGGGCAATATTCTGCTCACCGAGTACGGTGAGCCGGCGTTGACCGATTTCGGTATCGCGCGCATCGTTGGTGGGTTTCGGACGGCGGCAAGGATTGTGACAGGGTCGCCAGCGTTTACCGCACCGGAAGTCCTCGAGAGCGGGCCGCCGACCCCGGCCGCGGATGTGTACGGGCTCGGCGCCACCTTGTTTTGTGCGCTGACCGGGCATGCTGCGTTCGAACGGCTGAGTGGTGAGAGCGTGGTGACACAATTTGTCCGGATCACTACCCACCCGGTTCCAGACCTGCGGGACACCGGCATCCCTGAGGATGTGTCGGCCGCAGTGGAGACGGCGATGAACCGAGACCGCAATGAGCGGCCGTCGGCGGCGTCCCTGAGCGAGATCCTTCGCCAAATCCAGCGGAGTCATGGATTCGCAAGTGGTGAGACGGCATTGCAGGCTGAACCGGATGTCGAGTACCAGAAGCCACCGGTGCCGGTTCGCCGGGCACCGCTGGCAGCGGGTGTCCGGGGCACCACAGGCAACCTGCCGCTCGAGCTGACCGATTTGATCGACCGGCGCAGCGAGTCGGCTAAGGTGCACAGCCTGCTCTCGAAGTCCAGGCTGGTGACGTTGACTGGAATCGGAGGTGTCGGCAAGACGCGGCTCGCCTTGCGGGCCGTTTCGAGTGCGCGACACGATTTCGAAGGCGGGACGTGGTTGGTCGAACTGGCGAACGTGTCCGACGCCGCGCTGCTGCTCGATGTGGTCGCGGCCACCCTGGGTCTGCGAGACGAGTCGGCCACACCGCGAGTCAATATTCTGATCGGCTTCCTGAGCTCACGAGAGACCCTGCTTGTCTTGGATAATTGCGAGCAAATGGTGGAAGCTGTCGCGGAGCTGACCGAGACGTTACTGCGAGCCTGTCCGGATCTCCGGGTCCTCATCACGACCCGCGAACCGCTGAACATCGCAGGTGAAGCGGTACTGCGGGTGATGCCGCTGACGGTCCCAGATACTGACCGGGAGCCGACGCTGATTGAGCTGCCTCGATTCGATGCAGTGATGTTGTTCGCCGACCGTGCCGCGGCGGCGGTGCCAAGCTTCGAACTCGACGAGGACAACAAGGCCGCCGTGGCCCGGATCTGTGCCCATTTGGACGGGTTGCCGCTGGCGATCGAGCTGGCCGCGGCGCGAATGCGCACGATGTCTCCCGACCAGATCCTGTCCCGGCTCACCGACCGCTACGCCCTACTTACCCGCGGCAACCGCACTGCCCCGAGGCGCCAACAGGCGCTGCGATGGAGTATGGACTGGAGCTACGGGTTGTGCACTCCGGCCGAACAGCGGCTGTGGGCGAGGCTGTCGGTGTTCGCCGGCAGCTGCGAGCTCGATGCCGCCGAGCAGGTATGCGGCACCGACCTCATCCGTGGCTCGGAAACCAACGCGCTCGAGCACAGTGTCCTCGATGTGCTGTCTGCCCTGGTCGATAAGTCCATCCTGATACGGGAGCGGTCCGACACTATCGTCCGGTTCCGGATGCTCGGCACACTTCGAGACTACGGTCGACAGAAGCTGCGAGAGTCCGGCGAATACCAGGACCTGCGCCGACGACACCGCGCCTACTACCAACAGTTGGCACTCGATGCAGAAGCTGGATGGATCAGCCGCCAGCAGCTCGAGTGGATGAGCCGCCTCGACAGGGAGCTGCCAAACCTGCGCGAAGCGCTCGAATCCTGTCTATCCGAGGACACCCAGGAAGCAGCTGCAGCGGGGTTGTCCACCGCTGGGGCACTGTTCGAGTTCTGGGGATTTCATGGCCTGTATGGGGAAGGTCGATCCTGGCTGGACCGCGTCCTCGCCCACCGGAAGTCGCGATCGGTACCTGGTCGTATCAAGGCCCTATGCGTCGGCTGCCAGATGGCCGCGCTGCAGGGAGATTTCCAATCCGCAGCCGACCTCTTGAGGCAGGCGCGAGTGCTCGCCGAACAGGCCTCCACCCCTGCGATCCAGGCGCAGATCGCCTACGCCGAAGGCATTCTCGCGTTTGGTAGTGGCGACGGGGCGACCGCATTGTCCGCCCTCGAACGTGCCATCGAGATGCTCAGCTCGAACACAACGGGGCATCTCTATGTTAGTGCTCTGACCATCTTCGGGTGGGCATACGGACTTTGCGGCGATACAACTCGGGCGATCGAACAGTACCGCCGAGTACTTTCCATCACCGAAGCGCAAGGCGAACTACTGTATCGCTCGGCTGCGTTGCGCAACATGGGGATTGCCGTATGGCAGCAAGGCGAGTGGGACCGCGCTCAACAACTGCTCCAGGAATCGCTGCGAGTCAACCGGGGGCCCAATAGCTCGGTGGTCGCCGCACTCAGTCTGGAGGCGTTGGCCTGGACTGCCGCCGACCATGGCGACTCCGAGCGCGTGGCTATTTTGCTAGGAGCCGCACAGGGGCTCATGCGTGTGGGGACTACCACGGCCACCTTCCTGAACATCGCCCGCTTTCACGAGCAGTGTGAGTCAATGGCGCGTCGTAGCCTCGGTACGCGCAAATTCGACGCGGCCTTCCGGAAAGGCGAGGCGATGGGGATGGTGACTGCTGTGGCCTACGCGCTCGGTGAACAGTGCACCGACACACGGCATGGATCAACAACATTGACCAAGCGTGAGCGGCAGATCGCCGTCCTAGTCGCCCAAGGACTCAGCAACAAGCAGATCGCTGCCAAATTGGTGATCTCACAACGCACGGCCGAAGGCCACATCGAACACATCCTGACCAAACTCGGATTCACCTCGCGCGCCCAGATCGCGGCCTGGATCGTGGCGGAAGCCAGACCTGAAACGCCTTGATACGACCGGTACAGTCCCGCAAGAGCCCAAGAACATTGATTGGACATTCAACCCGGCGCGCAGTTTGTCGAAATCATCCGCGCCGACGAAGGATCGGGTGGCGAGAGCGGGCAATGTCGAAACCAGAGCGTGCACCCCGTCCCGCATCCACGCCGGGCTCGAACAACACCACTGCCGCGTTGAGCCGCCACACCGCCAACATAGCGATCACGAAGTCGGGCTGACTGGACGACCTCGCCGCCACACGCTCCCCAGCACGCACTCCTAGATTCCCAAGATCGCCAGCCATCCTAGCGGCCAACGACTCGAGTTCTGCATGCGTGTATTCGCGTCCATCGAAGGCGAGCGCGACACGATCTGCGGAACCGGTCAGAATGGTCATGTCGCGACTCCGCCCGGCTAACGTATTGGGTGCAAAGGCTCGGGCTTTCGCTCGTTGGGTTCATGAAGGCGCAAACTGCGCACGCACAACAATGTTGACGAACGCACTGTACTTATCGCTCCGCTCAAGCTCAGGAATCCGTTCGGACGGGCGCGCCAGCCATTATCAGGCTGAACACCGTGATATCGCGCAGCAGTGCGGGGCCGCCGAAGCGGACATTCTCAAGTCGTAGGAATGTTCCTCCAGCCATCGTAAAATTCTATCGGGCTATGTTGCAGATCACTGCTGGAAGCCGAAGTTCGCTGGGCTTGAGGGTGGTGCCGCCCTGGAATGGGTGGAAGGCCAGATAGAAGCCCCGAATGGTCAAAGGGCAGTACACTTCTGACCTGGAGACCTACGCTGATCCCCCTGGAAGAGATCGGTATGGAGCTGGACGCGCGCGGCCCTCTATCCGAGATGCGCCGGCCGCCTGGGCTCATCGAGGAATCCTAGCCAAACTGGCTTGCGTGAGATCGAGCGCCGCCAGCACCGGCAGGGATACGAAAGTTTCTCGTACAGTGTGGTATTCGATGTCGAGACCGACCCCGGGGGGCTATTGATGGTTGAGACCGAGGAAACGTACAGTGACAGACTGTTGCGCGCGCTGCGCCGCTGGATCGAGGTGCAGGACACCGCGGCTCAGGTGGCGATGGTGCACCTGCATGTCCGTTCGTCCTGGGATTCGAACGATGGCTCGGAGCCGGTAATTCTGCACGAGTTGCCCGTGCTCGAGCTCACGGAACTGCTCGATGAGGACGCGACGGCCCGCGTGGGCAAGGCCCTCACCGGGACACACGACAGCGGCATTCGATACTCGGCGTCCAGGATGGCCTATCTCGAAAGGCCGCGATACCACCGTCATTTGGAAGGCCGCGGGCTCGCCGAACCGTTGTTCGCCGCCGAGCTGTTCAGCGAGGTCACCCGGCTTGCGGCCGCGGCAGCCGAACTCGTCACCGACAGCGGCGCCGCACTCGGTCGCGGGCTGGCGACCGGCCGGTTGATCGAAACCGCGCGGGACGAGAGTGCCGGTGTGGCAGAGCAACTCGCGGACAAGGTCGAGCGATTGCGAACGATCCTCGAGGAGGACGTAGCGAGCCTCTCGGCGGATATTCAGGGCCTCGTCGGGCAGATCCACAACGAGGCGGCCACCGTCTGCGCCGGCACCTTCGACGGTCCGACCCTGATCGAGCAGGCTGTGCTCGTCTACGCGCTGCCTCGGACACATGGACCGGGCCGCTATCACGTGCGCGTCTACGCGCCGACCGTGGACATCCGCCTCGTGGTGCTCGGCGACCTCACCGACAATCGTTCGACCAGCCTGACCAACGGGATCGACGAGGTGGCGAAGATGGTGAGCCACAAGCTGCTCGGCGACATCGCGTCCGATCGGATCATCTGGGCCACCTACGACGCCGCCGGCCAGTTCGGATATTCGCGGGAGTCCGGTAGCGAGCGTGATATGTGCTGGATCAGCAGCCTCACGGATCCTGACGCACTGTCCGGATTCC
>NZ_BAGN01000123.1 GCF_000308835.1 Nocardia vinacea NBRC 16497 | reverse complement strand
CCGTCATCTCCGGAGCCGTCACGTCGAGCATGTACGCCCGGTCGAGCAGCAGACGCTCCAGCGGAGCCTTCTCACCGGACCGCACGTAGTTGCGGAACCCGTCCGCCCGCGGTTCCAGCACCGCGAACGATTCCACATCGGTGTTCTCCTGTGTGGCGTCGGTCCGTCCGGGTGCGAACGGCACCGTGATGTCGTGGCCGGCATCCTTGGCCGCCTTCTCCACCGCCGCGGACCCGGCGAGGATGATCAGGTCGGCCAGCGACACCTTCTTGCCGTCGGAGGCCGAACCGTTGAACTCCTGCTGGATCTGCTCGAGCACAGGCAGCACCTTCGCCAACTCGGCGGGTTCGTTTACCTCCCAATCCTTCTGGGGTGCGAGCCGAATCCGGGCGCCGTTGGCACCGCCGCGCTTATCGGTGCTGCGGAAGCTCGCCGCCGCAGCCGCCCACGCGGTCTTGACCAGCTGCGCGACCGAGAGGCCGGAGTCGAGGACGTTTCGCTTCAGCGACGCGACGTCCTGTTCATCGACCAGTTCGTGATCGACGTCCGGAACCGGATCCTGCCACAGCTGCGGCCCGGGAACCCATGGCCCGAGGTAGCGGCTGAGCGGTCCCATATCACGGTGCAGCAGCTTGTACCACGCCTTGGCGAATGCCTCGGACAGTTCCTCCGGGTGATCCAGCCAGCGGCGGGTGATCTCCCGATAGATCGGATCTTCCCGCAGCGACAGGTCCGTAGTCAGCATGGTCGGGGTTCGGGCGGGCCCGCCGAACGGATCCGGAATGGCACCCTCGCCCGCACCGTCCTTCGGCTTGTACTGCCACGCCCCGGCCGGGCTCTTGGTCAGCTCCCACTCATAGCCGTACAGGTTCTGCAGGAAGCCGTTGTCCCACTTGGTCGGACTGGCAGTCCAGACGACCTCGAGACCGCTGGTGATGGCGTCCTTACCCACGCCGGTCCCGTGGGAACTCTTCCAGCCCAGGCCCTGCTGCTCGAGCGGGGCCGCTTCGGGTTCGGGACCGACCAGGTCGGCATCGCCCGCACCGTGGGTCTTGCCGAAACTGTGGCCGCCGACGATCAGTGCGGCAGTCTCCTCGTCGTTCATCGCCATGCGGCCGAACGTCTCACGGATGTCCCGCGCGGCGGCCACCGGATCCGGGCGGCCGTTGGGCCCTTCCGGATTCACATAGATCAAGCCCATCTGGACCGCGCCGAACGGCTTTGCCAGATCCCGGTCACCGCTGTAGCGCTCATCGCCGAGCCAGGTGTCCTCCGAGCCCCAGAACACTTCTTCCGGCTCCCAGATATCGGGGCGGCCGAAACCGAAGCCGAAGGTCTGGAAACCCATCGAGTCGAGAGCGACATTGCCGGCGAACACCAACAGGTCGGCCCAGGAGATCTTGTTGCCGTACTTCTGCTTGACCGGCCACAGCAGCCGACGAGCCTTGTCCAGACTGGCGTTGTCGGGCCAGCTGTTGAGTGGCGCGAAGCGCTGCGCCCCCTGGCCGCCGCCACCGCGCCCGTCGGCGATTCGGTACGTGCCCGCCGCATGCCAGCTCATCCGGATGAACAGACCACCGTAATTGCCGTAGTCCGCAGGCCACCAGTCCTGCGAGTCGGTCAGGACCGCGGCGACATCGGCCTTCAGAGCGTCGACATCGAGTTTCTTGAACTCCTCGGCGTAGTTGAAATCCTCGCCCAGCGGATTGGCCTTGGATGAATGTGCGTGCAGCACCGTGACATCGATCTGCTCGGGCCACCAGTCCTTGTTGGTGCGGGGGCGATGGTCGGTCTGCGGAGTCGGGGATGGGATGACCGGGTTCTCGCTCTCGCTTGCGCTTCGAGTTCCGGTCTCAGGAGCGGGAGGGCGGCTGTCGGATGTCATGACATTCCTTCCTGAAATGGGTATGCGGGCTGCGATCAGGACGCGATCAATCGGCGTGCGACGAAGCGCAATCCGGACACAGGCCCCAGTAGATGACCTCGGCCTCGTCGATCGAGAAGCCGCGGTCGTCGGTCGCGGTCAAGCACGGGGCCTCGCCGACCGCGCAGTCGACATCGGCGATCGATCCGCACGACCGGCATACGACGTGGTGGTGATTGTCACCGACCCGTGTTTCGTACCGCGCGACCGAGCCGGACGGCTGAATGCATCGAAGCAGGCCCGCGGCGGTGAGCACGCGCAATGAGTCGTACACCGCCTGGTGCGACACCGCTGACAGACGGGATCGCACCGCGCGGATGATCGAATCCGTGTCGGCGTGCGGATAGTCGTGCACCGCACTCAAAATCGCAATACGCGGAGCGGTCACGCGAAGCGAAACTCCCCGCAGCATCTGCTGGAATTCCGTGTCCGTGGGCACGCCCAGGAGTCTCGTCCGTTTTCTGGAACGAGTCAAGCATTCCGGCCGATGTTTCGCGTTTCGGCACCGCGTCTGATCGACCGTGGTGAGGTAGGTATCGAGCCGGGCCGCGCCGGCTAGAACCGGCAGCACCTTGTCCTCGACCGGAACCTTCAATCGCCGTGATCCGGCCACAGACCGGCTCCTCGGCTCGGTGCGTAAACCGAGGCCGGCCGAGGTGCTCGGGTCGGCCGGGAGGTGCTCGGCCGTTCGGCGGGTGGACTCTGATCGCCTGTCCGACAGCGCATCCGACGCCGGTACCAAACGCGCTGTTTGTCGGGGAGCGGGGTGCCTAGCGGCAGGGCAGACACGCGGGGACGCTCGGACTGCCGTCGCTCAGGTCCTCATTGCCCTCGGAGTCGCTGAGCGAACCGGAATTGTGTGCGGTGACCCGACTTCCGACGCGCCGCGATGATCGGATCCGGAAAAAAATCTGGAAATTCATGCGCCGTGGATGTCGAGAGCGCTCGGACGGCTCCGTCCCAGGGGTACGAGCAGCCGAACGGGCCTCGACGACACCGACGAAGGAGCGACCATCATGCAACCGAACCAGATCACCGCGATCCTGAACCTCCCGATCAGCCAGGAACTCCTGGCCCGCGACCTGCTGCGCATGGCCTACGTCGCCCAGGACGGCACACCCCGCAACATCCCGATCGCCTTCACCTGGAACGGTTCACAGATCGTCGTCTGCACAACGAAGAATGCCCCGAAGCTTCCCTATCTGCGCCACCACCCCGAGGTCGCGCTGACGATCGACACCGAGGTGCATCCGCCGAAGATCCTGCTCATCCGCGGCCGGGCGGAGCTGGACATGGTCGACGGCATCCCGGAGGAGTACCTGCAGATGAACGGCAGCTACGAAATGACCCCCGAGCAGCGCGTCGAGTGGGAGGCGGAGGTCCGCTCGCTCTACGACGGCATGGTCCGGATCGTGATCACTCCGACCTGGGTGAAGCTGATCGACTTCGAAACCACCCTGCCCACCGCGGTCGAGGAGCTGATCCAGCAGCGGGCCGAGCGTCAGCGCGCCTGAACCGATCAACCCGGCCAAAATGGGCCGTAGCGAATCTTAAGGAGAATCTCAATGACGATCCACCGGATGGATCACGTCGGCGTTGTGGTCGAGGATCTCGCGGCCGCTATCGCGTTCTTCGTCGCACTGGGTCTGGAACTGGAGGGCGAAGCAACAGTCGGGGGCCAGTGGGCCGACGACCTCCTCGGACTGGACGGTGTCCGAGCAGACATCGCCGTCGTACGGACTCCGGACGGCCATAGCCGGGTCGAGCTCTCGACATTCCGCTCGCCGGTGACCACCAGCACTGCGCCGAAGGCGCCGGTGAACACCCCGGGCATCCCTCGCCTGACGTTCGTCGTCGACGACGTCGAGGACGTTCTCGACCGCCTGCGCGCCCACGGCGCCGAACCCGTGGGCGCGGTAGCCCAATACGAAGACATCTACCGGTACAGCTACCTCCGCGGCCCCGCCGGCATCATCATCGGGCTGGTCGAGGAACTCCACTGAACGACATCGGCCGGCCCGAGCACCTCGGCCGGCCCGCGATCCGCCCGCAAATCGTCCAGGTCGAGGACCCGTTCGGCCTCGGTGGCCGCAAGCCGTAGACAGGCCAGCAGTCCGACTGCCACACACGATTGCGTTGCGTCGTCGGATCGCGGAACACCTTGCGCCGCAACATCACCCATGACTTGCGGTCGGCGCGATAACCACGCGGCAACAGCAACCCGCGCCGCCGCAGCGCTCGCTCCACGGGGTCGGGCTGCCCGCAACCCCGGTCGACGAGGACCGGGACCGCGATGAGTCCCAGCACCACCAGCGGAACCAGCAGGCCGAAGATCTGCCGGCGTTCGGTGACCGGCTTGCCGGCGAGAGCGTCCGCTCGGCCGGAACGGGCATGTGCAGCTTGCTGATCCGAGCGCGATCCCGCGGTAGCGACCCGAAATCTAGCAACGCTAGACAAGCTAGCCGATAAATGTTATCGTTGCTCCAGTTTCTAGCGCTGCTAGAAACTGGAAGGGAAGCCGAAATGCTCATCGTCACCGGCCAGATCATCGCCGCCGTCGCCGTTCTCGCCAACGCCATCGTCTATGGCACCGATGTATGAGGCGCCGTGATCACCCGGTCGGTGTACCGCAAGCTCGATGACGCGATCATTGCCATTGCCGGACTGTGCGCCGCGCTGATCCTGTTCTGATCTCAGAGCACGGGGAGGCGGTGTCGCACGTGAGTAGAGGCAACAGCTTGCGCTTCCCGCACCCGACATCTTCCGGCTGATCGCCGGGGGCACACCTGATATCGAATTCACCGAGGAGTAACTGACATGACCTTCACCATCAATGAACAGCAGTTCCTCGCGGAGGCCGGGATCGGTCGGCTGGCCACGGTGTCGCCCGACGGCGTTGTGCAGAACAACCCGACCACCTATCGGGTGAACGCGGACGGCACGATCGACATCGGGGGCATGCGGATGCGCGGCAGTCGAAAGTACCGCAATGTCGAGGCGGGCAGCCGGGTGTCGTTCGTCATCGACCAACAGGTTTCACTGGAGCCATACGTGATTCGCGGCATCGAGGTACGCGGCACAGCCGAGGCGCTCGATGACGAGGAGCCACCGTTCCAACCCCAGGAACGCGCGCTCATCCGAATTCACCCCGAACGGGTCATCTCCTGGGGCATCGACGGCGGATCCTTCGACTTCACCAGTCGCGGCGCCGAGTAGAGGCCATGCGCAACCTGGGCTCGACGCTCTAAGGACCATCGCACCGGAGGGC
>NZ_BAGN01000124.1 GCF_000308835.1 Nocardia vinacea NBRC 16497 | reverse complement strand
CGGACACTGTCATCCGCTGCGAGGTGGTGATCGTGCGCTCGGTCGCGACGCTGAGCAGATGGCCTCCTCGGCACTGGCCGGGAGGGTGACGAGCGTGTCGCGTGCGCGGTCTAGGGGATGACTTGGCCGATACCGAGCAGGTTGCCCTCGCTGTCGCGGAACCATGCGCCCCGCTCGGCTCGCCCCTTGCTCGGATAATTGCCCGCGATGTCCATGATCCCGTTCACGGTGCCGTCGTATTCCTCGAACACCACGCCGCGGGACCGCAGGCCCGCGACTGTTGCCTCGATGTCATCGACGTAGAAACCCATTTGGGTGAACGAGCCGTCGGACGCACCGGCGGAGGCGAACAGGCAGAAGACACCCGACGCACCTTCGTAGCGCAGGCCGCCCTCGCGTTCCTCGACCGGGTCGAGGCCGAGTTTCTCCGCGTACCATCGGCGGGCTCGCGCCAGGTCCTTGGTGGGTATGCGGGCTTCGATGTGTGCGTTGCTCAGCATCCTCGTCATGCTAGCCAGCCACTCGCACGGTATCGGCCAGATCGCCATTGCCTCGGATTTGCATGTCGGCGAGCGTGGGTACTGGAAGACTCGTGGGTCGAAACGGTCACCGTGACTGAGGGAGTTTGCGACGTGGAGGTCGTGTACAACATCGTCGTCGTCGCCCATCTGCTGGGTATGGCGGCGGTTGTCGGCGGGTATGTCGCCGGACAGCCGGGCGTATCCGAGCTGATGGTGTGGGGTGCGCGGGCACAGCTCGTCACCGGTCTGATCCTGGTCGGTATGGCCGATTCGATCGATTCGCTCGGCAAGGATCCGAATATGGCGAAGATCGGCACCAAGTTGGTTATCTCGGTGCTGGTTGCCGCGTTCGCCGAGATCGGTCGTGCGGACGCCAAGAAGGGGAAGCCGGTGCCGTGGATGACGCACGCGTCCGGCGGTTTGGCGATCGTCAACGTATTCGTCGCGGTGCTGTGGACCTGATCTGCCGGCGCGCACGGCCTTCGACATCGCGCCACCCGCACCGTACCTTCGTTACAGGACGGAAGTAACGGAGGGCATCGGATGCGGGTCGATATCGAATTCACCAGCGGCGCAGTGACATTGCGGGGCTGGCTCTACCGGCCGGACACGGCATCGGGCCCGGTCCCGCTGGTGGTGATGACACACGGCTTCGCGGGCGTCAAGGAATGGGTTGCCCCGTTCGCGGAAGTGTTCAGCAAAGCGGGCCTGGCTTGTCTGGTGTACGACCACCCTGGATTCGGGACCTCCGATGGCGAACCGCGTTACGAGGTCGACCCCGTCGCCCAGATCGAGGGCTACCGCGATGCGATCACCTTCGCGCAAACCCTGGAGGGCATTGATCCGGAACGCATCGGCGTCTGGGGAACCAGTTTCGCGGGCGGCCACGTGTTGGTCGTCGCGGCAACCGATCGACGCGTGCGCGCGGTGGTGTCGCAGGTGCCACTCACCAACGGCTGGGCCAACTTCCGCAGTCTGGTCCCCTCCATCATGCTGCCCGCGGTCCATGCGGCCATCGCCGCCGACCGGCAAGCCCGCGCCTCGGGCAAACCGCACCAGATGATCAAGGCGGCCTCCGACGATCCCACCGAACTCGTCGCCATGCCCGGTATCGAGGTCTACAACTGGTTGATGGCCAACGGCCCGCAGATCCCGACTTGGCGCAACGAGGTCACCCTCTCCAGCGTCGACAAATTCCAGTCCTACGCCCCGGAAGCCTTCCTGCGGCGCGTCTCTCCGACGCCACTGCTGATGGTGATCGCCGATCAAGACACTCTGACGCCGAGCGATATCGCCCTGCAGAGCTACGCCGAGGCACTGGAACCCAAACAACTGACGCTGGTCCCAGGGCCGCACTTCGCCGTCTACGAGGAGCAGTTCGAACTCGCGTCCAGCGTCGCCCGCGACTTTCTGCTCGCCAACCTCAGCGGATAATGCTCGGCCTGGTGTCGACTCCGCGGTGACGCTCCTTATCCAGCGCGGATGAGCCGGGGCGGTCAGGCGAAGACGGGTGGCAACTCGGGCCGCTAGGGAGCGATATTCGTGCCAGCGGCCACGGAGTCGACGGCCGACCCAGGGAGCATGTGGTCTGTCATGCACCGCAATTCTGCGGTAAGTGCCAGCGCGAAGGTGCGTTCGAGTGGTTGCAGCGGGTCACGCTGCTGTCATCGGAGCCGGGGGTGTTTGAGGTGGCGGCGACGGCGCGGGCGACCAGCGTGTGGCCGAGGGCGCTGATGCGAAGTCGGTTCTGGGCCCATGCGCGCGGATATATGGTGGCGGCGATGGGTGCGAAGCCGATCAGGTTGACACCGTATTCGCTCGACAGTCGGCGCACTTCAGCATCGAGTGCACGAACGGGCAGGCCGGAGGATCTCAGACCGGCCGGAACCCGGCACCGACGCCACCCGACTGATCCATCCCATCCAGGATTACGCCGATGTCGATCGCCACGGCCGGATCGTGCACCGCCGCCGCGCCGCAGGCGACGTCGAAGACGGTCACGCCGAGCACCACGATCCCGATATGCCCGATATTCATCCCGACCAGCCGGTCGCCAAGGGTGACCGGCCCGCCCGAATCACCCGGCCTGGAGCAGACCTGGCTCCGGAACCACCACCCGTGCGTATCCCACACCACACCGCAGTCGAAGCCGGAGGTCCGGCCGTTCTTGCAGACGATATCGCCCGGTTGCGGCGGTGCGCCGATGCCACCGATAAAGGTCTGCGCCACCTGGCGAACCGGCGTGACCTTGGTGCGGTCGAATTCGATGACTGCGAAGTCGTTGCCGCTGTGGTCGACCGCGGCGACGGTGCCGATGACGCCCGCCTGCTGCGTCTCGGCCTGGACGGACATACCGATCTCGGCGCAGTGTCCGGCGGTGAGCCCGACCATCCGGTCGGCGCTGTCATAGCCGACCGCGGTGAGGGTGCATACCGCTCGGCCCTCGATCAGGATGCCCGAGCCGCCGCCCAGCGTCGCCGTCTGTGCGGCCGTCGCGTCACCGGGGAGCCCCGAGGGGGCGATGACCGCGATGACCGCGGCCACGAGCACGCGCATCACGATCCTGCCCATAGCAACCATGTCGCTAACTGTCCGCCGTGGTCGCAGCTTCTCGTGTTCGCTTTCGTTGCAGGTGGGGAACAGTTTGGTGTCGCCGGCTCCGCCGTCCTGCTCGAGCGTGCCTGCGGTGCACACGGAATCTCCACAATTGACGCGGGTTCTCTCCACAGCGGGTGGCTAGGGTTTCGGTTCATGGAACAGCACGCGGCGGGCAATGGGCAGGCGGCGCGAAGGATTTTGGTGGTCGACGACGAGGTCACCATCGCGGAATCGGTGGCGGTGCGCCTGCGAGCCGAGGGGTTCACCGTTGATCTCGCGCATGACGGTCCGGGGGCGGTCGCGACGGCCGAGGCAGTCGTGCCCGATCTGGTCGTGCTGGATGTGATGCTGCCCGGCTTCGACGGTCTCGAGGTGTGCCGTCGCATTCAGGCCGCGCGCCCGATTCCGGTTCTCATGCTCACCGCGCGTACCGATGAAACCGATCAGCTCATCGGCCTCGGTGTGGGCGCGGACGACTATTTGACCAAGCCGTTCTCGCTTCGTGTCCTCACCGCTCGCGTGCACGCCCTGCTGCGCCGGGTGGATCGCGTCGCCGAGCGTGACGGCGCCACCATCATCGTCGGTGACTTACGCATCGATGTGGACCAGCGTCGCGTGTGGCGCGCCGATGTCGAAGCGCAACTCACCCCGCTCGAGTTCGACCTGCTAGCTCGGCTGGCACGACGTCCCCGTGTAGTGCTGGCCCGGGAACGATTGCTCGAAGAGGTGTGGGACTGGGCCGATGCCGCGGGCACCCGGGCGGTCGACAGCCATATCAAGGCGTTGCGCCGCAAGCTCGGCGCGGACGTGATCCGCACGGTGCACGGTGTCGGTTATGCGTTGGATGCGCGATGAGCGATCACACCACCGACGATGTCGTGCACGCGGGGACGCAGTGGTGTGCAAGTGTTTCGCGGAAACTGCGCGGCTTGTCGGACGCGGTAGCGGAAGTGGTGCCGCGACCATTGGATCCGGTGAAATCGATCAAGCTGAAGTTCGCGATTCTGATGCTCGGGTCGGCCGGGGTGGCGTTCGGGTTCTTCCGGCTGCGGATCGGCTGGCTGCCGCCGAAGACGACGATCGCGGCGACGGTGATCGCATTGATCACCTCGCAGATCCTGGCGCACGGCACCACTCGACCGCTGCGCGAGATGACCGCGGCGGCCAAGCGGATGGCGCAGGGCGACTACACCCGCCGGGTACGGGCCAGCTCCCGCGACGAGGTCGGGCAGCTGGCGGTCGCGTTCAATCAGATGGCCGCCGACCTGGCCGCTGCCGACCAACAGCGCCGCGACCTGATCGCCAATGTCTCCCACGAACTGCGCACCCCGATCACCGCGCTGAATGCGGTGCTGGAGAACATGGTCGACGGTGTCTCCGAACCCGACGACAAAACCCTGCGCACCGCACTCGCGCAAACCGAACGGCTCGGCCGACTCGTCTCCGAACTGCTCGACCTGTCCACCATCGAATCCGGCGCCCGCGCCCTCGACCGCGAAGAACTCAGCGTCACACCGCTGTTGGCCGAGGTCATCGCCGAGGCCGAGGTGGCCGCGGCAGCGCTCGGGCGCGGCGTGCGCTTCCGCACCGATGTGCAACCAAGCAGCGCAAGCGTTTTCGCAGACCGTGCACGTTTGCATCAGGTGCTGCTCAACCTGCTCGACAACGCCGCCCGCCACGGACCCGCCGGCGGGGAAGTCCGCATCGAGGCCCGCGTCGAGCGCGGTGCTCTCGTCATCGACGTCCAAGACCAGGGCCCCGGCATCCCGATCGCCGAGCGCGCCACCATCTTCGACCGCTTCACCCGCGGCGGGCGCAGCGACGGCGGCGGTACCGGCCTGGGCCTTGCCATCTCCCGCTGGATAGTCGATCTACACGGCGGCACGATAGCCGTCGCCGATCCGGGCTCCCGCATCCGCGTGGTAATTCCCGCCCCTTAACGCATCCCGATGTTCCGCAACCCGGACCACGAAGTCCCGGGACGATCCCGCACACCCATGGAAGGGCAGCCCCATGCCAGACCAATCCGATCCATCGCAACCCGAATCGCCTACCCAACCCGCAGCGATATCGGAGCCGAAGGTACGACCCGAATCGGCAGCCGGCGTACCGAACGTCGCCGACTCTTCGGCCGAAACGCAGACACCGTCCGAGTCCGACCACCTGACCACGTCCGAATCCGTGGGTGATGCGCTCACCTCAGCCGAGTCCGGCGGTGATTCGGTTCCGGAGGCTGTCGAGGGGTCGGCTGCGTCGTCCGCTGAACGGGCGTCGGCTGCATCGGATCCGACGAGAGAGGATGTGGCGCAGACGGAATCGAGCGCACCCACTGGCACCTCGACGGCGGATCGGGGAGTGCCGTCGAGTGGTACGGCGGACGGGCTATCAGGAATGGCGTCAAATGTGCCGCCGAGCGCGTGGTCGCGGCAGCCGACCTCGTCGAGTGTGTGGTCGAGCCCGCCAAGTATGCCGATGAGCCCGTCATCGAGTGCGCCGCCGCCCATGATGCCGCCGGTTCCGCCGCCGGGCTCCGCGTTGCCCGCGCCGCGACCCTGGCCTGTACAAGTGCCGAGGTGGCGACGCATCGCCTGCCCGCCAGGCGTACTGCCCGCAGCGGGCATCGCGGGTCTCGCGGGCGCGGTGTTCATACCATTGGACCGCCCCGGAATCGGTTGGGTACTCGCCGGTTCGGTAGCAGCGGCCGCGGTATTCACAGTGGACCGCCGCGCTCGTCGTACGGCAGCAGCGGCCGTCTCGGCACAGCATTCGGCCGCGGCCGAGGAGACGAGGCGTGATCCAGGACGCCTGGTTCCCGAGATACCCGGTGGTCGGACGTTACTCGAAGATGCAGGCGCGCGGTTCGATCGATCTGAAGTGAACAGCGGCGGTTTGGTGGGGGCCGATGCGGCGTCGATACCGAACTCGCCGGAATCGCCCATCTCGAATGCGACTGAGCGCGGATCGGGGAGCTCGGATCCGGTCGGTACCGGCGGTCGGACGACTGTGGAAGACGTTGGTGCGGAAGCTGATCCGGCTGGATCGGGATTCGGTGTTCGCGCTGTGAATTGGGGGCGGGTGTGGTGGACAACCCTGGCGTTGGCGCTGCTGGCGGTTGGGGCGGTGCGGGCTGCGGGGTGGCTGTTCGCGCTGTGTGTCGTCGGGGCCGGGGTGGCCGGGTCGTTGGCCGTTGTCGGGCGGCGGTCGGTGTATGGCGCGTGGTACGACGTGATCGCGGTGCCGATCGAGTCGATCACGGGCATTCCGTGGGTGTATTCGGCGTTCGGGCGGATCAGTGACGGTCCGGCGCGCCGGTCGTGGCGAGCCGGGATGTCGGTTGCGGTGACGCTCGCACTATTGGCGGTTTTCGTGCCGTTGCTGGGTGGCGCCGATGCGACGTTCGCGAAACTGCTCGACGCGGTGACGCCGGAGATCGACGTGCCATCGGTTGTGCAGTGGATCGTGCTGTTCGTGGTACTCGGTCTGGGCAGCGTCGGGGCCATGTATCTGCTTGCGGGTCCGCGTGCCGCGGCGACGGGCGCCCCGTCCGGCCGAGGTCTGCGACGGTTGGAGTGGGCACTGCCGGTGGGCGCGCTGACCATCCTGTTCGCGGTCTTCGTCTCCGCCCAGTTCGTCGCGCTGTTCGGCGGTGACGACTACGTGCAGCGCACAGCGAATCTCACCTACGCCGAATACGCGCGCAGCGGATTCTGGCAGCTTTCGATCGTCACCATCCTCACCTTCGCCGTAATCGCCGTCGTATTGCGTTGGGCCACAAGGGAATCTGCTGCCGACCGAGCCTGGCTGCGGATACTGCTGTGCGCGATCGGCGTGCTGACGCTGATCATCGTGGCCTCCGCCCTCGGCCGCATGTGGACCTACCAGCAGGCATACGGCTTCACCGTCATGCGCCTGCTGGTCGAGGTATGCGAACTCTGGCTGGGGCTGGTGTATCTATTGATGATCGCCGCTGTCCTTCGCTTGGACGGCACCTGGCTCCCGCGCGCCGCCATCGGCACCGCCATGTCGACGCTAGTCGTGCTGGCTGTGCTCAACCCGGAAGGCCTTGTCGCGGAACGGAATATCGACCGCTGGGAGCACGGCAAGAACCTCGACACGCTCTACCTCGGCAGGCTTTCACCCGATATCGCCCCCGCCGTCGAGCGGCTTCCCGAACCGCAGCGCAGCGAAGTGCTCTCCACGATCCACCGCGATCTCGATGAAGACACGTGGCAGGGGTGGAACCTGTCGCGCGCGAACGCCCGTTAGGTAGTCAACGCACATTTCTGTCCTGATCCCGCGGATTCGGCGCGGGACTCACCCGCCCCCACGGCCCCTTCGACGCAGGCTGCTGTGTCTGCTCATTGCCCGGAACCGACACGTCGTCTCCTGTTCCCGAGGCGAAGCACTATTCCGCCAGGGTAATCACAGTGCGCCGGACCCCTGCGACACCGACGGAGTGATCGTCGGACCCGCTCGTCAACCGGACATTCCATAACCTTCGGTACGATCCGCTGATACATCCAACTATCGCGTATCGCCGCCGCCATCGCAGCGAATCCTGTGCACTAGTCGAACCCTTCGCCGGTCCGACGGCCGTTGCCGGCGGCGATTCCGGGTAGCGCCAGTAGATCACCTGAATCGGCCGATCGATCGCGGATTCATCGGCGCCGAAACCGATTGGCAGAGTGGACGATCTGTCGAAGGAAGGGGTTAGGTCATTGCAATGGCTCTCGTTCCGGGTCGAGTCCTAGCCGCGCATGCTGCCCCAGTTCCGGGCCGTGCGACGCACGTGTGCTTTGCGCTGGCTGGTGCTCTGGAGACGGCGCGCCGACCGGCCCGCGAGTGTCAGGGAGTTCAACGGCCGATTGGCCCGCGTTGAAAGACTGTGGTCGGGGGGAGCGCGTCGGCGTCAGCGGTGGTGGTTCGGCGCTTGTTTTCCCCGACCAACAATTCGATCAGTCCAGGAAACCGCTGTTCCAGCTCATCCTTTCGCAATTGCGCCATGTTGCTGTTACCGCGGTTGACCTGCCGAATGACGCCCGCCTGTCGCAGGACCCGAAAGTGGTGTGTACGAGTAGCTTTCGACACCGGCAGACCGAACGAGCTGCAATGCCGCTCCGCGCCGTCGGCATCCGCGAGCAGGGCCAGCACCACCTCGAGACGGTGTCGATCCGCCAGCGCGGCCAGTACGGCCCCTAGTTCCATATCCACCGGGTCCGCTTGGTCGTCCGGCATCTACACCACCATCCTCATGAAGGTACGACTTGCATCGTACCTCGGCTCGAATTACCGTCTGGAGGTATGACAGATTTCGTACCTAGTGCGGTGGTTCCCTTTGCCCTGATGGGCTTCGCTCGCCCCAAGCCGGATCGTGTATCGGAGCTGAAAGAGCTTCTGTTGTCGTTCGTTGCGCCCACCCGCGAAGAGGACGGAGCTCTCGAGTATCACTTCCACGAGGATGTCGACGATCGGTCCACCTTCGTCTTCTACGAGGTGTGGCGATCGAAGGAGGACCTCGACCGACACCTCGAGCTCCCGCATATGCGCGACTTCTGGGAACGTCGTATGGACTACCTCGAACGGGATCTCGAAATCCGATTCCTGTCCATGCAGAGCGTGTATCCGCGGCCGATCACCGCGTAACGGCCGCAGGGCTTTCAGCGCTCAGGCGAGGGCGAGGGCGAGGGCGAGCTTTTCGAGTTCTGCTTCGGTCATGGGTTCGGAGCCGTCGGCGGTGTCGCCGGTAAGGCATTCGCGCAGGCCGGTGGGCACGATTTTTAAGCCGGCGCGGTCCAGGGCGAAGAACATCGGCATCACCTGCAGCGGCCAGGTCAGCGCCCAGATGGGTCGCCCGGGCAGCGCCTGGTCGCCGCGAACGACGCCGTCGCGACGTGCAGAATTCGGCCACTATGGCCGACGCTGGCGAGCGTCGGGATTCCCCGCAACCCGGGCCGCGGCGCAATATAGTTGCACGGTCACGGGTCACACATCCTGGGTGCGCGTCGGCGAGCCGGCACGCTGCCGATTTCACGGGAGACGCGGCATGACATCGACATGTATGGGGAAGCAGTGCTATCCAGCGTGGCTGGACAACTTGGCCGACGACGTAACCGGGGACGGCGCGGCGTGGGCCATCCAGGGCGCGGAAGCCGTCCATGAAGTCGTGTTGATGCTCGAGCGGTTTGTCGGCACACCCCTTGCCGAGCATTGGGAAACACACCTCGAGGAGCGAGCATGAGTGCGCCCTTGTACCTGATCACCGGGGCGGGTGGTGGCACCGGCGGCGTGAGCCGGCAGGTGATCGAGCAATTGCGGGAACGTGGGGATCGCGTTCGCGCGTTGGTGCACCACGACGACGCCCGCGCCGAGCCGTTACGTGCACTCGGCGCTGAAGTCGTAGTCGGAGACTTGACCGACCCACGAGATGTGGTCGATGCGATGAACGGTACCGATCGCATGTTCTTTTCGATGGGGGTTTCGCCGGGCTACCTGCAGGCAACGGTGGTCGTCTGCGACGCCGCACTGGCATACGGCCACCTCGAGGTGGTCGTGAACATGTCCCAGATGACCGTTTCTGAAATGACGCTGACCAGTGTGGGAGAGTCTCGCCAACATCGGCTGCATTACCTCGCCGAGCATGTCTTGAACTGGTCGGGTGTGCCGGTCGTGCACATCAGGCCGACGGTGTTTCTGGACAATCCGATATTCACCGGACTTGCGGCACCGTCGCTGCGAGAGCGAAACGTTTTGGCCCTGCCCTTCGGAACGGGTCGAACGTCACCGATAGCTACCAGCGACGTGGCCCGCACGATTACGGCAGTGCTCCTAGATCCTGCCCACCGACTCGGCGAGGTCTACGAATTGACCGGTCCGGCGCGTTTGGACATCGATGGCCTGGCCGCCGAGTACAGTTTGGGACTTCACCGGCAGATTCGCGGCACCGACATTCCCCAGGAAACCTGGGTCGAGGAGGTCCTCGAGCCCCGAGGTCTGCCCGCGCACGTCGAGCAACATCTGGCCACCATGGCGCTGCTGCACCGCGCTGGACGTTACGACCGAGCCACCGACGACGTCGAAAAGATCACGGGACAGCCGCCATCCACGGTTGGGCGGTACATAGCCGAACACTCGGAACTGTTCTCATAATGGTCGTGAGGTGCGGTGTCGTGAGGATGCTCGGCACGGTGGCACGTTCTCGGCCCGGGATTCATGGACGAGTTCGGTGATGGTTGCGCTGACGCGACGGGTAACGGCGGATGGAAAGTTCGGCTGAGCGGCGCTCCGGAGAGCCTGTATGCCATCCAGGTCGCCATGCTGGGCAAGCTCACCTACACCGCCATGGCGGACGCGATCTTCACGCACCCACTCCTGGCGGAAGGCCTCAACACCCTCTTCGCGATGTTCGACGCCTGAGGCGGCGTTTTGTCCCGCAGTCAGCCCGTTGATTCGGGGCACCAATTCGGCCAACTCGGTGCGCTGTCAACGACCGTGTCAGCGGGTAGCTGTGTGGCCTCATTGCACTGGGTCTTGATGTACGTGGTGACACCAACTTCGACGGCACAGAGCTGAGCCGGGCGTAGCGTGTTCGGGGTCACAAACCGAGGCGGCGACGGGAGCAGCAGCATGGATCTACATCTGTCGGGCAAGACCGCCGTGGTCACCGGCGCCAGCAAAGGTATCGGGCTCGCGATCACCCAGGCGCTGGTGGACGCCGGCGCCCACGTCGTGGCCGGATCACGCAGCCGAGGGCCCGGTCTCGAGGCGCTGGACAAGGCCGGGAAAGTGACCTTTGTATCCGCCGATTTGTCGCATCCCGCCGGTTCGGATGACCTGATCGCGGTTGCGGCAGACCGCGGTGGCATCGACGTACTGGTGAACAACGTCGGCGCGGTCACTGTGCAACCGGGTGGAATCGCGCGCGTTACGGACGACCAGTGGCAGGCATCCTGGGATCTCAATGTGATGGGGACGGTGCGGCCGACCCGGGCCGCTCTGCCACAGATGCACCGCCGTGGCGGTGGATCGATCGTCATCATCGGATCGGTCAACGCGTACTATCCGGATCCCGGGATCTACGACTACTGTGCCACCAAGGCCGCCGTCACGAATTTCGGCAAGGCTTTGTCAAAGGAATTGGGGCCGAAGAACATTCGCGTCAACTCCATCAGCCCCGGGCCCGTGACGACGGGGCTGTGGCTGGACGAAGGCGCAGTGGCCGACACGATCGCCGCCGCCAGCGGTCAGACCCCCGAACAGGTGCGGTCCGCGACCGCCGGTGCTGCCGCGATGGGCCGGTTCACCACGCCGGAGCAGGTTGCCGACCTGGTCGTGTTCCTGGCCAGCGACCGGTCCGCCAACATCACCGGATCCGATCTGAGGATCGACGGCGGCTTCGTCACCACAATTTGAGGCCGACCAGTCGCATACGTTCGTCAGGTGTCAGTGGCAAATGGTGGAGTGCGACGAGGGTCGACACCGTTCGGCGCGGAGCGCGATCCGGCGCGACTTGTCCTGACGTGATGTTCGATCAGATCCGTCGTGTCGATCGGGTGGTGCTGTTTTTGAACACCGTGCTTCTGATGGACATTGCGTTCTTGCCGTTTGCTGCTGCCGTTTTGGTCCACGCCTTCGATGAAGGGCACGGGCAGCGTACTGCCGTTGTGTTCCACGGCCTTACGTTCCAGCTGGCAGCTGTTCTGTTCAATACGATCTGGGAGTACGCACGTCGAGATCACCGGCTGCTGGTCGCCACGATCGATGCTGCCGGAGCGCGGGCCACCGGCTGGCGTTTTCGTCTCGCCCTGGCCTGGATCGGCAGCGGAGTCTTGCTCGGTGCCCTGCCACCCCGGCCGAAATCGCCGCCCCAGGCCCGGAAGGCGGCCCACGCCAGACCTTCCGGCGAACGGTCCCGTGTTGCCGGGGTGCCGAGTGACGTGGGTGCGCTGAAGGTTTCGGGCCTAGGTGAGAGCGCGGTGGACGGCGTCGGCGGGGTCGGTGGCGAGTTGTGCTGCGGGGATGGGATTTCCGTTGGCGTCCTGGATTTGCCAACCGCCGAGCGAGATGACGGGGATGGTGCCGCGGTGGCAGGCGAAAGCGAGTTCGGAGAGGGTGCCCCAGGAACCACCGATCACGATGACGGCGTCGGCGGAATGAATGAGGATCGCGTTTCGGGCCTCGCCCATGCCGGTGTACAAGACGGCGGACAGACCGCGACAGGTAGTAGACCGGTCGGTGTCGGGGCGAACACCGATGACGACACCGCCCACGCTGGAAGCCCCCTCGGCGACCGCCGCCATAACGCCGCTACCGCCGCCGCACAGAACAGTGGCACCGGCAGCCGCGAGCAGTCGTCCCACCTCCGCAGCCCATTCGGCCTCGGTGGTTGTGCAATCATGCGGTCCGCACACCGCGACCTGTAGGGGTATGTCGCGAGCCATGGGTCGACGATAGTTGGAGGAATCTCGCTCAGCCGCATGCTGTCGTCGGGTCGCGGCCCATCCCACCGCACGGCCCAGCCCTGTACGCCCCGCAGCCCGGCTCGGTCCCAGCGTGCCTTCCTTACTCTGCGCGATTGGTCGGCCGGGTGCCGAGCGGATTTATCGGCCCAGTACCCACGGCATTGTCGGATGGCAATTGCAGCCAACCATCATGTGGCCGCGCGTCGGCGATTGGTGATCAGGCTTCGGCCGCCCGGCGTGCATCTGACGGATCGCGAGAGACCCCGGTTCGGTCATCCGGCCTCAGCGACCGAGCGTCAACGAGATCTGCTTATGCGCGCTTGGCGAGCAACGTGTCGAGCTGAGTGGCGAAATCCTCAGTGGCGCTTCGGTATCCGACGTGATCGCCCGCGAATTCCACGATATCGAGTCCGAGGCGCTCGCCGAGCACCGCATTGGGCAGCGCCGGGAAGGTTTCCTTCGAATCGTGTCCGACCACGAGGACGAGCTTTCGGGCGGCAGCTTGCAGAGCGTCGAAATCCGGTGTGTAGCGGACGTACTGGCGCATCTCGTGCTCCATCCAGAACAGCATGTTCTGCTGGATGCGCGCGCTGATCGCGGCGGCTTCGGGCGTGGGCTCTTCGGCGTCGGGCTGTTGCCGGCGCAGCCCGACACCCTCGGCGAATTGGGATATGGCGGCGACGAAGCCCTCGGACTCGCTGGTCCGGTAGACGTCGTCCAAAAAGGTGAGCCACTTGTCGGCATCGAGCAGTACGGTCGCCAGCGGCGGTTCGTGCGCGATGAGCGTATGCACGAGTTCCGGTCGCGTCGTGAGCAATTCGAGCGCGACGATGGCGCCGGAGCTGCTGCCGAGCACCGCGGCGGGTTGGTCTCCGAGGTGAGTGAGCAGCGCGGCGGCATCGGCGCCGTCGAGTTGGACGTTGTGGTCCTGCCCTGGGCTGCGGGAGAAGCCGCGCCTATCGTAGGAAACCACCGTATAGCGATCCGCCAGTCGCTCCGCGATCTGGTCGAAGCTGGCCGCGTCGCCATTGCCGCCAGGGATGAGCAGCAGCAGCGGACCGGTGCCGCGGATCTCGTAGTACAGCGTCGCTCCGGGCACGGTGATGGTGTGGTTGGTGGGGACGTCCATGGGAAAGGCTCCTGGTAGATAGGACAGTTGCCGCAACGCTTCCCGGATGACGGGCAGTGCGGCGATGGGCGGGTCCACATCGACCCAGCGGTCGATGGCGACCTGCAGTGCGGTCGCGATCGCGCCTGCCATGATTCGCGGGAACATATCGGTGTGCAGGTCGCGGCCGGTGCGTTCGGCGATGGCCGTCGCGATGGCCTCCTGGATGACGGCCTGTGCCTTGAGATATTCACCCTGCAGCGCGGGCTCGGTGGTGATCAGCCGAATGCCGCGGGTCCATGCCGGATCGGGCAGTTCGTCATCGCGGAATTCGGCGAGTACCGCGTGGATTACCGCGGGCCACAGCGCTTCGGCCGCCGGACGATCGTGCAGTCCGTCCGCGATCCGCCGGGCCCGATCGACCGCCACCGAGCACACGGCCTCGTACTTGCTGGCGAAGTAGTTGTTGAACGTGCGTGGCGAAACACCCGCCGCCGCCGCGATGTCCTCGACCAGCACGCCCTCGAGCCCATGCTCGACCGCCAGCCGCAGCGCCGCGAATCCGAGCGCCTCCCGAGTCGCGAGCTTCTTGCGTTCCCGCAACCCGAGTGCGAATGCCACGCCCTTCACGATACGCAAACTTGCGTGCCCCGCAAGATTGCGCGATCGGAAAGTTTTTGCCCCACAACGAGATCGAAACATCGCAACCGCAGTTGTTCGAGATCAGCAGGGCCGCGCCCTCTCTCGGCGAATTGCTCGCGAAACACTCACCCGGGGCTGCGGCGTGCGCCGCTGTGTCGGCACTCGCGCGGGGCGACTCGGCCGAACTGTTGCACCGCCTCGGCCGATTCGTCCAGGCCGCCGTTCCGGCAGGGAAACGACCGCATACGAACCAGTCGGCACTCACAGAGTCGGCCGAGCAGGTCGCGGAACTCAGTGAAGATCTCGCATAGCCCCTGAGCATCTCGCATAGGGCACAGCCTGTGCGAGATGCTCACGGGATCTGCGGCAGCGCGTGAGGTCCGAGCTCGGTGCGGTGTGCCTCGTGGTGGACGACGAGCGGAGAACCGGCACCGTGTGCGTTGGGGCCGCGATCGCCGCGGTTCCAGCGTGTGGTCCGGAGACTACGCGGACTTGCGCAGCATGGAGACACGTCCCACACCCCACGCGACCGCGACCGCGGCCAGGAACGACAGCAGTGACGCGCTCATCCACGCCTGCTTGGTGAAGTGCAGCTTCTCCTGCACGTCCACCCAGAAGTCGGTCCACACTCCGGCGTCGCCCGGGTTGATCAGCTGGTAGACCGAAAGTCCCACGAGCCAAGCGACAACCATGCCCCACCGCGACGGCGCATTCGCCGAGGTATCCCACTGGTCGCGCGCCCGCAGGAAGAAGTCCGCGACGAGCACGCCGAGCAGCGGCACGAAAACCGACCCGATCAGGCCGAGGAAGCCGAAGTAGTTCGCCATGTTCAGTCGCAGCGCGAGCAGTGTGATCAGCACACCGAGACCGATCGAGAGCACCCGGCGGTCGACTCGCGGCGCGAGATTCTGGATCGAGACGGCCGTCGAATACACATTCGCGAACGACTGGTCGGCCTCACGGAATACGAAGATGAAGAAGAACACCGCGCCGAGGGTGACCGTCAGGAACGGCGAGTACACCCCGCCGTCGCCGGATGCGAGCGCCAGCGCGAACAGTCCGAGCACATACGCGATGATCTGGGTGAACGCATACGCCCCACTGGCCGCGCCGAATGCCGCGCCGGTGCCGCGGGAGTGCCGGGTGTAGTCGGCCGCCACCGGCACCCATGAGATCGAAACCGCAAGCGCCGCATCGGTAGCGACCCAGAAGAGATTCCAATCCACGCCGAACGGTCCGCCGCCCTCGGTGCCCGGGTTGGTGGTGAGATCCGGCAGACCCGCCCGGACGAACTGGATGTAGAACCAGATCAACGCGATCACCACGCCGACTGTCACGAACCGCCGCAGCATTCGCACCGAACCGAGCGGCCAGATTGTCAGCACCGTCGTCAGCACACCCGCGGCGACCACGTAAACCCAGTGCGGACCGCCGTCGAACAACTCTTCGGCCGCATCGCCGATGACGATCAATTCGAAGGTGCCCCAACCGATCAGCTGGGCGATATTGAGCACCGTCGGCAGGTAGCTGAGCTTCGCGCCGAACAGTCCGCGCAGCAACATCATCGCGGGCTTACCGGTCTTGGCTCCGGGTACCGCGGCCAGGCCGAGCATGAGCCCGCCGACCACCGTGCCGATGATCATCGCGAGAATGCCCGCGGCGATGGAGATCTGCGCGCCGCCATCGGAATTCGGCGCTAGCACCGTGTACGCGCCGGAGAATGCGAACAGGCTGACCCCGAGGTTCGCCCAGAAGGCGCTCTGGTCCCAGAACGAAAGGACCTTCGGTGCAGGCTGGTCCAGGGTCAACGGTGCTTCGCGCCGCTCGGATCGATCAATGGTGGGTGCAGACATCCCGGTACCGCTCTCCCTACGCCGGCATTACCCGGACAGGTTCATGCGGTCGGCGAAACGTGGGGTCCGCCCTCTCAGCCCGGCCGTGCCCGAGCTCCCGCGTTGGGGTTGTATCGGGCGAATGCTACACCCGCACCGCGGCGCGCCGTGCCGCGCCTTCGGACATTTCAGACAGATTCCGCCGAGACCGCCCGAAAGTCTCAGCCGCCGTCCATACTGTCCGGTACCGGCCTGGTTATTGCTCGGTTATCTGCCGCTCATCGCTCGCCTCGACCTGGAATGAGTATGCGCCCATGATGCTGATTACCTTGCACGAGACCGTCCTTGCTCAAATCGGGGATCCGACGCCCGAGGCTCCGCCCAATTCGGAAAAGATCCTGCAGATGGTCCGGTACCTGACCTGGCTGGTCCTGCTGTCGGGTGTCTGCGGCATCACCTACGCCGGCGGCCGGTTCGCCTGGGAGAAGTGGAGCAACAGCACCCTGGACTCGCCGAAGATGCTCGCCGGCGCGATGGTCGGTGGTGTCATCGCGACCAGCGCGGGCACCATCATGAACGCTATCGTCGGCTGAAACTCGTTGCGGGAGTTCGGCTGACGGTGGCTCCGGCCGTGGCGGCGGCCCGCGCGAAGACAACCGCGTCGCGGACCGCCGCGCCGCCGGGATCGTTGTTGAAGTAGACGAACACCTCCGCACGATCCGGCCAGGTGTCGGCCAGCCGTCGCGCCCAACTGGTGAGTGCCGTACGCCCGTAGCGCGGTGCCGGTGTCGCACGTCCGGAATGCAGTCGCAGATAACCCCAATCCGTCGTCCGCCACAGCGGGGCGACCGGCCGGGACCGGACATCGGCCCAGCACAGCGCCGCGCCGCATTTCGTCAGCACGGCACGCACTTCGGGAATCCACCAGGAATCGTGCCTGGGTTCGACCGCGATCCGGACGTCGGGCGGAAAACAGCGCAGGCAGGCGTCGAGCAGTGCCGGATCGGCTCGCAGCGTCGGCGGCAGCTGCAACAGCACCGGCCCGAGCTTGTCGCCCAGCGCGCGGGCGTGCTCCATCAAACGCCCGACCGGCTCTTCTGGTTCGCGCAGCCGCTTGATGTGGGTGAGGAAGCGGCTTGCCTTGACCGCGAAACAGAAGTCCGGCGGTGTCCGGTCCCGCCATGTCGCGAAGGTCTCGCTGCTGGGTAGTCGATAGAAGGCATTGTTGCTCTCGACCGTCACGAAGCCCGCGGCGTAGGTTTCGAGCCACACACGCTGCGGAACGTTCGCCGGATACAGCACGTTGCGCCAGTCCCGGTACTGCCAACCCGATGTGCCGACGAGTAGGGGCATCCCTCCATCGAAGCACTTTCCGATGACCGCTATCTCAACTACGCTGTGTAGTAGGTACGGTCAGGGAGGGCGCGATGAGCGAACAATCGGTGATCGAGCGGCGAATCGACTGGACGCGGTGGAGTTTTCTGCAGTGGGCCGTCCTCGTGATCGGGGCGGTCCATATCGTGTGGGCGATCGCGGGGTGGGTCGCCGAGCCCAGTTTCGAACTCGGCGAACACGCACCGGCGACACCGGTACTCGGCATAGACTACAACGGCTGGCACGCGGTGGCCGGGCTACTGCTGTTCGGCCCCGCGCTGATCGTCGCGACCCGCAAGTCCTGGTCGGCCTGGTACTGCGTGCTCGCCGGAATGGGCGGTGGATTCGCGGTCGGGGTGTGGGCGCTGTTCTCACATCATGTGCTGATATTCAGCTTCCCGAGTCACATCACCGACGCGATCGAGCACATGGCGACCGGTGCGACGCTGCTCGCGATCGTCGCTGTACAGATCGTCCGGGACGGCGGCGCGCGTCCGGTATTCGGCCTGTCCGGTCAGTAACACCCTTCGAGGGTGGCGGCGGCGACTACATCGATGACGTCGCTGACATCGTCGTGTGCGCTCATAGCGGTGCGTTGTCGCCGGGCGCCGTTACCGCGCGCAAGAACCGCTTCGACGGTATCGGCGACGAACTGCTGGTCACCCGACTG
The DNA here is from genome assembly GCF_000308835.1 of Nocardia vinacea NBRC 16497. GTDB lineage: Bacteria > Actinomycetota > Actinomycetes > Mycobacteriales > Mycobacteriaceae > Nocardia > Nocardia vinacea. Next base: position 14,001 of record NZ_BAGN01000124.1, on the reverse strand, counting down.
CTCGAGCGCGGGGGTGAGGTAGTCCACGAGCCCGGCCAGCAGGGTGTGGGCGGGAAGGGCGTGACCGCTGATCGTGTCGAGCCCGTATCCGTCCAGGCCGGATCGGGCGGCCTTCCAATACGCGGCCCGCAAAATCTCCGTGGGCACCGGGGGTGGTGGCAGCCCATCGTGTATCGCCGTCTGCGCCATGGCGACAGCGGCGCGAATCAGCGTGGCCAACAACGCCGTTTCCTCGACCGTCGCAGGTACATCACTGACGCGCACCTCGACGGTCGGGTATGTGGCCGAGGGCCGCACATCCCAATACACCATCGCAGTATCGAGAATGCTGCCGCTGGCGAACATCATCTGCACCATGTCGTCGTAATCCGCGACTGAATCGAAGAAGGGTGGGGGACCGGCACTCGGCCACCGCCGCCACATAATGCTGCGCCAGCTGGCGTATCCGGTATCGGTGGCGCGGTAGACCGCGGAATTGGCCGTCAACGACAACAACACCGGTAACCATGGCCGCAAATAATTCCCGACCCGCACCGCGATATCGCGCGATGGCACCCCGACGTGGACATGGCAGCCGCACAAACCCTGCTCATGGGCGAGCAGCCCGAAATGGTGTTCGATGAGTCGATAGCGCGGGGTATCGGTGACCGGATACGCATCCGGCACCGTGGGCGGCACCGCCACCGCGAGCAACCTGGCACCGTTCTTCTCCGCGCAACTCGCCACGCTGCGGCGCAGTCGGCGCAGGTCATCGAGTAATTCGGGGGTCCGGGTATGCACCCCGGTATTGATCTCGACCTGACAGCGCGTCAACTCCAACTGCAGATCGATGCCGACGTCGGCGGCCGCCGCCGCGACTTCGACGTTCCGCGGACTCGGCGCACCCGTGATCGGATCCGCCAGAAGGAATTCCTCTTCCACGCCGACAGTGGGCAGGGCCGCGGCCATTACTGGAGTTTACTGCGCAAATCGCTGATCCGGACGGGTGCGGGAATCGTTTGAGTGCCCCGCGCCGGGGTAGGCCGACCTTGGTGAAGGATGGGCGAGAAAGGGGTCCGGTATGTCCGAGGAATTGCGCGGTGTGCGCGCATTGGTCATCACCGCGAATACCGGCGTCGAACACGACGAGCTGCTGATGCCGCTGGACTGGTTGCGCGAACACGGAGCCGTCGCCGTGCACGCGACCCCCGAACGCGGCGAGGTCCAGACTTTTCGACACGATGTCGACAAGGATGAGGTCGTGCAGCCGGATGCGGCGCTCAACGATCTCGAGGTCGACGATTTCGACCTGCTCGTCGTACCGGGCGGAACTGTGAACGTGGACAAATTGCGCGTCTGCGATCGCGCTGTGGAAGTCGCACAACAGTTCGTGCGTGCGGGCAAGCCCGTCGCGGCGATCTGCCACGGCCCATGGCTGCTCGTGGAGGCCGACGTCGTCGCGGGCAAGACCTTGACGTCCTATCACTCGCTGCGCACCGATGTCGTCAATGCCGAGGGACGCTGGATCGATCGCGCTGTGGTGCGTTCCGACGAGAACGGCTGGCCGCTGATCACCTCCCGCAGTCCCGGCGACCTCACCGAATTCACCGACGCGATCGGCGCCGAGCTCACCGCGGCCCAGTCGGCCCAGGCCTTCGTCGGCGATGAAATCTTCTGACACCGGTGAGTTCCCCGGACCCAGAGCGTCCTACTGATATGGACACAATCAATCTCGCCGACCGCTACGAGCTGCCGCCGATCGGCTGGGACAGCATTCGCAAACGACTCGACGCGGGCATCGAACAAGCCCCCGGCACCGGCGGCCTCGACCGGCACACCTGCTGGCTGACCACGATCAATCCCGACGGCAGCCCGCACGTCACCGCCGTCGGCGCGCTCTGGGTGGACGGCGCCTTCTGGTTCACCACCGGCGCCCGAAGCCGCAAGGGCCGCAACCTGGCTCGCGATCCGCGCTGCTCGATGAGCGTGGCCACCCACGAATTCGATCTGGTCGTGGATGGCACCGCGACCAGGATCGCCGATCCCGCCGCCGTCGCCGATATGGCCCGGCGCTGGGCCGACGGCGGCTGGCCCTGTCGCGTCGACGACACCGGCGAGGCGCTCACCGCTGAATACAGCGCCCCCTCCGCGGGCCCGCCGCCGTGGCACGTGTACCGCCTGACCGCGCTCACCGCAACCGCGCTGTCCACCGTGGAACCCGGCGGCGCGACCCGCTGGCGGTTCTGAGTCGCCGCACGTCCATTACCCGTCAGGTAATCGTGCCGAAGCCGCAGGCTTCGTAGGATCGGCAGGGTGAGTACGCAGACAGCCGGTGACCTGTTGCGCCACTGGCGGCTCGAGCGCAGGCTCAGCCAGCTGGAATTGGCCGGGCGCGCCGAAACCTCCGCGCGGCATCTGAGCTTCATCGAAACGGGTCGCGCGAATCCCAGCCGCACCATGCTCGTGCACCTGTGCGAGCAGTTGGAGATCCCGTTGCGGGAACGCAATCGGCTGCTCCTCGCGGCTGGATTCGCACCCGCCTACGCCGAACCATCCCTCGATACGCCCGCGATGGATGCGGTGCGCGGTGCGATGCGCCAAATCCTCGTGGGCCACGACCCCTATCCCGCGCTGGCCATCGACCAGAGCTGGAATATGATCGACGCCAATTCCGGTGTGGCACTGCTGTTGACGGGCATCGACCCGAAACTGCTCACCGCACCGGTCAATGCCCTGCGCCTGAGCCTGCATCCCGACGGTATGGCCGGCCGCATCATCAATCTCGCCGAATGGCGCGGCCATATCTTCGAACGCCTGTCCCGTCAGATCGAAGTCACCGGTTCGCCGGAGTTGATCGATCTCCGCGACGAATTGCGCGAATATCCCGGCGGCACAGTCGATCTCACCCTCCCCGAACCGGACCAGGCCGTGGTGCCGCTCCGCCTGCGCCACGACGACCACGAACTGTCCTTCATCAGCATCACTACCGTCTTCGGCACCCCGATGAACGTCACCGTCGCCGAACTCGCCATCGAATCGTTCTTCCCGGCCGACGAGGAGACCAAGAAGCGCCTCAACGCCGCGTCGTGATGAGCGTGCGCTGTGCCGTGTCGGTGATCGACGCCGGTGGCTACGGCATCCGGTATGACGACCCGAGTTCGCTTGCGCCGCATCGAGCCCATGGCGGCGGTGTGCGTCGAGTTCTGCTCGCCGAGGCCGCCGTCGGACCACGGCATCCGCTGATGAAGGGCGCGTCGACTAGGTCATCGGACACCGTCCGCCCGCTGCTCTTCTTCGATCCGCGGGCCACGGCGCACCTGCTGGCGTCGATGCTCCAACCGCATACCCACGGTGGAGATCTCGGCCATATCCGCGCAGGGATTACGTCTACGCCACCCGCCGAATCGCGCTGACATCCGGCCACGCCTTGACATTCGGCTCCAGTGAGCCGCGCTCAATCCGGCAAGTCGCATCACCGGAGAACGCGAACCGCGAAAAGGACGACAATTGGCCAGCAGTTGCGCATTAGCTTTGCTTACGAACGACTTTCAAGCCGAAATATTTGAAACACCGCATGTGGTTCGCGCGATGAGACGATTATGTTGCCGGGGCGGCCGCGGAAGAAGCTGACATGATCGACGGAATGGGTGTTGCCACTTACGTGGCCGCGGCGTTGGGGGCGACAAGCGGGAGGGCCGTGGACCGCTCGCTGGATCAAGGGTTGACCGCTCTTACCGGCACGGTCACACGCAGGCTAGGACGACGCGCACTCGACGACCTCGACCGGAATCCGCACAGCATGGCCGCACGCCGCCAGCTCGCCGATCAGATCGAACGCGCGGCATCCGCCGACGCGGAATTCGCCCGCGAACTCGCGGCCCTGCAAGCCACGCTCGACAGACTGAACGGCGGAACCGTGATCAACACCGCGACCCACGGCAGCCGGATCGTCACCGGCTGCAGAGGCATCACGGCCGGGGGCAGCATTCACAACACCACATACGACATAGCATCGGATGAAGATCTGTCCCGAGCTCCGATCTGGACCAAGGCACTGTTGTGGATCGGCTTGGTGTTCGTCGGTATCGGCTTCGCCGGCGGTCTGATCGGCATGTCCCAAGGCGGGGCGGTGTCAGAGCAGTTCAACTTGCTGCCGTTCTTCCTCATCGGCGGTGTCCTCATGACCTTCGCCGAGCTCGGCGCGAGAACGTCGACACCTAGACGGCGCCGGTAGACCGGAAGCGTCCGGAGTCCCAGCCGCCCTGCGGCGCTGCGGGCCGAGCAGAACATCGCGCGACGAGTGAGATCCGCCGTGGGAAAGTTCGAGCTGGAAACAAACGCAGCGGTTTACTGGAAGACAGCTGCGTGAAGGCATTTCCGCGCATCAAATGAAAACACGCTGTGGGTATGGGTTTTCGATATCTACGATGCGCGATCGTATCCAACTCCTGGCATGCGTCCCGCTACCGCGAGGCCGTGCTGAAACCCGGTGAGCTGATTGTTCGGTCGGAATGTTCGAAACGCCGCATGTGGTTCGTTCGATGAGATGATTATGTTGCCGGGGCGGCTTGGGAGGAGCCTGACATGATCGACGGAATGGTCGTTGCCGCATATGTGGCTGCGGCACTGGGGGCAGCCGGCGGACGGCTCGTGGACCGGTCACTGGATCAAGGACTGACCGCCCTCACCGGCGCCGTCACACGCCGACTGGGACGACGCGCACTCGACGACCTCGACCGAAATCCGAACAGCATGGCCGCACGCCGTCAACTCGCCGACGCGATCGAACGCGCGGCATCCGCCGACGCGGAATTCGCCCGCGAACTCGCCCAACTCCGAGACAGACTCGACCGGATGAACGGCCCGACCATCATCAACACCGCCACCCACGGTAGCCGAATCGTCACCGGCGGAGATGGCCTGACTGCTGGTGACGACGTCTATAACACCACCTACGATTCCCCTGCTCCGGGCGATTTGTCGCGGGCACCTCTCTGGAGCAGAGTCCTGATCTGGATCGGCACGACAATCGGAGTGATCGGCTGGGCGATCGCCGCGATCGCGATTGCCCAGCACACGCCAGGACACATGAACGATGCCACAAACGGATTCGTGGTCTTCATGATCGGAGTCGGCATCGCGATAGTGGGGCAATACGGCGCCAGCACGTCGAGGCCTCGACGACGGCGGTGACGCTGACAGTTCGAGCGGACGGTGCGTGCTGCGAACCTGCCTGCCGGGAAGGCCTCGGCAGACAACGCTTCGCCTCCATCGCTGAGGCCGGGCAGTTCTGTCGAGTGTTCTTCACCTACTACAACACCGTCCACCGGCACTCCGGGATCGGATTACACACTGCCGTAACAGTTCACGGCGCCACCGCCACCGAGATCCGCGCCGAACGCGGCTTAGTCCTCACCGCCGCGTACACAGCCAACCCGACACGGTCGGGTGGCCACCCACCCCACCCCGGCTGCCCACGACCGCCTGGATCAACGGCGGCCGCGACGATGTCGTCGCCGAACACCTCGTCCCAGCGATTGTCGCGTCGTGGCGTGCTCGTGGGTTCAGCCCGGTCACCATCGACAACGACATCGGGTTGCTCGAGCGTGCTCTGGCCGCGCTGGGGCGGCCGGCATGGGAAGTCGCAGCCGACGACATCGACCGCGTCGTCGGCGATCTCGCGGTCGCGGGCCGGGCTCCAGCGACCCGACGCGAATATGTCCAGATCTTCAAGGGTTTTCACCGCTTCCTGCAAGTTCGCAAGGCCGCCGAGATCGAGGCCGGATTCGGCGTCAAACTGGTGTGCCCGGTCGACGAGTTCAACGCGTCTCGGCATGTGGGCGATGGGTCGCTGGGTGCCCATGCTGGACGGCCTGGATCTGGTGCTGCGATGGTTCTTGAGCGATGTCCGCCCGAAGTTCCCGGATTCGCCCGTGTTGTTCGCCGACGAATCCGGTGGAGCGTTGCATCCGGCGACCATCCGTCCTGCGGCAGTTCTTCCAATTCGCTCGGACGCGCCACCTTGTTTTGATCAGCCCCGTGACGGGTCTGGAAGCCAAGGACCCCAAGGGATTTCAGGGTCGAACTCTGACTCTCGCCCAGCAGCGAACCCTGTTCGGCCGCTGGACCACTGACTCAGCCGTGCATCCTCACGAGGCTCTGGTCGGGATGCTCGCGCTGCTTCACGGCGCCTCCAGTCAGGAAGCTCGCCTGCTGCGCTGCGACGATATCGACCAGCATCAGCACACCGTTCGGCTGGGAAACCGGCCGCATCTGGTTCCCGTGGATCCTGCGACGTGGGCAGTCCTCGATCGCTCCGACGCTCGTCGCCGCCGGCTTCGGCATGGTTCCGGAATCCCCGCTGATCCATCTCGCCGACACCATCGACCCCACCCGACTGCCGAGCCGATAAGACCTCATGGGCAACGGAGTTTGACGGTCAGGAAGGTCGGAATCTGGTGTGTCTTGTCGTATCGACGTGGATCAACAACACGGGCCTGCTCTGTTGCCCGCGGCTCCACCAGCTCTTCCAGCACGAACCCGGCGCTGAGAAGCTCGCCTAGAAACGTCTGCAGCGGCATCCGGCGGAAGCGGATGAAACCATCACCAAGAGGCAATTGAACGGGATCGTCTGCGAAGTAGGAACCACCGAAGTAGACCCAGTCAGCGGTCGGATGGGTCGTGGAGACCAGCAGGCGCCCGCCTGACCGCAGAACGCGCCGAATCTCGGCGAGTAGTTGCTCGCGTGCGTCTATGTGGTGATAGACCAGGGCCATCACAACCAGATCGAACGACTTGTCGTCCAAGAAGGCCAGCCGCTCCTCGAGGTCGTGGTGGTGCAAGTTGCCACCGTCGCCGAGGCGCTGCCGCGCAGCGTTCAGCAGGGATTCGCTCCCATCGACGCCGACGACCTTCGCAGCCCCCACCCCCAGCAGTTCGGCAGCGAAATGGCCTGCCCCGCAACCTAGATCCAAGACTTGTAAACCGCTGACGTCACCAGCGAGCTCGAGCATGGCCGGCCGATCGGTATAAGCGTTGTAGGCGTTGTCAGTTGACAGAGTGGCGAACTGCTCGCCAAGCTCACCGTGGTATGCGGTCTCGGCTTTCATCCGATCATCCTCGCAGCTGGCGTCACGACTCACCACACGCTCTGCTCCAACGAGGTTGTCGCAGTGGACGATTACCGCGAGAGGCCTGTTCAAGGCGTTGGCCAGCGAACCACCGAAATGCCGAACCGCTGATCGGCACCATTGATGCTCAGGTTCGTGCGAACAAGTGCGCTTTCCCGAAGGGCTTGTTGCTGGTCACGATCAAACTCGCCCGCTCATACCGGGAGGAGGCCAGTTGGAAGAACAGGTTGGCAGCCTCGGACTCGAACGGGATCGATCCTCCCGCCGCGCGCTGCTATCCCGATTGCTACATGTGAACAGCGGCCGAGCGAACAACCGTGCCGGAGTAGGGGCTGGGCGGGGTAGGTTCGAGGGCGTGGGAAGGGGACCGAAGTGAGGGGCGTGGCGAATCTCGCGGCACTGGTCGGCGTGACGGTGGATTCGATCACCGATCTGGGGTCACAGCATTCGTGGACGTTGCATCGGGCGGTTCTCGGTGACGGGCGCGAGGTCTTCGTGAAGGCCGCGCACGACCAGGCGTCGGTATTCGAGGCGGAGGCGGCGGGGTTGCGCTGGCTCGCTGCGGGGGCTCCGGAGTTGGTGCCCGAGGTGCTGGCTGTCGATGACGGGATGCTGGTGCTGCCGTGGGTATCCGCGGCCGCGCCGAGCTCATCCGCCGCGGAGCGTTTCGGGCGCGAACTTGCTGCGCTGCACGCGGATTCGCCGGGATCGTTCGGCGCGCCGTGGTCGGGTTGGATCGCCGATCTGCCGCTGGACAACACCGAGGTCGATGGCTCGTGGGCGCGCTGGTACGCCGACTATCGCCTCGCCCCATATGTGCCGAGGGCCGCCGCGGCGCTCGGTCGCGATGGAATTCGCTTGGTGGAGCGCGTGATAGAGAGTATCGAAACCTTGGCGGGGCCACCCGAACCACCCAGCCGCATCCATGGCGATCTGTGGTCCGGCAACGTCCTGTGGACCGCCGACCACGCACTCGTCATCGACCCCGCCGCCCACGGCGGTCACCGCGAAACCGACCTCGCCATGCTCGCCCTCTTCGGCACCCCACACCTGGACCGAATCCGCGCTGCCTACCACGAAACCCACCCGCTCGCCGACGACTGGCAGGCCCGAATACCGCTGCACCAACTGCACCCACTCCTCGTGCATGTCGTCCTCTTCGGCAGCTCCTACCGATCCCAAACCCTCGCCGCCGCCTCGGCCGCCCTGGCCGCATCGCATCTACAGGACCGCACCCCGTAAGACCGCGCGCTCAGGGCTGCGCGTTCACGAGGGCGCAGCACGGTGACGTATGCGGTGGTCCCTCAGGGGCCATACACGGCGCGGACAGGCCGACCTCGTCGGCCGGTAGACCCGTACTCGAGACCGCGCGGTCCGGGACAGTGCGCTCGGGAGGGCGTCCTCCGTAGGGCCTAGCACGGTGAGGTGTGCTGGGTTCCTGGGCGCGTCGCGGTAGCAGGCCTGGTCGGGCCGACCTCTTCGGCGAGCACTGCTCGCTGGCCTGGCGATCATGCCCCGACAGGCCCAGGCCTATGCGCAGCGCCCATCCGAGGCCAACGAATTCAGCGACGCAGGGCAGTTTCCCGCCGCACATGCGACAACTTCTCGGGATTGCGGACGGCGTAGATGCCGGTGACGAGCCCTTCGTCGATGCGCACCGCCATGACCGTATCGAGCTCGTCGTCGAGCCGTATGACCAGTGCCGGGTAGCCGTTGACCTGGGCCGGTTGCAGCGACAAGGCAGCAGTGACTCTGCCCGGGAAGGCGGCCAGCAGGCGGGCCACCTTGTCTGCTCCCGTGACAGGCCGCGGCAGGGCTTGTTTGATTCCGCCCCCATCACCCAGCAGTACGACATCGGGCGCGAGCATATCGAGCAGACCCTGGATGTCGCCGGTTTCGACCGCCCGCTGGAACGCCGCGAGCACGTCTCGGGTTCGGGCCGCCGAAACTGGTCCGCGAGGTCGGCGCGCGGCCACATGTGCTCGGGCGCGATGGGCGATCTGGCGGACCGCGGCCGGGGTTTTGTCGACGGCGTCGGCGATCTCGTCGTAGGGCAGATCGAACACCTCGCGCAGTACGAATACCGCGCGCTCGGTCGGGGCAAGTGTCTCGAGTACCAACAGCATCGCCATGGAGACGTTCTCGGCGAGTTCGACATCGTCGGCGACGTCGGGTGTGGTGAGCAGTGGTTCCGGCAGCCAGGGGCCGATGTAGGACTCTTTGCGGCGTCCGAGCGTGCGTAGTCGGTCGAGTGATTGGCGGGTGGTGATCCGGACCAGGTAGGCACGCTGGTCCTGCACGGTGTCGAGGTCGACGCCTGCCCACCGTAGCCACGTTTCTTGCAGGACGTCTTCGGCGTCGGCGGCCGATCCGAGCATTTCGTAGGCGACGGTGAAGAGCAGGTTGCGGTGGGTGACGAAGACTTCGGTGGCAGGATCCGCACTCACGACTGTGCCCCCGGCATCCGGAAGTGTGTGGCCACGGGTGGCTCCTGTCTGTTGGATCTCGACTGCGTCGCTCACCAGACGCCGGACCACCACATTTTGTGACACCAGGCGCATGTGACGGGCATCGGGGGCGCGGGGTTCGACGCCGCGGCGTCTGATGCACGCCCTGATCGCGATACCGGAGTCGCCGAGGACAAGGAGCCCCGGTGCCGGGGCTGCAGGTGAATTCAGCTCGTCTTCGCGATGACCTTCTCCGCGAACCGGGACAAGTGCGCGATCTTGGTGTCCAGCGATTCGGTATCCGGTTCGGTGGTGTACGGGTAGCGGAAGCCGACGATCACGTCGGTGACCCCCTTGTCCTCCAAACGCTTCACACCGTCCACGGTGAACCCGTCCAGCGAGATGACGTGGATCTCGAAATCCTTGCGGGTGCCGTATTCAGCACGCAGTACGTCGAGTTTCGCGAGCAACCGGTCCAATTCGGCCGGATCGCCGCCGGCATGCATCCAGCCATCGCCGCGCTGGGCTGCGCGCCGCAATGCCGGGCCGCTGTGTCCGCCGATGAGGATCGGAATCGGCTCGGTCGGCACGGGGCTGATCTTGATGGGCGGCAGATCGTAGAACTCCCCGTGGTATTCGAAATAGCCACCCGCGGTGAGCCCGCGCACGATATCGATGCACTCGTCCATGCGCGCGCCGCGGCGTTCGAACGGCACACCCATGATTTCGAAATCGTCCGGCCATGGACTGATGCCGACGCCGAACCCGAACCGGTTCCCGCTCAGTGCCGCGATCGAAGCGGCCTGCTTGGCCACCAGCACCGGTGGGCGGATGGGCAGCTTCACCACGAAGGGCGTCAGCCGCAGCGTCGTCGTGGCCGCCGCGATGGCCGCCGACAGTACGAAGGCCTCGATGAACGGTTTGTCCTCCAGGAACTCGCGATTGCCGTCGGGGGTATACGGATAGGTGGCGTCGGATTCCTTCGGATAGGCCACACTGTCGGCGATCGTCATCGACGTGTACCCGGCTGCCTCCGCGGCCTGTGCCAGCGGCACATAGAAGGTCGGGTCCGTCATCGTCTCGGCATAGGTGAATCGCATCTCAATCGCCTTCCATACTTTCGGCGCTGTGCGCCCTGTTCGATGCGGCGGATATGCCCGCCGCATGTGCACCCGCGCGTCGCCCGAAGTAGGACGCCTCGCCCAGACACGTCCCGCTGGAATAGCCGGAACTGTCCTGCGCCAGATTCGAGGCACACGCGCCGGCCGCATACAGCCCGGTGATCACCGATCCGTCGGTGCGAAGCACCGCACCATCGACCGAGGTCCGCAGCCCGCCGAGGGTGAACCCGACATACGTGGCTCGTCCCGGTGTGAGATCGAAGGCGCCCCACGGACCTTCGGTCAACGGCGTCAGCCAGTCGGAATGCTTACCGAATTCCGGATCGCGGCCCTGCGCCGCCGCGGCGTTGTAGTCCTCCAACGTCTTGCGCAGCGCATCGCTCGGCATGCCGAGCGCCGATGCCATCTCCGCCACCGAATCCCATCCGTCGACGAACTTCACCATCGGTAGCTCCGGCCACACCATATGTTTGTTGTCCACGATCAGGTACGCAGTCGAATCTGGTTGCGCGACAACAGCACCCGCGGTTCGCCCGTGATAGGAATCCTCCGCGACGAACCGCCGCCCCGCCTTGTTGACGATCACCCCGTACAACAGCTCGGCCGGAGGATAGAACGACGCGGTCATGAATGCCCCGTCCATCTGCGCCACATCACCGCCCGCCGACTGCCCGAGCCGAATGCCGATCCCGTCATCGGTCGGAACACCCAGCGGCAGAAAATGTTCGGCCAGCCGCGGCGTGTAAGCGGCGATCATCTCCGGGTTCATCACATATCCGCCCGCGGCGAGCACCACCGCTCCGGCGGCCGCACCGTCACGCCACCGCACCCCGACGACTCGCCCGCCGGCATCGACGACGAGCTGTCGCACCTCGGTCTCGTACCGGACCTCGATCCCCAGCTCCCGCACCCGCTCGGCGAGTACCGTCATCACCTGCTGCCCACCGCGCTCGGCGCGCGCATTCACCTTGTGCCCGCGCGGCGCGGGCCGCGCCTGCTCACGGTAGGGCCACACCTTCTCGTTGCCGGTCCACATCAGCCCCTCGGTACCCGGCTGCACCACCGCCTTTCCGGGATAGAACGACCGCTCGAACTCGACCCCGTGCGCCTCCAACCATTCGAAATGCGCGACACTCTCGGCGCAGTACACGCGAATCTTCGCCGTATCGGGCTCGGGAGTGACCGCCTCGAGGTAGGCGATCATCGCTTCGACACTGTCCGCATACCCGGTCGCCTGCTGCACCGGAGTACCGCCACCGAGATAGAAATGCCCGGCCGCCAACGCCGAAGCACCGCCCGCCGCGCCTGTGCGCTCGAGCAGCAGCACCCCTGCCCCCGCTTCGGCGGCGCTGATCGCCGCGCACGCTCCGGCGATACCGAATCCGACCACGATCACCCCCGCGGTCACATCCCACTCGACCGTTTCGGTAATGAGCTGGGGGAGTTCGGTTCCTACGCCCATGGGTTCGAAAACCCTTCCGGAATCAGATAATCGAACATCGCCTGCATATCCGCCGACAGCCGCATGAGCTCGACAACGGAACCGAGCGCGCCGCCGTCGAGATAGGCGAACTCCATCCCTACGCCCTCGAACGCGCCGCGAGCGAGGATCTCCGCTCCGCTCGCCTTCGCCTCGGCCAGCGCCGCGTCATAGTCTTCGGGCACCCACGCGACGTGATGCAGTCCGGGCCCGACTCTATCCAGGTGTTCGGAATACAAACTGGTCCCGGACTTGGGCTCGATCAACTCCAACTGCTGCCCGCCCGCATACCCCAGTGCCACCGTGATCGTGTAATCGGCGGGCGCGCCGCGCAATTCGCACAACTGCGGCCCGAAGTGCACGTCCGGGATGGTGAACCACTTCGCGACGCCGTATCGCTCGGTGAACTCGCGCCGGGCCGCCTCGATATCGCGCACCACCCAGCACAGCTGGAAGATCGGGCCCCGCGCGATGGTCATCGGATCACCTCGACTCTGCTGCACAAAGGCCGCCGCGCCTTCGCTTCGTATCGCCAAATTAAGCACTTACGCTTAATGTAGTCAACACTCGGGTTTAGTACAGTGCTGATATGGCCACCGAGGATCCGCGTGCCGCACTGCTCGACGCGGGTGAACGACTCATCGCCGAACGCGGCGTGGACGTCCCGCTCCGCGATATCGCCGCCGCCGCGGGCCAGCGCAACAACTCCGCGGTGCACTACTACTTCGACTCCCGTAGCGGTCTGCTCGAGGCCATCGTCGACCGCCGCATGAACTGGCTCGAAGACCGCCGAATGGGACTGCTCGCCCAATACGAGGCCGACGGCACCGCACACGAGATCCGCACACTGGTCGCGATGCTCGCCGCCCCCATCCTCGAACTCATCTACACGGCACAGGTCACCCACTACGGCCGCTTCCTCGAAGTGGTGCGCGCCCACCCCGTGATCGCCGACGCCCGCCGTCTCGCCGGCGCCGACCGCGCCGCCGTCCGCATCATCGCCACCCGCCTGGACGCGGCCCTCCCGCAACTCCCACCGCGCCGACGCCGCCAGCGCCTGGAAACCATGGCGACCGTCATGTTCGCCCTGATCGCCGACTATGAACGCGTGCTCGAAGCAGGCGTGCGCACCGCGGCCCCCGACAGCGACACCGCCGAGATCATCGACATGATCGTCGCGATGCTCACCTTGCCGGTGCGCGAAGCGACAGCGGGTGGTGCGTAAGGATTTGGCAAGGTGATCCGGGCGAGCTCGGCCACCCACGCGTTTTACGCTGCGGGGCAGTGAATCTGCGTTCATCGGCACGGAATGTGTACTGGGCCGAAAGAGCGAGCGCCGGTGGGCGACACTGTCCCGGCAGGTGCATGACGTCACGGTCGACCAACCTCGGAGGTCCCATGAGGGAGCCAGTCCACTTGTTACCGGCATTGCACAACCAGGACGAAAGGCGTTGTGGTGGTAGCTGATTCATGACCGTACTGGCATTGGATATCGGCCCTGCGGAATTCGCCGCGAGCCGGGTGGGTGGCGGCGTCGGCGCATGGGATATCAAGCGAATCCCGATACCGGCGAATGCGGTGTGGGACGGCTGCCGGGATCTGCTGCTCGATATCGCCGGAGACGACGAGATCACCGCGGTCGGTATTGCCTGCCCGGGGCCGATCGACAGGTCGGCCGGGATGATCGCGCCAGCGGGAATCCCGCAGTGGCACAGTGGATTCGATATCGTGACAGCGGTGCGGGGGTTATTCCCGGTCGCGGCCGTCGAGGTGGCGACCGACGGCCTGTGCGTGACCCTGAACGAACGAAACCTCGGTGGAGCTCACCACTCGGAGGCAATACT
>NZ_BAGN01000125.1 GCF_000308835.1 Nocardia vinacea NBRC 16497 | reverse complement strand
GAAAAGCGGTCTGAACTATCAGGTCACCCAAATGGAGAAGGCCGGTCTGGTACGCCGCGAAGCGTGCCCCACCGATATCCGCGGCGTCATCGCCAACCTCACCGCAGCGGGCCAGGACCGACTCGAGCGAATCGCCCCCGGGCACGTCGAAACGGTGCGCCGCGTCCTCATCGATGTGCTCACCCCCGAACAGCAGGAGGCCATCGCCACCGGCCTCGGCGAGGTCGCGCGCCGGCTCGGCTGACCGGCACCGGCTGCGACGGACGCGCGATCTCCTGGTGTCGCACCAGCGTTCGAGACATCCGGCCTTCGAGCCCGAGGCTGGGACATCGCTGATCACACTTCTAACCGGAGGAAGCACGGGCCGCCCCGCCGTCCACTCGTCCGAATAGACCAGCCGCGCACTGCGGCGACTTTCCAGCAATCGATGTTCCAGCACATGGAATCCGGAGATACCACGAGCGATCCAGCCTCCGCCGCAACCTGTTTCGCACATGCCGCACCACACGGCAATTCCGCGGTTTGCCCGAATGACTCGGCATACGAGTACGACCAAAGGAGGACAGCGGCCGCGACCTCGGGGCGATGTCACCGGCACTGGGAACGCCGCACAATCAGGGCCGTAAGAAATCTGTTGGGAAACTCTAAGCCCGAACAGATTTGATGCCCAGGTACGGATGTGACGCTGATGGTCGCAGATTTGAGCCGAGAACGGAGAAGATAGTGCCGACGACGTTTCCGAGTTCCGTCACCGAGGCCACATCGGATACGGTGCAGGACTGCCGCCGACGTGGTTGGACGGTCGCGGAAACGACCAACGGTGTCTGCCTGATCACCGACGAGCAGATTTCGGCCATCGAACTCACCGGGGCACTGGCCGCCACCGTGCGCCGGTACCTTCGGGCCAACAACCTGTCCGGTCCGGTGATCGAAATCCCTGGCCCGCAGCGCCGCGAGATCCACCTCGTCGTCGGCGCGGCCAAGGCGGCCATGGCGATCGGCGCACTGCGCGGTGTCGGCGCCATCGTGCATACCGACGGTGCGAGCATCCCGCTCCCGCCGACCCGCCTGTCGGCCGGTTCGGCCTGCTGGGGCATTTCTCCGAGTGAGGCCCGCTGGGTACCGCCCGTGGTCGCGATCGCCGCGGCGGTGCGGACCGCCGAATCCGGCCGCAAGCGCCATCTCGCCGATCTGGCGAGCTGAGCAGCGTCAAACCGACGTCGGGTCCGATTACGCTCGACGACCGGGCATCGGCATCGCGTCCGCGCGGTCGGTAGTCGGTTCGCGGACAATGACTTTCCGCTGGATGTGCTGCAGCCAGGCCGGAGCCCACCAGCACACGTCACCGAGCAGCTTCATAGTCGCGGGGACCAGCAGCATGCGCAGCACGGTGGCATCAATGAACAGCGCGGTGACCATGCCGAGCGCGATGTACTGCATCATCACCAGATCGGACAGGGCGAAGACACCGGTCACCACTATCAAGATCAGCGCGGCGGCAGAGATGATCCGGCCCGTCCGCGCGACTCCGGTGCGGACCGCCTCGGTCGTGGACGCGCCCGCCCGGCGCGCTTCGACGATGCGGGCCAGCAGGAACACTTCGTAATCGGTGGACAGGCCGTAGATCACCGACACGATCAGCATCAACACCAGCGACATGATCGGCTGCGGCGTGAAACCCAGCAGTCCGGCCCCGTGCCCCTCGACGAAGATCCAGGTCAGCACGCCGATGGTGGCCCCGAGGCCGAGCAGGTTCAGCACAGCCGCTTTGAGCGGCAACACGATTGAGCCGAAGGCCAGGAACAGCAGTGCAGAGGTGGCGATGAACACGAGCGCGAGCATCAGCGGAAGCCGGTGGAGCAGCGCATCGATGCTGTCGCGCTGCGCTGCCGGTTCGCCGCCGACCATTACCGTTGTCCCCGTGGGTAGTTCCATGGAGCGCAGGTAGTCGATGGTCGCGTCGGCGTCCGCGGAGCCGGCCAGCACCGTCTCGGTGGTGTAGACGAACGGTTGCGCCGGGCGCTGTGTCGGTTTGGGGAACGGTGCGGCCAGGCCGGGGGCCTGCTGCGCGCGCGTCACCACCGTCTCGATATCCGGGCTGTTGTAGGTGATCATGACCAGGCAGATCGGATCGATCCGCCGCAGCGGGAAGATCTCGTCGAAGTGCTGCTGCGCCAATCGAGTCGGATGATCCGGCGGTAGAAATCGCTCGGTAATGCCACCGAACGCCAGATGCTGCACCGGCGCGATGAGCAGTAACAGTCCGGCGCAGACCGGAATCGCAACGGCCAGTGGTCTTTTCATCGCACCCGCGGCGACGCGGCCCCAGAAATTCTCCGGCACCTGGTCGGCGGATCTGGTCCTGCGGAACCAGTCGAATCCGAGCAGGTCCACGCGGTGGCCGAGCACGGCGAGCAGCGCGGGCAATAATGTCACTGCGGTCAGCGCGGCCAGTGCGATAGTGACGATCGCACCGTAGGCGAACGACCTCAGAAACCCCTGCGGGAACAGCAGGATGCCGCCCGCCGCCGCGACCACGATCGTCGCGGAGAACACCACCGTGCGGCCCGCGGTCGATACCGACCGCCGCACCGCCACCGGTACCTCGTGGCCATCGGCGAGTTCGTCGCGGAATCGGCTCACGATGAACAGCCCGTAGTCGATGGCCAGGCCGAGACCGATCATCGAAACCACCGGGGAGACAAAGGAGTTCACCTCGGTGACGGTGGTGATGGCGCGAATGACCCCCCAGGCCGCGAGCACGGTGAGCCCGCCGACGATCAGCGGGAGCGCGGCGGCGACAACCCCGCCGAAGAGGAAGAACAGCAACACCGCGACAGCCGGGATGGCGAACACCTCCATCCGCGCCTGATCGTGGACCATGGTGTCGTTGAGTGCGCCGGCGACCGGCTGCCCACCGCCGACCTCCATATCGATGCCAGGGATATCGAAACCGTCCGCGACCTTGCGGAAGTTGCGCATCAACTCGGCCTCGTCATGGCCTTTGACGGCAATGGAAGCGAAGGCGTACTTGCGGTCCTCGGAGCCGAACAGATCCGGCACCGCCACACCGGTTTCGGTGGGCCAGTACGTTCCGTTGATCTTCGCGATTTCATTCGGGAAGCGACGCGGCAGTGCATCGAGGCTGTCGACGATCACCTCGGCGAATGCCGGATCATCGATCGTCTCTCCCTCGGGCGCGTGGAACAGCAGGATGACGTCACCACTGTGATCGCGCCCGAATACTTCGTCGCGCAACCGCGCCGACTTTGCGGATTCCGAGGTCGGATCGTCCCATCCGCTCGAACTCAGATCATCGCCGAGCCCGAGTCCGTACGCACCCAGTCCCAGCATTGCGACGACTATCACGCCGATCACCGTGAATCGTCGCCGAACGATGATATCTGCCCACTGCGTGAAATCGGCGAACAATCGCCGCCTCCTAATGCGTGCGTGAATCGGTCGAGCGGGCCGACCGGCTAGATCGTAACAATGCCACCGCCATGCACACAGGAATCGACATGGATTCCGAAAGTGCACAATAAACCAGGTACCGCGATTGTGAGCTGAGCCGAAAGACCAGGTGGCACAAGGTCCTTCGGCCCTCGAGTTGGGTTACTTCACAGTCCGCGGGGCGTGATTTCGACGTGATCTACAGAATGTCACGGGCCCTCGTCGCCACCTCGATAGACTCGGGCCCGGTTTGTCCACTGTGCTGGACTTCGTTATGCATATCGCCCTATTCGCGCGGCGACGAGTAGCCGTATTCGGGAGGAACTGCGTGTCGGATATCGCTATTGTTGGTATCGGCTGTCGATATGCGGGCGGAATAGATTCGCCCGACACATTCTGGGAATTCGTCGTCGATAAGCGCGACGGTGTCGTCGAGATTCCGCGGGACCGGTGGGATTACCGCCGGTACTACGATCCGGATCCACGCACGCCGGGCCGCAGCTACACCAAGCACGGCGCCTTCATGACGATCGATCCATGGGAGTTCGACCCGGACTTCTTCGGCATATCGCCGCGTGAGGCGACGGTGTTGGATCCACAGCAGCGCCTGTTGCTGGAGGTGACCTGGGAGGCCCTCGACGACGCCGGCATGGCGGGCCGGGCGGCCGGTGCACCGGTCGGCGTGTACGTCGGTGGCTTCGTGGTGGACCAGTCGGTGATCGGCGTGGTGGGTCCGGCGCTGTTCCACACCGATATGCACACACCGGCCAGCGCGTCCTACACCATGCTGTCCAATCGAATCGCCTACGCGCTCAACCTGACCGGTCCCGCACTCACCGTCGATACGGCGTGCTCGTCGTCGCTGGTCGCCTTCCATCTGGCCTGCCAGGCACTCGACAACGGCGACTGCACGGTGGCATTGGCCGGCGGCGTGAATGTGATGCTGCAGCCGGAGACATTCGTGCTGATGTGCAAGGGCAGCTTCCTGGCCGCCGACGGCCGCTGCAAATCCTTCGACGCAGCCGCCGACGGTTACGGCCGCGGCGAGGGCGCGGGCATGGTGGTGCTGAAGAAACTCGACGATGCGGTGCGCGACGGTGACCGCATCTACGCCGT
This sequence comes from Nocardia vinacea NBRC 16497, assembly GCF_000308835.1. Classification (GTDB taxonomy): domain Bacteria; phylum Actinomycetota; class Actinomycetes; order Mycobacteriales; family Mycobacteriaceae; genus Nocardia; species Nocardia vinacea. The sequence continues at coordinate 10,438 of NZ_BAGN01000125.1, read as the reverse complement.
GGTCAAGGCCACGGGATCCAACCAGGACGGGCGGACAACGGCAATCACCGTGCCGAACGCCGATTCCCAAGAGGCACTGGCACGTTCGGTGCGCACGCGGGCCGGCCTATCCCCGGACGACATCACCTATGTGGAGGCCCACGGCACCGGAACCCTGGTCGGGGACCCGGTCGAATTGCGCGCACTGGGTCGCGCGTTCGGTGCTCCGGCGGGACGTTCGAGCATTCTCGGCGTCGGTTCGGTCAAGGCGACACTCGGTCACACGGAGGCCGCGGCCGGAGTCGCGAGTGTGATCAAGGCGGCGTTGGCGATTCGGCATCGCACGATTCCGCCACAGGGCTGGCTGGACAAGGCCAATCCGGACATTCCGTTCGACGAGTTGGGCTTGCGCGTGCAGGTGGACGCCGAACCGCTGGCCCCGGGTGCCGCTCCGATGACAATCGCGGTCAATGGTTTCGGATACGGCGGCACCAACGCGCACGCGATCCTGCAGGAATACCGGGCGCAACGGGTGCCGCCGAAACCGGGACACCATCATGGCATCCTGCCCATTTCGGCCCGCAGCACCGGTGCTGCTCGCGCCCTCGCCGCGCGTTTCGCCGACCTGATCAGCGCGGGTGCCGATCCGGATCACCTGGCCGAGGCCGCGTGGACGCGGCTGGCCCACCATCACTACCGCACCGGCGTCCTCGTCGGCGAAACCGAAGACCTGGTCAGGGATCTGCGGCGGTTCGCCGCAGGCGCGGGCCGGGATGCGGTGCGCACCGTTGTCTCCCGCAACAACGAGCCGGTGTTCGTATTCTCCGGAATGGGCCCGCAGTGGTGGGGTATGGCGCGCGAATTGCTTTCCGCCGGTGGAATATTCGCCGACAGCGCGGCGCGGATCGATGCGGAGTTCGGTGCGGTCTCGGGTTGGTCCGTTATCGAGGAGCTGCTCCGGGCCGAGGGGGAGTCGCGTGTGACCAGCACCGAGGTGGCGCAACCGGCCAACTTCCTGGTGCAGGTCGCTTTGGTGGATGAGCTTGCGCAATTCGGGATCTCGCCCGCCGCCGTGGTCGGTCACAGTGTGGGCGAGGTGTCGGCGGCCTACGTGAGCGGGATGCTGACGCTGCCGGAGGCCGTCCGGGTCGCCTATCACCGAGCCCGATTGCAGGCGACCACCGCCGGATCGGGCGGCATGCTCGCGGTCGGACTGACGCCCGAGCGGGCCCGCGAACTCGTCGGTGACGATCCGCGCGTGGATATCGCCGCGATCAACAGCGGGAACTCCCTCACCTTGTCCGGGGATGTCGACCGGCTCGACGAGATCGCCGAAAAGCTCACCGAGGATGCGGCTTTCGCGCGTCGGCTGCGTGTGGAGGTGCCGTATCACAGCCGATTGATGGATCCGATCCTGCACGAGCTGCGTACAGAACTCGCGGATCTGTCGCCGCGCCCGCCGCGCGTACCGCTGTATTCCACCGTGACCGGTGACCTCGTCACCGATGCCGACTGGGACGCCGAGTACTGGTGCGCGAATGTCCGTCAGCCGGTGCGGTTCTTCGATGCCATCACCAAGGTGATCGCCGCGGGCAATCGGGTATTCCTGGAGGTCGGGCCGCATCCCGTGCTGTCGGGCAATATTCGCGAGGCGCTGCTCGACGCGGATGTACCCGGCACCACGGTTGCGACGCTCGATCGCAAGGAGCCGGACTCGGCCAGCATCCGTCGCACCCTGATCGGTCTCTACGGCGCCGGTGTGCTGAATCAGGAGGTGCTGTTCCCGGCCGACCGTCCGGCTACCGCACACGTGCCGCTCCCCCGCTATCCGTGGCAGCGGACCCGGCTGCATTCGACGCTCCCGCTTTTCGAGCAGGCCAGGCTCGGTACGCCGGACAGCTACGCCATGCTCGGCGATCCGGATGTGGAGGGCCGATCGGACTGGCTGTTGCAGGTAGGTTCGGAATTGCTGCCCTGGCTGGCCGATCACGTTGTCAACGGGGTGCGGATCATGCCGGGCGCGGCGTATCTCGATGCCGCGCTCAGTGCGACCGCCACCAGGCTTGGCGTCAAACGGGTTGCGCTGGAACAGGTTCGGTTCGTCGCGCCACTGATCATGGGCGCACCGGATGTGCCGCTCATGGCATTGAGCGTCGAGGAGTCCAGTGGACGGTTCCTGATCAGATCGCGCAATGCCACCGGGACGGCGTGGACCGTGCACTCGTTCGGCCGGACACTGACCGGCAGCCACGCACCCACGAAAGCCACCGTTCCGACCATCGATGTCGGTATCGACATCGATCCGGAGATGTTCTACTCCGGCCTGGCGGCGGCGGGCCTGCAATACGGCCCAGCCTTCCAGCGCGTGACCTCGGTGCGGGTCGGCAAGGACACCGTGGTCGCTACGGTTGACGGCACGATCGCCGCGGACTCCGGACATCTCGCGCATCCGGCGGTGGTCGATGCCGCGATGCAGACCGCGGCGCTGCTGTTCGCCGACGAGCGGATCAATGAGGGCATTATGGTGCCCGTCGGGGTGGCGGCGGTCCGGTTGCTCGCGCCGATTCCCGACCAGATCACGGTCGTCGCGCGCCGCGATCCCCGGGCCCGGCTGCGCGCCGATGTGGACCTGCTCGACGGCGAAGAGAATCTGGTGCTGCGGTTGACCGGACTGCAGATCGGTGCGCTGAAGCCGGGCGACGATCCACTGCACCGCATGGCCGATTTCTATTACGCCGAGACCATGCAACAGCGCGATCCCATCGATCCGGCCGCTTTGGGCGATACCGATTCGGTTGCCATGGTGGTCGTCGCGCTCGGAAAGAGCAGCCGCGCCGAGCAATTGGCGGAAGCGATCCCGGAATCACGGCTCTACCTGGTCGATTCGGCCGGGCCGGAGCCCGCGGCGGAACTGGTCACGCACCTGCTGGCCGCTCGGACGGCGGAAGTGCAGCGGCTGCACGTCTGTGTGGTCGTCGGCACCGTCGAGGACGATCTCGCGGACCTGTGGACGCTGAAGCGGATCGCGGTCGCCGTGCACGAATTCGCCGACCCACCGTCGTCCGGCGGCGCGCCGCAGACGGTCTTCGGCGACGGTTCGGCCCACGTCACCCTGGTGACCGAGCGCGCATTCACATTGCCGGACAGTGCGATCGCGCCCGATTCTCGACAGGCGGCGCTGGCCGGGGCGCGGCGGGTGCTACTGAACGAGCAGACACCCTTGCGGTGGCGACTCATCGATGTAGAGCCCGACACCACCATCGCCGAGTTGCTCGCGGAACTGGCTGTGCCCGGGGCATTTTCGCACGACAATGCCGATGAGGTGCTGCTGCGCGAGGGCAAACGCTGGGTGCCCGTGGTGACCAAACCGCTGTCCGAGCGTCTCGAGGTGCTCGATGCCCCGGAGCCGCTCACCGATCCGGAGGCCAATTTCGAGCTCGAACTCCCCAGAACCCGGCTGCTGTCGGCGCTGGCCTGGCGGCAGTGCCCGCGCCCGGAACCGGGTTCCGATCAGGTCGAGGTACGCATGCAGGTCATCGGGCTGAATTACAAGGATCCACTCAAGGTCATCGGTCTGCTCGGCGAAAGAGATCTGGCACCAACGTATTTCGGTACCGTGCCCGGCATGGAGGGCGTCGGTACCGTGGTGCGGGTCGGCGCCGAGGTAGCGGGCATATCCGTCGGCGACCTGGTCGCCGTCGCGGCCAAGGGCATGATGCGACGCTTCGCGATCGTCGATCGACAGCTGGCCATTCCGCTGCCGCCCGATGCAGACCCCGGATACTGCACCAGCACCATCGCCTTCGGCACCGCCGAATACGCACTGCTCGATCTGGCCCGATTGGAGCCGGGTGAGACGGTGCTGATCCACGGAGCCGCAGGTGGCGTCGGGACGGCCGCCATTCAGGTCGCCAAGGCGCTGGGAGCGCGGATCATCGGTACGGCGAGTTCCGATGAGCGGCGGGCACATATCCTCGCCCTCGGCGCCGATCACGCGGTGAACTCGCGGTCGCTCGACTTCGTCGACGATGTGTTGGCCCTGACCGACGGCAAAGGGGCCGAGGTGGTGCTCAGCAGCGCGCCCGGGGAGATCCTGCGCCAGAACTTCAATGCCGTCGCCGAATTCGGGCGCATCGTCGAGGTCGGCAAGGCCGATATCTACACCGGCGGGCTGCTGGAGCTGGCCAATTTCGACAAGAACGTGGCCTATTACTCGATGGATCTGGACCGCCTCGTCGCGGTCCGTCCGCAGCGGCTGGCAAAGCTGCTGCAGCGGGTGTACGAGAAGGTCCTCGCGGAGATCTATCGGCCCCTGCCGTACCAGATGTTCGAGACCGAGGAGGTGGGCAAGGCCTTCGAGGAGGTCATTCGATCGACGCGGCTGGCCCGGATCGCACTGCGCATGGATTCGCCGGAGCCGCCCGTCCGGCCGTATCTCCCCGAAATCGAGATACACTCCGACGCAACATATCTCGTCACCGGCGGCTTCGGCGGATTCGGGATGGCGACCGGTCGCTGGCTGGTACTGCGCGGCGCGCGCCGACTGGTTCTGCTCGGCCGGAGCGGTGCGAGTACCGAGGAGGCGCGTCGGCAGCTCGAGGCTTGGCGCACGGTCGGCATCGAGGTGATCGAGGAACTGGTCGATGTGACCGACACCGACGCGGTCGCGGATGTGGTGGCCCGTGCTCATAGCATCGAACACCCGCTGCGCGGCATCTTCCACGCGGCAGGCTCGGTGGCCGATAACCGCCTCGAGCAGATGGAACACGAACAACTGGCCAAGGTGTACCTGCCGAAGGTGCACGGTGCGCGCGCCCTGCATCGTGCGGTCACCGAGGCGGGTATCCGGCTGGACATGTTCGTGCTGTATTCCTCCGGCGGCTCGATGTACGGGATCTACGGCCAATACAACTACTGCGCGGCCAATGTGGCGGTCGAGGCGCTGGCCGAAGCGTGGTCCAGGGCCGGCGAGCGAGCACTGTGCATCGGCTGGGGCCACCTTTCGGGGGCGAGCGGCGGGATGGCCGCCGACGAAACGGCCGTCAAATACCTCGACCTGGTCGGCTTCGGACCGATCGATATGGCCGATGCCACCGCCTATTTGGAGCAGACACTGCGCCTGGGCGAAACGCGGGCGGCGATCATCCCCACCGACTGGGCCAAGCTCACCGGTACCTTCCCGCAGCTGACCCGCACCGGTCGGACCATCGAACTGGCCAAGGCCTCCGCCAAGGACACTTCCGAATTGGCCCAGCTGCGGTCCGAACTCGTCGAGATGGACGAGACCAAGCGCGGACAGTTCATTGCCCGCAAGATGGCCGCGGAACTCGCCGTGGTCATGGGCGTGCCGGTGGATTCGATCGATATGACTGTACCGGTGCCCGAACTCGGACTGGACTCGCTGATGGCGGTGGAACTGGGCGCCCGCGTCACGAAAGCCCTCGGCATAGACCTGATGTCGCTGCAGATGGGTAGATCGTTCAGCCTGGAACAGGCCGGTCCGAAGGTGGCCGAGTTGATTCTGGCCGCCGAGCCCGGCCGGCCACAACCGATTCCGGATCTGCCGGCGACCAATGGGGCCACACACGACACCGCGGCCGCGAACGGATCGAGCGCCGTGGCAACGATGGCCGCACCGCAGCACTGACCACCCCTATCGACGAATCGAGGTATCGCTGTGGTCGATTTCGGGCTCATCGACGAATGGAACCCGGCCCCGGGTCGGCTGGTCACCTGGGTAGCCGCACCGGAATCGGTGGCGCGGGCCGCGCAGGCGCCCGTCCATCCCGCGCCGCCGTCACATCAGCAGGAGCAGTATCTGCGCCTGGCCGATCGGCACGCCGCCGCCGACTTCCGCTACTCCGGATTGTGTCTGGTTACGGCCGAGATACCGATCGGTGATCTCGACCTGGATGCGATGACGCGCGTCATCAATGCATTCCTCCTGCGCCACGACACCTTTCGGACCTGGTTCGCCATCGATGCCGATGGAACGGTGCGGCGGCGCCTGGTCGCCCCGGATGCAGTCGACTTCGTGCCGATCGACTACGGCCACCTCGATGACGCCGAAGCCATCCGCGAACACGTGCAGAAGACGACACCCGGTCCGTTCCAATGGGATTGCTTCACCTTCGGCGCGATCGAGCACGGTGAGTCGACCACGGTCTACCTGGCCGTCGACCACCTGCACACCGACGGGCTCGGACAATACCTGTCCTGTTTCGACCTGGCCCACCTCTACGCCCAGCAGGTCTGGCCGGCTGTCGAGGACTTGCCCCTGGCCGCAAGCTATCTCGACTACTGCATCATGGAACGCCAGTACACCGCCGCGCTGACCCTCGCCTCGCACGGCGTTCGAAAATGGCTGGAGCTGATCCGCGGCAATGACGGCGAATTGCCCTCCTTCCCTTTGGGTCTCGGAAAACAAACGGATGGCTACAACCGCAGTGCCCATCGCACTATCACTTTGATGGAGGAGGACGACGCACGGCGGTTCGAAGAGATCTGTCGTGCGAACGATGCCGAATTCGTCGGTGGCGTCTTCGCTGCGGCGGCGCTGGCCGAACGCGAACTCGTCGACAGCGACTACTACTTCGGCATGACACCGATCAGCACCCGCACGTCCCCGGCGGAACGCGCCTCGGTCGGCTGGTATGTGTCACTTGTTCCGGTGGCCTTCCCGATCGGCACCTCCAGCTTCGCCCGCGCCGTGACCATTGCGCAGCGGGCCTATGAAAACGGTATTCGACTGGCACCAACGTCATTTCACCGTGTCCTGGAGTTGCTGCCCGCCGATACCGATATCAAGGCTGGGCCGGGTTGGTCGACGCCGATGATCTCGTATGTGGACGCGCGCGACTTTATCGGGCACGAATTCTTCGGCGAGATACGCGGCGGCGTGTACGCCAATCGCGCTGCGTCCGAAGAGGTTCTGGTGTGGATCAACCGGCTGCCGACGGGGACGTCGTTGAGCGTCATCTATCCCGATACCCCGGTGGCGCACGAATCGGTGGATCGCTATGTGTCCGCGATGCGGGCGGTATTCGCATCGGTCGTCGGTACTAGGTGACCAACTCCATCAGGCCGCGTGGATCGGATGGCATCGCCTCGGTCGGGAAGCTGAACCGCACCAGCCGATGTGGCGGGGCCGCGTCGAAGTGCGCGATGGATGACGGGATGAGACCCCCGATCACCTTGTCCAAGAAGCTGTTCACATGCGCGAAGCCGGGCCGCAGGTGGACGGGCCAGCTGCTCAGGCGTCCGGCGGGCACCTCGATGGTCGTCTGCTTCGCTACCCGCGCCGCCAGCGGCCAGTGCACCGAGAAAGCCAGCCACAGATCCAGCGATTCCACCGCACCCTCGCTGAAATCCAGCCCGCGTAGCAGCGTCAGACCGCCGATCAGCGGCATGATATTCGACGGGAAAGGCGCTATACCGCTGCCGAACTGCAGGTGCGTGGTGTCGACGAAATGCGCCTCCTCGCGCGAGACCACCTTATTGCCGGAGCAAGTTTCGGCGCGATAGTCTTCCGCGCGCAGCCAACCGTCGACCCGCTGAAAGCGCTGTTCGATCCGGATCGTCGGATCCCCGTCACCCGGGCGCATTTCGACGGTCGAGCGATAGCCGTCGTCCTCCTGCGCAACCACACTGGTCACCTCGAATCGATGCGGCTGATCCGCGATACCGACGGTGTACACGGATTTCTCGCCATCGGGAATCCCGGGATCACGGAATGCGGTGCGCACAAGTCCTCCTGTCGGCGACGATATGGGGTATTCAAATCGCTTGCGGCAGTTGCGGATGAGCGAAATCGATATCCCTGCGACTATTCACAAAATATCCTGACTGCAGACAGTAGTCAGCACACAACTCCCGCCGCCGCGCTGAAACCACGCCTGGTCGGAAGCGATGTCTGCGACAGTTTGTGCGATCCGGGAAGCTTCGAATTCGACCGTCGGCACCGCGGCCGGATATGCCTACGATCGAGCCGATCGGGCGGTAATCGACCACTTTCGCAACCGAGTAATAGCGAATCCACATTGCCGCTGTTCGACGACACTATTTCCGATTCACAGCCCCAGCGCCGCACCGAGTACCGGCCACGAATTGTGCAGGTCCTCCTGCCAATATCCCCAGGAATGCGTGCCGGTGGGCCGAAAATCGAAGGTGGCCGGAATATCCAACTCCCGGAGTCGATCACGCAGTTGTTCGGTGCAGCCCGCCGTAATGGCATCCAACACACCACCGATTAACAGTTGGTCCAGGAGTTTCACCGGATTCGCATTGATGCCCGGTCCGTCCAGGGTGTCGAGCGGTCCCGGTTGCCCGGTGCCGGTGGATACGTAGATCGTCGTACCACGCAGCTGGTCGGCATGTAGATAGGGATCGTTGGCGGCCCACGCCGGATCGGTGGGCGGACCCCACATATTGAGCGGATTGCCGCGACGAGCGGCCACAACGGCATTCACCATCGCCTGGCCCGGCAGGTCACTGGTGCGCACGCAACCGCTATAGGAACCGATGGCACGATAGAGACCGGGTGCGGCGACGGCGAGTCGGAATACCGCCGAACTCGCCATCGAAAGCCCCGCAATGGCATTGGCGCCCGTGCCGCGAAATGCCGAGTCGATGATCGACGGCAGTTCCCCGGTGAGAAAGGTGGTCCAGCGCTGTCTGCCGATCACCGGATCGTCCACCTGCCAATCGGCGAAGAAGGTGCCACCGCCTCCGACCGGCATCACCACGGTGACCTGCTTATCGGCGAAGAACCGCTCGACATCGGTCTTGGTGAGCCAATTGCTGCCGTCACTCCAGACCCCGGTATCAGTACCGCCGTCGACGCCATTGAGCAGGTACAAGGCGGGTGCCGGTTTCGAATTGTCCACCGCGGGGAGGACTTCGACGGGAACGGCCCGCCCCATCGCCTCGGAGTACACGGTCAAATCGAGTATTCGCCCCGGACCTTGCGCCGCGGCGAGCAGTCGTGACCCATCGGGTGCCTGCCGCGCGGCTACCAAGGCACGCACCGGAATCGGCGCGTCCGAGTCCGATGCGGAATCCGCGAGCGCGATACCGCCCGAACACGCGAGGACGCCGACAGTGCACAGCGCGGCCAAACGCGGGCCACTGCACACCTCGCACCTCCGATCAGCAAGCGCACTGTTCGGCCCGAACGTAAGCCGGGATCGCGCCGCCGCGGAACCGCTCGACCAGAATTTGGGCGATCTCGTCAGCCGCCGCCGAACCACCTGGTATCCACCACAAACACGGTCGGCTACCTCGGGTACAGACACTGCTTGCACGGATTGTGTTCAGCGAACGCTTCCTTGACCCGCAACAGTTCCAGACTCTCGCGTACGGACCGGTCGGTGCGATAAGCGCTGGCACAACGCGTGTATGGACAGCTCACAACGCGAACCGGAATCCACTTGGCGGGCGCCCTTTGCCCGGTGCCGTCTGACCATCCCCTCCGCGGTCAGACGGCGGCAACTGACGCGCGAGGACATCGACAGTCGAGATGTTGTTACCATTTGGATGATAGACGCATCCGAATGTGCATGACAACGCCGAACAGGGCACGATCGCCGCGCCACCAGCTACATCTCCGCCATTCGTAGCACCGCGCGCGAGTATCGAACCGGTACGCTGCGCGGTGCCGCAGGAAGCAAGGGAACAGCGAAGGGACCGATGGTTCGTCTGACGAGGGCACAGCAGCAGGACGCCACCCGCAGAAAGGTGTTGGCCGCGGCCAAGTCCGAGTTCGCGCAGCGCGGATTCCGCGGCGCGACGGTCGACGGCATCGCCGAGCGCGCGGATATGACGCGGGGTGCGGTCTATTCCAATTTTCCGGGCAAACGGGCGCTATATCTCGCGGTGCTCGCACACGAAGCCGAACAGGCTCCCGCGCCCGCCGGCGGCGCGAAGGCAGGCACACCGGCCGCCGCGCTCAGCGCGTTCGCCAGCACCTGGCTCGAGCAACTGCCGCGGTCGAGCCAGTATGAGTACAGCGAGGACGAGCAGTTCACCTCCCCCGCACTCAGCGTCGATTTCGTACCCGAAGTCCTGATGAGCGAACAGATCCGACGGCCGTTCGCACAGTTGCTCGCGCTGGACGCGCTGCTGCTCGCGGTATCGCTCAGGGCAATCAGCCAACCGACATCCGCGCCGCTGGAAGGTTTCATCGCCAGTGCCGAATCCGTGCTGACGATCCTGTACGGGACGACGCAGCTATCCTACGTCGCGCCCGAATTCACCGATCCGGCACGGGCCATCGCGCTGTGCGAACAGGTCGCACTACTCGGCGGCGTGAAGACGCCGAGCCCGCCGTCCCCGACCGACGCGCGCATCACTCGGGTCGACGAGCCTTGGGAACCGCCGAGCTGCATCGATCGCGTACGCGCGGACTCGGCCCGGCTCGACGGCGACGGCCTGATCGCCGTCATCGGCATGCACCGGATCG
>NZ_BAGN01000126.1 GCF_000308835.1 Nocardia vinacea NBRC 16497 | reverse complement strand
GGATGTCTTCGACGATATGCTGCTGCACGTCGACGGCTGGCTGTGCGAGATCAAGGATGTGCAGATCCGCGACGGTTTGCACGTCCTCGGGCAGGCGCCGGCGGGGGAGACCGAACTCGACCTGGTCCTCGCCATGCTCCGCGCGCGCCAGCTCTGGGGTGGCGAATGGAATGTGCCGGGTCTGCGGGAGGCCTTGGGGCTGAACGAATCCGGTACCGAGGTGCGCGAACGGGTCGATGCGGTGGAGACCCAGGCGCGTGAGCTGCTGGCCGCACTGCAAGCCGCGGAGTGGTCCGTAGACGCCGTCGACGGACTTGTCGACTCACTGGACGCACCCGCCCCGACGTGTGCCGCGGTGCGAACCGTGCTGCGCTTCGCCGCGACCGAAGTCGTGCCCCGGCTGCGCCAGACCGGCATCGAAATCGACCGAATCCTGCACGCGCTCAACGGCGGTTTCATCCCCGCCGGGCCCAGTGGATCCCCATTGCGCGGCCTGATCAATGTCCTGCCGACCGGTCGGAATTTCTACTCGGTCGACCCGAAGGCGGTCCCGTCCCGACTGGCCTGGGAGACCGGGCAGGCCATGGCGGATTCCCTGCTCGATCGATACAAGGCCGATCACGGTGAGTACCCGCGTTCGGTTGGACTGTCGGTGTGGGGCACCTCCGCCATGCGCACCTCCGGCGACGATATCGCGGAAGTCCTCGCGCTGCTGGGCGTCCGCCCGGTCTGGGATGAGGCGAGCCGCCGGGTCACCACCCTGGAGGTGATATCGCTCGCGGAACTGGGCCGTCCGCGCATCGACGTCACGGTCCGCATCAGCGGCTTCTTCCGTGATGCGTTCCCGCATGTGCTCGCGCTGCTCGACGACGCAGTCCGTCTGGTCGCCGACCTCGACGAACCCGCCGAGTCGAATTACGTTCGCGCCCACGCCCAGAACGATCTCGCCGAACATGGCGACAAGCGCCGCGCCACCACCCGCATCTTCGGCTCCAAACCCGGCACCTACGGCGCAGGTCTGCTGCAACTGATCGACTCCAAGAGTTGGCGCACCGACGACGACCTCGCGCAGGTGTACACCGCATGGGGCGGCTTCGCCTACGGTCGCGACCTCGACGGCGCACCCGCCGCCGACGATATGCGCACCGCGTATCGGCGGATTACCGTGGCCGCCAAGAACACCGACACCCGCGAACACGATATCGCCGACTCCGACGACTACTTCCAGTACCACGGCGGCATGGTCGCCACCGTGCGCGCGCTGACCGGCAAGAATCCCGAGGCCTACATCGGCGACAGCACCCGGCCCGACGCCGTGCGCACCCGCACGCTCTCGGAGGAGACCTCGCGCGTCTTCCGCGCCCGAGTGGTGAATCCGCGCTGGCTCGAAGCGATGCGCCGCCACGGCTATAAGGGTGCGTTCGAAATGGCGGCCACCGTCGACTACCTCTTCGGCTACGACGCCACCACCAATGTCGTCGCCGACTGGATGTACGAAAAGCTCGCGGAGAGTTACGTTTTCGATGACGTGAACCGCAAGTTCATGGAGCAGTCCAACCCATGGGCGCTGCACGGCATTGCCGAGCGTCTGCTGGAGGCGGCGCAACGGGAGTTGTGGGAGCATCCGGAGCAGGCAACACTCGACCGACTGCGGCAGATCTACCTGGAGACCGAAGGCGAACTGGAATAGCTGGTAATGCAATACCCCAGTTCCTTGGGTATTTCGAATTATTTGATCTTGCAACGTATTTCGATTTCATGATTCCAGCGACGCCGAGTGTGTCGAGAGCGCATGATGATTGATGTCCGATGTCCGTTTCTCGGATACATCGATCGAATCGGCTGGATGATTGGAAATCGAAATGAAGATCAAAAAGTTGGTAGCGACAACGGTTTTGACCGTTGCCGCGACAGGCATCACCGCGGCCACCGCCTACGGCTCGCCCGAAGTATCGTCGGAAACAGTTCTCAACGGCGTGGATCACGGCGTCCAATACACCGCGGCGGTGGCGACGGACCGCTCCGATGCCACCATCACACTGGCCTCGGGCAAGTTCGTCCTGACGCCGGATGCCGGCATCACGGTGCTCGCACCCGACGGCTCCGTGGTCGCCACCGTGCCGACCACACTGCAGACGGTGGCGGGTCAGCAGGTGCAGGTCACGCCCGAAGTCGATGCCGCGGCAACGACATTGACATTGACGCCGGTCAACGCACCGGCACCGCAATCGGGTCCGGTGCAGTTCATCGGTGACGCGGGAACCACGGTCGCGGGTGTATTGATCGGATGCGCTGTCGGCGCGCTGATCGGGCTCCTGTTCTTTATCGTCGGATTCCTTCCCGGTTGTGTCATCGGAGGAATCATCGGCGGTATCGCAGGCGCCAATCAGTGACCAGGTAAATCGAGCTGTTCGACTAAGTCTCGAACGGGTACTCCCGGCCGGGCTTTCCGGAGAATTCGCCCGACCGGGGTTGCCGCTCATCGGAATTCAGGACATATCGCTTTTCAATTGTCGCCTGCGGCTTTCCGAAACCGTTCGGCGGTTGCGCGCAGCTGCGCGGATAGCTCCGGCGCGTCCAGGACTTCGAAATCGGCATCGAGCAGTCCGAGATACAACGTCAATGTATGTGGAGTGTCCGAACCGACCTGTATCACGCAGTGGTTCGGACCATCGGGTTCGACCGTGACGGCGGCGGGCAGCCGCGTACGCACGGCGGTAGCCGGGGCCGCCACCCGCACCCGGGCCCGGTAGCGCCATGTTGCCGCCCCGACGCCGCGCTGTATCCGTTCGGCCACTTCGGTTTCGGGAACACTGCGCGGGGTGAAGCGCGCGCCGTTCGGTGTCCGCGGCGTCATCCGGTCGACGCGAAAGGTGCGCCAGTCCGCACGCCCGATATCCCACGCCACCAGATACCAGCGGCCGTTCCAATGCGCGAGCCGATGCGGTTCCACCTCGCGCCGCGACGGTGGTCGTTGCTCGATTGCGTCGGAATGGGTTTCGTAATCGAACCGCAGCCGCTCGCTCGCCCGGATCGCCGCGGCGACGGCGGTGAGCACGCCCGCGTCCACATTCGACTGACCCGGATGCGGTACATGCACGGTGGCGGCGGTCAGCGCACGCACCCGATGCCGCAGCCGCGACGGCAGCACCTGTTCGAGCTTGGCCAGCGCCCGCACCGAGGTCTCCTCGATCCCGGTCACCGCCCCATTGGCCGCGGTCGCCAACCCCACCGCCACCGCCACGGCCTCCTCGTCATCCAAAAGCAATGGCGGCAGCGAAGATCCGGCCCCCAGCCGATACCCACCCGCAACCCCCGGCGTCGCATCCACCGGATACCCGAGCCTGCGCAACCGCTCGATATCCGTACGAATAGTCCGCGTCGAAACCCCGAGCCGCTCAGCCAACGCGGGCCCGGTCCAATCCCGATGCATCTGCAGCAACGACAACAACCGCAACAACCGCGCCGAAGTCTCCAACATCCCTCGATGATCCCAGCAATCGCGGAACAAAGCCTTCCGCGTTCGTGGAGTAGGCATCGATCGCCGTCGACGGACCCTGAAACCGGAGATTCCCGAATTGGGCACATGCGGCATCCCGCTGCGCGACGAGTTGGAGTTAGAGCGCGCTCGACCGAGTGCCCACCGGTGTGCAGCCGTTGCCGAGTCGCGGTACCGTCCGGCAACGTGAGACCGAGGTTTGGCATCGTCATCGCAGTTGCCGGGTTGGTTGTAGCCGCTTGCGGTGGTGTTACGGACGCGAATTCCGTACCGGCGAGCGCCAACCAATTCGTGCATCCGGGCGTGTTGGTCGACCAGGCGCAGCTCGAATTCGTTCGCGATCGGGTCAAGGCCGGCGCTGAGCCGTGGATCTCCGCGTCCCATGCGGTTGAGCAGAGTAAGTACGTGGATCTGTCCGCTGTACCCGTGCCGCGGCACGTCGTCGATTGCGGTTCGTACTCCAAGCCGGATAACGGCTGCAGCGACGAGATCCACGATGCTGTCTCGGCTTATACCGAGGCCCTTCTTTGGGCCTACACCGGCGACCCGCGCCGCGCGGACAAGGCCGTGGAGTTCATGGATGCCTGGTCGGCCACGATCCACGACCACACCAACAGCAACGCCCGAGTCCAAACGGCGTGGGCAGCCGAGATCTGGCCGAAGGCCGCCGAGATCGTCCGCCACACCAGCGACCGCTGGCCCGCCGACCATATCGCGCGGTTCTCGGACATGCTGCGCACCGTCTACCTACCCAAAATTGTCGACGGCGCACCGCGCGAAAACGGTAACTGGGAACTGTCCATGATCGACGGCGCCATGCAGAGCGCCGTATTCCTCGATGACAGGCACCTTTTCGAGCGAGCCGTCGCCATGTGGCGCAATCGAGTCCCCGCCTACATCTACTCGGCCAGCGACGGCCCCCTGCCGCTCGCACCACCCGGCGGCTTGCACGAGGGGCCCGACAAAATCACTCAATTCTGGTATGGACAAACGACTTTCGTCGACGGCCTGGCCCAGGAAACCTGCCGCGACCTGGCTCATACCCAATGGGGCCTCGGCGCCGCGATCGACGCCGCCGAAACCGCCCGCCATCAAGGCGTCGACCTATACGCCGCCGAACAACAACGCCTCACCGCCGCAATGGAATTCCACGCCCGCTACCTCACCGGCACTGCACCCCCGGACTGGTTGTGTGGCGGAAAACTGAATCGGATCACGTTCGAACCCACCTGGGATATGACCTTCAACCACTACCCCTCAGCCCTCGGCCTCGACCTCCCGGTGACCCGCCGACTACTCGACTCCCACCGCCCCACCGCAGTAGACCACTTCTTGGACTGGGAAACCCTCACCACCGCAGGCACCGAAAACCGTTGACACCGCGATTAACTCGCACCACCGGATGACAGACCCTTTCGCTATGCTCTGCGCATGCCCTTCAGCCGGGCATGCGGCCAAGTCGCCAGGGAGCCTTGGCAATCGGGGTGATCTCGACGTCCGATTGGCCGACGGCGGCGCGCTGATCGGCGAGTTTCGCTATCGCGGAATGGACACGATCAAACCCCGTGCGGTTGTATGACAGCCGTGATCCGGTTTCGATTCGGTCTGGTGCCTCTCGACGAGGTCACCCCATGGGGTGAGCGCAATGTGCTGCACTGGTTCGGCTTGGCAAACCTGGTTTCCTCGCGCGCTGAGCCGACGCATCTCCACGGACTGGGATGCCGTACGCGCCGGCGCCCGCATCATGGCCGGCCGAGGCATGGTGTGAATCGGAGGCTGTCGAGCTTCGAGCCCCTGGCGACCACCCGTGGCACGCGGTGGCCGTGCTCCCGAGACGCGGTCGTATGATCGAGTTCGTAACCAGCTCTACCCATCGACAGCAGCATATTTGCCACGCCGAACAAGAGGGCTCCCGCTTCCTCGCTCGAGCGTAATCCCGGATTCCGACTTGTCAGCCATGGCAATCAGGACACTTCGAGGGGACAGCATTATGCGTAGCGAAGGCGATACCTGGGACATTGTGAGCAGCGTCGGCATGACCGCGCTCGGCGTCGCGGCCGCTCGCGCTATCGAGACGAAACGGCCCGATGCTCTCGTCCATGACGAGTACGCCGCCCAGTTCGTGGTGGCATCCGGCGATTCGGATATGAACCGACTGATCAACGATCCGACGCTGTGGGCGCAGATCCCGTTCACCTCTGGATTCATCGGATATCGAAGTAGGTTCTTCGACGAATTCTTCCTGTCCATGGCGGCGGACGCAGTGACCCAGGCGGTGATTCTGGCTGCTGGGCTGGATGCCAGGGCCTACCGGCTGGATTGGCCGGCGGGCGCGGTTGTATTCGAGATCGACCAGCCCAAGGTGCTGGAGTTCAAACGTCAGGTGCTCACCGAATCCGGCGCCGTGCCGCGATCGGACCGGCGCGAGGTGGCCGTCGATCTGCGAGGCGACTGGCCCGCGGCGCTTGTCGAGGCGGGCTTCGATCCGAGCTCGCCCACCGCATGGTCGGCGGAAGGGCTGCTGCCATACCTGCCGGGCGCCGCACAGGATGCCTTGTTCGCACGGATCGGTCAGCTTTCGGTGCCCGGTAGCAAGGTGGCGGCGGAGACCGTCGGCAAGGGTGTCGATATCGCCCGCATCGCCGAGCAGGAGTCCGAACACTTGAAAGACACTCCGTTCGGCAAGGTCGACCTCGCGTCACTGTTCTACACCGACGAACGCACCGATCCGGCTGAATCGCTCGCCGCCCACGGCTGGACCACCTCATCCTTGCGCCTGCAGGAACTGGCCGAACGCTACAACCGTCCGATGGCATCGGTCGCGGAGCCACTGGCGGAAATGTTCGACAGCACGCGATATCTGACAGCTATCAAGCCATTCTGATTCGGCGGCGTCACCGCCTCCGGCCGCGTCCACATCTGTGAATTCGACCGGTTGCGAAGCGGCAGTTCATATTTGAACGATGCGATCTACCACGATCGCCGCCGGCGAACGGCCTACAGCTGGAGGTTCACCGAGCGGGTCTACGAGATCCGATACCTCGACAACTCGCCGCTGGTGGGGCTCACCGCCGGAAGAGAACGGACTGGGCATGGATGTATCCGACCCGTTTCGGCGAGCGACGAGCGGGCAGTGTCCGAGATCGACACGATCCCGCCCCGAAGCGTCATTTTCGGCGCATCCGGCTCTTTCCACATCGTGTCGCTGTAGATTTGCCGACGGTGGGATTTGGATTCAGCCTGGCTTGTCGACTAATACCGCGAACAATCCGTGGAGGTCAAGGTCGTGACTCGTCCGTTTCATCTTCGTTTCCTCGGCAGCAGGTTCAGCGGTTGGGCCGCTGTTATCGGTGCATTCGGCGTTGCACTCACGCTGATGCTGGCGACGACGGCCACCGCGGAACCGCTGTATCCGCAGCCCGATCCCGACCCGTTCTACGCCGCCCCGGCGGATCTGGGCGCGCACCAACCCGGTGACGTCCTCGACGTGCGGGCAATGCCGCCGGTGCCCCTCTTCCCCGGCGCCACCGTCACATTGGTCAAATTCCGGTCGACCGACTCGCACGGTGGGCCGATCGCGGCGACAACCACGATCCTCACCCCCTTCGGCCATCAGCCCGACGGGCCGCTGCTGTCGTATCAGCATTTCATCAACTCACTGGGCACCCGCTGCGCGGTATCGCACATGCTGTACAGCGGCGATGTGAATCTGTCGACGACGGCGTCGATGTTGAACGTCATGCTGCAGGAGGGGTGGAGTATCGCGATGCCGGATCATCTCGGACCGCAGTTCGCTCTCGGAGCGGCGCATTTGGGTGGCCACATCGTGTTGGACGGCATCCGAGCGGCGAAACGTCTGCCCGAACTCGCTGTGCAGCACAGCCCTGTCGCGATGGCGGGCTACTCCGGTGGCGGCTTGGCCACCTCATGGGCGGCAGTGCTGCAGCCGTCGTACGCGCCTGAGCTGCAGCTCGCGGGCGCGGCCATCGGTGGTGTCCCGGTGAATTTGGTGACGATGGCGCAGACGCTGGGCCTCGAGCCGCACCCGGCCTTCGGCCTGGCCATGGCGACCGCAATCGGTCTGGAGCGGGAGTATCCGGAGGAAATGCCGACCAGCTTATATC
This sequence comes from Nocardia vinacea NBRC 16497, assembly GCF_000308835.1. Classification (GTDB taxonomy): domain Bacteria; phylum Actinomycetota; class Actinomycetes; order Mycobacteriales; family Mycobacteriaceae; genus Nocardia; species Nocardia vinacea. Next base: position 50,163 of record NZ_BAGN01000126.1, on the reverse strand, counting down.
TGAACCCGCGTGGTATGGCGCTGCGTGACGCCATGGCCAATCGCTGCACCAATGAGATCCTCGTCATCGGAGCCAACGGCAGTGCGCGTGAGTTCGTCACCACCACTTCGGTCTTCGACAAGCCCGAAGCCCGGTCGGTGGTAGAGGACAACAGTCTGGAGATCTACCCCGGGGTGCCGGAAATTCCCATGTTCGAATGGCATTCGCCGAGCGACCCGCTGATTCCGGTCGATGCCATCAACATAACCAACCGCCGCTGGTGCAATGCCGGGGTGCAGCTGCAGACGCGGCTGGTGTCGGTGCCCGAGCATTTGTCCGCGGCGGTAGCGGGCGCTCCTGAGGTACTGGGGTGGCTCAACGGCCGCGTTCACGGAGAGCCCGCGCCTGTCGCCTGCTGATATCCGTATCAGATCCTGACGGGGCCTTGATCTTGATATCGACCGTTCATCCCGATCTTCGTGATGAGCCGCAGCACACCGGCGTGAGGCCGCGTGGATTGCCTCGACGGTTTCCTCGATGATCCAGGGGATGGCCAAGGCGAGGCTTCCTCGGGCCTGGGTGCCCCGGATGCGAGATTACTGAGCGCTTGCCGGGCCTTGTCCCGGGTCGGTGTCCTGGGTGCGGGGTTGTATTACTTGCGTGCAACGCCCGCGTAGGCGGACACTTGCGCGTCCATTTTCTTCGGGGGTGCGACACCGTCGAGGTGCCAGCGGTGCGGCACCTCTATACCTGGATCGACCAGCTCTAGTCCCTCGAAGAATCGCATGAATTCGTGTCGGCTTCGAACTTGGCATGGCAGGCCGCTGCGGCGGTAGATATCGACCACGGTAGCTATTGCCGTCGGATCGAAGTCTGGCGTGACGTGTGTCATCACTAGATACGAGCCAGGAACGAGCCTGTCCATCAGAGCATCGACTATTCCGTAGGGATCCTGCTCGTCGGGGACGAAATGCATAAGGGCGTTGAGACTGAGCGCGACCGGTTGGGTCAGGTCCAGTGTCTCGAGCAATCCCGGGGCGTTGAGAATCTTTTCGGGTGTAGTGACGTCGGCGGAGACGTAGTTGGTACGCCCGTCAGGTGAGCTGACCATCAATGCCCTGGCGTGGACGAGCACGATCGGATCGTTGTCGACGTAGACGACTCGCGCGTCAGGCGCGACCTGCTGGGCCACCTGATGCAGATTCGGCTCGGTCGGGATACCGGTTCCGATATCGAGGAATTGACGAATGCCCGCGTCTACGAGGAATCGTGTCACGCGGTGTGTGAAGGCCCTGTTCTGCTGCGCGGCCGCCCGCACTCCTGGCCAGATGGCCACGACCTGTTCAGCGGCTTTCTCGTCCGCGCTGTAATGGTCCTTGCCGCCGAGGTAGTAGTCATACATTCGGGCGGTGTGGGGCTGATTCTGCCGCAGGTCGACAGGAGAGCCGGGTTCCACGTCGGAGTCCTTTCGTGGTCGAGGTAACGTCAAGGTAGCGAGTGGGCGGTAGGTGGGCGTGTCGATTCAATCTCGTTGGGGGGGTGCATCTTGCGGCCCACTACAAGCGTGTGAACGCGCCGAGCACTTGTCGGCGGCGACGTCGGGTCGGCGAACAGGACTGGTCCCATGCTTGCCACGCTAGCCTATTCGGCACCTTTGATCTGGCCGCCGGTCCGCCCTACCGTCGGATCCGAGATCGCAAGCGTTGGACCGAGTTTCGAGCCTTCCCGCAGTCATTTGCGTCGGCGCTGGCCGGGCGAGAAGTTGTATGTGATCGTCGATTCCGAGTATCTTTGTGCGCCGCCACCAGCGCCTAGCACTCGCCGCGAGCTAAGGGCCGTACCTCTGTGTCACGCATGGGCCGTCTTACCCCCATCGATCACCAGTTGCGCACCGGTGAGGTACGGGTGCTCGTCGGACGCGAGAGTCAGTGCGAACGAGGCGATCTCCTGCGGGGTGGCGAGTCGTCCGAGACCGGGGATATTGGATTTGGCCCACTGCTTCATGAAGACCTGCCATGCGTCGTCGGGAATGGCTTCCATGCCGGCGGCGCGGCGGATCAGCTCGGTATCGGTGGTGCCGGGGATGAGGGTGTTCACGCGGATGCCGTCGGCGGCATAGTCGGGCGCCACCGACTGCACGAGTCCGGCCAGGCCGCGCTTGCTCGCGGTATAGGCACCACGGCCCGCGTCAGTGGCGATCGCATTGCTCGACGAGGTGACCACGATCGTCCCGCCACCAGCCCGAATGAGGTGCGGCACTTCGTATTTGATGGCCAGGAAGGTGCCACGCAGATTGGTGTGCACGACCCGGTCGAACTCTTCGGCGGAGTACTCGTGCAACTTCTTCTGAATGGTGATCCCGGCATTGTTGAACGCGACATTCAATCCACCGTAGGTCCGCACCGCGGCATCGACGAACCCGCGCACCTCATCCTCGATCAGCACATCGGCTCGAAAGTAGGTCGCCTCGCCACCGGCCGCCCGAATCTCCTGTTCCACAGCCTGCCCGCGATCAACTCGCCGGCCGCAGAACGCGACTCGTCCACCCTCGGCCGCGAATAATCGCGCCGCCGCCGCCCCGATCCCGGAAGTCGCCCCGGTGATCAACACCACCTTGTTCTCGAACCGCCGCAATCCGATGGGCTGAAACCGCGGCGGATTCGAATCCGCCCCCAGTGCAATGCCTCCGGCCAATCCGGCGGTCGCGCCGATCGCCAGCCCGGAGGCGGCCGCGATCCCAAGGATTCGGCGTCGGCTGGGGGCCGGTTTGTCGGGCCCAGGTTCGATCTCATCGTGCGTCATGGCTCTACCGTCGCTGTTACCGGACTTAGCCGAATCCGCCCGGAGGCCCACAATGCGGCCGCCGGGAGGATGGCCATCCACCACGGGATGGAGCCGGTCGGGGAGTTGCCTGAGGTCACCTACCGGTTGCCGACCGAGAATCGAAGCCAGAATGCAGTTCGTATGGCAGCGGCAGACCTGGCCTGAGGGAGGATGCTCTCCTCCAGGAGGAGGAGTCACGGCGAGTGGCTGCGGGGCATCATGGTTTGCGTGGCGGAATCGGCAGGTGTGACAAGGGGCATGGATTGGCTGCTCGATGTGCGCGCCTTGCCGGTTCGGATGGGTTTGCTGTTGGCAGCGGCAGTCGGCTGCCTGTTTTTGCTCTCGGATGCGCCGGAGCCCGTGGATTGGGTGATCGGCATGCTCGCGGTAGTCGCGACCGCGGGCGGCGTTAGATGGCCGTTCGCTACATCGCTGCTGGTGACCGGGCTGCTGGTGCTCGGCTTCGAGATCGGCGGTACCGGACCGCTGGTGCCCAAAGTGGGTGCGGCCATTGCGCTTATCGAACTCGCGGCGCGCTGTCGTGGATGGCAGCCGTGGGTGGCGGCGGGCGCATTGGGCGGGGCGTACCTGCTGCACCCGGCGGGGGAGGCCGCCGCGACCGGCTACCGGGCGCTCGTGATGGCGGGCGCGCCCATGCTGATCGGGAACCTGCTGCGCGCGGCGCGTGAGGGTGCGGATCGAGCCAGGCGGGAGGCGGGGGAGATCTCGCAGCGGCGTGAGGCCGATATCGCGGCCGCGCGGGCGTTGGAGCGGACCGCCATCGCCAGGGAGTTGCACGATCTGATCGCCCATCACGTCTCATCGACGGTGCTGCGCGTCGGGGTGGCCCGGCATGCGGTGCCGGATGCGCCGCCAGTGGTGCGCGAAGTACTCGACGACATTCATGCCAGCGGCACCGAAACCCTCGCCGATCTGCGGTTGCTCGTATCGGTGCTGCGGGATCCGGCGATGGCGGGCGAATCCTTCATCGCACCGACGGATCTGCCCGCCGCGGTTACTGCCGTGGCGGAACGAGCGCGGCAGCTGGGTTGCTTCGTGGAGGTGAAGATCGAGGATGCTGTCACCGACGTAGACGCGTTGCGGGCGTTGACATTGCTGCGATTGGCCCAGGAGGGCGTCGCGAATGTCGTGCAGCACGCGGGTTCGGGCGCGGCGGCGTGGCTGACCATCACGGCGCGTAAGGATCGGACCGTCGAATTTATGTTGTGCGATAACGGAATACGGTCCGCAACCGGATCCGGACATGGCCTCGGGCTGATCGGATTGCGTGAGCGGGTCGAGCTGCTCGGCGGTGAGTTCGTCGCCGGACCAGGCGATTCCGGATGGCGGCTCGACGCGTCCCTGCCGCCGGCGATTCGAGTGGCCTCGTGATAATCCGGGAAAGCGTGCGGCCATGACCATTCGTGTGCTGATCGTCGACGACCAGCAACTGGTCCGTGCGGGCCTGCGCATGCTCTGCGAAACCGATGCCGAACTCGAAGTGGTAGGGCAGGCAGCCAACGGCGGCGAGGCCGTGCGGCTTGCCGAACGGACAACTCCCGATGTCGTGCTGATGGATCTGCGCATGCCGGGCATGGACGGAATCCGTGCCACCGAACGGATTCTCGCGACCAGGCCGTCGATCCGCGTCGTTGTACTGACCACCTTCGACGATGACGACCACCTGTACCCGGCGCTCGCCGCGGGCGCATGTGGGTTCCTCGTCAAGGACGCTTCGCCCACCGATCTGCTCGACGGCATCCGCCGTGCCGCCGCAGGAGAGTCGCCCTTCGCGCAGAGCGTGCTGCGGCGATTGGTGGATTCAGCGGTGTCCGCACAGAAGAGCGCAACGACCGAGCGCGTTGTGCCGCAAGGACTTACCCAACGTGAAGCCGAAGTGCTTGCGCTGGTGGCGGCGGGCCTGTCGAACGCGGAGATCGCCGACCGTCTGCACCTCGGCGTCACCACCGTCAAAACCCACATCGGCAATCTGATGACGAAAACCGGTGCCACCAACAGGGTTCGACTCGCGGTCCTCGGCGCGACGAACGGGCATTGAAGCCGACTCGGTGCGGATACTGCGCCGCATAGCGCGCGCGTTCGAGGTACTGGCGGCCGAGGGACAGGCACCGCCGTCGCGGTCCCGCGCGGTGCGTAGCCACCGTTCGGTGCTCGTCGTCACCGTGCCCGGCTGGATGCGCCCGGATGTTCGGGTGGATAGCTGTGTTGCCGGGTATGGGGCCCGGTGCGGGGCGGGGTCGCCTGCAGGCGGTGCATCTCGATGTTCGTGTGACCGGTCGCGGTGCACCGCACACCCTCCGGCTGGCCCTCGCCGGAGGCGGATGCGTCGCGAGTAGCTAGATAGATATTTATATATGCGCATCAAATTATGTGAGTCGATCGCCGAGGTCAAGGTGCTATGCGCTCGCGAATCTCGACGAAGTCGGAAGAATCTTGATATTGCGGAAGCAAGTCTTCCGCAATGGGGTCGAGAGTGGTTCTCATGACGAACACAGCGACCATCCGCCCCTTCCGGATCGACATTCCGCAGGCCGAGCTCGACGAATTGCGCACGCGGCTCGCGAGCGCGCGGTTGCCCCATCCGGTGCCCGGCACGGAATCCGATTGGGGGCGTGGCATTGCGCCCGATTACCTGCGGGAGCTGGCCGAGTATTGGCGGGACGGGTTCGATTGGCGGGCGCAGGAGGCGAAGCTCAATGCGTATGACCAGTTCACGACCGAGATCGACGGGCAGATCATCCATTTCTTCCATGTCCGGTCGCCCGAGCCGGATGCGGTTCCGCTGCTGATCACGCACGGGTACCCGAGTTCGGTCGTCGAGTTCCTCGAGCTGATCGGGCCGTTGACCGATCCGCGTGCGCACGGTGGGGATCCGGCGGACGCGTTCCATGTCGTAATACCGTCGCTGCCGGGTTTCGGGTTCTCCACGCCGCTCGCATCGACCGGATGGGAGTTGGCGCGTACCACCGAGGCTTTCGCCGAACTCATGGCTCGGCTCGGCTACGAGAAGTTCGTCGCTCAGGGCGGTGATATCGGTGCGGGTGTGACGGGGCGCCTGGCCGCCACGCATCCGGAGCGGATCATCGCGACGCATGTGAACAGCGACCGGGGCTCACTCGGTCTGGTGGGCGAGCAGCTGCCGATGCCCGACGGTTTGACCGAGGACGAACTCGCCGCCATCGAGGCCGCGCGGGCTCGGTGGAACCAGCAGAAGGGCTACCTGGTCCTGCAGTCCACCCAGCCCAATGCCATTGCCGCCGCGCTGACCGATTCGCCGATCGCGCAACTGGCGTGGATCGCGGAGAAGTTCCAGGTCTGGACCGATCCGTCCCGCGCAACCGGCGAGGCGGTGGACCGCGACCTGCTGCTGACCAATATCAGCATCTACTGGTTCTCTCGCAGTGGCGCTTCGGCCGCGCAATTCCTCTGGGAGACAGCGCATTCCGGTATGGACTGGGTCGCGCCGTCGGGTGTGCCGCAGGGGTGGGCGGTATTCAATACCGATCCACTGATGCGTCGGGTGATGAATCCGGACGGGTATATCGAGCACTTCAGCGAGTACGCCGAGGGTGGTCATTTCGCTGCGCTGGAGCAGCCGCAACTCCTCGTGGACGATATCCGTACGTTCTTCCGTACCTATCGCGGCTGATCAGCTGTAATGGGGCGGGCGTCGGCTCGCCCCATTACGTCGTCATGCGTACGCGCGAGTCTGTCCGCATACGGATGTCGCGGCCGTCGCCCCGACCTACCGTTCAGGTATGACTTGGAACGAAGTGAGCACGAGCAGTTTCGCCCTGCTGACCACCTACAAGAAGGACGGCACGCCCGTCGGCGCCCCCGTATGGGTGGCTCCGGACGGTGAGCGGATCGTGGTGTGGACCAATTCGAAGACCTGGAAGGTCAAGCGGATTCGCCGCAATCCGGCGGTGACCCTGCAGATATGCGACGGTCGTGGCCGCCCGAAGAACGAGGAGAAGGTCGCGGGCAAGGCCGAGTTGCTGGATGCCGCGGGAACGCAGCGGGTGCGCGATCTCGTCTCGCGCAAATACGGGATCATCGGCACTGTGCTGATCCGTCTGCACAAGCTGTTCAAGGGCGCGGACGGATCCGTCGGGATCGCGATTACACCGGCGTAGGTCAGGCCGATTCCGCGAGCGCCGCCGAGCGCCAGGTATCGGCGAGTTCCTGCAGCGGAATCTCCAGGGCCGCCGCCAGCGATACGATCGTGCCGAATGCGGGCGTCGGCAGCCGTCCGGTCTCGATCTTGCGCAGCGTCTCCGGTGAAATTCCGGCGGCCTGGGCGATCCGAGCCGGGTCGCGGTCGGCGCGTGCGGCCCGCAGCCGGGCTCCGAGACGGCGACCGGCCTCGACCTGTGCGGGAGTCAGCGGAAGTCGGACCATGCGTCCACACTATGGACGGTATTTAAATACCGCAAGCTCAACCGTCGTACTTCACCCGGAACGGTCCGCCGATACTGTTGAACAGCAGATCCCCATTCGGAAAGAACTGGACCAGCGCGTAGGCACCGTTACCGAGATTGCTCTGCCCGAAGATGGTGCGGTGCACCGTCGTTCCGGACTTCCAGTCCAGGCCGGTCACCTCCCATCCGTTGGTCTTGGTGTAGCCGTTGACGAAAACCACGCCGGATTTGCTGCTCTCGGTGGGCACCATGCTGGTAGAGACGACATCGGCGCGCGACCACACCGATGACCAGCTGTGGTTGACCGGATCCCATTGGAACCGCTCGATACCCGACGGCGGCGCGAAAACCGGACCGCCCGCGAGCACATCGACGAGCCGGTCGGGTGCACCCTGCGGCCGGGCATTGTTGACCACGAATGCGCCGTAGCCGTCCACGACGACCGACTGCTCGCTCTGGATGAATTCGGGCTGCGGAGTCAGGCCGGCCGTCACCTGGATCTGGTCGGCGATCCGATTGGATTTGGTGCCCGGCCTCGGTTGGAACCCGTCGGGGATGGCGTCGCGCCAGAATGCGACCAGTTTCATCCGGTCGGCGCCGTCGGTGAGCACCACGAGCCGGTCGTCCTTGCCGTATCCCATCAGCGTGGGTGTCGATCCGGTGCCGATGCCGAACTTCACCGCGGGCGGCTGCTGTCCGAAATCGTAGGGTGATGCCCAAGCGCCGTCGTCGGCGGCGGTAGAGAGTTTGGATCCGGTCCAGACGACCTTGCGCATGATCTTGTCCGATGCGGCGTAGATCCCGCCCTTGTCATCCACGGCCATCGCATTGGAGACCACCTCGTCGGCGCCGAAATGGACCTGCTGCGGTTCGCCCTGCAGGCTGCGGTCGATGATCGACAGCCCACGGGTGCTGAGCACGGCCAATTTGCCGTCATAGGTCATATTCAGACCGACGATGGACTCGGGTTGACCGCCGAGGCCGGGGCCGCTGCCGAGCCAGGGTTTGAAGTCGAGGGTGCGCAGAACCCGTACGCCCGCTTCTGGATTGTTCGCATTCGTCAAGCCGAACACGACGATCTGCGCGTTCTGCGTGACGTAGTAGACCCGATTGTCCTTGTCCGCCAGGCTGTAGACGCCATTGGCGATGCGCGTCCAATCGACGCCCCAGTCGTTGTGCACGGCGGCCTCCACCTGACCCGGGTCGGTGAAGTTCTGGTCGAGCACGTGGTCCAACGGTTGCGACGGTATCGGTGTCACGCCCGGTGCGTCCGCACGCGCGATCTCGTGGAACATGCCGTTGCCGACCTGGACATAGACCACGCCCTGGGTGGAGGAGACCCACATGTGGTCCGGATCAGTGGCGGCGAGCGTCATGATGTTGACCGGTCCCGAGGTGATGCGCTGCTGCTGCTTCGGGTCGATATGGAACTCGCCCTGCGGCGTTTGGTACGGGAAGGTGTCGGACTGGCCAGGATCGATATGGGTGAGCCCATAGGTCGCGGCGGCGAGGTAGGGATTGCGTGCGGGGCCTGCGGCGGTGCCCGACTGGTTCTCGTCCTTCGCCGAATCGCCGCCGCAGGCGGGGATGGCAAGGGTCGCGGCCAGCGCGACGGCGACGACGAGTGCCTTGCGGCGGGGGCTCATCGCTTGCTCCTCTACGTTCGCTATCGGGGAGTCGATCGGGCGGAACGCATGCCGCTCGGAGCGGCGAACAACCAAACAAACCAATGCTTTTTCGCGTTCGCGAACATAACACATCGCCTGGTCACGCGGGGTGATTGGTATTTTTATACCGGTCGCCGCTATGCTTGGTATTAAAATACCGAGGTGGAGGTTTGGGCATGGTGGAGTTGAAGTCGCCGGGAGAGATCGAACGCATGCGGGTGGCGGGGCGCTTCGTCGCCGAGATCCTGGCGGAACTGCGCACGCTGGCCCGGGTCGGGGTGAATCTGCTGGAGCTGGAAGAGCATGTGCGGCAGCGTATTCGGGAGCGCGGCGCGGTGTCGTGCTATTGGGACTATGCGCCGTCGTTCGGGCGTGGTCCGTTCCGCAATACGGTCTGCCTCTCGGTGAACGATGCTGTCCTGCACGGACTTCCGTTCGATTATGCGCTGCGCGACGGTGATGTGTTGAGTATGGATCTGGCGTTGGGCATCGACGGGTGGGTCGCCGATTCGGCCACCAGCATGATCGTCGGCGCCGCAGATGTGGAGGATCTACGGCTGATCAAGGCCACCGAGGACGCGCTGGCGGCTGCGATCGCGGTTGCGTTGCCGGGCAACCGGATCGGCGATATCTCCGCCGCCATCGCGGCGGTCGCGCGGGCGAACGGCTACCCGGTGAATACCGAATTCGGCGGGCACGGACTCGGGCGGACGATGCACGAGGATCCGCATGTGCCGAATGCGGGACGCGCCGGTCGCGGATATCCGCTGCGACCAGGCTTGACCATTGCGATCGAGCCCTGGTTCGCGCGCACGACCGACCAGATCTACACGGATCCGGATGGTTGGACGCTCCGCTCGGCGGATGGCTCGCGGACCGCACACTCCGAACATACGGTCGCGATCACCGCGGATGGGCCGCGGGTGTTGACCGCCGCCGCATAGCCTGTCTCAATCCGTTTCGGAGAGCCAATCCGCGAGATCGGCGGCGGCGCGCAGCTCGGCCGCGACGCTCGCGCGTTCGGCTTCCGAAAGTGGTATACCCCTGAGTTCGGCGCGCACCTTCTCGGCTCGCTCGGAATCGCCGGTGGCGACGGCCAATTCGGTCAGTGCCGCAAGTGCCCGAGCCCTATCGACGGCCGAGGCTTCCACGCCGTAGCGACGGAGACCGACCTCGAGCACCCGGATCGCGGTCGCATCGTCATTCTTGAAATCGCGCAGGATGCGGACATTGTCCAAAACCCGTGCCAGGCTGTCGAGTTCGCGGGAGCCGCCGTAATCGACATCCTCGGGCTCGTCGCGCTGGATGTAGATGATGGTATTGCCCACGGGGTCGACCACGCTGAATCGGCTTTGACCGGACCGGAATCGGGTGATGCGTGGGCAACCCTTTGCGGGGACCTTCCCGTAGCGGGTGCGCAGCGCCGCGGTGAATGCGCCGTGTCGCTCGGCGACGTCGTCGAGCATGATCAGGCAGCCGACCTGTTCGGTGGGGAGTTCGGTGCCCGGCGGTGCGGCGGCGAAATGGACAGCACAGCCATTGGCCTCGATCGCGCCGTAGGCGTATGGCCGGGTCTGCTCGTGGGTCACCGCGTAGCCCAGTGCTCGATAGAAGTCGAGGGTGTCCTTCAGATCGCCGCTCCACAACACCGGAACCGCCGTATCGCTTGTCATCGCCCTGCCTCGCCGCCAGTAATCAATTTTGACTACCCGAGGTTAAGGTGGCGAAATCTCGGAAGTCAAATTTGAGTAGTATGGCCGTTTCGAGAGAAGGGAAGCTTGGATGTCGGCTGTGCGCTTGCTCGTCCTCGGCGTGATGCGGTTGCGTCAGCCCACCTACGGCTACGCCGTGCGTCGCGAACTGCTGTCCTGGCGTGCCGAAACCTGGACCAATGTGAAGCCCGGGTCGATCTATCACGCGCTGAAACAACTGACGCACGAAGGGAAATTGAGCGCGTTCGGCACCCAGGGCAGTACCCAGGGGCCGGGGCGGACCCTGTTCGAACTGACCGAGGCGGGGGAGGCCGAGTTCCGCAAGCTCATGGACGAGGCGCTGGTGAGTGTCGATATGGAAGAGCTCGGCGCGGGTATCGCGTTCATGGATGCGCTGCCGCGCGCGCACGTCATCGAGAAGTTGCGCGAACAACGCCGCAATGCCGCGGCGGTTCGTGACGATCTGATCGCCATGATCCCGACCTTCCCCGGCCGGTACGAACCGCCGCATGCGACCGATCTACTCGAGCTGTGGAGCGGCGTGTTCGACAACCTGTCGAACTGGACCGGCGGCGTTCTCGAGCGCCTGGAGGCGGGTGAATACCGGATGTCGGACTGATGGCAGGGCGCACCCGCCGGTCCGATGGCGGATAGGCTGCCCGCATGACGAACACACTGGGTGCGGTCGGCAAGGCCGACTACGTGCTGCTGACGACCTTCCGCAAGGACGGCACACCGGTTGGCACCGCCGTCTGGGCCGCCGAGGACAACGGCAAGCTGTATGTGTGGACCGAAACCAACAGCTGGAAGGTCAAGCGGCTGCGTAACAACCCCGCCGTCACCCTGCAGCCGTGCAACCCGTCGGGTAAGCCGCGCGGTGACGTCATCGAAGGCACCGGCCGGGTGCTCGATGCCGCCGATACCGAACGGGTGCGCAAGCTGATCAAGAAGAAGTACTGGCTCCTCGGCCCGATTCTGGTGACCGCGAGCAGTATTCGCCGCGGCAAGTCCGGCACGATCGGCCTCGAGATCACCCCGACCGCATAGTCAGGTCGCCTGGCTCACCGAGGACATGTGGAAGTCCGGAATTCGCAAGGACGGCATGGCGGTTCGGGTGAACCAGTCCTTCCATTCGCGGGGCAGCGTGGTCTCGGTGGCACCGGCTTCGGTGGTGCGGCGCAGCAGGTCGATAGGGCTTTCGTTGAAGCGGAAGTTATTGACCGCCGCGGTGACTTCGCCGTTTTCGACCAGGTAGACGCCGTCGCGGGTGAGGCCGGTGAGCAGCAAGGTCGCGGGGTCGACCTCGCGGATGTACCAGAGCGTGGTCAGCAGTAGGCCGCGCTCGGTGTTCGCGATCATCGCGTCGATACTCGCGCTCGATCCGCCGGTCAGCAGTAGGTTGTCACCGGGAACCGTGGTGGGAGCGTCGAATTCGGCGGCGGTGGCACGCGGGTAGACCAGCGATTCGATGACCCCATCGCGCAGCCAGTCCACGCGCCGGGCCGGCAGGCCGTTGTCGAAGACCGACACCGATTCCGACGACGACGAGGTCGCCACGAACGGACGATATTCGAGTCCGCCCGCGCTCGGATCGGAGTAGAGCGTCAGTGGAATATCGCTGAGCCGCTCACCGATTCGGGTGCCGCCCGCCTTCGCGAAGGCACTGTGCCCTTCGTGTGCGCCCCGGCCCTCCATGGACCAGGCCAGGTAGATCATCAGGTCCGCGACCGCGGAGGGCGGCAGCAGGGTTTCGTAGCGACCCGCGGGCAGCTCGACCCGGCGCTTGGACCAATCCAGCCGCCGCGACAATTCGGTGAGCAGTCCGGGTACGTCGACGTCGGTGAAGTCCGCGGTGCCGACACCGACCCACGCACTCGCGAGATCCGCACCCTCGCCGCGCTTTCCATTGATCTCCACCGAACCGGTGGGCTGCACGAAGCGGCGGCGGATACCGGTCGAGGTGCCCAGCCAAGTCGTATGCATCTGGTGGTAGGCGAAACCGTAGAGCCGATCCGTGCCGTCGAATCCGCCCGCCAAGTCGCGTGCGAGGTCGGTGAAGACCTCGATCCCCGTGCTGCCCGGTGCGGACGCCCAGTCACTTCCGGCATCCGGCAGACCATCCGAATCCGGATTCAGCAGTGGCATCGCATCCTTGGCCGGTTCGGCGGTGCGGGCCGCCGCCTCGCTGGCGCGGACCACCGCCTCGATCTCGGCCGGATCGACGCTGGTGGAGCTGAGGCTACCGACGCGCGCGGAGTTCGGGCCGTCGCGGAAGATCGAAATGACCGCCCACTCCCGGGAAATCGAGGAGCCATTGGTGGTCATCGAGTTGCCCGCCCAACGCAGCGACGCCTCGTGCGCATCGGTGACGATGACCATCGCCTCGTCCGCATGCGAGAGCGCCAGCGCCTGCTCGACGACCGCACCCGCGGGGATCATCACCTCGATCACTGACCTGCCTCCGTCCGGGTGTTGAGAATGTTGATGCCGCGCACCAGGATCGAAGGGCAGCCGTGGCTGACCGCGGCGACCTGGCCGGGTTGCGCCTTACCACAGTTGAACGCGCCGCCGAGGCGCCAGGTGGACGGTCCGCCGACCGCCTCCATCGCACCCCAGAAGTCGGTGGTGGTGGCCTGATAGGCGACATCGCGCAGCTGGCCGTCGAGTCGGCCGTCGCGAATGCGGAAGAACCGCTGACCGGTGAACTGGAAGTTGTAGCGCTGCATATCGATCGACCACGACTTGTCGCCGACGATATAGATGCCGTTCTCGACCCGGGCGATGAGTTCGGCGGTACTGGTGTCGTTTTCGCGATCCGGTTGCAGCGAGACATTGGCCATGCGCTGGATCGGCACATGGTGCGGTGAGTCCGCGTAGGAACAGCCGTTGGAGCGTTGCAGCCCCAGACGCGGGGCGAAGACCCGGTCGAGTTGATAGCCGACCAGTACGCCGTCGCGCACCAGATCCCAGCGCTGTCCGGCGACGCCCTCGTCGTCGTAGCCGACCGAGGCCAGCCCGTGCACCTCGGTGCGGTCACCGGTGACGTGCATGATCGGCGTTCCGTACTTCAGCGTGCCGAGCTTGTCCGGGGTTGCGAACGAGGTACCCGCATAGGCGGATTCGTAGCCGATGGCGCGGTCGTATTCGGTGGCGTGACCGATGGATTCGTGGATGGTCAGCCACAGGTTGGTCGGGTCGATCACCAGGTCGGTGGGTCCCGCGTCGACGCTGGGCGCCTTCACCTTCTCGGCCAGCCATCCCGGGATCTGCGCGAGTTCCTCGCTCCAGTCCCAGATTCCGTCCGCGCCGGTGACGTACTCCCAGCCGCGGCCGGCCGGTGCGGCGAGGGTGCGCATGGTCTCGAAGACACCCGCCGCCGCGTCCACGGTGATCGCCTCCAGTTGCGGGTGCAGGCGCACGCGCTGCTGAGTGATCGCGGAGCCCGCGGTGTCGGCGTAGAAGGTCTGCTCCTTGACCTGCAGCACCGAGGCGGTGACGTGATCGACGCCGTCGGCGGCGGACAGGCGGCCCGAATAGTCCTGTAGCACAGCGACCTTGTCAGCGGTCGGCACCGTGAACGGGTCCAGGTCGTAGGCCGAAACCCAATGCACATTGTCGTATCGCGGCTCGTCGGCGAGTTCGACGCGCTCACGATTGAGCGCGCGCAGGGTTGTCGCCACCGTGACCGCCCGCCGCGCCACCTCGGCCGCGGTCTCGGGAGTGAGCGCGGCATGCGAGGCGAAACCCCAGGTGCCGTCGACGATCACGCGCACGGCGAAGCCGAGATCGGTGGCATTGCTGATCGCCTCGACCCGGCCGTCACGCAGCCGGATCGACTGGGTGACCAACCGATGCACCCGCAGATCGGCATGCTGCGCGCCCGCCGCCCGTGCCGCCGACAGTGCGGCGTCGGCGAGCGCGTGCAGTGGTAACGCAAGGAACTCGGCGTCCACATCTTTGGAAGTCGCGATGCTCACCCGACCAAACTAGCCGGTCGGGCCGGCGAGCGCCGCTTCCGCTGCGCTCAAGCAGACCTTGTAGGCATGCATCGACTGCAATGCCGCACGAAATGCCCAGCGTCGCAGTTCTAGACCATGGCCGCAGGGGTGGCGGCGACGAGACCGCCGTCGATGAGCAGGTCTTGGCCGTTGATATAGGACGCCTCGTCGGAGGCGAGAAAGGCGACCGCGGCGGCGACATCCTCCGAGGTGCCGATGCGTCCTGCGGCCACCGTGCCGACGGCGGCGGCCTGCACTTGCGGTGATGCTTCCGCATAGAACGCGGGTGTCCCGGTGTAACCCGGGCTCACCGAGTTGACCCGGATTCGCCTAGGTGCCAGTTCGGCCGCCAGCGTGCGGGCCAGGTTGTGCACCGCCGCCTTGGTCGCCGAATAGAGTGCTGCGCCGGGCCCACCGCGATGCAGTGCGAATGATGCGTTGATCACGATCACGCCGCCATCGGCCAACAGCGGGAGGGTCTGCTGGATAGTGAAGAACGCGGCCTTGAAGTTGATATCGACCACCCGGTAGAACTCGGCCTCGGTGACATCGCCGATCGCCTGGAACCCGCCGACGCCCGCATTGGCGAAAACCACGTCGAGACGTCCGTAGCGGTCCTGGATCGCAGCCGTCAACGCGTCCAGATCGGCGAGATTCGCTGCGTCACCGGGGATGCCGAGGACACGATCGCCGCCGTTCAGCTCTTCGACCGCGGCGTCCAGACGGGACTTGTCACGCCCGGTGATGACAACCCGCCCACCCTCGTCGAGCAACCTGCGTGCGGTGGCCGAACCCATACCGCTGGTTCCGCCGGTGATAAGTGCGATCTTGTCGTCGAATCGGGGATTGCTCGCCATGGCGCGACCTCTCATACAGTTGGATAGTTCAAGAACATATGAACAGTTCGACTGTATGTCAACAATCGAGCTATTCTGGTCGGTGTGATGACGGCACATCCCGAGCGGGACCGGATCGAGTTGGCGAACGTGTTCGCCGCACTGGGAAATCCATTGCGCCTGCGGATCGTTCGCGTGCTCGCGGATGGGGCCGAGCACACCTGCGGTTCGATCGTGGACGGTGTGCCCAAATCCAATCTGACGCACCACTATCGAGTGCTGCGCGATGCGGGGATCATCTGGCAGCGTGCGTCCGGCCGAGAAACCTTGCAGTCGTTGCGCCGTGACGATCTCGACGCCCGTTTCCCGGGTTTGCTGGATTCGGTGATCGATGCGGCCCGCCGGGAGCACTCGCACGCGACCCGAATTTGATCACGGTTTGGCAGCATGGCGCGCGCGAAAGTCGTGGTTACCGTACCCAAGTCGGGTTATGCCGTACTGTGCCCGCGTGCCGCCATCCGCCCTCCGCGATCGCAAGCGAGAACGTACCCGCCGTGCCCTCCTCGAGGCAGCCGTCGAGCTTTTCGAGAACAGAGGCTATGAGGAGACCACGGTGGCCGATA
This sequence comes from Nocardia vinacea NBRC 16497, assembly GCF_000308835.1. Taxonomy (GTDB): domain Bacteria; phylum Actinomycetota; class Actinomycetes; order Mycobacteriales; family Mycobacteriaceae; genus Nocardia; species Nocardia vinacea. The sequence goes on along the minus strand of NZ_BAGN01000126.1, from coordinate 34,083 downwards.
TCGCCGCCGCTGCCGAGGTCGGTACTCGGACCTTCTTCAACTACTTTGCGAGCAAGGAAGAATTGCTCTTCCCGGAACAGGACGAGCGGGTGCGCGCCGCGGTGGCTGCCATCGCGAGTCGTCGCCCCGGCGAGCGGCCCGTGGAAGTGCTGCTGCGCGCCTTGCGAGCGGCGGGCGACAATCCGGGCGAACACCTCGTCGATGATCTGAATGCGCGCATTGCCGCACTGCGCGCGCAGGTTTCGCGCACCGTGCCCGCGGTGAGCGGGCGGGCCGCGCATGCGCAATTGGTCGCGCAACGCGAGATCGCGCGACAGTTGCATATGGCATTTCCCGCCGAATTGGACGATGTCGGCGCCGCCGCATTGGTCGGTGCCGTGGTCGGCGCGGTTTCCGGTGCGTTGACGGTGCTGTTCCAGAGTCCGGTGGCCGGAGTGGACGGCGAGCGGTTGCACCGCCAGATCCACGAAACGACCTCACGGGTGCTGCAGCCCTGGCTCGCCTCGAATGCCAAGATGCACGCTGGACCCGTGCACTGATCGCCTCAGCCGAATTGCTGCCAGCCCAAACGGATCACCATGCCGATGACGACGACCAGCAGTACGACGCGCACGAACTCCGCGCCCTTGCGTAATGCCATGTGCGAGCCGATGATCGCGCCCGCCACATTGCCGACCGCCATGGCCGCGCCCAGCGCGAACATGATGTGGCCGGTGACACCGAAGTAGATCAGCGCACCGAAATTGGATCCGCAGTTGATCACCTTCGCCATCGCGGCCGCGCGCACGAATTCGGTACCGAGCAGGGTGGCGAAGGTAATGATCAGGAAGGTGCCCGTGCCGGGGCCGAGTAGTCCGTCGTAGAAGCCGATCAATCCGGCGGCCAGGGCGATCACGAGCACGAACTTGCGCCGAGTCGGTGGGTGCGTGGCCAGGGTGATGCCGATCGACGGGCGCAGCGTGACGAAGATGGCGACGCCGACCAGCACGACCATCACGATCGGGATGAACAGGTCCCGATCGATGAGGGACACCGCCGCCGCACCGGTCGCCGCGGTGACCGCCGCGATCGCCGCCGCGGGCAGCAGCGTGCGCCACTGCATGGGAACTTTGCGCGCGAACGTCATGACCGACGCGCTGGTGCCCGCGACCGCGGCGAGCTTATTGGTGCCGAGCGCGGTCTGTGGCGCGATGCCCGGTGCGACGAGGAACAGTGTCGGCAGGATGATCAATCCGCCACCGCCGACTACCGCGTCCACCCAGCCCGCGGCGGTCGCGGCGATTAGTAAGGCCGCCCAGTCTGCAAAATCCACCCGGCCAGCCAACCAGATGGTTGGATCGGGCCCGCTCCCACCTAGGCTGATATTCGTGCGCCGGTTCAGTCTGTGGCTTCGCGGCAAGCCCCTCATCTCGGATTCGATGCTGGCCGCCGTCCTGATGCTGCTCGAGATTCTCGGGGTCAGCAATTCCGACAGCAAACTGGCATACCTGGGAATCGGTGTGCTGTTGCCGGTGCCGGTCGCATTTCGGCGGCTGTATCCACGGGCGATGGCGGCCGCGATGCTCGGACTCTCGATCGCCTCGACGCTGGTGAGCTACGCGTCCGAGGACAAGGCCGACCATATCGCGCTGTTCGGGCTCGGCATCATGCTCTACACACTGGTCGCGTATGTCGGTCGCAAGGAAGGAGTTTGGTACGCACTCGGCCTTGTCGCCGACTGCACCAGCTCATTTCTGTTGCTGCACAAGCCAGCCGGTTCGGATCTGATCTTCACCGCGATGTTCTATGCGCTGTGCTGGACGCTGGCCGAGTTCATCGGCGCGCGCCACGCCTACGACCAAGAGGTGGCGGCGCGGCTCGCGGTCGCCGACTACGACCGGGAACGCCGTGCGCACGATGCCGTCTCCGCCGAGCGCACCCGCATCGCCCGCGAACTACACGACGTCGTCGCCCACGCGGTGAGCGTGATCATCGTGCAGGCCGACGGCGCGAAGTACGCGCTGCGCCGCGATCCGGACGTGGCCGAGCGGGCATTGACCACGATCGCGAGCACCGGTCGCGAGGCCTTACGGGAATTGCGCCGAACCGTGGCGCTACTGCGCATCGAGCACGCCCCGGATCAGTTGCCGCAGCACGGAACCGCGGGTCTGGCGAAGGTGGTCGAGATGATGCGCGATACCGGACTCGCGGTGGAACTCGAAATGACGGGGGAACTCGACGATATCGCCCCCGAGGTGAGTCTCGGCATGCACCGCATCGTGACGGAATCGCTGACCAACACGCTCCGGCATGCGGGTTCGCACCCGAAGGCGTGGGTGCGGGTGCAGCGGCGGGAAGCCGATGTGGTCATCGAAGTCACCGATACCGGGGGAGTTCCGGTGCAGGAGCAGGCGGCGAGCCCGATCGTCGGCGGCGGTATGGGACTGGTCGGCATGCGCGAACGCATCGCCGTACTCGGCGGCACACTCGAAGCGGGTCGCACCTCCGATGGCACGTGGCGGGTATACGCGACCATCCCACTGGTGCGCGGCAACGAAAGCGGTTAGCCGCAGGCTTCTTTCGAAGCCGCGCGCACGGTGCGAAAAACACGCTGGACGGGGCCGATAGATTGGGGGCGTGCCGATTACCGTTCTCGTTGTCGATGATCAGGAGCTCATGCGCATGGGTTTGAAGATGGTGCTCGGTGCGCACCCGGACATCGAGGTGATCGGCGAGGCCGAGAACGGGGCCGCCGCGATATCCCGTGCCAAGGAGTTGCGGCCGGATGTGGTGCTGATGGATGTGCGGATGCCGGTCGTCGACGGAGTATCCGCCACACAACGCATCGTCGAGGCCGGTGACGGCTGCAAGGTGCTGGTGATGACGACCTTCGACCTCGACGAACATGCGTTGGGCGCGCTGCGAGCGGGTGCGAGCGGGTTCCTGTTGAAGGACACACCGCCCGAGGATCTGGTCTCGGCGATCCGGAGTGTGGCGGGCGGTGATGCGGTGGTGTCGCCGAAGGTGACCAAGCGACTGCTGGACCGGCTCATCGCCGACGACCCGGGTGGTATGCGGGATCCGGCGGTACTCGAGGTGCTGACCGCCCGTGAGCGTGAGGTGCTCGAGCAGATCGCGGCGGGGCGGTCCAATGCCGAGATCGCCGAGCAGCTGTACCTGTCCGAGGCCACCGTCAAGACGCATGTCGGGCGGGTGCTGACGAAACTCGGTCTGCGCGACCGGGTTCAAGCGGTCGTGCTGGCCTACGAGACCGGGTTGGTGCGACCCGGCGGGTGAGATCTCAGCGAGCTATCAGGGTGGGTCGGGAGAAAAATCGGACCGTGCGACGTTGAAGCGGGTAGATCGTCCGAAAGGATCGCCATGCCCGTCGTACTGTTCGTGCTCTACGTCATCGTCGAGATCGCCGCGCTGATCGGCGTCGGCCAGCTCATCGGTGTGATGCCGACCATCCTGCTGCTCATCGCCGGGTCCGCGGCGGGCATGCTGCTCATCGGTTCCCAAGGTCGTCGCGTCTTCGAACAATTCCGGCGCGCCGGACGCGGGGAGATCAACCCGGGCACCGCGGTCGCGGACGGCGCGCTCGTCGCCACGGGCGGGTTCCTGATGTTCATCCCGGGCCTGGTCACCTCGTTCTTCGGGCTGCTCCTGCTGCTGCCGCCGACCCGCTTCCTGGTCCGTCCGCTGGTTGCCGCGGTCGCCGCGCGCCGCTTCAGCCGTCTGGCCGCGGCGATGCCGTATCGCGGCGTGATCATCGACGGTGACGATGTGGTCGACGGCGCGGTTGTCAGCGAGTGGTACGACGACCCTCGCCCCTCGACTCGCCCGGCTCTTCCGTAGCGACTGCTTGGCAGGTCGTTCGAAAGTGTCGGCCGGCTGATCGGGTTCACGCCTGGCCTCTTACATAAACCGTGCCAACTATCACCCTCGTGCCCATTTCGTGAGACGGATCAAAGGACTAGGGTGGCCGGATGGCGACCGAAGAGCTCACCGTCACGGTGAGTGAGGAGCTGGCAGCGGCGGTGCGGCAGGCCGCGGCGGCTGCGGGACAGTCGATTTCCGGATTCACGGCTGCGGCACTGCGGCTGGAACTGATCGCGGTGGAGGCGGGTATGCGAGCCGCACCCGGCGGCGCGCCGCCGAAATACGCGGAGGTCATGGCGGTGCTCGCACAACCCGCGGACGTTTCGCCGCCGACCATTTAGAGGGACCGGCAAGCAGTCGCTACGGAGCAGAGGCTGTCCGACTCGGCGGACTGAAACACCCATACGGCAGACTGGTCTCTCGTGAGTACCCAGTTGCTGATCGGCGGTCGTTTCTACAGTTCGAGTTCACCCGACGCGACGGCAATGGCCGTGACCGACGGCACTGTGGTGTGGCTGGGCGCCGAGCAACCGGGACGCGCGCTGCATCCGGATGCGGAGATCATCGACCTCGACGGCGCTTTCGTTGCACCGGCATTCGTCGATCCGCACGTGCACGTCACGGCGCTGGGCTTGAAACTGACCGGCCTCGATCTGTCGGTGGCGCGTTCACTCGAACACTGCCTGGAACTGCTGCGCGCATTCGCGGCGTCGCATCCCGACGGTGCGATTCTCGGCGACGGCTGGGACGAGACCGGATGGCCGGAAGGTCGACCGCCGACGATCGAGGAGATCGACGCGGTGGTGCAGCCGGGGCGGCAGGTCTATCTGTCGCGGGTGGACGCGCATTCGGCGGTGGTGTCGTCGGTGTTGTTGACTGCGGCAGTCACCGCCGCGGCGGGTTTCACCCGCGGTGCGCCACTGCGCGCCGACGCGCACCATCTGGTGCGCACCGCAGTTCTCTCGGGATTGGATCGCGCACAACGGGATCGGGCGCGCAAGGCAGCACTGGATACGGCGGCCGCGCACGGTGTCGTGGCGGTACACGAATGCGGGGGACCGGAGATCGCCGGGCGCACCGATATTCGTGAGTTATTGGACTTCGAGCACGGTGTGGAAGTCCGAGCCTATTGGGGTGAGGCGGTGCGCACCGCGGATGAGGCGCGGGCGCTGGTCGCCGAACTCGGGGTGCATGCGCTCGGCGGCGATCTGTTCGTGGACGGTTCGATCGGCTCGCACAGCGCTCGGTTGCGCGCGCCCTATGCCGATGACGCCGGAACCGGTCTGGGCTACCTCGACGCCGACACAATCGCCACGCATGTGCGCGCCTGCACCGAGGCGGGCATTCAGGCCGGATTCCATGTCATCGGCGATGCCGCGATGGACGCTGTCGTCGCCGGATTCGGGCAGGTGGTCGACGAACTCGGCGGCCCGGCCGTCGCGTCCCGCGCGCACCGCGTCGAGCATGCGGAGATGGTCGATGCCGATCAGATCGCGAAACTGGCCGCCTGGGGCGTAATCGCCAGTGTCCAACCGGGTTTCGACGCGACCTGGGGCGGCCCGGACGGCATGTACGCCACCCGCCTCGGCTCCGAACGCGCCGCCACCCTGAATCCCTTCGCGGCCATGGCCGCGGCGGGCATCGCCCTCGCCATCGGCTCGGACGCACCGGTTACCGCACTCGATCCCTGGTCGGCGGTCCGCGCCGCGGTCAACCACCGCACCCCCGGCCACGGTCTCTCACCTCGTGCCGCCTTTGCCGCTGCCACCCGGGGGGCCTGGCGCGCGGGCGGTATCCGCGACGGCGTCGCGGGCACCTTGGTCCCGGGAGCTCCCGCCTCCTACGCGATCTGGGACGCCGCCGACCTCGTCGTCGCAGCAGCCGCCGACACCGTCCAGCGCTGGTCCACCGATCCGCGCTCCCGAGTCCCCGGCCTACCCCCGCTCGACGCCGACGCATCCCTGCCCACCTGCCTGCGCACCGTTCACCGCGGAGTCACCATCCATGAGGCCTGAAACACCCGGCACGGCTCTGCGCCGCGTGGCGGTCGCACTCGGTCGGTATTCGGTGCTGGGTCGGTCGGTCGCGGCGGTGATGTCGGGGCTGTTGATTTTCGGGAGTTTTCCGCCGAGGCCGTTCTGGTTTCTTGCGCCTATCGGGATCGTGGTGCTGACGCTGACCATACGCGGCGCCGCGCGGATGCGTGGGGGGTTCGGGTACGGGTTCCTGGCGGGGCTGGCGTTCTTCGTGCCGCTGTTGCCGTGGACCGGAATCTATGTGGGGCCGGTGCCGTGGCTCGCGTTGTCGACGGTGTGCTCCTTATATATAGGACTATTCGGGCTATTGGCGCGATTGTTGTTCTCGCTGCCGGGATGGCCGGTGTGGGTGGCGTTGACGTGGACGGCCACCGAGTGGCTGCGATCGAGCTTTCCGTTCGGCGGATTTCCGTGGGGGCGTTTGGCGTTCGGTCAGGCCGACGGGTGGTACCTCTCGCTGGCCATGGTCGGGGGCGCGCCGCTCATCGGATTCGCGGTGGCGCTCACCGGAACCGCGGCGGCGGCAGTGCTGGTGTACGTGTGGACTCGCGTGACGGTCGTGCCGACCGACGATCAGTCGCCCGCCGAGTCGGGTCATACCACCACGACTCGCATCGGAATTATCGCCGCGGCGGTCACTTTGGTTACCATCCCGGTCACCGGAGCGATCCTCCGGACCGCGCTGCCCGGCCCGGAGGAGGGCGACCGGACGATCACGGTCGCCGCCATCCAGGGCAGCGTGCCGCGGCTCGGGCTGGACTTCAATGCCCAGCGACGCGCTGTACTCGACAACCATGTCCGGCGCACCGAGGAATTGGCTCGAGCAGTCGCGCATGGGCAGGCGCGCAAGCCGGACGTGGTGATCTGGCCGGAGAACTCATCGGATATCGACCCGCTGCGCAATGCCGACGCGGCCGCGGAGATCACCGAGGCGTCCGAGCAGATCGGCGCGCCGATACTCGTCGGCGCGGTACTGGTGAACGGCGATCGGACGACGACGAACTCGGTCATCGTCTGGAACGGTGCGGCAGGTCCGGGGGAGCGGCACGACAAGAAGATCATCCAGCCGTTCGGTGAATACCTGCCGATGCGCAGCTTCTTCCGCCTGTTCTCCGAGTACGCCGACCGCGCCGGATTCTTCGTCCCGGGCCACGGCGACGGCACCGTCCACGCGGACCCTTTCGAGCGACCTACGGGCAGTCGCAACGGCGACGGCATCGATATCGGCGTCGCGACCTGCTACGAGGTCGCCTTCGACCGCGCCTTCCGCGATTCCATGCACGCGGGCGCGCAATTGCTGACCGTGCCTACCAATAACGCCACCTTCGGCGACAGCGAGATGACCTATCAGCAGCTGGCCATGTCCCGGGTCCGCGCCGTCGAACACGGCCGCGCCCTCGTGGTCGCCGCCACCTCCGGTGTCAGCGCCATCATCACCGCGGACGGCACAGTCCAGCAGCAGACACCCAAGTTCGTACCCGCCGCGCTGGTCGCCGAACTGCCGTTGCGGAGCGACACGACACTCGCGACCCGATTCGGCGCCGAAGCGGAACTTCTCTCGGTTATTCTGTCCGCTGCTGCCGTCGTGGTGGCAGTTATCCGGCGGCGAAAGACCCGCGGTAGGTACGCGAACAACCAGGCCACCATGGACCAGCCGGTCGGCTGAGCTCGCGAGATCGGTTGAGCGCGATGAGTAGGGCTTTTCCCTAACCAAACAATCGGTATGTTTCGGGGCTGCGAAACCATCTCCAGGTCTGTCCCGAGCGTTAGCGTGCAGTTCGCCAGCTTGCGATAAGAGCTGGCGTAGGTCGTCGTTTTCCGGTGTTTATGCCGCTCAAACCGCAAATTTGGAGAGTTTGCGGGAATGTAGCTTGTGAAAGTGCCTTGCTGCCAACGTCGTTCGAAGTGAAACAAATCCGCAACGCTGGCCATCCGTTGCATTCGATGCTCCGAATCTATGGGCGTGGATCACGTCCTACGGCTGGCGCGTGCGCGCCTGCGGTGGCGGTGCTCGGGGAGTTGTGCATCAACAGCGGCAGAAGGAGTGATTGATGAAGTCATTGGCCACGGATCGCGTCGACCAATGCTCTTCCGGTGAATTCTCGGCACAACCATTCGCACTGTCGCCGGCGCAAACAGCCCTCTGGTACGCCCAACGTATCCGCCCGGATGTCCCGCTGACCATTGCGCAGTATGTCGAGATCCACGGAGACCTGGACGTCGGACGCCTGCTGTACTCGATCGAACGTTTCGGTGTAGAAACGCAGGTCGGACATGTGCGTCTGATCGAGATCGACGGCGTCCCGCATCAGGTGATCGACCACACCCGCCGCCCCGGCTGGGGCCGGATCGATCTGCGTGACGAGCCTGATCCGCATGCTGCCGCGCTGCGCTGGATGAACGAGCACGCCAGTTCGCCGATCGACTTCGAGCGGGATCCACTCACTACGAACATCGTGTTGCGGACCGGCGAATCCGACTACATCTGGTATGCACGCGGCCATCACATCGTGATCGACGGCTACGGCGCGATGAACGCACTCACCCGCACCGCAGAGATCTATACGGCGGTGGAGAACCGCACCGAACCGGAGGCATCCCGAGCCACACCGCTGGCCAAAATCTATGCGGACGAATCCACATACCGCGACTCCAGCCGGTTCCGCAACGATCGCGACTATTGGCTCGAGCAATTAGCGGGCGCGGGTGGACCGATGACTCTGTCCAACGTGAACGGCCTCACCGCCGCCCCCGACGCGGGGCGGCGGCGTGCTTGCGCGGTCCTCGACGAACGCGCCGAGGGCGCCATGAACGCGGCCACGGCCGAACTCGAGACCCACAGCTCGACCATGTTCGTCGCCGCACTGGCCGCCTACGTGCGCTCGGTGACCGGCAATCCCGACGTGGTGCTGAGTCTGCCGGTATCGGCGCGGACCACGGTCGCGCTTCGCCGCTCCGCCGGCGTGGTCTCGAATGTGGTGCCGATTCGGGTGCGCTTCGATGCCGATACCACCGTTCGCGATGTGGTGCGCGCCGCCGAATTGCAGATCACCGGAGCGTTGCGGCACCAGCGTTACCGGCACGACGACATCCGCCGCGATTGCGGCTACTCCCGCGATGCGCGCGGGTTCTTCGGCCCGATGGTCAACATCATGCTGTTCCACGACGAGCTGAAGTTCGGCAGTCTGCTCGGCTCGCTGCATGTGCTGGCCACCGGCCCGGTCGAGGACCTGTCCATCAATCTGTACAACGGCGAGGGCGGTCGCATCCATATCGACTTCGAGGCCAATCCGCGGCTCTACGCGGAGTTCGAGGTCACGGCGCACCACGGCCGGTTCCTGGACTTCCTGACCCGATTCCTCGCCGCCGATCCCGATACGCACGCCGAGAGTCTCATCGCCATTACCGATGACGAGCGCGAGCGCGTGCTGCACACATGGAACGCGACCGAGACCGCGCCGCAACAGGGGACCCTGTCCGGCCTGTTCGCCGACCGCGTGATGATCTGCCCGGATGCGGTCGCGCTCGAATTCGGTGACGAGACACTGACTTACCGCGAACTCGATGAGCGTGCCAACCAATTGGCCCGACTGCTGATCGCGCGCGGCGCGGGCCCCGAGCAGGTGGTGGGCCTGTACCTGCGGCGCAGCATCGAACTCGTCGTGGGCATGTACGCGATCGTCAAGGCAGGCGCGGCCTACCTGCCGCTGGATTCGGATCATCCGGTCGAGCGGATCGAGCAGATCCTCGAACAGGCCGATCCGGTCTGTGTATTGACCACGGCCCGAGACGAACTCCCGCTGCCTGCGGGCGCGGACACGGTCGCGATCGATACCGTCGACCTCACGGATTTCGACGCCCACCCGATCACCGACACCGACCGTCGCTCCCCGCTGCGTGCCGATCATCTCGCCTACGTGATCTTCACCTCGGGATCGACCGGAAAACCCAAGGGCGTCGGTGTAACTCACGCCGCGATCGTCAACCGGCTGCGCTGGATGCAGCACGAATATCCGCTGGACGGCACCGACGCGGTACTGCAGAAGACCCCGGACACCTTCGACGTTTCGGTCTGGGAATTCTTCTGGCCCTTGCAGATCGGCGCGCGACTCGTCGTCGCGACGCCCGACGGACATCGCGATCCCGGCTACCTGGCCCGGACGATCGCCGAAAAGTCCATCACCGTAGCCCATTTCGTGCCGTCCATGCTTTCGGTGTTCGTCACCGATACCGATGTGCGCGGCTGCACCACGCTGCGCCGGGTGTTCTGCAGCGGTGAAGCGTTGCCCGCGGCCACCGTCCGTGATTTCCATGCCGCCCTGCACGGGCCGGAACTGCACAATCTGTACGGGCCGACCGAAGCTGCCGTCGATGTCACCTACTGGCCGTGCCCGGCCGACCCGGATAGCGTGCCGATCGGCTCACCGGTGTGGAATACCCAGACCTACGTCCTGGACGCGCGCCTGCGGCCGGTGCCGCCGGGGGTCGTCGGCGAGCTGTATCTCGCTGGTGTCCAACTGGCGCGCGGTTATCTCGGCCAATCTCGGTTGACCGCTGATCGTTTCGTGGCCAACCCGTTCACCCCGGGCGCCCGGATGTACCGCACCGGCGATCTGGCGCGCTGGCAGGGTGATCCGGATCTCGGTGGCCACCAAGGGAATTCGGGTCGGGGTGTCCTCGAATACCTGGGTCGCAGCGACTTCCAGGTGAAGATCCGCGGTCTGCGCATAGAACTCGGCGAGATCGAGGCGGCACTGCTTGCCGACGAACGGGTCGCCCGCGCGGTCTGTGTCGCCCACCACGGCCGTGCCGGCGACGAACTCGTCGCCTATGTCGTTGCTACCCCGGCCTTTTCGGACCACTTGGACAGCGCCGCGCTGCTGAATGCCTTGCGTCGCACGTTGCCCAGCTACATGGTGCCTTCGGTGCTGATGGTGCTCGGCGAACTACCGTTGAGCGCGAACGGCAAGATCGACCGCAAGGCGCTGCCAGAACCCATCGCTGCCCGCCCGTCCGGCCATCTCACCGCCGAGCCCCGCACCGAGGTGGAGCGGGTCCTCGCCGGCATCTTCAGTGAAGTTCTCGGCATCGACGGCATCGGTGTCGAGGACGGCTTTTTCGATCTCGGCGGCAATTCGCTGATCGCCGCCCGCGCGGTCGCGCGGATCAATGCCGCCCTCGGTACCGGGCTCACTATCCGCGACCTGTTCGAGGCATCGACCATCGCCGCGTTGATCGAGCGCTTCGCCGCCCACAACCCGGACGCGTCCTCCCCGAAGCTGGTACCGGCCGAACGGCCGCAACGGATTCCACTGTCGCTGGCTCAGCAGCGGCTGTGGATCCTCAATCGCTTCGCCGAACATGCCGCCGCCTACAACATGCCGCTTGCCGTCCAGATCGATGGACCCCTCGATCTGGCGGCGCTGCGTGCCGGACTCGTCGATGTGATCGAACGGCACGAATCCCTGCGCACCACCTTCCCGGATGCGCCGGAAGGTCCGTACCAGCTCGTGCATCCGGCCACCGATATCCCGCTCACCCTGGACCCGATCGACGCGACCGGCGCCGATGTGCAGGAACTCGCCGAGGAGTTCGCCGGATACGGTTTCGATCTGCGCAGTCAGGCCCCGATCCGGGTGGCCCTGTGGACCACCGGACCGGATCGGCACGTATTCCTCGTCGTGCTGCACCACATCTGCGGCGACGGTTGGTCGATCGCACCGCTCGCCAGGGATTTGATGGCAGCGGTAGCCATGCGTGCGAAGGGCATCGCACCGCAATGGAACCCGCTGCCGGTGCAGTACGCCGATTTCGCCCTGTGGCAGCGCGAACTGCTCGGCGACGAAGCCGATCCGGCGAGTGCGCTGAGCCGTCAACTCGCCTACTGGCGCGCGGCTCTCACCGGTCTGCCGGATCAGCTCGACCTGCCGCTGGATCGTCCGCGCCCGCTGCGTCGCTCGACCGACGGCGGGCGGGTGGAGTTCACCATCGCACCCGAGATCCGCCGCGCCGCAGGCGAACTCGCGGCCAGCGGGGGTGTCAGCATGTTCATGGTGCTGCACGCCGTACTGGCCACCCTGCTCGCGCGGCTGTGCGCGAGCACCGATATCGCGATCGGGACCCCGATCGCGGGCCGCTCGGATCCGGCGCTCGACGATCTGGTCGGCATGTTCGTCAACACACTGGTGTTGCGGACCGAGGTCGATCCGGCCGCCGGATTCGACCAGATGCTCGATGTGGTCCGCGAAACCGATCTCAATGCCTTCGCCAATGCGGATGTTCCGTTCGAGCGGCTGGTCGAACTCGTCAATCCCGAGCGTTCCGCCGCCAGGCATCCGCTGTTCCAGGTGATGCTGTCCTATGACCGCGCACCGGATCTGAGCATCGATCTGCCCGGTGTGCAGGCGCAGGTGCTGCCGATCGCCGCCGATATCGCCAAATTCGATCTGCAGCTGGAACTGCACGACGGTATCGCCGATGGCCCGCTGCACGCCGAATTCGGCTATGCCACCGATATTTTCGACAAGCGCACGGTCGAATCGTTCGCTCGCCGGTTCATCGCGGTGCTCAGTGCCGTCGTCGCCGAGCCGAACCGGCCGGTCGGCGATCTGGAGATCCTGGACCGGCGCGAGGCCGCGAAGCTCGCGCCGATTGCCGGTGCTCCGGGCGAGCCCTCGATCACCTTGGCGCAGCTGTTCACCGACATCGCCGAGCGGCTGCCGGACGCGGCCGCCGTGCGCTACGAGGGCGTCGACACCAGCTACCGCGAACTCGACGAGATGTCGAACCGCCTGGCGCGCACGCTTATCGAACACGGCGCCGGACCCGAGGTCGTAGTGGCGATCGCCTTGCCGCGCAGCCTCGATTCCATCGCGGCCATCTGGGCCGTGGCGAAAACCGGTGCGGCATATGTGCCGATCGATCCGAGCTACCCGGCCGAGCGGATCGGGCATATGATCGCCGACTCCGGCGCCATGCTCGGGCTGACCGTGCCGGAATCCCTGGCCACCATGCCCGCCTGGCCTGCCGCAGGCGGTAAGCACCGCAAGCACTATGTCGATTGGCTGGTACTCGGTTCCGACGAACTGGCCACCGAATCCGCCCGCTACTCAACCGATCCCGTCACCGATGCGGACCGTCACTACCCGCTGCGCACCGGACATCCGGCCTACCTGATCTACACCTCGGGTTCCACTGGAAAGCCCAAGGCCGTGATCGTCACCCACGCCGGTATCGCATCGCTGGCACAGGAGCAGATGTATCTGTTCGGTGTCACGGATTCGGCACGCACGCTGCACTTCTCCTCGCCGAGCTTCGACGCCTCGGTGCTGGAGATCCTGCTCGGGTTCGCGGCGGGCGCCACCATCGTCGTCGCACCCGCGGGCATGTACGGCGGTGTGGAACTCGCCGATCTGCTGCGCACGGAGCGGGTCACCCATGCCTTCATCACGCCGGCCGCGCTGGCCACCGTGCCGGAGGAGGGTCTCGACGAGCTCGAGGCCGTCATCGTCGGCGGTGAGGCGTGCTCGGAGGAACTGGTCGAACGGTGGTCGGCCGGGCACCGCATCCACAATATGTACGGACCTTCCGAGGCGACCGTCGCCGCCACCGCCAGTGGTCCGATGCAGGCGGGCCGTCCGGTGCCGCTCGGCATGCCGGTGCGCGGCATGCGCTTGTTCGTGCTGGACGGTCGACTGCATCCGGTGCCACCGGGCACCCCGGGCGAGCTCTACCTGTCCGGTCCGGGGCTGGCCCGCGGCTACCTGGGCCGATACGGCCTTACCGCACAGGGCTTCCCGGCGAACCCGCACGGTAGGCGCGGTGAAAGGATGTACCGTACCGGCGATCTCGTGGTCTCGGATCCGACCGGACAGCTGCGCTTCCTCGGCCGTGCCGACGACCAGATCAAGATCCGCGGCTTCCGCATCGAACTGCGCGAAATCGACCATGTGCTGCGTGCCCATCCAGGTGTGAGCGCCGCGCTCACCGTCGTGCACACCGACGAACACGGCCAGACCCGCCTGGTCGCCTATGTGACCGCGGACGAACCGATCGAGGCCGCCGCTATCGCCGAGACCGCGCGTCAGCGGCTGCCGGGCTACATGGTGCCTGCCTCGATTACCGTACTCGACGAGATGCCGGTCACCCAGGCCGGCAAGCTGGACCGAAAGGCCCTGCCCGCACCGGTTTTCGCGGCCGCGGGTACCTCGCGTGCGCCGAGCACGCTGCTGGAGCAGCGCGTCGCCGCCGCGTTCGGTGAAATCCTCGGCCACCCGATGACGGGCGCGGAGGACAGCTTCTTCGAGGTGGGCGGCAACTCGCTGCTCGCCACCCGCCTCGCCGCCGCACTGCACGCGGAATTCGGCGTCGACCTGCCGGTGCGGCTGATCTTCGAGGCACCGACGGTGGCCGGTATCGCGGAACGGATAACGGAAGCGCCCCGGACGCAACGGGCGGCGCTGGCTGTGCATGCCCCACGTCCGGGACGCATTCCATTGTCGCTGCCCCAGCAGCGACTGTGGTTCCTCAATCGATTTTCACCCGAATCGAGCGCCTATAACATCGCATTCGTCATTCGGATCGACGGCGATCTGGATGCGGCGGCACTGCGGGCGGCGCTGACCGATCTGGTCGAGCGGCACGAGGTGCTGCGCACGGTCTTCCCGCAGGACAAGCTCGGCGCCCAGCAGTCGGTGCTGCCGACCGCCAAGGCCATGCCGGTGGTCGAGCCGGTGGCGACCGACGAGAGCGCCGCCGAGCAGACACTGCGGGCCATGGCCCGCACCGGATTCGATCTCACCAAGGACATCCCGCTGCGGATCACCCTGCTGCGCACCGAACCTCGGCGTCATCTGCTCGGCATCGTGGTACACCACATCGCCGCCGACGGTTGGTCGCTCGGCCCGCTGACCCGGGATCTGGCCGCCGCCTATACGGCAAGGCGCGAGGGTGGCGCACCGAATTGGACGCCACTTCCGGTGCAGTACGCCGATTTCGGGCTGTGGCAGCGCGCCTACCTCGGTGACGAGGCAGATCCGGACAGCCTCGCGGGCGAGCAACTCGCGTACTGGCGCACCGCACTGGCGGATCTGCCGGACGAACTGCCGCTGCCCTACGATCGGCTGCGGCCGGCCACACCGACACAGGAGGCGGGTTCGGTGCGCTTCACCGTGCCCGAGCCGGTGCAGCGGGCGCTGGCCGAACTCGCGCGAGAGCAGGGCGTCAGCATGTTCATGGTGCTGCGCTCGGCCCTCGCGGTCATGCTGCGGTTCATTACGGGCGGTCGGGACATCGTGATCGGCACGCCGGTCGCGGGGCGCACCGATACCAAGCTCGACGAGCTGGTCGGCATGTTCGTCAACACGTTGGTGCTGCGCTCGGACGTCGACCCGGACATTCCGTTCGCGACGCTGCTGCGCGCGGATCGGGACAACGGGCTGGCTGCCATGGCGCATGCGGACATTCCGTTCGAGCGCATCGTCAAGGAGTTGGGGCGCGATGCGCGCGGCCTCAGTCGTCATCCGCTGTTCCAGGTGGCGCTGACGGTGCAGGACGGGCCGGTTCCCGCACTCGAACTGCCCGACCTCGCGCTGCGTGCCGAGGAACTGGATATCGCGCTGGCCAAATTCGAGCTGGAGCTGCGGGTCGATGTCGGCGCACGCGACGCCGGACCGCGCGGGTCGCAGCGTGGCTTCGAATTCGTCTACGCCGCAGAGCTTTTCGATGCATCGACCGTCAGGACGATGGCCGATCGCTTCCTGGCGGTGTTGGCGGCGATTACCGCCGCGCCGCAGGCGCTGGTCCGCGATATCGACGTACGCACCGAATTCGAGCGACGCCAGCTCACCCCGGCCACCGGCGGTGCGACCACGCCGCAGTGCACGCTGGCCGCGTACTTCACCGCCACCGCGCATATGCATCCGCAGCGCACGGCAATTCGCGCGAGCGGCACCTCGCTGACCTACACCGAGGTCGACGGGCACTCGAATCGGTTGGCACGCGCACTGATCGAGCGCGGGCTCGGCCCGGGGGACCGAGTGGCACTCGGCCTGACCCGCTCGGTCGACTCGGTTATCGCCATGCTCGCGGTCGCCAAGTCCGGCGCCGCATTCGTGCCGGTGGATCCGAACTATCCGGCCGATCGCGTGCGGCACATGCTGGTCGACTCCGGGTGCAAGGTGGGTGTCACGCTGTCCGAGCACGCCGATCGGCTGCCCGCGACCGCGGGCACCGACTGGCTACTGCTCGATGCTCCCGAATTCATCGAGGAACTGGACGAATTCGACGACTGCCTGGTCGACGACTACGAGCGCCATCGTCCTGTCGAGATCACCGATCTGGCCTATGTGATCTACACCTCGGGCTCGACCGGCAAGCCCAAGGGCGTGGCCGTCACGCACAGCGGTCTGTCGAACTTCGGCGACGAGGTCCGCGAGCGGATGCGGATCGACAAGGATTCGCACACGCTGCACTTCTCCTCCCCGAGCTTCGACGCGGCCATTTTCGATCTGCTGCTCGCGATCGGATCCGGTGCGACCATGGTGATCGTCCCGCCGGATATCTACGGCGGCGACGAACTCGCGGCGCTCATCGAGCGCGAACGCGTCACCCACACGTTCATCACCCCGGCCGCGCTGGCCACCATTGATCGGGAACGGTGGTCATTGCCGAGCCTGCGTGCGGTGATGGTAGGTGGCGAGGCCTTCGGCCCCGAATTGGTGGCCCGCTGGGCGCCGGGACGGCAGATGTTCAACGGATACGGGCCGACCGAAACCACGGTCGTCATCACGATCTCCGAGCCGATGGCGATCGGCGAACCGATCACCATCGGCACCCCGGTGCGCGGTGCGCGGGCGCTGGTGCTCGACGAGCGGCTGCGTCCGGTGCCGGTCGGTGTGCCCGGCGACCTGTACCTCGGCGGATTCGGTGTCACACGTGGGTATCTCGACCGGTTCGAGCTCACCGCGACGCGATTCGTCGCCGACCCCTTCGGACCACCGGGGTCGCGGGTGTACCGCAGCGGTGACGTGGTGCGCTGGAATGCCGCGGGCGAGATCGTCTACCTCGGTCGCAGCGACCATCAGGTGAAGGTGCGCGGCTTCCGCATCGAACTCAACGAGATCAGCAATGCGCTCGCCGCACATGAACACGTGCGGTTCGCACACACCGAGGTGCGCCATATCGCGGGTGCGGATCGGATCGTCTCGTTCATCCAGCCCGTCGAGGACACCACACCGGATGTCGAGGCGGTGCGCGCCCGTGTCGCCGAACAGCTTCCCGCACATATGGTTCCGGTGAGTATCACGGTGCTGGACGGGATTCCGCTGACCCCGACCGGCAAGTTGGACGTCGCCGCATTGCCGGAACCGCAGCTGACGGTGCGCACGGCGCAGCGCGCACCCGCGACCGATGCCGAGCGGCTGGTGGCCGAGGTGATGGGTGAGTTGGTCGGTGTCGAGGGCGTGAGCGCCGACGACAGCTTCTTCGATATCGGCGGAAATTCGCTGCTGGCAACCCAACTCGTGGCCCGGCTGGCCGCGGCGACCAGTACCCGGCTCGAGGTGCGCACCGTCTTCACCATGCCGACGGTCGCCGAACTCGCGACGCTGCTCGATTCCGGATCCGGTGCCGACGCCCGGCCGGAGCTGGTGCGCCGCGATCGGCCGGAGCGGATTCCGTTGTCGGCGGCGCAGTATCGACTGTGGTTCCTGAACCGGTTCAACCAGATCGGCGACAGCGCGGGTCATGCCACCGGGGCCTACAACATCCCCGTGGTGCTGCGGTTGCGCGGTGAGCTGGATGTCGATGCGCTGGTGCGGGCATTGCATGCGGTGCAGCGGCGGCACGAGACGCTGCGGACGGTGTTCCCGGAGATCGATGGGGTACCCGCGCAGCAGATTCTCGACCCGGCCGACGCGGCCGTCGCGCTGTTCGCCGCGACGCTGCCGCTCTCGGAAATCCCCGGTGCCGTACAGGATTTCGCGACTCCGGGATTCGATCTCGCGTCGACGGTGCCGATACGCGCCGCGCTCATCACGATCGGCCCGGACGGATCCATCGAAACGACACCGGGGGAGACGACCGAGCACGTTCTGGTGCTGGTCGTCCACCACATTGCGATGGACGGTTGGTCGCTGGCTCCGCTGGCCGCCGATGTGGCCGCCGCCTACGCGGCCGCATGCGAGGAAAAGACGCCGGACTGGCCGGAAGCGGAGATCCAGTACGCGGATTACACGCTCTGGCAGCAGGACACGCTCGGCACCGAGGACGATCCCGATTCGGTGGTGCACCGCCAGCTCGACTACTGGCGGCACACCCTGGACGGAATTCCGGAGCTGCTGAACCTGCCCACGGACCGGCCGCGCCCGCCCGCGCCGACCTATCGCGGCGGCATCGTCGAATGCCGGATCGACGCATTGACCCATCGGGAACTGCGGACGATCGCCACCAGCAATAACGTCAGTATGTTCATGTTGCTGCACGCCGCCCTTGCGGTACTGCTGCACCGGATGACCGCGACCGACGACATCACCGTCGGCACGCCGATCGCCGGTCGCGGCGGCCACCCCGAGCTGGATCGGATGGTCGGCATGTTCGTCAACACGTTGGTGCTGCGCACCCGGATCGATCCGGACGCCAGGTTCACCGACCTGCTGCACGCCGTGCGCGATATCGATCTGGATGCGTTCGCGCATGCGGACCTGCCGTTCGAGCGGCTCGTCGAGGTGCTGAATCCGTCCCGGTCGCAGGCACATCACCCGATGTTCCAGGTCATGCTCTCGGTGCAGAACCACCCGGTGCGGGTTCTCGATCTGCCCGGGCTGCGCATCGAGTCCGAGGATGTCGACACCGGGATCGCGAAGTTCGATCTGCAGTTCACACTGACCGAATCACACACCAGTACAAGGGAACCCGGCGGCATCAACCTGTCGGTCAACTACGCGAGCGATCTGTTCGACGAGCAGACCGCACAGCGGCTCGGCAGGCGACTGGTCCGGCTGCTCGCCGGCGTTGCCGCGAATCCGACCACCGCCGTCGGCGATCTGGAGCTGCTCGATCCCGCCGAATGGTCCGGGCTGGCTCCGGTGCGCGGGGCGGAAGCGGACCGGCCCGTCACCTTCCCCGAGGTGTTCGAGACCGCGGCGAATGTCGACCGCAGGGCCATCGCGCTGCGTTCGGGCGACACCCAGGTGAGCTACGACGCGCTCGACCGGTGGACGAACCGGCTGGCACGAGTGCTCATCGAACGTGGTGTCGGCCCGGAAACGCTGGTGGCGCTGGGGATTCCGCGCTCGGTCGAATCGGTGGCGACGATGCTCGCGGTGGCCAAGGCGGGTGCGGCATTCGTGCCGGTCGACCCGCTGTATCCGGCGCAGCGGATCTCTCATATGCTCACCGATTCCGATGCGGCACTGGGTATCACGCTGGCCGCGCACCGCGACCAGATGCCGGGCGATGCCGAGTGGATCGTGCTCGACGATGCCGAATTCCGTGGGCGGGTGCTGGATACGTCTGACGCGCCGATCAGGGTGGGCGAGCGGACCAGTGTGCTGCGGGTGGACAATCCGGCATACGTCATCTACACCTCCGGCTCGACCGGCACGCCGAAGGGCGTCGTGGTCACCCACGGTGGCCTGTCGAACTTCGCCGCGGAGACCGCGGAGCGGTTCGAGGTGCACCCCGGTTGCCGGGTTCTGCATTTCGCGACACCGAGCTTCGACGCCGCCATGCTCGACCTGCTGCTCGCACTGGGCGGTGCGGCGACGCTGGTGATCACGCCACCTGGTGTGGTCGGCGGGGCCGAACTGGGCAGGGTGTTCATCGACGAGGGGATCACGCACGCATTCATCACCACCTCGGCACTGGGCACGGTCGATCCGACCGGCGTCACCGAACTGGCGCATGTGCTGGTGGGTGGCGAGGCGCTGCCGCCGGAGCTGGCCGCGCGCTGGGCACCCGGACGCAATCTGTACAACGCGTACGGGCCGACCGAGACCACCATTGTCACGGTGATCTCCCAGCCCATGACCCCGGGCGGGCCGATCACGATCGGCGGGCCGATCCGCGGCGTCAACGCGACCATCCTCGATGGGCGGCTGCATCCCGCGCCGGTCGGGGTGACCGGTGAGCTGTATTTGGCGGGTAGTGCGCTGGCACGGGGCTATATGAACCGGCCGGGGCTGACCGCGCAGCGGTTCATCGCGAATCCCTACGGCAAGCCGGGTGAAAGGATGTATCGCACCGGCGATCTCGTGCGCTGGTTCGGGCACGACTCCGACTCGGCCCGCGAAATCGAATACCTCGGCCGCACCGACCATCAGGTGAAGATCCGCGGCTTCCGCATCGAACTCGGCGAGATCGACGCCGCGCTCGCGCGGCACGACGCGGTCGAGTTCTCGACGACCATCGGTTATCGGACCCCCGCCGGTGCGACGGCATTGGTGTCGTATGTGAAGCCGTGCGATGGAATTACGCCGAAGACGGCCGAGCTCACCGAACATCTCGCGGCGCGGGTGCCGAATTACATGGTGCCCCAATCGATCATGCTGATCGACGAGGTTCCGCTGAGCCCGGTCGGCAAGCTCGACCGAAATGCGTTGCCGGAACCGGTTTTCAGCGCGAGCGAAGGCTATCGGGCGCCGACTACCCCGACCGAGGTGCAGCTGTGCGCCGCCTTCGCGACGGTGCTCGGTATCGACACGGTGGGTGTCGAAGACGGATTCTTCGAACTCGGCGGCAACTCACTGCTGGCCACGAAGGTCGTGGCTGAGCTGCGCGCCAACGGGATCGATCTCCCGGTGCAGCTGATGTTCGGCGACTCCACCCCGGCTGCCATCGCGGCCCGGCTGGACGGGGCCGGTCACCCCGGCGCGGCCATTGCCGCGACGCTGGCGCCGGTACTGCCGATCCGGGCTCGCACCGCCGCGAGCCGGGCCCCGCTGTTCTGCATCCATCCCGCGATCGGACTGTCCTGGTGCTACTCGGGACTGCTCGCGCATCTGGCTGCGGATCGCCCGGTGTACGGATTGCAGGCACCACATGTCGCGGGCGAGGACGGGTTCGATTCGATCGGCGAGGCCGCGGAAAACTATGTGGCGCACATCAAGTCGATCCAGCCCGAAGGGCCATACCATCTGCTCGGCTGGTCGTTGGGCGGCCTCATCGCGCACGAGGTGGCGGTCCAGTTGCAGGAGGCGGGCGAGCAGGTCGCGCTGCTGTCGATGATGGACAGCTACCAGCTCACCGACGAATGGCTCGAGCATGCGATCCCCACGGTGGCCGAGATCATCGGCGAATTCGGCAATGACGCCGATGACGTCGAACTCGACCCGCGCATGACCCTGCGCGACGCCGCCGAACTGCTGAGCTCGCGTCCCGGCCCGTTCGCCGCCCTGACCGTCGAACACCTGGAGCGCCTCTACGCGGGCTACACCAATGGCACGGTCCTGGCCCACGGCTTCCGCCCCAGGGCCTTCGACGGTGATCTGCTCTTCTTCACCGCGGCCGATGACGAGATCAATCGCACCGACCCGACCCGCTGCGCCGCGGCGTGGGCGCCCTTCGTCACCGGCACCATTCACAACCACGACTTGCCCTGCAAACACTCGGCCATGGCGACACCGGAATCACTCGCCGTCATCGGTCCGGTGCTCAACGAGCACCTGGAAGACGCACCGGGGCAGGAGGCACGGTCGTGAAAGAGCGTTTCGAACAATCCATCGACACAGCACCCGCACGCATCGACGAAACCTGGTGTTACCGAGGCGGATTCGCGCGAGATATCGCCGACGACCGCGCGGGCCGGGACGCCGGTGCCGAGGGGCGGAACAGGAGCGAGTCGTGAACGAATACGGTGAATCGACAGGCCGTGAGCAATCGGTAGCGGGCCCGGCGAGAGTGCGGGCGCCGGGGGCGAGGGCTCGGCAGGTTGTGTCGTGAGTCTGGCGGTAGAGGTGCGCGGCCTGGTCAAGACTTACGGCCGGGTGCGGGTGCTGGACGAGGTCGACCTACAGATTCCGGCGGGCACGGTGATGGCACTGCTCGGACCCAACGGCGCGGGCAAAACGACGACGGTGCGCATCGTGACCACCCTGCTGCGGCCCTGTGCCGGATCGGTGCGGGTGGCGGGCATCGACGTCTTGCGCGATCCGGCGACCGCGCGGCGGCGCATCGGGCTGTCCGGTCAGTACGCGGCGGTCGATGCCAACCTGACCGGATACGAGAATCTGCGCATGGTGGCGCGGCTGTACGGAATGTCGCAGCGGCAGGCCACCTCTCGTGCGGCGGAGTTGCTGAGCACCTTCGGCCTGGACCATGCGGCGCACCGTCGCGCGGGTACCTATTCCGGCGGTATGGCGCGGCGGCTCGACCTCGCCGGCGCATTGGTGGCGCGGCCCGCGGTGGTGGTGCTGGACGAGCCGACCACCGGCCTGGATCCGCGTGGCCGTCTCGATATGTGGCGCGTCATCGGCGATCTCGTCGACGACGGCACCACGGTGTTGCTCACCACCCAGTATCTGGAAGAGGCCGACCAACTCGCCGACCGCATCACGGTCATCGATCGCGGGCGGGTCATCGCCAAGGGTTCGGCCGATGAGCTGAAGACCTCTATCGGCGGCGACCGGCTCACCGTCACGCTGGCCCCGGGCCAGGACGTGCTGCCGGCGCTGACGATCCTCGCGCAGGTCGGTATCGGTGAGCCGACCCACGATCTGGGCGCGGACGAAGTCTCCATCGTCGTCGCCGACGGCTCCCGCACCATGGTCGAAGCGCTGCGCAGGCTCGACGACGCCGGGGTGTGCGTGGTCGACGCCGGCGTGCACCGGCCCAGTCTCGACGATGTATTCCTGTCCCTCACCGGCACCGCCGCGCACGAACTCGAGCCGGAAATCGACGATGTACAAGAGGAGATCTTGTCTTGATGAGCACCGCAGTCGCGCGCGCCGAAGCGGAATCGACCGCGAAAACCGAATCCCCACCGGAGATTCGGCAGCCACACGTCCGGATCATCCGGGACAGTGCCATCGTGGCGTACCGGAATCTGCTGACCATCCTGCGGGTCCCGACCCTGCTGGTGACCGCGACGATCCAGCCGCTGATGTTCGTCTTCCTGTTCGCCTACATCTTCGGCGCGTCACTCGGCGGCGGCCAGTATCGCGAATTCCTGCTCGCCGGAATCTTCACCCAGACAGTCGCTTTCAACGCCGCCTTCACCACGGTCGGCCTGGCGGGTGATCTGGAGAAGGGCATCATCGACCGGATGCGGACGTTGCCGATGTCGCGGCTGGCGGTGCTGATGGGGCGCACACTCTCGGATCTGGCGGTGAATATCCTGAGCCTGGCCGTCATGGTCGGTTGCGGGTATATCGTCGGCTGGCGCATCAACGGCGGGATCGTCGATGCCGTACTGGCATTCGCGATAATTCTGCTGTTCGCGTTCGCTATGTCCTGGGTCGGGGCTATTACCGGCCTGTTTTCACCCACCGTCGAAGTCGCCCAGAGCGCGGGCCTGATCTGGCTGTTTCCGTTGACGTTCATCTCCTCGGCCTTCATCTCGGCGGAATCGCTGCCCGGTCCGCTGCGCACGGTCGCCGAATGGAACCCCATCACCGCGGTCTCCGCCGCCGGACGCAAGCTCTTCGACAACGGCGCACCCCCGAGCTTCGGCACCCCAACCGGTTGGCCCGCCGACCACTGCATCGCCTACGCGGTGGCGTGTTCTCTCGCCATCCTGGTGGTGGTCGTGCCGTTGGCATTGCTGCGCTACCGCAAGGTCGCCAGTAAGTAGTGCGCGCGTGGCGGTTCGCCGGCGTCAACGTAGATCGAGGACTGCCTTGCCGTGCAGGCGGCGGGAGAGGAGCGCGTCTATCGCATCGGCTGCCTGTGTCCAGTCGCCGCGCCAGGAGATGTTGGGGTCCAGGTTTCCCGCGGCGACTTGGGTGGCGAGCCAGTGCAGGTCCGGGCTCAGATTCGGGCACGACAGCAGGAAGAAGGTGACGATCGAGCGGTTGTCGCGGCCTTGATCGCCGAAGAGTGCGCCGAATGGGAACGTCTCGTCCTGACCCGCGGAGTGGCCGAGCGCGACCAGCGTGCCGCCTTCGGACAGGCGCTGATAGGCGTCGACCAACTGACGACCGCCGACCATATCCACCACTCCGTCAACCGGAGTCCGCAGTGCCGCGGGCTCGGCGATGACTTCGGCCGCCCCCAGTGCCTCCAGGCTCGCACCATGGGCGGCTGGATTTCCGGTAGCCGCGATGACGTGCGCGCCGCCCATCCGCGCGAGCTGGACCGCATACCGTCCGACGCCGCCCGCGGCACCGGTGACCAGCACTCGCCGACCCAGAATCGGTCCGAGCCGATGCAACGCCCGCAATGCGCTCGCACCCGCTACCGGAATGGTGCTGATCGCACCCGGGTCCGCGTGGGCGGGGACGGCGCTGATCAGGTCGGTATCGACCGCGCGCAGTTCCGCCCATGCCCCGTCCGCACCCAGCGTCACCACCAGCGTGCCGACCGCCGGACCCGATCCATCGGCGGCGGCGCGTTCCACGATTCCGGCCGCATCCCATCCGAGAACCGCGCCGTCGGGGGCATCGGCCAGCCCGAACCGGACCTCCCCGTAGTTGAGCGAGGTTGCCGTCACTCGGATCAGCGCCTGATTCGGGGTTGGTCGCGGGTCGGGAACCCGATCGATCCGCAAACCGGACGGAGCGGAATGGTCGACAACCAATGCGCGCATGGCACAACGCCTTTCGAGCAGAGAACGGGGTAGTGGGTCACCGCGATGGGCGATGAGACCTAATTTGCCACTGAGTGGCAAAAGCTGTCAAATGGCAATAGCCGCTAATCGGCAATAGTTCGGTAGGCTGGCGACCATGGCTGATGCTGCGACCGACCGGCTGCCGCTGCGCGAGCGCAAAAAACTGCGGACCAGGCAGGCACTGATCGACACCGCACTCGACCTGTTCACCGAACGCGGATTCGACAACACCACCCTCGACGAACTCTGCGATGCCGTCGACGTCTCCAAGCGCACGTTCTTCCGCACCTTCACCAGCAAAGAAGACGTCGCCATGGCGCCGCTGCAGGACCTATGGGGGGCTTTCCTCGCCGACCTGTCCACCCGTCGGCCCGGCAGCGGCACCCTGCTGCACGTCTTGCAGGAAACCTTGTGCGTGGCACTGGACCAGATGCCGAGCGACGGCTGGGCCGACCGCGCCATCCGCAGCCATCGACTCGCCCAGAGCACTCCCTCGATGGCCGCACACAACCTGCAATTCTGCGACCGAACCGTCCGCGAAGCCCTCGCTCTCCTGACCGCCCGCTTCGCCCTCGACCCCGCCGATCACCGCCCCCGACTAGTCCTCGACATCCTCATCGCCGCATTCCATCGTGCCCTCGACACCTGGAGCTCCCGCTCCGACCCCATCGACACCCTCACCCTCACAACAGATCTCCGCGCTGCCTTCGCAGCCATCCCCAGCGCCCTCACCCTGACCCCGAAACCCCGGCGTTCTCTCTGAATCTTCGCTCCTGCGGAAATCCGTTGCCCGCCACGGGTGCTCGGGTACGAGAAAGGCCGCCCGCACCAGTTGGTGCAAGCGGCCTTCTGTTGTCTTCGGAAACCCTGCCGGAACTAAACCCGACGCCGCGTCTTGAGCAGATCCAGCCGCTCCTTCAGCAGCTCCTCCAGCTCTTCCTTGCTGCGACGCTCCAGCAGCATGTCCCAGTGGGTGCGCGGCGGCTTGACCTTCTTGGTCTCCTGGGTGGTGCCCTCCATGAGGGTGCCCTCCTGGCCGTTACGGCAGAGCCAGGTCGGGGGGATCTCGGCGTCGTCGGCGAAGGGGACGTCGAACTCCTCGCCGTTATCGGTCCGGTACCGAGCAATCCGTCGCGGGGCCAGGTCGTGGTCGCGATCGGTTTCGTAGCTCACCGCTCCGAGCCGACTGCCCCGGAGTACGCGATCTGCCATGGTGTGCCTCTCCCTGTGTGCTCGAGTCTTGTTGCGCCGCGACCGCGTCCTTCATCGGTCACTACCGGATGAACGCGTGACGCTCGCTGGACCTTAGATGTAACGATCGTGCCTGCGCCAATAGTTCCCCATCGGCGTACTGGCGAACCGTTCCATTGTAGTCGGTGTCCCGGCCACCTTCCGCCACGCCCACGCCGCGCCGATAAACCGGGGTCGCGAGTCCCATTCGGTCGGCACAACCATTAGGGTTCTGCGTCATGTCGCGCCGCTTGCTGTCCTGCTGCCTGTGGTGTGGGCGGGAGATCGTCGAATCGGAGGCCGGACGTCGTCGCCGGTACTGCCGTCAGTCCTGTCGTCAACGCGCCTACGAACACCGCAACAGCTTGAAGGGAACCGGAATTCCGGCGGATTCGGTGGTGCTGAGCGCCCAGGAGGCGGCCGATCTGGCCGACCGCTGGTTCGCCGCCCGCTGCGCCGCCGAGGACGTCGCCACCGCCATCGGTGAAGGCGCCGACACCCAAGAGTTGAAGGCGTTGAGCGCCACACTGTTGACCCTCACCCGCGAGGCAGAACGGCTGCGGTGAGCGTCGACCGCTAGCCGAGCCTGCGCTCTTCGATCGACGTGCTCAGGTTCGTCCCGTTGAGATCCAGGTACAGCAGTCGCTCGGTAATCGATACCGTGACCGTGTTGCGGCGTTCGATCGCGGCTACCGCGGAATCGATGAAGTCGCGATCGAAGCTGTACAGCGGAATCGCTTCGGCACGGTGGATCCGCTTACCGCTGAGCTGTGCGAGCACCTTGGCCGGGTCGCGATGGGTGTAGATGGCAACGCGCTCAGCCGATTTGCTGCCGCGGTGCACGCGATCGGCATCGGGTGCACCGATCTCGATCCAGGCGGTGAGCCGTCCGGTGAGATCGCGCACCAGCACCGCGGGCTCGTCGGTGGACGACACACCGCCGTCGCTGAAGGCGATGCCGTCCTCGTACTCGAGGCAGTAGGCGAGCAGTCGCGTCAGCATGAACTCGGCGGTTTCGGATGGGTGGCGCGCAACCCGCAACTCCAACTCCTGATAGACACCACGGTCGACATCGGCGAGTTGGACGGCGAAGTTGTGCAGTGTTGCGCTTAGGGCCATAGGAGCAGGAGCTTAGTGAACGCCGCTACTACCCGTGGGGGTGCGTGCCTGCAGCGAACAGTCGCACGGCACTCGGGGCGTTGCGGCCGTTGGCGCGCGCCCGCCAGTAGACGCCGAGGGTCAGTAGAGCAACCATCCAGATGAGCACACCGAAGGCGAACAGCGTCCGACCGTCCGGATGCACCAGCGACTGGGCCCGCATCGCCTGCCAGAACACGATCGCGAGCAGCCCGGCATAACCCGATGCGAGCACACCGATCAACGCGGCGCGTGTGCGTTCGGCCCGCAGCCACGGGTAGCGCGGCGCCAGCCAGGTCAGTGCGACAACAGCGAGCAGCAAGACCTGAATGGCGTGCAGGCCGAGGAAATGCGGAATTCGCAGATCGCCGCCGATGGTGCTCCAGTGCGTGATCGGCATGCCGCCGACACCGTCACGCGCGTCCAGCGACGGATTGTCCAGGACGGTATGTCCGGCCACCAACTCGACCACATTGCCGTCGGCGTCGCGTACCAACTGTTTCCCGGTGAACCCCATCAGGTACCCGAGCGCCATCCCGACGACGGCGAGCCCGAGTCCGGCGTGAATGGCCCGAGCGGTCGGCCGGTCCACGAGCCGCTGCCACGAAAGGATCAGCACGATAACGAGATTCGCGAAGAACAAGCCGGGCACGCCGGACGCGAACACCATCTGACCGATCGAATTCACCGCATCGGCCTCGCTGTTGAAATGGCTGTAGGTCCCACGCGCGGCCTGCACCACAATGAACCCGACGTCCACGAATCCGGTGATCGCGAACACCGTTCCCATCCACCAGGTGACCCGACTCCCCTTGTGCGGCAACGACAGCAGCCATGCCAGGGTGATTCCGTAGAGCACGAATGCGAGCCCGAACTTGAACGGTTTGAGCCATACGGATTCGTCGAGCAGCGTCCGGTCGTCGAACACCATGCCACCGACCGAGAACACGACGAGCGCACCCATCGTGGCCACCATCCACAACAGCGGGCGATGGAGGCGTCTGCCGCCCGGCAGGTCCGGTACGACGGCGGTGCGGCGGTGGCGCGCGGAATCACCACGGGCGGAAAGGGTATCGATCGTCGGCATGATCCGACGGTAGGAATCGACGACGCCCGGCCACGTCCCGCTGCAGCGCCATTCGCGGGTAATACCGAGGTACTAGAAAATCGACCACCGGACGCACACGCAATTCCCTCATCGAATCGCGAATGCGCCGGTGGCCGAATCGAACGCGGAGCGGCGGGTCCGCTTACTCCGGGGCGAAACCGACGGCGATACCGCGCGCGCCGAGCCAGGGCATCGGATCGATCGGTGCGCCGTTGCCCGAGTGGATTTCGTAGTGCAGGTGCGGGCCGGTGGAGAAGCCACGGTTGCCGACGGTGGCGATGACATCGCCCGCGCGCACCTGCTGACCGACGGTGGCGAGAATATCGTTCACGTGGCCGTAGATGCCGATGGTGCCGTCATCCTGCTGCACCCGCACCCACAGGCCGAAGCCGGAGGCCGGGCCCGCCTCGATGACGGTGCCGTCGGTGACCGCGGCGATCGGGGTCCCGATGGCGTCGGCGAAATCGAGGCCGGCGTGCAGCGCACCCCAGCGCATGCCGAAGTTGGATGTCAGCACGCCCTCGATCGGACGAACGGTGCGCGGTCTGGCCGCCTCGGTGGCGATGCGGTTCTGCTCCCAGATCACGGCCTCGGGAACGGTCTGCGGTATCTGGGCCTCGCGCGGGGTGAACGCGGTGAAGGCGACGGCGCCACTGGTCCGGTCGGCCGACTGGTCTGTCTTCCCGGCCAGTGCGTCGGGTTCCACGGCGGCCATGACGCCGAGTGAGGCGCTGACGACGGCGGCCGCGGCAACCACGCGGGTTGCGGCGCGGTTGCGGCGTGCGCGGGTCGCGCCGAGACGATAAGGTAACGGTACGGTCACGGGCATGGCTAGAACGTACGGGACGCCCATGTGGGTTCCGTAATCCTGTGCCAACCGTCACAGATCGGCAAAAGCCCAGTTGATTGGTTACATCTCGATAACGACACGGTGTGTATGCATTGCCGACCTGGCGTGATGCCGTATTGCGCGGAGTTGACCGGCAAGCCTCCGGTCGACCACACTGTTTCAGTGGCGACTAATGGAGTTCAGGCCATCGAGGCGCTCGCGGACCCGACCCGCCGGGCCATTTTCGAGGCATTGCCGACCGCGCCGCTGTCGGTCGGCGATCTCGCGAAACTCGTCGGCGTCACCAGCTCGGCGGCCTCCCAGCATCTGCGTGTACTGCGCGAGGCTCGGCTGGTGATGATGCGTCCGGACGGCAATCGGCGGCTGTACTTCCTGGATCCGCGCGGACTGGGCGATGCGCGCGACTATCTCGAGCAGTTCTGGCCCAGCGCGTTGGCGGCCTATGCGGCGGCTTTGAGCAACGCGCGCGCCGAGGGCAACTCCTGAATGCTGGCGGTCAACCCACGCGGCGATACGCCGTTCGCGCGCGATTGTTTCCGTTGGCAGGCCACGCCCGCTTGGCGAGTTGCTTATCAACCGCGCTGATCACCTCGGTGACGCCGATTCGCAGTAATCCGGGATCGGGCGTATCGGCCATCGGATCGCCGAGCTGACCGGCCCACAGCACCGCATGCCTGCCGAGGAGATGCGGTGGCGGCCCACCCCAGCGCGGCGGTGTCGGTCCGAACAGCAATACGGTGCGGGTTCCGAAGGCGGTGGCCAGATGCGCGACGCCGGTATCACCGGAGATCACGAGCGCCGCCTCGGCGACAGTAGCGGCGAGTTCGATGAGGTTCTGCTCGCCCGCGAGCACCCGGCCACCCGGTAGGCCCGCGCGGGCGGCGATATTCAGGGCGATATCGCGCTCGGATTCGTCACCGGTGAGCACTACCTCGCGACCGAGCACCAGCAGATGACGCACCACCGCGGCGAACCGGTCCGGCGGCCAGCGGCGCGCCGGTGCGCCCGCTCCCACGTGCACCACGACGCAATCGCGGCGACTGGTGGTCGCGACCGGCGGGACGAGTCCGAGATTGCGGCGATCGGCCACGACGCCGTCGGATTCGAGCAGATGGCACCAGCGCTCGACATGATGCATATCCGTTTGCCATTCCGGGCCCTCCAGCTCGGGAAAGGCGGGATTTCGGTAGGAGAGGATGCGTCCGGGATCGGTCTTGGTGAGTGCGACGATGCTCTCGGCGCTCGGGCCGTGCAGATTCACCGCCAGTGCGGGTTCGGGAGCGTCCCAGCGCAGGTCGCTGAGGTCGGAGGTGGGGATCATGGAGTCGACGGAGGCGATGAGGTCGACGATCGGCTTCAGGCGATGCGGAGCGGCGAGGACGATCTGATCGTGCGGTTTCGCCCGTCGCAGCGCGCGCAACGCGGGAACCGCGGTGAGCAGATCACCGAGGCCACGTGCCTGCAGCACGAGAACAACCGCCACCCTCTTCTCCTAGCCACCCGAGACTCGCGAACCCGACCCACCCGCTTCACCCCATGGATGCACACGACGAGAGCCACTTAGGGATGACTACCCGAGCCCCCTCGGCGATAAACGTGAGCGAGTAGCTCGTTATCGAGCCCACTGTCCGAGTCGGTGGACTAACCTCGGCGATGGCGGCCAACTACCACCAAGGAGCGTTCCTATGACCTCCCGACTCAACCCGTACATCAGTTTTTCCGACTCGGCGCGCACCGCGTTGGAGTTCTATCGAGATGTATTCGACGGCACGCTGGCCATGCAGACCTTCGGGGATATGGGGGATAAGGACGCGCCCGGCGCGGATCTGATCATGCACGGCATGCTGGAAACGCCGAGCGGGTTCACGCTGATGGCTTCGGATACCCCGCCAGGTATGGAGTACAAACCGGGAAGCAGCATTTCGATCAGTCTCAGCGGTGACGACGCCGATGAGCTGCGCGGCTACTGGGACAAGCTGTGTGCCGGTGGCACCGTGACCGTGCCGTTGGAGAAGCAGATGTGGGGCGACGAATTCGGTATGTGCCTGGACCGCTTCGGCATCGCGTGGATGGTGAATATCGCGGCACCCGCCTAGGGCGCGGCCGTTCGAAGCGTTCGAGCAAATATCCAGAAAACCGCTGGCGCGAGGCCTAGCATCATGTTATGACGACAAACAGCGTGCTAGAGGGTCCTCTGCAGTCGCTTGCGCGCAGTGCGTGGCAAACGGTGCTGGTCACCGGCATCCTGTCGGTGATCCTCGGTGTGATGATCCTGGTCTGGCCCGATGTGACACTGGTGGCCGCAGGCATCATCTTCGGCATCTATCTGGTGGTGAGTGGCTTCCTGCAGTTGGTGGCCGCATTCGGCACGCACACCAGCACTGGAATCCGGGTGCTCGCGTTCATCAGCGGTGTGTTGTCGATCATTATCGGTATCTTCTGCTTCCGTGACGAGTTGGCCTCGATTCTGTTGCTCGGCCTGTGGATCGGTATCGGCTGGCTGTTCCGTGGTGTCGCGCTGCTGATGGCGGCGATCTCGGAGCCCGCGCTGCCGGGTCGAGGCTGGGAGGCCTTCTTCGGAATCCTCACCGCGATCGGTGGTGTGGTGCTGATCGTGTGGCCGGTCGCGTCGGTGGCGACGCTGGCATTGGTCGCCGGGTGGTGGCTGATCATCCTGGGCATCATGGAAGTCGTCACCTCGTTCGGTGTCCGTAAGGACGCGAAGAAGCTCGCCGAGATCTGAGATCTCCGACTCCCTGCGGCCGTCGCTTACTGCGGCGGCCGCAGGCGTTTTCTGCTGGGGGACTGATGTTTTCGTTGTGGCGGCGCGGCTCGGGGCTTTCGATGTATGCCACGATATGAGGATGCCGAAGACACTGCCCACGCTGGATGTGTCCGCGCCGATCTGCTGCGCGCCGGTGGCGGCGGCGCCGGTCGACGATCGGGTCGCGCTGGAAGTGGCGTTGCGGTTGAAGGCGCTGGCGGATCCGGTGCGAGTGAAGTTGATGTCGCTACTGCTGGCCGAGCGCGACGGCACGGTCAATATCCAGAGTTGGCCGCCGCGGTGGCGCTGGCAGAGTCGACGGTGAGCCATCATCTGGGACAGTTGCGCGCCGCCGGTCTGGTGGAATCGGTACGTCAGGGGATGGCCGTGCAGCATGCGGCGCGCCGGGATGCGTTGTCCGTCTTGTGTTTCGTACTCGACCCGGAGTGCTGCCGCTAGCAGGAATCGGCCGCGGTAGTTGGCCTGCCGCGGTCTGCGGGGCACACTCGAGATATCGACGTTCGGTGCTCTGATCGAATGCGGGGGTGCGGACCGGATGCGGATTCGACCGAGGCAACAGCTACTTCAACTGTGGCGCACGGTACTCGACCGCTGCTATCGGGACCAACAGTGGCATTGGGGCGGCCGGGACGGCGCCAATTCGATCAGCGATGCCGAACAGCTGCTCTATCTGCTGTATCCGGCGACCGAGATTTCCGCCCGCACACCGGACCGAACCGGCGATATGGCTCCCGACGTCGCGGCGGTGCTCGCTCCGCGCGGACGCAACATCGTGATGGTGCGTGGTGTTGGTCTTCTGCGCATCCGATAAGGGCGGCGCCGGACGGTCGGTGACCGGCGTCAATATCGCCTACCGGCTGTCCGTGTCCGGGCATGACGTCGCCTATGTGGATTTCGATTTCGGGTCACCGCTTGCCGGTGCTTTATTCGAAGTCGGGAAAGCCGAGTGCGGCGTGGCGGACGGCGGCGTGCACTCCTACCTGCTCGGCGAGTGCGGAACCGCGGCCCGCATCGACATCGGCGCTGCCAGTGATCGAACGGGACTGCGGCGCGCCGGTCCGCGCGCGGGGCGGTTGGTGCTGGTGCCCGGAGATGAAGGTGGCGCCGGATTCGTCATCTGCGACTCCGCGGTGGTGCGGCGATGCGCGGAACTGTTGGTGGCGCTGGATCGGGAGTTCCGCGTCGTATTCGTCGACCTCAGCGCGGGTCGCTGCGCGGCACTGGAGATTGCGCTGCGGGCGGCCGCGCTGCCACCGTTGCGCCGAAGTACGATGCGCTGGTTGGTCTTTCACCGTTGGAGTCGGCAGCATGTCCTGGCGGCCGCCGGATTGGTGCACGGTCGGCACGGACTGCTGCAAGCCGGCGCCGAATGCGGGCATGATCCGGATGAGCTACTCGGCTCGATTCGCTATGTGCGCACGGCCGTCTCCGGTGGTGCAGAGCACCAGGCAGGTCGGCACCCGGCACAGGCGGCATGGCTGCAGGAACAGGATGCCGCACTGCGTAGGTTGGCCACGGCCAACCGGCTCGGCGCATCAGCGGTGCTCGGCGCCGTCCCATGGGAGCCGGTATTGCATTGGCGCGAACAGATCATTCTCGACGCCGACGTGCACGCCCGCATCGCCAATGATGCGACCGCGCACGCCTACACCGAGCTGGCGCGCCGTCTCGTCGACAGCCCCACTTGGGAGAGGTTCTGGTAGGACTTTGTCAGGCCGGGAATGTTGCGTGGCATCGTGGGCAGGTGCCGATCCAGATGGCAAGTGCACGTTGGGTTTTGCGGATGATGCCGTGGGTTCACCTGCGTCGGTGGGTCATTCGGTCAGCAGTCGGCCCTCGGGCAGGCTGCCGTCGGGGTTGCGGGTGATGTGGCGGCTGGCGGGCCGGATTCGGCGCGCCGTGAGCTCATGACGGCGGTGGAATGTCGGACCCGGACTTGGTGCCGTGGCGCCAGATCACCGGAATCAGAGCGGTACGTGCGGCGGTGGTGACACCGATCGGTTCCCGCCACCACTGCGGGGGTGCCTGCGAGTATGTCGATCTCCTGAAGCTCAGTTTGCCCTCCCGGAAGTAGGTCCACGAGAACTCGTCATCCCGGCCGTACAGCGCGGCGCGGGCGCGATGGGCCTTGGGACGAGATCGCCGATGAGCCCCGCAAAGGTTGTGGATCTAGATGTGGCCGACCACCGCGGCAGATGCAGACGTTCGCGAGATCGACTGCTGGCTAACGTTTGTGCCTGATCGAACGCGTGGGTCGCGGTATAGGACGTTCTGAGCCGCAGCAGTCTCGGGCTGTGTGATCGTGAGCGGGTT
>NZ_BAGN01000127.1 GCF_000308835.1 Nocardia vinacea NBRC 16497 | reverse complement strand
TGTTGTCCATGCCTTCAGCGTGGCCGAACCCGTGTCGGAACGTGCACGGTTTCTTGCGGAATCGGAGTCAGCGCTGGTAGCGGCGCGAGGTGTAGACCCTCGTGCCCTGCTCGGACTCGATTACTGCGGTGGTGGAGGCGCCGATGATCAGCAGCGTGCGCATATCGACCTCCGCCGGATTCAGCTCGGCGAGGGTGACCACACGGACGGATTCGGTGGGTCCGCCCACATCGCGACCGAGCACCACCGGGGTATCGGGCTTGCGATGCTCGAGCAGCACGTCACGCATCGCCGCTACCTGCCAGGTGCGCTGACTGGAGGCTGGGTTGTAGATCGCGATCGCCATATCGGCCGCGGCGACCGCCGAAAGTCGTTGCGCGACAACCTCCCACGGCTTGAGTCGATCCGAGAGCGAAATCATCGCGTAGTCGTGGCCGAGTGGCGCGCCGACCCGGCTGGCGACCGCATTGGCCGCCGTGAGCCCGGGCAGCACCCGCACCGGCACCCCTTGCCACTGCGGATCGGCGGATTCCTCGAGTACCGCAGCCGCCATCGCGAAAACCCCGGGATCGCCCGAGGACACGACAACCACCTTGGCTCCCTGTTTCGCGAGATCCAATGCCATGGCGGCACGTTCGGATTCCACCCGGTTATCGCTGGCATGCCTGCGCTGCCCGGGACGCGACGGCACCCGATTGATGTAGGTCGTGTAGCCGACAAGATCGGTGGCCTCGGCGAGTGCGCGTTCGACCTCGGGTGTGGTCCAGTCGGGTGAGCCTGGGCCGAGCCCGACCACCACGACTTCACCGATGGCGTCGCTGAAATGGCTCGAGGTTGCCTCGACCCGAGAGCTGTCGAAAGGAACTGTCTGCCCCTGCCCCGAATTCGTAAGGGGCAGGGGGATTGTCGGCTGCGGGCCGGGAACGAGGGTGATGGCGAAGTACGGCACATCCGCGTCGTCGACGTCGTCGGCGGCGAGTACGCGTTGGCGGGTGCTGCTCGCGCGTTCGATGTAGTAGGCGTCGGCGAGGCGGCCGGAGTCCGAGAGGGCTTGGCGCACACCGGGATAGGTGCGACCGAGTTTCATGATGGCGGCGGCGTCGGTATCGCGGAGGCGGCGGGTGAGCTCGTCGGTGGGCATGGTGCCGGGCAGCACGGTCAGCACCTGCTCACCCTCGACGAGCGGGGTGCCGAGGGCCGCCGAGGCCGCGCTCACGGAGGTGATGCCGGGGATGATCTCGGCCTCGAACCGGTCGGCCAACCGGCGGTGCATATGCATGTACGAGCTGTAGAACAGCGGATCGCCTGCGGCGAGCAGTGCGACGGACCGGCCCGCCGCCAGATGGGTTGCCAGGCGTTCGGCGGCCTGTTCGTAGAACTC
Organism: Nocardia vinacea NBRC 16497; assembly: GCF_000308835.1. Classification (GTDB taxonomy): domain Bacteria; phylum Actinomycetota; class Actinomycetes; order Mycobacteriales; family Mycobacteriaceae; genus Nocardia; species Nocardia vinacea. The sequence goes on along the minus strand of NZ_BAGN01000127.1, from coordinate 6,969 downwards.
GTCGATGGCGCCCTGATAGCCGCCGGGGTGGTCGGTCGTCTCGGTGGTCACCGGGTAGATCAGGTGTTCCTCGAGTTGACCCGCGCGCATGTACGGCGCGGCGATGCCACGCGAGATGCTGCGACCGTGGCGTGCGCTGTGGAAGGCGATGACATCGGCCTCGGCGATCACCCGCGCCGCTTTCACCGTCACCAGCTCCGGATCACCGGGGCCGAGTCCGACACCCCACAACTTGCCGTTGCTCATTCCTGTTCGCTCGCAATCGCATTCAGTGCCGAAGCGGTAATAGCGCTGCCGCCGCGCCGCCCACGCACCGTCAGATATTCGACCCCGCCGGATTCGATCAGCGCGTCTTTGGATTCGGCAGCACCGACGAAGCCGACCGGTATACCGAGGATGGCGGCGGGCCGCGGCGCACCCGCATCGATCATGTCGAGCAGATGGAACAGGGCGGTCGGCGCGTTGCCAATGGCGACCACCGCGCCCTCGAGGCGATCGCGCCACAACTCCAGCGCCGCGGCCGACCGCGTATTGCCCATCGCCGCAGCCAGTTCCGGCACCCGCGGATCGGCGAGGGTGCAGATCACGTCATTGTCGGCGGGCAACCGCTTGCGCGTCACGCCGGACGCAACCATCTGCGCATCACAGAGAATGGGAGCCCCCGACCGCAGCGCGTCCCGCGCCGCTGCCACCACACCGGGCGAAAACGCTACGTCCCCGGCCAGATCCACCTGCCCGCAACCATGGATCATCCGCACCACAACCTGCGCCACATCCTGCGGAAACCCACTCAGATCCGTCTCTGCCCGAATCATCGCGAACGACCGCCGATAGATCTCGGCCCCATCACTGACATAACGAACATCGGACATGCCCCCCACCATATGAGCCCTCCCTCTCCACGCCCGCCGCGGGTCGAGAATGTACTGGCGGCGGCAAACTTCGAGGCCGCCTGCATGAATGCATTCTCGGCGGATCAGGTGCGGGGGCGTTCGAGGATGCGGGACATGACTATGGAACTGCGGGTGCGGCCTACTCGGGTGTTTTCGCGGATTCGTTCGACGGTGGATTCGATTTCGGCCATATCTGTTGCCATGACGTGGACGAGGGCGTCGGCTTCGCCTGCGATGGTCCAGACCCCGACTACCTGGGGGATCGGTTCGAGGCTGCGGCGGAGTTCGGCGGGGGTGATGTTGTCGCGGTAGTAGACCTCGACGTAGGCCTCGGTGGTCCAGCCGAGTGCGGCGGGATTGACCAGTGCGGTGAAGCCGGTGATCTGGCGGCTGGCGACCATCTTGTCGACGCGGCGCTTGACCGCGGGTGCGGACAGTCCGACCTTCGCGCCGATTTCTTGGAACGAGGCGCGCGCCGATTTGAGCAGATGCGCCAGAATCTGCCGGTCGATGTCGTCCACGTCACACCCACTCCCGATCGACGCAATGATTCGCCGAATTCGCTCGATCATGCACAATGAATCGTTGTTTCCGGCGCAATACTAGGCGAATTACCTTCGTGTCAGTGGAATGCCGCGCCTACCTCCGGGAGACACGTTGACCTCTGTAACCACCCTCCGTATCGAGCCCGCGCGGCAGCCATCCCGACGTCAGTTCGTGATGTGCCGTCCGGATCATTTCGACGTCTGCTACTCGATCAATCCGTGGATGAATCCACAGGAACCCGTCGACCGCGCGCTGGCATTGTCGCAGTGGGAGACATTGCGCGCGACATTCGAGCACTACGGCCATCGCATCGACGTGGTGCCAGGGGAGCCCGGTCTGCCCGATATGGTGTTCGCCGCGAATAGCGGGCTGATCGTGGGTGATCGGGCGATGTCGGCGCGTTTCACCCATACCGAGCGGGCCGCGGAAGGCCCGGCGTATCACCGCTGGTTCGCGCAGCACGGGCTAGTGGAGTTGGTCGGGGCGCAGGAAATCAATGAGGGCGAAGGTGACTTCCTGCTGGTCGGTGAGCGCATGCTGGCCGCGACCGGATTCCGGAGTTCGATTGCCGCGCACCGTGAGGTCGAGCGGTACTTCGATCTGCCGGTGGTTTCGCTCGAACTGGTCGATCCGCGCTTCTATCACCTGGATACAGCGCTGATGGTCCTCGATGACACGAATGTCGCGTACTTCGCGCCCGCCTTCAGTGCTGCCAGTCAGGCGATACTGGCCGAGCTCTATCCGGACGCCATCCGCGCCACCGATGCGGACGCGGTGGTTCTGGGACTGAACGGTGTCTCCGACGGGCTGAATGTCTTCATCAGTAGTCACGCCGACAACCTGGCTTCGGAGCTGCGTGCGCAGGGGTACAACCCGGTGGGCGTCGATCTGTCGGAGTTGTTGAAGGCCGGTGGTGGCGTGAAGTGCTGCACCTTGGAGATTCACGAGGATCCGCGGAGTGCGCCGACCGCGGTTGCTTCGTGAGGCGCGAGCACCGCTGTCAGAACGGGAGTTCGGTGCGCCAACCGCTGACGCCGGGTTCTGCCAACGGATGAACTTCGGCGACGAATTTGAACAGCAGGAGTGCGCCGCTGATCTGTAGCACGGCGAGCGGGATTTCGGCGAAGCAGGCGATGGCGATGGAGAACCAGACGTCGCGAGGGTTGGCGGTCGTGATGTCGAACCAGGCGTCCACGAGCAGCAGCAGGCCGGTGCCGAATGCGGGCAACATGAGCAGTTGCTTGCGCTGCCAGCCCAGGTAGGCGGTCGTCGCCATCATGATGACCAGCAGGATGTCGAATCCGACCCAGGTCAGCGTCCAATTACGGGCGTGATAGTCGGGCGGCAGCGACACCGCGAGATACACGATCCACGGAATCAACGCGATCGACCCACCGACCATCAGCGTCAACCGCACGCGCCGATGAATCCGCACCACCTCCGGGCGCGGCAACACCTGGTCTGGCGGCAACTGCAACCGCCGAATCAACTCCCGCCGCTCCTGCGCCGACATGGCGTCGATCTCCGCATCACCCAACCCCACCGGAACCCTCCTTCCACGGGCCGTCAGCTGACCTCACCGTGCCACGAGCCGTGCCGAAGAACCTGATCATGTGGTGCCTCGTTGGTTGTTTGGGCGGATGTCAGCCGATGCGGTAACCGTTTTCGGTGGCGACGATATCGGTGACCGGGCCGCGGGGGCGGCCGCAGCAGCGGTCGCAGCCGGACCAGTGTTGGCGGCCTGCGACCGTGACGTCGTCGGCGCTGTGGACTTCGATGGTCGGGTCGAGATCGTCTACGCCGCTGGAATTGCTCTCTGCGGCGGGCTGGTTGGTGGGGGGTAGTACGCGACCGGATTCGACGGCGGCTGTGGCGTCGGCGCGCACGTCGGTGAGCGCTTTTGCGCAGCCGGGTTGGCCTGCGCAGGCGCTGACCTGGAGCCAGGGGGAGTTGGCGTCGAAGATCAAGCCCATGGGGGCCAGTACGCGGACGACCTGTTCGGCGGGCCATTCCTCTAGATCGGTGATCACCAGGCTGCGCCAGGGGGTGATGAAGATGGGGCGTTCCACGGCGGCGATGAATTCGGCATTGCGGGCGGGCAGGGAGCCGAGGCGAACGGCCGCGCCGAGGCTGACCAGGCCGTTGTCCTGGTCGAGCCAGCCGATCGGAATGTCATGGGCGGCACCGAATTCCAGGCGTTCGGGGCCGCGGGACAGGCCGAGGATATCGATCACTCCCCGCACACCGTCATCGACTTCGTGCAGCCGCCATTGACCCGAGCCGAGATCGAGGAACGCGTGCGCGGCGGCCAGCATCACCTGGACCGCGTCGGCCGCGGATACTCGGATGCCGGAGTCACCACCAGCCAGCACGAGCGCGAATTCGTCTGCGTCCGTCGCGTGTACGCCGATATCGCCACCAAGGCCGCTGATATCGCCGCGGCCGTCGTCGAGGGTGAACAGCACGCGGCCCGGCAGTTCGGCCAACCGCGGTGCGGCGCGCAAACCCGTGTCGAGCGCCGGAACGAGCGCATGTACATCCGCCCAGCCCCCGATCCGGCCCGACAGCGGCGAGGCGACAATATTGCGCACCCGCTCATGCGTATCGCTCGGCAACAGCCCGGCACCCGCCAACCGCTCACTCAGCGCGGCCGCATCACGCACCTGCCGCAACTGCGCATTGCCCCGCGAGGTCAGCTCGATATTTCCATCGCCGAGTTCGGCGGCCGCCTCGGCCAACACCTGCAACTGCCCCGGCTCCAGCCGCCCACCGGGCAGCCGAATCCGAGCCAACGGCCCATCGGCCGCCTGATGCAGCCGCAGTACACCGGGGCAGGAATCGGGATTCGTACGCGTCATGACCCATCCAGCCTACGACCCCACGGCCGCGCAACCAGCGACGGCCGAGTGCCGACAGCTCCCGGTCGCGAATCCGGCGACGGTTGCGATAGGTGACCGCTTACAGCGCACAGTCGCGAATCCGGCGACGGCAGTGACGCTTGCCCCTCGAGAGCGTCCAGTCGGCGTCCGCACGTGCCCGCATTAAGGTTGGCGGAATGAGCGAAATCTACACCGTTGCCGACCGACTCGCGATCATCGACGTTGTCACCAGAATGTTCGTCTACACCGATCAGAAGCGCTGGGATGACCTTCTCGGCGAGGTATTCACGCCGAAGGTCGACTTCGACGGTGGCTTCGGCGGCGAGGTGGCGGTGCGCCCCGCAGCCGATATCGTCGGCGATTGGCGCACGGGCCTGGCCGACCTCGACGGCGTCCATCACCAGGCGGGCAACTACCTGGTCGACCTGCAGGGCGACCACGCCGAAATCCACGCCGACGCCATCGCGGTGCACGTGAAAAACGATGCGTCCCACGGCAAGACGCGCACCTTCGTCGGCAGCTACAGCATCGGTGCCGAACGCACCGCCGTGGGCTGGCGGGTCGACAAATTCCACTACCACCTGAAGGTGATCGACGGAAACGCCGACCTGACCTGAGCGCCGAGTAGCTGACCGTCGACGAGCGGCACGGAGCGGCGGGTTAGCATCTGGGTTGCTCGGCGGGCGATGAGGAAACCGGTGGAACTCCGGTGCGGTCGCGCCACTGTCGAAAGCCAGACCCTCTCCGGCGAGCACCGTAACCGATGGGCGCGTCACCCGAGGAAGGCTGCCACCTGTGATTTTGCTGCTGTCGACGTCCGACACCGATCTGTTGAGCGCGCGTGCGAGCGGTGCGGAATATCGGTGGGGGAATCCGGCTCGGCTGTTGGTCGAGGACCTGCCCGCGCTACTCGACGGCGTCGATCTGGTGATCGTGCGGATCCTCGGCGGCAAGCGCGCCTGGGAGGACGGGCTCGCGGCCGTGCGCGCGAGCGGGGTGCCGATGGTGGCGCTCGGCGGTGAGATCGCACCCGACGCCGAGCTGATGGAATGCTCGACGGTGCCCGGTGGTGTGGCCGCCGACGCGCACAACTACCTCGCCGCCGGTGGTGCGGAAAATCTCCGTCAGCTGCACAACTTCCTCTCGGATACGGTGCTGCTCACCGGCCACGGCTTCGAACCGCCCGTGCAACTGCCGAGTTGGGGCGAATTGGAGCGCACACCGAGCGCAACGGCCGAGCACGCCCCGACTGTGGCCGTAATCTATTATCGCGCACAGCATCTCGCCGGAAACACCGCCTACATCGATGTCCTCTGCACGGCGATCGAAAATGCGGGCGCGAAGGCTCTGCCGCTGTACTGCGCCTCCCTGCGCACCGCCGAGCCGGGACTCCTCGACACCTTGCGCACCGCAGACGCACTGGTGGTAACCGTGCTCGCGGCGGGCGGCACCAAGCCCGCCAACGCATCGGCCGGCGGCGACGACGAGGCATGGGATGTCGCCGCCCTCGCCGAACTCGATGTACCCATCCTTCAGGGCCTGTGTCTCACCAGCGGCCGCGCCCAATGGGAGGCCAACGACGACGGACTCTCCCCGCTGGACGTCGCCACCCAGGTGGCCGTCCCGGAATTCGACGGCCGCATCATCACGGTTCCGTTCTCCTTCAAGGAATTCGACGCCGACGGACTGTCCACCTATGTGCCCGACCCCGAACGTGCGGCCCGGGTCGCCGGTATCGCGGTCCGGCACGCGCGGCTGCGCCACATCCCGGCCGAACGGCGACGTATCGCCATCATGATGTCGGCCTACCCGACGAAGCATGCGCGCATCGGCAACGCCGTCGGCCTGGACACTCCCGCCAGCGCCATCCGGCTCCTCACCGAGATGTGCGCGGCCGGTTACGATCTCGGCGACGAGAGCGAGGTGCCAGGACTCGCGGAACGCGATGGCGACGCGCTGATCCACGCGCTGATCGCCGCGGGCGGTCAGGATCCGGACTGGCTCACCGCCGAACAGCTCGAAGGCAACCCGATCCGCATCAGCGCCGATCAGTACACCAGTTGGTTCGACACCCTGCCCGATGACCTGCGTGCAGCCGTGATCGAGGCGTGGGGACCGCCACCCGGTGAACTCTACGTCGACCGCTCCGCCGATCCCAAGGGCGAAATCGTCATCGCCGCATTGCGTTTCGGCAATATCGTGCTGATGGTGCAGCCGCCGCGCGGCTTCGGCGAGAACCCGGTCGCCATCTATCACGATCCGGACCTGCCGCCCAGCCACCACTACCTCGCCGCGTATCGATGGATCGCCGCGCCGGAGGGATTCGCCGCCGACGCCATGGTGCACCTCGGCAAGCACGGCAATCTGGAATGGTTGCCCGGCAAGACCCTCGGCATGTCCGCCTCCTGCGGCACCGATGCCGCGCTCGGTGAGCTGCCGCTGATCTATCCGTTCCTGGTCAACGACCCGGGTGAGGGTACCCAGGCCAAGCGCCGCGCTCACGCGACCCTCGTCGACCACCTCATTCCGCCCATGGCCCGCGCCGAAAGTTATGGCGATATCTCGCGTTTGGAGCAGCTGCTCGACGAACACGCCAATATCTCCACCCTCGATCCGGCCAAACTGCCCGCGATCCGCCAGCAGATCTGGAC
>NZ_BAGN01000128.1 GCF_000308835.1 Nocardia vinacea NBRC 16497 | reverse complement strand
AGGCAGTCGATGCGTCCGTACTCGGCGAGTGCGCGATCCACCAGAGACTGTCGCTGCTCTTCGATGGTGATGTCGGCCGGTGCGACCAGGGCTGTGCCGCCGTGTTCTCGCACTTGTTCGGCGATCTTGTCGAGCTTGTGTTCCGTGCGGCTCACCAGGACCAGGTTCGCGCCCATGCGGGCGGCTTCGATGCTCAGCGAGTGTCCGAGCCCTGGGCCGACGCCCGCTATCACGAGGACTTTGTCCTGTAGCAGCGGTACCGGTCGATATGTTTCAGCGGGTGCGGTGATGTGCGGGGCGGCTGACACGGTCTACTCCTCGAGTCCCCAGCGGTTACAGAATGTAACGACTATTGATGTGACAGACTGTAACGACTCCACCTCGCGCGGACAAGGACGAATTTCATGACCGAACGCCACCGGTTGGGCCCACGCCGCGATCCCGCGGTCGACCGCGCGGTGCTCGACGCCGCACGCGCCCTGCTGGTCGAAAAGGGTTATGCCGCAACGTCCATCGATGCCGTCGCGGCCCGGGCCGGGGTCAGCCGCCCGGCCATCTACCGGCGCTGGCCGTCCAAGGCCCACCTCATTGCCAAGGCGGTCTTTCCCGACGTCGGCTCCGACCAGGTGGCGCCGGACCTGATCAGCGAGATCCGCAAGGTGATCCGCGGGACCGTCCAACTGTTCGGCTCCGCCGAAACCCGCGTCGCCATGCCAGGGCTTATGGCCGAGATGCGCGAGGACTCCGGACTCTACGAGAAACTCGCCGCCCGCCTGGACACCCCCACCCGCGTCGAACTCGGCGAGTATCTGTCCGTCGACAGTGAATCGGCGCGTCCGGGCCTCGACGCGAACACCCTGCTCGATGCCATTGCGGGCGCGGCATTGTTCGCCATGTGCATCCGTGACATCGATGATGTCGACAGCTTCGCCGCCGCACTCGAGGATCTGCTGTTGTACGGGGTCATCGGAGCTCGAAGCGAGTCTCCGACTTCCTGACGGTTACGGTGCATGTGGTCGTGGACAAGGCGGGACCCCAGGCCGACGAAAGTTGGACCAGGACCGGAATCCGGCTCGGACTGCGGCGTCTTTAGTGAAACATCCGTGAGTAAAAGGTATGGTCGGGGCCCACGACCGCAGCGCAAAGGGTCTGCGTATCAGCTGTATTGGGAGATTTATGAAGTACAAGAAGTTTGCCGCCACCGCGATGATGGCCGTTGCGGCCACCGGTATCGCAGCGGGTACGTCCGGCGCCGCTCCGGCGGCACCCGCGCCGGCCGTGCAGAACCAGGCCGCGCCCGCCGTGCAGGGCGAGGACCACGGTGTGAACTACGCCGTGCAACTCGTCGACAAGTCGATCGTCGCGGCGGTCACCGGCGGCGCGTTCAGTCTGGACGCCGACCAGAAGTACGTCACGGTGAAGAACACCGAGGGTGCGGTCGTCACCTCGATTCCGCTGAAGGCGCAGGTCGGGGATCAGCTGATCCCGATCGCGGCCACCATCGACCCCGCGGGCCAGAAGCTGACGCTCACCCCGGAGGTCACGCCGACCGCCGCGGTCAGCGCCGAGGCGATCTCCTCGCAGGAGTGGTTCTTCAGCGAGCTGCAGCGCGCCTCGCTCGGTGCGGTGATCGGCGGCATCATCGGATTCTTCTTCTTCGGCATCGGTCTGCCGTTGGGTGCGTTGATCGGTCTGCTCATCGCGGGTGGTCCGAACCTGATCAATGCGGGCATCGCCTACTTCAGCGGGCAGCCCTGAAAACTCTGATACTGGGCGGCACCCGGGAAGCCAGGGAAATCGCCCACATCGCTTCCGGCGAGCGAGGATTCGATATCGTCTCCTCGCTCGCCGGTCGTGTTCGCGACCCGCTGTTGCCGGAGGGGCCGGTGCGGGTCGGCGGCTTCGGTGGTGTCGAGGGTCTACGGAACTGGTTGGCGAACAACGAGATCGCGGTCGTCATTGATGCGACACATCCGTTCGCAGGCACGATCAGTGCGAATGCGACCGGTGCCGCAACGGATCTCGGTTTGCCGCTACTACATGTGCGGCGGCCGGGATGGTCCCAACAGTCCGGTGATCGGTGGATCCGGGTGCCGGATCTCGACGCGGCCGCACAGGCGATTTCGGAGTTGGGGGAGCGCATCTTCCTGACCATCGGTCGCCAAGGTGTCGCCGCCTTCGCGGGCCTGACGGACCAGTGGTTCTTGATCCGTGCCATCGATCCGCCCACCGGCGCGCTGCCGCCACATCACGAATTGCTGCTCGCGCGTGGGCCTTTCTCGCCCGCGGATGAGCAGCGACTGCTGGCGCAACACCGGATCGACGCGCTGGTCACCAAGGACAGTGGCGGCGATCAGACCGCTGCCAAACTGGATGCCGCTCGCTCGGCGGGCCTTCCCGTGGTTGTCGTAGACCGCCCCGAGCTGCCGCCCGGCGCGGTGGTCGTGGAATCCGTCGATGCGGCGTGGAAGTGGTTGCGGGAGATCGCGTCCCGCTGATTCAGCGGCCGAGCAGTTCCGGTAGGCGGTCGAACCAGGCAAGTACGGTGCGCTCGTAGCCGATGCCGAATTCGAGAGTGGCGCGTTGATACGCGGACATGTCGGTGTGGTCGTCGGCGCGGTAGCGGTCGAGGCGCTGCTGGTGAATTTCCTTGTTGGCGGCGATGATTCGATCGAGATGATCGGGATCGACGTGCTTGCCGAAGGACAGGGTCAGTAGCAGCGGCACCCGAATGGTCTCCGCGCCGGGGTCGCGGGCGATCCATTCGAGGAATGCTTCGCGACCGGCGTCGGTGATCTGATACGGCGTGCGTTCGCGCGCCCCGATCTCACCTTTTTCGACGAGTCCGGCCGCGTCCATGGCGGCCAGTTCCCGGTAGACCTGGCTCTGGGTAATGGTCCAGAAATCGCCGATCCGGTCCTGGGCCTCGGTCACCAGATCCCAGCCCGACATCGGACCGTCGTGCAGAAATCCGAGCAGCGACGCCGCCGTGGAATTCAGCGATTTGCGTTGCGTCGAGGTGTTCGCCAACGTACTGCTCCTCTCACTCTCAATGTTCCATAGTGGAATGTTATACGACTCTTGCCCGCCGTCCCGGTCGGGCCACTGGAGCGTGTCGCTAAGATTCAACTTGTGTCTAAGATGTATTCATCCACCGAAGTCGCTTATCGCGAGGTCAAGGAACGCATCCTGACCGGCGCGTTGCCGGGTGGTGAGCTGATCAGCGAGGGCGAGATCGCCACCGACCTCGGTATGTCGCGGACCCCGGTGCGGGAAGCATTCCTGCGACTCGAAGTGGAAGGGTGGATGCGGCTGTACCCCAAGCGCGGCGCACTGGTGGTGCCGATTTCGCCAGCCGAAGCCGAACACGTCGTACACGCCCGCTATGTCGTGGAGACCGGCGCGGTGCGCGCGGTGGTCGCGCACGAGCGGTCCGCGCTGATCGCCGAACTTCATGTCTCGCTGGACCAGCAGCGCGAACTGGCCGCCGCCGCGGACTTCGAGCGCTTCGCGGTGGCGGACACCGACTTTCACCGCACCTATGTGGTCACTGCGGGCAATCCGCTGCTCACCGGGTTCTACGACTCGCTGCGGGAGCGGCAGCGTCGCATGAACAGTGCTGCCCTGCACCGCGGTTCGACCGATACCGCCCGCATCATCGAACAGCACACGCGTCTGGCCCATCTGATCGAAATCGGCGACGCGGCGGGGTTCGCCACAACACTCGTCGACCATATGTCCGGCGTGCACCAGCTGGAAATGAGAGGCCTGTAATGGCAACGCTGCTCGCCGTCGACACCCGGTCGGCGGAACCACGGCAGAGTTCGCGGCATTGGTGGGGTGTCGCGGCCGCGATATTCGCGATCGCCTGGGGCGGAAACGAATTCACTCCGCTGCTGGTGATGTACAAGGGCAACGGACTGTCGGTCACCACGGTGGACCTGCTGCTGTTCGACTATGTGCTCGGCATCGTGCCCGCCTTGCTGATCGGCGGACCGCTCTCGGACCGCTACGGCCGTCGCACGCTACTTCGCCCGGCACCGTTGATCGGCGCAGCCGGTTCGCTGCTGCTGGCCTTCGGATCGGCATCGGTGCCGCTGTTATCGGCTGGACGGGTGCTCTGCGGGGTCGCGCTCGGGCTGGCGATGGCGGTGGGAAGTAGCTGGCTGAAGGAACTTTCGCAGCCGCCGTTCGGGCCGGAGCTACCTGCGGGGACCGGGGCACGACGCTCGGCGATGAGCCTGACCGGTGGGTTCGCTGTCGGAGCCGGTGTGGCGGGTGTGCTCGCGCAGTGGGCTCCGCTGCCGAATACGTTGGCGTATCTGATCAATGTGGTGCTGTGTCTGGTCGCGGCGCTGTGGGTGGCTCGGGCGCCGGAAACGGTATCGCCGCAGCGAAATTCGGGGCGGTTGATCGATGATCTGAAGGTTCCGGCGGCCGCGCATCGCAGGTTCCGGTGTGTTGCGCTGCCGGTCGCGTTGTGGTTGTTCACCTCTGCCGCAACGGCTTACGCGGTGCTGCCTACTCTGATGGCGCCGAAGGTGCGCGGTGTGCCGGTCGCCTTCTCGGCGTTGATCACGGTGATCACACTTGGCTGCGGTTTCGCGATCCAATCGCTGGCGCGAAGGATCGATCGACCGGGCACCGCCCGTGCCGCAGTTGTCGCGCTGGCGTTGGTCGTGTGTGGAATGGCCTCGGCCGCATGGGCTTCCGGCGCATTGGCCTTGATGCTCACAATCGTCACCGCTGCTGTGCTCGGTGCCGGATATGGGATCGGGCTGGTCGCCGGGCTGCAGGAGATCGAGCGAGTTGCTCGTCCTGACGAACTCGCCGGTCTGACGGCGGTGTTCTACTCCGTCAGCTACCTCGGCTTCGGTATCCCCGCGCTGCTGGCATTCCTGCACCAGTCTTTCGGCCTGGGATACCCGACAATGTTTGCGGCCGCCGCTGTGGGTGCGGCCGGATGCTCGGCGCTCGTCGTTGTGAATTACCGCGCCTGAGAACCGTCGGGATGCAGATCGGCATCCCCGACGAGGTCGTGGTCAGGCGCTCTTCGGCCGGTAGTGCAGCTCGGTCACCCCGCACTCGAATCCGGTGGCGGAGACGAACTCGAGCCGGGTGGTGCCACGGAAGACCGGCAGGCCCGCACCGATCGCGGTCGGGCTGACGAACAGGTGCAGGTCGTCGATGAGGCCCTCGGCGATCAGATTCGCGACGAGGGTGGCGCCGCCGTAGACGATGATGTCGCCCCCCGGCTGGGCCTTGAGATCGGTGATGGTCTCGGCGAGGTCGCCGCCCGCGACGACGGTGTTCTCCCAGGGCGATTCGGTCAGGCTGTTGGAGATCACGACCTTGGGCGTGTTGTTCATCTTGTCGATGGCCGCCTGGGGCTCGTGTTCGGGCTTGGAGGCCCAATGCGGGATGAAGCCTTCGGCGAGTTTGCGGCCGAGCACGATGGTGTCGAATTCGTCGGTGATGGCGGTGACGCGGGCGGCGAGGTCATCGGACCACTGGAATGTCATCCAGTCCATCTCACCGTTGGGCCGGACATGTAGCCGTC
>NZ_BAGN01000129.1 GCF_000308835.1 Nocardia vinacea NBRC 16497 | reverse complement strand
CTTCGCTATGCGGCTGGTCAGCTGATCACGTGGAACTGGTGGCGGCATCGCCCAACGAGGTCGAACGCTGGTTCGGCCTGCTCACCGACCAGAAACTCCGTTGGCAGCGTCCACAAAAGCGTTGCCGCACTGAAGAAGTCGATCCGCGACTGGATCGCGGCCTGGAACGAGGGCTCGAAACCGTTTGTCTAGACCAAGACCGCTGACGAGATCCTGGAACGCCTCGCCTCATATTTGCAACGAATTCCTGGTGCAGGACCACTAGTTGAGATTGGATATTCCTGGAGAGTTCATCGGCGAAGCAGTTGGCGACGAAGCGAAACGACAAAGTCCGCCGGAGTGCGGTGGCGGATGATGGCTGGAATGCCAGCTCTGGACCATGCTGCGGCTATCGTGTACCGCACTCTCGCGGGCCAGCCTCAGCCGATTGGAATCGATGCCTGGTTCAAGACGGTGCACAGGTCCCAGAAGTCGCGGTGGGTCGTGAGGCGTCCGTCAGGGTTGTAGGTGCATGCCGCGATACCAGGAACGCTGAAGTGGGTTCCGGTGGCGTCGACAAGCTTGCCCGAACGGAGTCGCAGGGCGCCGGCGAAGGTTCCGCTCCAGATCCATTCGGAATAGAGCCTGCCGTCTGCTGCGTAGGTGTCGCCGAATATGATGGCCGAGTCGGGGGCGAACTCCAGCATGTAGCGGTGGAACTTGCCGATGCCCTTGTGTCCTTCATACGTCGAGCCCATAGCAACGTCGGTGTAGGTCCCGTCGATAGCGAAGAACTGCAGTAGTGCTTCAGGATCTGCCGTCCAGGCGTGCGAGTAGGTTTCGGCGAATCTCGCGTCCGTTGGATGAGGTGTTGTCATGGCGACCTTTCTTGTGTTCCTGTTGCTCGTGGGAAAGCTCCATGCCTCGAGCTCATGGGCGGGGACCATCTCTAGGTGCTAGCACCCGCGGGGGTTATCTAATTTATTCTAGATTATAGATGCTGGTTGATGGAACGCCTGTGCGGCGATGAACTAGCCTGGATCGGCGCCGAGGTATCCCCTTCGGACTGCTGAAGTCGGCCGAGGGGTCCCGGTCGATACCTGCGCCATGAAACCGTGCACGTCATGCATCGCGGGGTTGAATATCACCCGCTGCCGATGCGGCCGGCGATTAACGAAGCGGATGGGTCTGCCGTCGGAGTGCTCGCCGGCCTCGCGGACCCCACACGCGCCGGCCCGCCGCCAGGGGGTGGTCGGTGGTTGAGTAGCCCGTCTCCGTCGGCGCGATACGCGGTTGACGTCGATCGCCAGTTAATTTAATATATATTCAATTCATGTGGAGGTGAGTGAGTTGTCCCAGGAGAATCTCGTAGTTGTTGGAGCATCCCTCGCCGGTTTGCGGGCGGTGGAAGCCGCCCGCAAAGCGGGCTTTACCGGCGGCATCACGCTCATCGGGGCCGAAGACCATCTTCCGTATGACCGACCGCCACTGTCCAAGGCGTACTTGGAGCAACTGCCGAATGGGGCGGGTCCTGCCTCGACAACCTTCCGTACCGAAGAGATCCTGCGTGACGAGCTCGGAGTCGAACTTATACTCGGCACGCCGGCAACCGGTTTGGACACCGAAGGACAACGGGTGCTGGTCGGTGACCACACCATCGCATACGACGCGCTTGTGATCGCAACAGGTGCCCACGCCCGCATGCTGCCCGATTCGGCGGGGCTGAGCGGCGTTTACACCCTGCGGACCCTCGATGATGCGATCGCGATCCGGCAGGCTCTGGAAGCCGGCGCGCGCACGGTCGTCGTCGGCGCCGGTTTCATCGGTTCGGAGGTAGCTGCGGGTGCGCGCAAGCGCGGGCTCGATGTCACCATTCTCGAGGCACTGCCCACGCCCTTGGTCCGGGCCGTAGGCGAGCGCATGGGTGCGGCCTGCGCCGCTCTGCATGAACGGAATGGCACCCCGCTGCGCTGCGGTGTCGGTGTGCAAGGTCTGGAAGGAGATGGCCGCGTCGAGCGTGTGTTGCTGACCGACGGCACCTCGGTCGAAGCCGACCTCGTGGTAGTCGGTATCGGAACGATTCCCACGACTGGCTGGCTCGAGGGCTCCGGGCTGCGGCTGGACAATGGCGTGGTGTGCGATGCGACGTTGTGGACCGGCGTCGGCCGGGTCTACGCCGCGGGTGACGTCGCACGCTGGCACAATCCCCTGTTCGACCGGCTGATGCGACTGGAGCACTGGACCAGCGCAGCCGAACAGGGCGCACTCGCCGCGAAAAATGCATTGAACCCCGAAGCTGCCACGTCCTATCAAACCGTGCCGTACTTCTGGTCCGACTGGTACGACAGCCGAATTCAGTTCGTCGGCGTGCCGACCGCGGATGAAATCGAGGTCGTGGAAGGGGATCCGGACGTCGACGAGCGCTGGGTAGCGCTGTATCGCGAGGGCGATCGGCTAGCCGGCGCGCTCACTCTCAACGGCCAGAACGTCATCATGAAGTATCGGGGCTTGCTCATGAGGAAAGCGAGCTGGGGCGAGGCCCTCGCCTTCGCTGCCGCCCGCCGGACCGACGTGGTTTCGAGTTCGTGATCGGCATCAGGTGCCGTGTGATCTGAGCGCGCCGGGCGCCCGCTGACAGGTTAGAGGCCATCGGATGCGCAGGCGGACACCCGGTAGCGACTCGTATCGCTAGAACGTCAGCAACTCCTCCGTGTCGAGATTCGCTTCGACTGCGTGGCGGAGGAGATTCGGCTCGATATCTACAGGAGCTCAACGCGTTGCCGGACAGTCCGATCGTCGGCCAGATTCCTGTGGACGTGCGCGAACTGAACCAGGCGTCGATGCGGAATGCGCTAGCTTCCATCTTCGCGCGATGGCACACACCGAGATGGTCGATGCCGCTTGCCCGGTTGCAGCGATCTACCGTGGCGGCCGAAGGTTTTCACAAGGCGATGCCGCGTCGCGGTTCCGCCGTTCACGGTGCTGCTCGCTGGCCTGCAGATGGCGCTGCTGGTCGGTCTCGGCGAGTACGCCCGCCCCGCGCGCTCGATCTTGATCGGGCGACCGAACCGGTTGTGTCGCACGGGACTACGGCGTAGATCGTATCGGAACGAGACGGGCCGGTGTGGGCGCCCTGGGGCGTCCACACCGGCCCTTTCAACTTTGCGCGACTCTACCGAGTGAGGCTGCCGCGGGCAATGAGCTGCGAGGTGATGACGTTGCGCTGGATCTCGTTCGTGCCCTCGCCAACGATCATGAGAGGTGCGTCGCGGAAGTATCGTTCGACGTCGTACTCGGTCGAATAGCCGTAGCCGCCATGAATGCGCACCGCGTTGAGCGCGATTTCCATGGCTACTTCGGAGGCGTAGAACTTGGCCATGCCCGCTTCCATGTCGCAGCGCTCGCCCGCGTCGAATTTGCGTGCGGCGTGCAGGACCAGCTGCCGTGCGGCGGTGAGCTTGGTAGCCATCTCGGCCAGATAGGTGCCGATGGCCTGGTGCTGCCAGATCGGGACGCCGAAGCTCTCGCGCTGCTGGGCGTAGGCGAAGGCGTCGTCGAATGCGGCCTGGGCGACGCCGAGGGCGCGTGCGGCTACCTGGATGCGGCCGGTTTCCAGGCCCTTCATCATCTGGCCGAATCCTTTGCCCTCGACTCCGCCGAGAACAGCGTCCACGGGCGCGCGGTAGTCGTCGAAGAGCAGTTCACAGCTCTCGACGCCCTTGTAACCGAGCTTGGGCAGATCACGCGAAACCGTCAGGCCGGGGCCGTGTTCGACGAGCAGGATGCTGATGCCGCGGTGGCGTGGGGCGGCGGCCGGATCGGTCTTGCAGAGCAGCGCGATCAACTGCGACCTGCGCGCGTTGCTGATCCACGTCTTCGCGCCATTGATCGTGTAGTCGTCCGCGTCGCGCTTGGCGATGGTGGTCATGGCCTGCAGATCGGAGCCGCCGCTGGGTTCGGTGAGCGCCATGGTGGCCCGGATCTCGCCGGTGGCCATCTTCGGCAGGTATCGCTGCTTCTGTTCTTCGGTGCCGAAGGTGAGGATGAGCTTGGAGACGACCGTGTGGCCGCCCATCGCTCCGGCCAGGCTCATCCAGCCGCGGGCCAGCTCCTCGGTGACCCCGACGTAGCACGGCATCGAAACCGGTGCTTCGCCGTAGGGTTCCGGGATGGCCAGGCCGTAGATGCCGAGCTGCTTCATCTGCTCGATCAGTTTTTCTGGGTATTCGTTGGCGTGTTCGAGGTCATGAGCGACGGGTCGGACCTCCCGGTCGACCCATTCGCGCACTGTCGCCACTACCTGCTGTTCCTCGGCGGACAGCTCGCTCATGACTCCGCCTCGCTGGCGCTCGGCTCCGTCACGAGCGAGCACTCGCCTGTGTCTATTGGTTCGCACGCAAGCTCGCTCACTGTTGACTCCTCGCTAGGCTTCGATAACTATCGATATACTTTAACATAGATTAAAAACAGTGAAAGGTGGTTGTTGATGACGGCACGTCCACCGCGGAGGTCGGTCCTCTGCGTACCGGGTGGCGACGAACACAAGATCAGAAAGGCACTGGCTTCCGGTGCGGATCAGGTGGTCATCGATCTCGAGGATGCGGTGCCGGCCGCGGATAAAGATCGTGCGCGGGCGATGCTGGGCGCGATGGCATGGGGTGACTTCGTCGTGCGGCCGGCGATCGCGGTGCGTGTCAACGCACCTCGGACCCGCTGGTGCCACCTCGATATCGACGCGGTTGTCCGGTCCGAGATCCCGGCGAGCAGTATCGTGCTGCCCAAGGTCGAGTCGCCGGGGGACCTGGAGTTCGCCGATCGCCTGCTCGACGGGATCGAGGCCGGTTGCGGTGCTACCGATCGGCTCGCGATGGAAGCGCTCATCGAAACCGCTGATGGACTGAGCCGGATCGAACAGATTGCCTCGGCCGCACCGCGACTGTCGACGCTGATCACGGGATACGCGGACCTCGCCGCGTCGCTGGGCAGATTCGCGGAGCTGGACCCGGCGCTCTGGATTGCGGTGCAGGACAGGGTGATTGCCGCGGCGCGCACCAATCGCCTGGACGCGGTCGACGGCCCGTATCTCGGCGTCGCGGCCGACGATGGGTTCGGGAAGACAGTGAGTCATGCCGCACGGGTCGGTTTCGACGCCAAGTGGGCAATTCATCCCCGGCAGATCGACACGATAAATCTCGCGTTCGAGCCGTCCAGCGAACAGGTGCAGTACGCGCGGCGTGTAGTCGACGCGCTGGCCGTTGCCCACGACAGCGGTCGCGGGGCCGTGGAACTGGATGGCCAGATGATCGACGAGGCGGTCGCGGTGGCCGCACGCAGGACTCTGGCGAAGATCGGAGTTGCACTGTGAACGCGGAAGGACCGTACTTCGGAGAGCTCGAGCCCGGTCAGATAGTCGACAGCGCACCCCGGTCACGTTGTCGGATGGCCTTGCAGCCGTGCATCAGTGGATAGTCGGCGATCGCCTCCGTCTCCCGCTCGACCATGGCCTGTCGGCGGCCGTGACCGGTACGGCCGGCCTGGCGCACCCGGCACTGGTGTGGGACATAGCGATCGGCCAATCCACGGTGACCACCCACCACGTCATAGCCAACTTGTTCTATCGAGGACTGGTCTTCCGGCGCATGCCGCACCTGGGGGGCACCCTCACCACCACGACGACGGTCGAAGGGCTGCGACAGAATCGGCGCGGTCCCGATCGGGCGCCGACGGGGCTGGTCGCCTTGCGAATTCGCACCGTTGATCAGCACGTCCGTGACGTCCTCGACTTCTGGCGGTGCGTCATGTTGCCCCTGCGTGCGGATCACGACACCGGCCACGCGGACGACCTGGACGGAATCGGCACCGGAGCGGATCTGAATTGGATTGCAGCGGTACAGGATTGGGATGTGAAGGTCCTATCGTCGGCGTCGGGTTCACCTCGCCCGGCCCTCGTGGCCGGACAGCAGGTGGAGGTGATCGGCGGCGACGTCGTCGATGCGGCCCCACAGTTCGCCCCGGATCAGGCTCAATATCGCCAGAGTGCATCATGACGAACATGCGGCCGGTGGGTGTCGGCTGGTATATGGCGGCCACACCATCGGAATCGCATTGTCGCAGGCATCCCGGGCATTCCCGAACCTCGCGACCGTGGTGGTGTGGTACGGGTGCGACCACGTCGGTCCGGTTCACGAAGGGGACACCCTACACAGCGTCGTCACCATGGACGGCGTTGCCGCGGCCGGCACCGACGCTCATCTGTCACACCTTCGATCGGAGGTCTTCGCGGGCGACGGGATCGCCGATCGCGGACGGCCAGTTCTGGATTGGCGCTACGTAGCCCTTTTCGCGTGACTGTTTCCGTAGTACATCCATTCGAGAGCGGCGGGGCTCTCGCCGGAGTCCAGCTCATGAGATCCGGCGAGGAGGTATCGGCCGCACCGGGCACGGTTGAGGACCTCATGCTGCGCCGTCTTGCAGCCCATCTGCTGACCGGAATCCACGCCTTCGTCAACGCAGGGGCCTGGAACGATCGGGGAAACACCAACATGCTCGATGGCGGCGCGCCGTTCTACGTCACGTATGAAACCGCTGATGGCCGTCACATGGCGGTCGGCGCGATCGAACCAAGTTCTACGCCGAGTTACTGACCCGACTGGGCATCGACGAAGACCCCGCCCGGAACACGATCGCAGCGCGTGGCCGACCATTCGGGCCAAGATCGCCACGGCATTCGCGACGCGGACCATGACACGGTGGTGTGAAATTTTCGAAGAATCCGATGCGTGTGTTGCTCCCGTCGTCAGCCTGCGCGAAGCTGCGACACATCCCCGCATCGAAGCGCGTGGCACGATCGTCGATCACGGAATCGGCTCCGGCACCGCGATTTTCGCTGTCGCGGACCGCGCTGGGGACCCGCCGCCGTCGCCCGGTGAGCACACCGGGGGTTGTTCTGAACGAGTGGGGAATCGTGGACGCGGACAGTTTGATCGAGCGTGGCGTGGCTGGTTGACTCGGGAACACGAGCGGCCCCGTACCTCGGCGAGGTACGGGGCCGCTCGGAAATCAGCGAACGAGTGCCCGTCCGATGAGTTCCTTCATGATCTCGGTGGTTCCACCGTAGATGGTTTGGATCCGAGTATCGGTGAAGGCTTTGGCAACCGGGTATTCGGTCATGTAACCGTATCCGCCGTGCAACTGCAGGCAGCGGTCGATCACTCTCTTCTGGAGCTCGCTGATGTACCACTTGCCCTTGGCTGCATCGATCGGATCGAGTTCGCCGGTGTTGTATGCCAGCACCGATTTGTCGAAGTAGGCCTCCGCGATATCAACCTCGGTCTGCATCTCGGCCAGCTCGAACCGAATGTGCTGGAAATCAGCGATCAACTGACCGAACGCCCGCCGCTGCTTACAGTACTCGATGGTCTGATCGAGAATGGCGCGCGTCGTTCCCATGGCCTTCGCCGAGAGCCCGAGACGTTCGCGCGGCAGATGACTCATCAGGTACTGCAGGCCCTTTCCCTCCTCGCCGAGCAGATTCGTATGCGGGACACGAGCATTGACAAAGAACAGCTCGGCGGTGTCCTGACCGTGCAGTCCGATCTTGTCGAGTTTGCGTCCGTGCTCGAAACCGGGCGTGCCACGTTCGACCACGAACAGACTGAATCCGCGCGAACCCGCCTCGGGATCGGTCCGAGCCGCGAGCACTACCACATCGGCCATGATGCCGCTGGAGATGAAAGTCTTCTGCCCGTTGATGATCCAGGAGTCACCCTCGCGCACCGCGCCGGTACGGATGCCGCGCAAGTCACTACCCGCGCCCGGCTCGGTCATGGCTAGTGCGCCGATGATCTCGCCCGTGGCGAAACCGGGCAGCCACCGCTGTTTCTGCTCGTCGTTGGTGAGATCGAGGAGATAGTGCAGAACAAGGTCGTCCTGCAGGCTGATCGTGGTGTTGAACGATAGCGCGCCGATGCGCGATACCTCCTCGCAGACGACCGCGCGATAGCGATAGTCGTGCACGCCGGAACCACCGTATTC
Organism: Nocardia vinacea NBRC 16497; assembly: GCF_000308835.1. Lineage (GTDB taxonomy): Bacteria > Actinomycetota > Actinomycetes > Mycobacteriales > Mycobacteriaceae > Nocardia > Nocardia vinacea. The sequence goes on along the minus strand of NZ_BAGN01000129.1, from coordinate 78,335 downwards.
TTCACCGATCTCAAGTCCGTACAAGCCGGCTGCCGCGGCCTTCTTGTAGACCTCGCGGTCGATCCAGCGGTCCTCGTCCCACTTGTCTTTGTAGGGTGCGACCTCGCGCTCGAGGAAGGCACGCACGGTCTCGCGGTATGTCTCATGGTCTGCCGCATACAGGGCCCGGCGCATGTCAGAGCCTTTCTATGATGGTGACGTTGGCCTGGCCACCGCCCTCGCACATGGTCTGCAGCCCGTAGCGGCCCCCGGTGCGCTCGAGTTCGTGCAGCAGTGTGGTCATCAGACGTGCACCGGTGCATCCGATCGGATGCCCGAGGGCGATCGCGCCGCCGTTGGGGTTCACGACGGCGGGGTCGGCGCCGATCTCGGCGATCCAGGCGAGGACAACCGGCGCGAACGCTTCATTGATCTCCACAACGTCGATGTCATCGATGGAGAGCCCTGCTCGTTTGAGAGCGTGCTGGGTGGCGGGAATCGGGGCGCTGAGCATCATCACCGGATCCGCGCCACGCACCGACATGTGGTGAATGCGCGCACGCGGTCGGAACCCGTAGCGCTCGATCGCAGCCTCCGACGCGACCAGCAATGCCGCCGCACCATCGGAGATCTGGCTGGCGACCGCCGCGGTGAGACGTCCGCCTTCGACGAGCGTCTTCAAGGTTGCCATCTTCTCGCGGGAGGTGTCTGCGCGCGGCCCCTCATCGACTGAAACACCCGCGAATTCGGTGATCTCACGCGTGAAATGGCCCTCCGCGATGGCATGCAGCGCGCGGCGGTGACTTTCGAACGCAAAGGCCTCCATGGCCTCCCGGCTCAGATCCCAGCGCTCGGCCATCATCTCCGCGCCACGGAACTGAGAGATCTTCTCACTGCCGTACCGGGCCTGCCAACCCGCACAACCGGTCCACGGATCGATTGCGCCGTAGGGTTCACCGGCCTGGAATGCACTCAGGATGGGGAACTGGCTCATCTTCTGCACACCGCCGGCCACGATCAGGTCGCTCGTACCGCTCATCACCGCCTGCGCCGCGAAATGCACAGCCTGCTGCGCGGATCCGCACTGGCGGTCGATGGTGACACCCGGAACCGACTCCGGCAGGCCCGCAGCCAACGCCGCCGTGCGGGCAATGTCGCCTGCCTGCGAACCGATGTTGTCGAGACAGCCGAGGATCACGTCATCGAGATCGGCAGGATCGAAGTCGTGGCGGCCGACCACGGTTTTGATGGTGTGCGCGGCCATGTCCGCTGGATGCGGCTGGACGAAGCCGCCGCCCCGCCTGCCTACCGCCGTGCGAACGGCATCGATGATGTACGCCTCGGGCATGGATTCTCCTATAGTGCGACTATTGATTAATTGAATATAAACTAAAATTTTTGCACTGTCGAACAGTCTCGCTCGTCAGGGTGGGCGGCTGGCGGTGGGCGGCCGACCTGGCTCGAGGCGAGGCTGTTGCGCACGATCGACTGTGCGGTAGCGATCAGTGTGTCGAGCGAATCGTGTTCCGGATTCCACCACTCCGCCGTCCAGTTGAGCGCGCCGATGACGAGCATGCGGGCAATCCCGATGTCGAGTCCCGGGCGCAGCTGTCCGGACGCGGCGAGCCGTTCCAGCAGGTTGCGCCAAATCGCGTGGTATGCCGCGCTTTCCAAGCGAAGCGACTCGGCGATTTGCGGGGGCAGCTGACCGGCATTGCGGGTTACCGCGGAGGCGAAGTCGGACAGCTCCAGTTCTATACGCAGGTGGGCTTCCACGGCAGCCTCGATCAGCTCGATCACCGGAGTCCCCGGTGGAGCCGAGGTGACCGCGTCGTGGACGTGCTTGCGTACTCGGCGCTGCCCCTCCCGCATCACCTCGGCGACCAGGTCGTTTCGCGATGTGAAGTAGTAGTAGACGGCAGGTGTGCGCAGCTGCGCATGGGCCGCGATGTCGGCCAGGCGGGTCCCTGCGACGCCCCGCCGGCTGAGAATGTGCGCGGCTGCGGCGAGGATGCGTTCTCGGGTGGCATTCATTGGAGATGTGGTGGTCATCGGCTCCCCGTCTATTGACCGAGGGTGGAATCTAATTTATCTTTGATTCAAAACATGGTAGCAAAGGAGACAGGCATGAGGGTCGTCGTCGATCGCAGCAAATGCACGGGCCTGGGCATCTGCGAGTCGCTCGCACCGAAGTTCTTCGAAATCGATGACAACGGCGAACTCGTCCAGCTCGAGGAGGCCATCACCGACCGTGAACTAGCCGCTGTGGAGGAGGCGGTACAGGGGTGCCCGACCGAGGCACTCCGGATCGTGCGCTGACGCGCTCGAGGCTCAGGCGGATTCGGCCTTGGCGGTTGTCTTCCGTGGTGCCCGTCGGCGCCGCGGCGGTGATGCGGATTCGCCGGACGCCTCGGCTGTCGCGATTCCGGCGCGAATCAGCGATTGCGCTGTGCGGATAACGGTTTCCAGCGATCCCCGCCGGGGCGTCCACCACTCCGCGGCCCAGTTCAACGAACCCATGATGAGCATCTGAGTGACGTGCAGGTCCAGATCGCTGCGGATCTGTCCTTCGGCGGCGGCGTCCTTGATCAGCTTGCGCCAGGTCGTGCCGTAGTTCGCCTCTTCTGCGAGCTGACGAGCGCGCAGATGCTCGGGAACTTGGCCGCTGTTGCGGATTGCCGCGGTGGCGTAGTCGGACATTTCCAATTCGTGGCGCAGGTGAGCATCAATGGCGATCATGATGCGGTCGATGGGCGAGACGTCACCGGGGATCTCGTCCAGAACGCCTTGCAGGTGTTTGACCATCTCGGCGATCCCGCTCCACATGACCTCCTCGATGAGCTCCTCACGCGAGGGGAAGTAGTAGTAGATAGCGGGAGCCTGGAGTTCGGCGTACTCGGCGACATCGCTGAGTCGCGTCCCCGAGTAACCCTTCACGCTCAGCACATGGGCAGCAGCATCCAGAATGCGCTGACGAGTCCTGGCCGACTTGGACTCCGGCGAGTGATCCTCGTCCGCCGCCTGCTGCACCTTTGGTTTTCTAGCCACGCTTCAACTATAGGCCAGTTCTGTCGGGGACTTTTCGGTGACACACCGCACGTCGAGGTGAGTAATCGTCATGTCCCGGGGATTCTTTGAATCTATGTTATACGACGGTAGGTCGACCTTCTTCGAGGCCCGGACGCACTGCCGCTGCTTCGACGTCACCGCCAACGCCCGGCGGCCGTGCGGCGAGGCGAAGTTTGCCAGTGTGCTGTTTGCGGTCAAGACCGGGCGCTAGGAGACTGCTGAATAAGGGCTTGGTTGGTGGGTGTCCGCGCGAAGCGCGGGCACCCGCTTCGGTCCTTGGTGGACTTGGACTTGGGGTGTGGGGTTGGGCACGTCGGGCTTGTTGTGGGCGGTGTCGGCTGGTTGTGGGTGTCGGTTGGTGGGGTGGCCCGGTCAGGCGATGGCCCAGGTGTCGTCGATGCGGTCGAGTCCGAGGTTGAGCAGTCGGCGCAGGTTCAGTGCGGCCATGCGGGTGTGTAGCCATTGGTTGTTGGCGGGTATGCCTCGGTAGCGCAGTTTCCGGCAGCGTCCTTTCGGGCCGATAAGCCAGGAGATGGACCGTTCGACCATGGGCCGGTGGCGGCGGTAGGTGGTGACGAGGTCGGTGTTCTCGCGCCAGTCGTGGCGGGCTTGCCGCAGGTGGGCGTCGTGTTCGTGCAGGTTGAGGGTGCGGCCGTCTGTTCTGGTGGTGCATCGTTGGCGTAGTGGGCAGCCGCGGCAGGCGGCCCCGAAAACAACCTTGTGTTTCGAGGTGATCGGGCGGGTGACCCCGCCCGGGCAGGTCGCGGTGCGGTCGTGGTGGTTGAGGGTGAAGGCATCGAGGGTGAACCCGCCAGGGACCGCTGGGCGCAGCGGGAAGGGTTTGATGATCGCGGTGTGGCCTTGACCGGCTAGTTCGGCGCGCATGTCGCCGGTGCCGTATGCGCTGTCGCCCAACACATCTCGGTGCCCGTCTTCGCCATCGAGTAGGTCCAGGCCGATAACGGATTCGTGGTTGTCGTTGCCGTTGCCTTTGGCGAGGCGACCGCCGGTGAACAGTCCGGTGTCGGGTTCGGCCGCGAGGTGGGCCTTGTAACCGTCCTGTCGTTTGTGGACGGTTTTGTGGATGTGGCGGGCGTCGGGATCGACGACCGAGATCACCCGGTCGGTGGCGACCTTGCGGGCGATGCGCCACCGGCCGTCGGTGCCATCGGAGTCCTCGGCGGGTTCGACGTCCTGGCCGGCGATCAACGCCAGCAACGCCAACGCCTGAGACGCTTTATCTCGGATATCTTCATCGAATTCGTTGTCTGCCAACGTGTTCACGACCGCGGTCGCGTCGTTGACCAGCGCCGAGACCAACACCTGCCGGGCCGCGTCGTCGTCCCAGGCGATCGCGGGTTTGCCGGGATCGTCGTAGTCGTGAGCACGGCACTGCGCCGCGATGACCGCCGCCGCGCCCGGCACCTCGCGCCGCACCCGCCGGATCGCCGCGATCAATTGGGTGACCGTGTCCTGGGTGGCGACCGCATCGTCGAGGACTACCGAATCCAACGCCCGACGCGTCTTACCTTGCAGCACACCAGTTTCGGTGACAACGGTGCGGACAGCGTCGAAGATCCTGTTCGGGTTGTTCGACTTCGCCAACCGGCGCCGCCAATAGGTCAGCGTGGACGGATCGAACCCTTCATCGTCCAACGCCAACCCACAAGCCACCTTCCACCGCAGATCACACCGCAACGCCTGCACCGTTTCCCGATCCGACAGATCCTGCAACGCCTGCAACACCATCACCGACGCCGCCACCTCACACGGCAGACTCGGACGCCCCGTCCGGGACGGGAACAAATCCTCGAACATCTCCGCAGGGAACACCTCACGCCGATGCTCAGCCAGGAACGCGAACACACTGCCCGCCGGAACCAAATGCCCAACCAGCGCAGCAGCATCCATCAACTGCGGATCCGAACCACCCTCACCCTGCACCCCACCATCCTCGTTGACCCAGCCCTGCGGGCCGGGTCAACACACCGAGTTATTCAGCAGTCTCCTAGTGCCTCGTCCAATTAGCTTCTGCGTATGGCGCCATCGTGTCGAGCGCAGTCGAATTGCGGTGTCGGACGGTGTGGCGAGCCGCCTTTCGACTACGCTCGGCGCGCGGCCGGGCCTGATAGCGAAGCAACGTATCTGGACGGGCACTAGCTCTCAGCTTGATCGCTGGTGAGATCGGGAGGGCGCGAAGATCAGTGTGATCTGTCCAGCTCTGAGCCCGCGCCTCGGGTGCGCTCGCGCGTCACAGCGTAGATGCGCGAGCGGGCTGTCACTCTGGTCGAATCGCGGCGTTCCAGGGCATTACCGTATCCGATCAGCTCGTGTGTCGAGGCCAGGGCGTCGCGGTGCGGCCTGATGAAGCTTCCATCGCGCTGTACGGTCTGGGGCATTTTCATAGGCGACTATTCCCAGGTCGGCGTTCTCCTCGGCGAGCAATGCCGGGCAGGCGCTCGCGAGCGATATCGGGATCACGCGCTGAGAGCGTAGGTGCGTACGTTGCTTTGATCGATATAACTCACCCGACCGAGCATGGCCAATACATCGAGGTGCGCGTGGATTTCGGTGACCGCAGACAGTTTGTGGTCGATCGGCAGTTCGTCCAGTCGCCGATTTCGGCGCGTCCATCGCAATGCGCGGGCCACCTCGTAGGCAGTCGACGAGCCGGCGGCGACCTCGTCGCAGATCTCGTCCAATCGACGCCGATGGTGGCGCAGGAGCTCCTCGATACGGCTGTGGCTGCTGATCGTCACGGGTCCGTGGGACGGCAGTACAGCCGTATCCGGCAGGCCGTGCACCAATTCGAGGGACGTGATGTAGGAACGGAGCGGATGCGGTTCCGGCGCCCACTCGAGACCGATCGACGGGGTGATGTGCGGAAGAATGTGGTCGCCGGAAAACAGGACTCGGCTGTCGGTGTGATGGAAGACAACATGGCCACGGGTGTGTCCTGGCGTCGCGATCACTTCGATCTGCCCATCGCGGAGCTGGATTCGGTCACCGTGTTCGAGCCAGCGGTCCGGCGGTCCGAATGAGACGCCGACCTCGTTCTCGGGAGCCGGGGTGTGCGCGAGCTCTCGGGCGAGTTCGGGTGCGCCACAGCGGGCCAGTAGTTGGACGTGATTGGGGAACCGTCCGGCATCGGTGTGAAAACTCAGGATGCTGTGGCGTTCTTCCCGGCCGACGAACAGTTCGCAGCCGAGTGTGCTGCGCCATGCGTACGCCTGGGAGTAATGATCCCAATGATGGTGGGTGGCGAGACAGGTGGCGATGTCGTCGAGCCGATATCCCAGCCGCCGCAACGCCACGGTCATAGCGGTTTCAGTCTGGGGGCCGTACCAGCCTGGGTCGATGACCACGAGCCCGTCCGTCGCTTCCAGCACATAGGCGTTGACTGTTCCGAGCCCGTCGAGCGGGAGCGGGAGGGGGACACGGTGGATCCCGCGGGCGACCTGGTGAGCGCCGGGTTCGGTCCAGTCCTCGGGTTGATCGGCAACCAGCGGCATGTGCACCACTCTCTTTCTGCTCGGCGAAGCTTCAGCTTGTATCTACGTTATATTAGAAATCATCCGGCGATCGAGTGCTGTGCAGCACTAACGAGACCCGACTCGCACCCTGCCTCCTGTGTGATCCGGAGCCGGCTCGGTGGCCGCTGTTCGGATCCCGCGACATAGGCTCGCATCGCGCCGCTTTCGAACCTCGAGGTGCCGGTGTGTGGAATCCTCTGCCCGCCTCCGGGTGAGCTCGGCGAGGGGCGAGGTGCCGCCGCTTGATTGTTCGCTCCATAGCGGCTAGATTTCAAATCAAAATTAGATTCATTAATGCAAGTATTCGTGTAACCCGCGCAGCGCGACTCGAACTGAACGTTCGACGCGACGTTGCCGATCGTGAGAGAGCTGGATTCGACGATGAACCGTGACGGCGATGCCGCAGAGCGCGGCGGCGACACGCCTTCTCCGCTGCAGAAGGACGAACGGGCCGCGGCCCATGGGCTGGCGGTTGATTTGTACAACGCGTTGGCGGAAGGGGACCGAGAGCGGCTGGAGACCCTGCTGCATCCGCGATTCGCGGGGCGCGCGACCGAGGGGCTCCCGTTGGACCTCGGCGGGGTGTACGACGGGCCCGACGCCATGCGACGTGACTTCTGGGGCCGTATTTCCAGGCATTACCAGGCGCGGGCCGTGCCGGCGCGGTTCGACTGGCTCGACGATGGCCGGCTTATGGTCACCGGAAGGTACACGGGCACGGCCCGCGTCGGGCACGGTGTGCTGGATGCCGAATTCGTGCACATTCTGAGCTTCTCGGATGGCCGAATCCGTGAGCTGGCGCAACTCACCGACAGCGAACGGTGGCGCCAGGCTTTGACCCCGGAGAACGGCCTGCGCACCGTCGAATTCGCGGTGACGGACGGCATCGCCGTCCTGCGGCTGAACCGGCCCGACCAACGCAACGCGATCAACCGGGCGATGGCCGACGATCTGTACGAGGTCGCACAGCGTTGCGTGGCGCGATCGGATCTGCGAGCGCTGGTGGTGATGGGCAACGGTCCCGCCTTCACAGTCGGGGGAGACATCACCGTTTTCGCCGACACCGAGCCGGAGGAACTGTCGACGACGCTGCGACACATGGCGACTCCTTATCACGAGGCCCTGCGGCTATTCGCCGAGCTGCCGGTGCCGGTCGTCACGGCAGTGCACGGTTCCGCCGGCGGCGGTGGGCTGGGTTTGGTGTACTGCGCCGATGTCGCGCTCGCAGCGCAGGGAACGAAGTTCGCGACCGGATTCACCGCGCTCGGGCTCTCTGGTGATGGCGGCACCTCGTGGTATCTGCCCCGCTTGGTGGGTCTGCGCCGGGCGCAGGCGCTGTACCTCGGCCGAGTCCTCGACGCGCACGAGGCCTGTGAATGGGGGTTGATTTCCGAGGTCGTCGCCGCGGATCAGCTCGAGGAGACCGCATTGAATCGGGCCGCAGCCCTGGCTGCGGGACCGACTCGTGCCTACGCCGAGATACGGACCTTGTTGCGGAAGTCGGGGTCCTCGACATTGTCCGAGCAGCTGGCCGCCGAGATCGACGCCCTGGCGCGAACGGCCGGCACAGTCGATGCGGCACGCGCCGTGCGCAGCTTCATCGCTAAATCCGAGCCCGCTTTCGAGGGCCGGTGACCTCGGGTGAGGGGACTGGCGCTACCTGCACGAAAGCGCACCGCGTCGACTCGTTGATTCTCGACGATCTGGTGCTGTGAGTAGGTCCAGCGCGCGCGTCGGCTGATGGCGGATGCGTTGGCCGCCGTCGACGACGAGGGACGTGGCACTGTGGAACTCGACGGTCCGATGACCAACCGGGCTGCCGCGGCGGTCGTTCGGCGCACCCTTGTCAGAGCTGGAGAGTCGTGCTGACCCGTCCAGGACTTTGAGCTTTCGGATGCGCGCGCATAGCTCGATGCGCGTGGTCGATGTGGTGACCTCGCGGCGTCGCCTCGGCCGTATCGCTATTGGACGGATCATTGGCGAATAATTGAATCGATGTTACATTAAACACGCACACCGGTGCGGGGGTGACTCGGTTAGAGCATGCCGAGTGGCGATCCTTCTGACGGTCGGCCCCGCAGCGACGTCGCCGCCGGGCCGACCGCAGGCCGACCGCGGCTCGGTGACCCGCGGTCGCAGCCCGCTCGGCCATCGGGCAGCTGTACCTGCCCGATCAAGCACGCGAAGGGTCTCGACGATGTGCCGCTTGCTGTGATTCAGCGCTATTGAAGATGTGTACTGGAATGATCCAGGGGAGAATATAACATCCGTATTCTAGGTATATTACCGGACGAATGCTGGTTGGATCCGGATGCTCGATCCTGGTTCGGTAGAAAGTAATAGAGCAACTCGGTGAGAGGTGGCCTATTCACCGGTCGGCCGACCACGCTATTGCCGCAGTCCGCAGCAGCGGTAAGGTGGAGCAATCGGCGGGGTCCAATTCAGTGACAGCGCGCATCCGCCGCAGCCGGTAGTCCAGGGTCCGCGGATGGATGCCGAGATATTGAGCGGTTGCACCCCGGCGCGCGTTGTGCGCGATCCAAGCATGTAGAGTTTCGGCCAGTTTGGGTTGGCTCAGCACGTCCTGCAAGAGTTCTCGTGCCTTGTGTAGGAGCGCAGGATCCGCAGTGAGGACGATTCTTTCGAAGAGAATCGCCCTCGATTCATAGACCCTGGGTAGATATCCGAGACGTTGAATGCAGCAGAGGCTTTCCTCGCATTCGGCAGCTGCCGCTGGAATACCGGATGCGGACACCGGGGGTGATATGGTCGCCCAGCATGGTGCATTCAGTCGCTGCGCCGCCAGTTCTCGCGCAATTTCCGCCGATCGGGTGTCCAGCGAGTGTGGGTAGATTAGCACGAGGTCGTTGTCGGCTAACGCCCAATAGACGTCCGATTCGTTCAAGTCATCGGCGACGCGGCGCCAGGTGCTGCGGATGTATTCCGTTCGGTCGTCGTCCGCCCGTGTCGCGATTCGCATGATTGAATACAAGGCTTCGAGATCCGACTCCGTCAGTGTGGGGTCGGCCATATTGCCCCGTATCAAAGCGTTTCCAGCCAGCAGTCGCACGGGGTGATCGCTGCCCGGTTCGAGCAGGCGGGCTCGAAATTCCGGGATCATGACCTGGTTGAACACCCTAGCGGCGGGGCGATTGTACGACGCGAACTCCATCAGACCGGGCAGCATGTTTTCCGCGCCATGTTCGAAGACGTAGCGCATCGCGGTCTTGATGGCGATAGTCGTCGACAGCGCCACGTCCTGCTCGACGAAGCCCGAGTCCGCATAGATACCTGCCATTTCACGTACTGGTTCGGTATTCACCCGACCGAAATCCCTGCCCAGCCGGAACCCTTCGACAATGCTCGAGCCGAGTTGATACATCAGTTGCTTGAAATGCAGGCGCTGACGTACGGATAACTTGTTATGTGCCGCGATGGCATGATCGTTGGCTGTCATCGTCGCTTCGCCGATATTCAAGAGGTGTGACGTCAGGAACTCGACGAGCCGATCGATCTCGTTGTCGGTCGTGATGCGATCCACCATTCGGAAACCCCCTATCGTTCAGCTGTTTCCTCGATAGGGCAGCCGATCGCGATGCGCCTGTGGATCCAGGGCCGAAATCTATATCGGTTGACAGTACACCCCGTCCACTCTCGCAACCAATTCAGTAAGGGGTCTGCTGTTCAACGTATTGCCGATTGGATACCGAGCGGTTGCTTTTTTACACCGGCGAATCTAATGATCGAGTGCGGATTGTCACCTTGGGTAATCCGCCGCGCCGGGTCTTCCTATTGTGAGCATTGTGCAAGGTTGAACGTCGGGGATAGGTTCGATCTCGAGCAATCCAGTTTCCGTGTATTCGAAACAGTTTTGCAGCAATGCTCCGGCTATTTTTCAGAGGTCAGTGTGCGTGTGCGTGAAGGTCTAGCCGACGCCCTCCACGGTGCGGGTGTCGAAGTCATCTTCGGACTGATGGGTAGCGCTAATCAGAATTTGATGTGCGACCTGGGTTTTCGACACCATATGCGAGTTGTGCGTGGGCGGCATGAGAGTGCGGTGGTGAGTATGGCCGACGGGTTTGCTCGCTTCAGTGGCCGGTTCGGGGTTGCGACGGTGACGGCGGGGCCTGGTCTGACCAATACGGGGACGGCGCTCGCCGTTGCGCGCGAGCATGGGGCGCCGGTGCTGGTATTGGCGGGCGAGGTCGGGACGGGGGACAAGCGCAATCCACAACGGTTGGATCAGTTACGGTTCGGCCACCTCGTTGCCGGCGCCTCCGGTCGGATAGTCGAAGCGGGGCAGTGGCGCGCTGAATGGGAGCGTGCTGTCACGGTGCTGCGTTCCGGCCGACCGTATGTGCTGAGCGTGCCGGTGGATGTGCAGGAGTCGCCCATTCCCGCGGATACGAGTCTGCCAACGCGCGCGGAGCCGGATATGTTGCCGTCGGAAGTTGTTGCCGCGGCGGCGGTGTTGGCCGACGCCGAACAGATCGGCGTGGTGGCTGGCTCCGGCGCGAGCGCGGCCGCACACGAATTACGTTCCTTCGCAGAGCGGTTCGGTGCTGTTCTGACCACCACCCTGCCGGCTGCCGGACTGTTCGCCGGGCATCGCCTCGATGCCGGTGTGTGTGGGGGGATGGGTGATGGTCGCGCGTTGCGCGCCTTGGGGGAGTGCGATGTCGTGCTTGCCGTCGGAACGAGTTTGCACCCCATGGCGATACCCGGGTTCGCCGAATCCACACGAGTGGTGCGAATCGACAATGATCGATCCGTCGTCGCAGAGGCTCGCGACACGGGGATCGCCCTTCATATGACGGCCGCCACCGGTGTCGCCGCTGTGCTCGCCCTGCTCGGTGACACTGCGGCCCGAACGCCGTGTGCTGGCGTTGTCGACATCATCGCGGACCGGAGCCCTATCGATGTTCGGCCGTGGCACAACACCGCGAGCACGCTCGATCCGCGGTGCGCGCTGGAGGTCGTGCTCGGGCAGTTACCCGACAATCGTGCGGTGGTGATCGGTGGTGGGCACGCCGCGGTGACCGCCGCCCAGCTCATACCGCCTACGGGAGCGCGGGAATGGAGTTGCGTCTCAACCGATTTCGGTGCGATAGGGCAAGCCCTTCCGGTAGCGATCGGAGCCTGCGTGGCCCGGCCCGAGCTGCGTGTGTTCCATATCACCGGAGATGGCGAACTGATGATGAGTCTGGCCGAACTCGATTCGGCAGTGCGCCAGCGGTTGTCGCTGACCATCGTCATCCTCAACGATGGCGGTTTCGCGCAGGAACGGCACAATCTCCGGCGCGCACAGCTGCCGCCGGACTACGCCGACTACGAATCGCCCGACTTCTGCGCTCTCGCGGCGGCTTTCGGAGCCCGGTCTATCCGGGTTGCGGGCCCGAACGATTTGCTCAGGCTGCGTTCGGCACTCGGTCACGCTTCGGGAGTAGTGGTGATCGATGTCGCGGTGACCCCGGAGTACCTGAATCCCGCGGCGCAGTCGATAGCACACGCACTGCATCGTGGCGCTGGGGTGGGTGCACGGTGATGACAGGAATTCCGACTTTGCCGCTGTATCTGCACACCAACGAGTCGCCGTACGGTCCACCCGACGGCGTGCGGGAGGCGGTGGCCGAGGAGATCATGGCGAACTGCCACCGGTATCCCGATAGCGAGTGCCGGGATCTTCGTGCAGCCATCGCCGGCCACCTCGGCCTGCCCGATCACATGGTCGCGGTGGGTAATGGACTCGATGAGCTGATGCTGCTCGCGGTACACGCCTACGCGGGGTACGGCGGCAATGTCGTACTGACCGACTGCACCTTTCCCGGCTATGCCGGGTCCTCGGCGTTGGTCGGCGCCAAGATTCGCAAAGTCCAGCTGGAGAACTATCACGTTGCCGCGTCGGCCATCGTCGAGGCCATCGGCGCGGGTACCGATCTGGCCTTCGTGTGCAATCCGCACAATCCGACCGGAACCCTGCTCGCGCCGGGCCAGATCCGTGACCTCATCGATGCGGCCGAGGCGACCGGCGCCGTTCTCGTCGTCGACGAGGCCTACATGGATTTCGTTGCTGCCCAGTCCGCGATCGACGAGGTGCGGGCAGGTCGGCAGGTGATCGTCTTGCGCACCTTCTCCAAGGCGTGGTCTATGGCGGCACTGCGAATTGGTTACGCGGTCGGGCCGACGCGACTGGTCGACAAATTACAGCAAGCGCGGCAACCGCTGCCGTTCAGCGTGAACCCGATGGCGCAGCGAGCAGTTCCGATCGCAGTTCGGCAGCAGAAGTACATCGACGGTGTCCGGCGGCAGACCGCTCGGGCGAGGAAATTGATGTACACCCGGCTGCACGAGGCGCGAGTGCGCTTTCTACCGTCGGTGACGAACTTCGTAATGGTTTCCACTGGAGGTCGCGACGGCGCAGCGGTCACCGCTCGATTAGCCGACGAACACCAGATCTACGTTCGTGATCTCGCCGGGTTCGAACTACCCGGATGGATCCGCGTCACGATCGGGACCCGAGCTCAAACCGAGTACACCTGCGCGGCCCTAGCAGCCGTACTCACCTGAATCGGGCGCGGACTCCTACAAACCACAGGCGGGGCGCACCGTGCTGCCCGCTCGCCGCGCCAACTGCGCACCCCGAACTACGGAATCGGTGAATTATGTTCGAACACAATCAATCTGACCAGCTATCGAGTCGAACGACTGCGGCATCAGTCGTCGAGTTCTCAGTACCGACACCCGGCCGAGGCGAGACCTCAACGGAGAGAAGCATGTTCCCGGAATCGGCGGAAGTGCTGCTGATAGCCGGTCCCACCGGATCGGGTAAAACCGAAGCAGCGATGGAACTGGCCGACGCAATGCAGGCACCGGTCGTCGTCGCCGACCGCATCCAGTGCTATGTGGATCTGCCATCTACCAGCGCGCGATTCACCGGCGCGGCGAACAGATTTCACCTCAGTCACCGTGTTGTCCCCGACGGGGACTACCCGGCGAACGAGGCAGCCCAGTCGCTGTTGAACCACGTCCAGACACTGACCCGATACCACCAGCGCGTTGTCATCGAAGGGGGCTCGATCTCCGTGCTGCGCCGATTCGCACTACACAGAGACCAGTTCGCGTTCCGATTCGCTACCCGCGTTCTCGCCCTGCGCGATGAATCGACATACGTCGATCGCCTCCGCGACCGAGCCCTGCGGATGCTCGGCAATGGAATGCTGGAGGAATTCGCAGCTGCCTGGCAGCACACTCGGCAACGGCGATTCGTCGCCTCCATCAACGGATTCGAGGCGCTCGTGCAATGGTGCGAGCAGACCGAGACGGACCCACGAGACCTGGCCGCCATCACCCCCGATGAACCCGTAGGAATCGAACTCGCGCAACGCATAGCCCAAGTCCACGCCGAGCACGGCCACGAACAGTACGCGGTATTCACCGACCTGTTCGGCTGAGGACTCCGTCGTCTTTCCTACCCGGAGTGATTCGCACATGCGTGAAGTCGCAGCCGATATCGGCATCGAAGGGGGCGGCCCCTTCTCGTTCCGTCCTCGGCCGGCAGCGGTCGAAGCCATCCGCTGGACCGGCACCAACTGCACCGAAATAGCAGAATGGGCTGGGAATCTCGTTCATATCGAACATACGCGACCGCCAGGCGGCCGATCGGTGCCGGTCTTGCTATTGCATCGAGGCCGCGGCGGGCAGACCATCCCGATCGGCCATTGGATCGTCCGCGATCCTGCGGGCGCGCTGCACATCTATGACCCACACACCTTCGATGTCATCTACATGCGAAGCGACACAGCCGATGACCATTGCGATGCAACGGCGGGCAACCAGTGAGCGGGTCCGCGCGTCGATATTCGGTATGCGTGTACTGCTCGGCGAGCACCGTCGACCCCGTGCATCTGGCTTTGGCCACCCAGGTGGGCACCGAAATCGCCGACCGGAGTTGGCAATTGGTCTCTGGCGGCGGTCGCGTCGCCATGATGGGCGCGGTCGCCACCGCGGCGCGAGCCGGCGGAGCGCACACCCTCGGCGTCATCCCGAGACACCTGGTGCACCGTGAGGTCGCCGACATCCACGCCGATGAACTACTCGTCACCGAAACCATGCGAGAACGCAAACAGATCATGGCAGATCGCGCCGACGCCTTCCTGACCCTCCCCGGCGGCATCGGCACCCTCGAAGAATTCCTCGAGATCTGGACCAGCGCCGATCTCGGCATACACGACAAACCCGTGGTAATGCTCGATCCCTATGGCCACTACCGCGGACTGTTCGAATGGATCACCGAACTACATACCCGCGGTTTCATCGGAAAGGCCGCGCTGGAACGGATAACGATGGCCACTTCAGTGCCCGCCGCGTTCGCGGCGTTGCGGACCAGCCCCTGATGTGCGCTCGACAAACAGCGGTCCCAGCCGGTGACCGCCTCGCGGCACAGCTTCGAGCGGGATCCTGACTGGGCGTTGGCCACACGTCAACTTGTCGGCCGACCCGGTGGCCACTGGAATCATCAGCCAGGAAACGACCTCCGTCGGCGCGTATGCGCAGGCGAGTCGACCGGTAATATAGACGACAACTTGCACGAGATCGATGTGAAACCCTGACAGCACGCGCCGACCCCGACTCGTGCCGCTGCGGGCGTTGTTTCCTGCGCCCGCCTGCTCGTCCGAACATGGCAGCATCTCGGGTCCGGCTTCTAGAGGTTGTCGTATGAATTCACCACAGACGCAATGCCTCGAAGGTGCCGATTCGCGGTGCGTGTCGTGTGAGTGCCCAACCGCAGCCGACCGAGGTGCCCTTGATTATTGACAAATTATGTCGGCTTGGCAAAGCCGATCCACCGTGCGACGCGAAAGCCGCACGAACACAGCTCGTTCGCGTCGAATGCTGCCATCACGACGCGCGGATGGCGACCCCGCATGTGGCGGCCTCAGTGACAAGCGATAGCAAGACGGGCGCCGCGCGCCGCGTGGTGCATCCATGCTCGAGTTGTCTTGATGCACAACCGGTCACGGCCCCAACGGCCACGCCATCCCGCGCAGGTTGGTCCGGCACAGCGTGAGAGCAGGTCCACCAGAGGGGATGTGCCGAAATGTCAAGCCCCCGGGTGCCGGTGATTCACACATGGCGCTCGCGGAAGTTCTGATTCCCCAGGCTGTATAGGGATTGGGACCTCTGCGGCCGCGAGACGACACCGGTGGTGAGGGTTTGGTGCCGGTTATCGCTGTGCAGCCAGCGCCATAGGCTCGTATGCCGGAATGGCGATGATCAGTTGTGCTGATGGGGGAGCCGGCCGGGCGCAGTCAAGCAGCGTCATTCATTGGGTGCGACGCGGATCCGGAAGCGGCGACCGTAACGGGATCGGCCATGGCCGGGCTGTTGCCGATCATCATGGCGAACTCGCCAGCGGCGAACGAGTGCATCCACACGACAGCCGCGATCATCAACGGTGCGATGCCGAACTCGATCGTCGCCTGAATGTCACCAGCTGCGATATGCGGCATGACATTCAACGTGATACTCAGCAGCAACAACGTTGCCTCAATCGTGACAATCTTCGACTTGGCGATCACGTGTCCCTCTCGGGACGCCGTGGTTGCAAGGTGCATGATCGCGATGAGTGGCAGCGTGATCAGCGGCTCGACGAGGAATGCAAGCCAATATCGGGGGTCCGTGATGGCGGCCCCTGCCATCAGGTTGTTCTGCACGTTGACCGATCCCCACAGCACGCCCGTCACCACGACGCCATTCATGACACGTGAGACCCACTGTGAGCTACGGAATAGTCGCCCGACCCGGGCAGCGGGGCTAGCGACACGCCGATGCGTGGCGATGGCGTCCGCATGCGCCTCGGCATCAGCAATTTCGAGACGCCGCCGTCGTTCCTGGTGGCGATGAGCGTCTTTGGCGGTGTTCAGGCGAGCGATACGGGTCAGCGCACGAATGTCCTCCTCGACGGCGCGCTCGGCGAGTAGTTCATCGTCGGACTTGGCGTCGATGAACGCGTCATCAGTCTGCTCAGCCAAGCGTTTCCGTGCCCGGTTCTGCTGTTCGGTGAAATCGAAGTCGACATCGAACGGACCCGCAGCCTGGGCACGCCGTCGGCGCGTTGGCATGGTGATAATGGTCATGTCGGGAAGGTCCCTTCTTCCTGGCATCAGCCCCTTGGCGGATGGTCTAGATCCGCTGAGGGGCATTTTTTGTAGCCACGCCGGGAGGGTCTAGCTCCCTCGGGTGGGTTGTCGTCGGGATTCGACCATCCATAGAAGCGGCACGTCAACACTGTCAGTTCCGGTGGCGAACAAGAAATCCCACGTCAGAGCAGGGTCGGCAGGCGCTTCTTCTGGTTGATTGGCCACGTAGCAAACAACGGGCGGCCCTATCCGTCCCGGGAGATTTTGGGGGAAATTCTGGGGAAGTTCGCCCCTCCGGGCGCCACGCAACGCGATCGAACCCGACCGAATCGGCGACGATCGACAGGTCGATGCGATCGATTCTCGGCACATGTTGTTTGACGACCCATCCACGTCAGTGGGCGTTTTTGCTGGCTATGACAGACGACGGGGCGGACTGGGATGGGACGTTAGTCAGCCCACCCCAGCGCGTGCAACCACTTCATCATGGAAGAACGCCCCGACGAGGTCACCGAGGCCCTGCGCGCATGGCTGCTGCGCCCGGCCACTCAGACCGCGGCCAGCGGGTAGGGCGGGGTGCCGATACCGACGATGCGGAGGTTGCCCCAGGGGTCACGCTCCTGGAGGCGACCAGCGGTCGGCACGCCGCCGGGCAGGGTGAGCAGTACCTCGGCACGTCCGGGATCGGGTAACTCATGGCCGTCGCTCGGGGCGACGCGCCCGTACCAGTGGTAGCGGCCGTCGATCGGATCCGGATGCCCGCCGAGGGTGACCTCGACCGGTACTTCCACGCCCGGGGCGTCGAGCAGCGCCGGACCCGAATACTCGTGTGCCGGTTCCCGATCCGCTGGCACGGTCAGGTCGTAGTGGCCGGGGTCCGGTCGGCGCATGGTGCGCCGATAGGAGACGCTGGAACCCGGCCAGGTGGCCCGATTCACCCCGTGCTCGTCCAGGTACCAGCTCCCGCAGCCGCCCGAATTCCACACGGTGCCGGCCAGTTTCGACTGCACCCGGCGATTGAATTCGTGTTGGGTCGCGGCGCGGACCTCGATCCGACTGTTGGAGGTTTTGCTCAGCAGCTCCAGGCATTGGCGGATATAGCGGGCCTGCACCTCGATCATGAAGGCGATCGACTGATTTCCGCCACCGGAATTCGGGCCCATGATGAGGAACAGGTTCGGGAAACCGTGCACGGCGACGCCCAGGAACGCTTCCATCCCAGTGCGCCAAGCTTTTTGGAGAGTGAGCCCATTCGCGCCGACGATGTGCTGATCGGTGAATCGGTCGGAGATCTTGAACCCGGTCCCGTACACGATGGCGTCGAATTCCTGCTCGATACCATCGGCGGTGACGATCCCGGTCTCGGTGATGGACGCGATAGGTGAGGTCAAAAGCGCGACATTCTCCCGCTGCAGCGCCGGATAGTAGTTGTTGGAAACCAAGATTCGTTTACATCCGAGCCGATAGTCCGGCGTGAGGTTGCGCCGCAGCTCCGGGTCGGCCACTTGACGACGCAGATGCGCCCGCGCCACCGTCTCCGCACGACGCATGAGCTCCGGATTCATGAACGCCGGGGTCAACGACTCGTAACCCCGATAGATCGCCCAGCGGTAGAACCGTTGCGCCCCTGGCAGATACCGGAACATCCGATGCTCGACCGATGAGAGCGGCCGATGCGGCTTCGGCACGATCCAGTGTGGTGTCCGCTGGAATACCGTCACCTGCTCGGCCTGCTTCGCGATCTGCGGTACGAACTGCACAGCGCTGGCACCGGTTCCGATGACGGCGATCCGCTTGCCGGTCACCTCGAAATCGTGATCCCACAGCGCCGAGTGAAAACTACTTCCCCGGAAAACATTCCGGCCAGGAAAGTCCGGCATGCTCGGTTCGTGCAGCGGTCCCGGTGCCATCACCACCGCGCGGGGTTGGAAATGCCGCCCGTCCGCGGTCCGTACGTGCCAGCGGTCCGCCTCGTCATCGAAGTCGAGTGCGACGACTTCGGACCGGAGCCGAACATGCCTGCGGATATCGGATGTGTTCTCCCGCCAGGTTCCGCCGATCTCCTCGGCCTTCTCCAGCACGACGAAGTCGTCGAAACCGGACTTGCGCAGCTCGATGGCCATGCCGATACCACCGAAACCGGCCCCGACAATCACGATTCCGGGTTCGGTCATGCGTAGAGCCCCCGCCAACGCCAGATTCGCTTGCCCAACGGACCGATCAAGCCCTGCTTGTCCAGGAATGCACCGAGATTCGCGGCGCCGGTACCGAGCGCTTTCTTCGCATACGGGTTATTCGTCGCGATCCGGCGCGCCGCTCGACCGTCCAGCCCGGCACGGTCGTACATGTGCCGATTGGTCATCAAATAGACGAACAGCGGTGCGGCCACCGCGACACACAAACGGGTGTAGACCAATTCGGCCTGCGACATGGTCGGCACCCGACGCGCAAGTGCGTCGCGTGCGAATCCGATATGGCGGGCCTCCTCGGTGACGTGGATCCGCATCGCCCGAGAAACCAAGGGCTGCAACTCCGGATCGTCGAGGGTGCGCCGCTGCAGTGCGTCGAAAATCTCCTCGCCGACGAGTGCGCCCACCCAGGTCATCGACCCGCGCAGGAACAGTGGCAGGGCCCCGATGGCGAGTCGGCCGGGCAGCCGCGGCCAATACGGACGCGCCTCGATCCGGTCGATGAGCTTGCCGAACATCATCATGTGCCGGCACTCGTCACCCATTTCGGTGAGGGTGTAGTGCGAATGCCGGGTGGTCGGATCATCGCGCATCAGTTCCCGCAGCAGCAGCCGGTTGAGCAGATTCTCGAACCAAATGCCGACGGACAGTACATTGGCCAGTTCCTGGCGCGACAGTTCCCGGCACTGCTGCGGGGTCATCGATTCCCACAGCGCGGTGCCGTAGAGCGAAACCACCTCCGGCGGCAGGAACAGTTTGTCGGGATCGAGCGGCGCGTCCCAGTCCATATCGACGGCAGGTTCGTACGACTTCTTCACCGAACCGGTCAGCAGGCGCTGTGCGAAGGATTCCTGTGGGATGACTGCGGCCTCGTTGCCCATGTCGGCTCCAACTCTCGAATACCTGATACAAGCTGTAACACTCAGGTTAGTGAGACAGACTGTCACGGTCAATAGTCGTTCCAGGTATCGTGAGCTGGTGAGCAGCACCGCCGGAAAGCGCGATCCCGCCGCGTCGGACGGTCGCAGCACCCGATGGCACGGCCACAAGGCACGCCGTCGCGCGGACGTCATCGATGCGGCGATCACGGTGATCGAAGAGCAGGGTGTCGAAGTGTCCGTGCAGGCGATCGCGGACCGGCTGCATCTGCCGCGTCCGGTGGTGTACCGGCATTTCGACGGACGCGCCGATCTCGATGAGCAGATTCGTCGGGAGATCCTGAATTCACTGCTGACCGCACTGATGCCGACCCTGCATCCCGACGGTACCCTGCGCGATGCTGTGCGGGGGGCGATCGGTACCTATATCGGCTGGGTCGAGCGTCATCCGAATCTGCACCGATTCCTGGGGGAGGCCGCGCCGCAAGGGGATTCGTCACAGGCGCTGGCCGGTGCGCGCAATCGCATCGGTGGTCGGCTCGCCGATATGTTTGCAATATCGTTGGCGCGCTTCGGAATCGATCCGAATCGCGCCCGCCCGATGGCCTTCGGCATTATCGGCTTCGTCGACGGTTTCGTGAACAACTGGCGCTCCGATGGCGCGACCACACTGACCTCCGATCACGTCGAAGGCATCCTGACCGAATCGGTGCTCGCGCTGTTCGAGGGCAATGCGCGCAGTCTCGGAGTTCCGCTGGAACGCGACACCATCGTCAAAGACCTGCTGAGCCGCGCGGAACCCGTACGGTCCCAATAGAATCCGTCACCGCATCAGCCACCCCGCACATCGGCGGGTGAGCAATGGCATGACGACCCACACCATGGCCGCGACGGCGATCGGCACGATTACCGCCAGCCGCAGCGGCGGCGCCAGTGGTTCGAGCAGCGGCCCTGAGATCGTCACCAGAACTGTGAGCAGCGGATAGATGCCGATGACCGTCAACAGCCACAGCTTCCATTTGACCGGACCAGCGGGTTGCGCGGCAGGTCCGCGGCTGTCGTCTATCTGTTGCTGAGTCACCGTGTGGCCGCCTGGATTTCATCGACCAACCGAACGGCCTCGGGTAGTTCGATGTGGTCGTCGGGGAAGTTGCCCAGGTGGCTCCCGGTCGCAGTGAGCACCGCGGTGGCCGCCAAACCGCGCACCAGCAGTCCGACGTGCTCGACTGGATCGGGCACATTGACCGGATCGTCGGCGGCGGCCAACACCCGGAACTCGCGCGCCGCGCCACGAATTCGTGCCCAGTCGAACGGTTCGGCGAAGAATTCGGCCAATATGTCATAGCCGACCTCATGTGCTGCGGTGGACACCAGAAGTACTCCGGCGAATTGCCCGGTGGCGGCGACATCGTGCTGCTCGAGCATGCGCAGCACATTGACTCCGCCGATGCTGTGGCCGACCAGAACGGTATCGCCGGCCGGACCCGCCGCGGCCACCGCTGTGGCGAAGGCTTTGCGCCACGGCTCCAGCCGGGGTGCGTCCGGATCGGGCAGGTTCGGGATCGTCACGGTATGGCCGAGTGTGGTCAGCTCCGCCGTGAAATAGGGAAACCAGACGCTGTCGGCACGGGCTCCGAGGCCGTGGTTCACCACGATCGCGCTCATTGTCACTCATCTCCTAAATCGAAACGCTCCGTAGCGTTTCGCAAAACGATAGCAGACGAATACACTGACCGCCATGGCGACGGGAAGTGCTGCGACACCGCGGTCCGGCGGTCGAATCCGCAGCGAATCCGCACGCGATGCGGTACTGCAGGCGACGGCCGAACTGCTGGAGGAGCAGGGCTTCGGCAAGGTGACGATCGAAGGCGTCGCGGCGCGCTCACGCGTCGCCAAGAGCACGATCTACCGCTGGTGGAAATCGAAGGCGGTCCTGGTCATGGACGCCCAAGGTATGGTGGTCACCCAGCGCATGCCGGACCCGGATACCGGATCGGCCGAACGGGACCTGACCGTCTTCCTCGAGGCGCTCTACGGTGTCGTCGAATATCCGTTGCGGGTCAAGGCATTACGCGGGTTGATGGCCGAGGCTCAGCTGGACCCGGACTTCGCCGGACCGTTCCGGGATTGGGTACAGACTCGGCGAGATGTGGTGGCGCGCATAGTGACCCGCGGTGTGGCACGCGGTGAACTCGCCGCCGACCTGGATATCGAGTACGCGACCGATCTGATCTTCGGACCGTTCTGGTACCGCCTGCTCGTCGAACACGCACCGCTGCGACCGGAGCAGGCGCCGATCGATATCGCGCGACTGCTCACCGGATTCCGTACGCCCCTCGGCTGATCAGCCCCGGTGGAATTCTATTGCGAGGGAGAGTAATTCGGCCATGTAGTCGCCGTCGGTGCGCGACAGGCGCATTGCTTCCGCTGGTGCGAAGGCGCGGACCTCGAGAATATTCTCCGCATCCTCGGGATTGGTCGGCGCGGATTCGAGCACCACATCCGCCGTGCACCACAGCCACGCCTTGTGCGGGTGTGGCTGCCAAGGATAGTGCGGTGCAGGGCGGTCGGTGGTCGTGTGGTGAGCGCCGAACGGCCGCACCGGTCCGACCGGGCGGGCACCAGCCTCTTCCATGAGTTCGCGTCGCACGCAGGCATCGACAGTTTCGCCCGCCTCTCGGGTGCCGCCGGGCACGATCCAGATATCGCGATCGTCGTGACACAGCACGATATCGGCGCCGACGAAGCAGACGACGTGGATATTGGTGACCAATTCGTCGGGTGGCAACTCGGTGGAGAACCGCACATCCAGACTGCCCCATTCCCAGCGGGTTGGCGTGTGCAGCAAGGGATATCGGTCGGCGAGTGTCACACCGACGACGCTAGTCCACCTACTCGGTCCCGGACTTGCCGATCTGGAAGTGGATGTGATCGATATGGGCCGCGCGACCGGATGTGGCCGGGAGCGGATGGTCGTCCGGATGGTCGGGATGCAGGATGAAACTCGGATCGCCGATGCCGGAGATGGCAGTCGCGGGATCGGGACTGTCCGAGCAGTCCTGCCATTCACCCGCCGCGAAATCGTAGACGCTGCGGAAGAAGTCGGCGACGAACAGATCGCCGTCCGGATCGCCGAGCGGACTCGCATCGGGTTCGTCGAGTCGGTAGCGCACCCGGGAGCCAGTGCCGCGCGGCCACGTGCCGCCGGGTGTCACGGCGGTCTCGACGGTGCCCCAATGCGCTGCCACGGTGATTCTGCGCGATACATCCCCGACCGGCATGGTGACACCGGCGAAATCCACGGCGCGGCCCTGGCCGTGGCAGTCGTCGGAATGCGTTCCGCGGCCGGCCGCTCCCAGGGTGTGCAACTCGGTGACGCCGAAGTTGGCGGCCAGGAATCGGCAGAATCGCACCAGTGCCAAAGCATTTCGCGAATCGAGGTGCTGGGGTGCCGCCGGGGTGTTGCCGTGACGGATGACCACCCCGGCGAGACTGCCTGGTAGCGGCCGGCCGGACAGTGGGTCGAAACCTGCGAATCCGACCGAGGCCGGTGAGGCGGGCCCGTCGAAGCGGATCAGGTCATCGTTCGCGAGACGCTCGAGTTCGGCGAACGCGTGGTCCTTACTCATTGCTCGGGCTGGTTCCGACGCTACGCACCTCCTGTACATCTGAAATCGATACGTCGACGCAGTTCGGTGACGTCGCGTCAGCATCCGGCGCCGACGCGAAAAGAACACGAGTAGTCCGCTACTCATGTTCTCCTCGGGTACATCCGGTCGCATTCGCGCCGATTTCAGGTGTTGAACTGCGGCGATGTACGCAACGCTGCGGTGACTCAGTGTTCGCGGGCCAGCGTGCGATAGCTGAGATTCCACACCCACTCGACCGGACCGCGCTCGAACCGGCGCAACCACAGGTGCGCGATGGTCACGATGATCAGCGCGACCAGCAGGTAGATACCCGCGGTGAACGGCACCCGAGCGTCAGGGGAAACGCGCGCGGCAAGCCCGAAACCCCAGCCGTAGCACAGCGCCGAAGCGATCAGATTCTGCAGGATGTAGCAGCTCAGGGCCATCCGCCCGACCTCGGTGAGCCGCCTGCCGACGAATCCGACCCGCGGGCGACGAAGGTAGAACTCCGCGACGAGCGCGAGCAGGCCGAAGGCGACGAACGGGGCGGTGCCGTACCTGGTCAGCAAGACCAGATCGCCGCCGAGCACACCGACCGCCAGATCGATCGGCGCGGCAACAGCGAATCCGACGATCATGAGCCGCCTACGTATCCGCGCACCCTCCGGTCGGAACACACCGGCCCGGAACAACTGCGCACCGGCGAGGAACAGCGCGATCGACATCGGGAAGACGAAAATCGGCTCGAACCGGAACATGCCCGCGTTCTCCAGTCGGAACAGCACCAGATCCCAGAACGACCCGTCCGCATAGGGATTCGGATCCAGCGGCTCGCGCGACATCGAATCCTGTTGGTCCGCAACAGCCATCGCGATACCGATGAGCGTCAGCACGACGATATGGAATCCGGCTGCGATGGTCAGCCAACGACGTTGCGCGCGTTCGCTTGTCGCGAGAATGAAGGCGACGACGAAACCGGTCACCGCATAACCCATCAGCACATCGAATTCCGCGACGAACAGAAAGTTCAGCACACCGTCGAGGAACAGCAACCCGGCCCGCCACGGATAGCTTCCCGGCCACCGTCGACCGGCTCGCACCGCCGAGCCCTGCTGGATGGCCAGGCCGATGCCGAACATGATGGTCAGCAGCCCCAGGAACTTGCCCTGTGCCAGCTGCTGCAGCACTCGCTCCGACCACATCCAGCCGGTCGCCGGGCTGCCCAATTCGTTGATGTACCCGACGATGCCCTCGGGATGGGTGAGGATCCAGATATTGGTGCCGAGCGTGCCGAGGATCGCGATGCCGCGCAATACGTCCAGGGCGACCAATCGCGCGGGATTCTTCGGCTGGGTGACGCTCGGTTCATCCGACTTGCGGTGGCGCCCCGTGATTTCGGCGATCGAATCGGTCATATTCCGAATATCCCGGCCGCCGCGGCCTGCCCGTATCCTCCGGAAGTACCACCATCGGTATGACATCGAGGTCACCCGAGATCGCCGATGCCGCCGGTCGCGACCGGCGGCAGGCACGCGTCGCCTAGGCTCGACGGTATGCAGCGCATCATCGGTATCGAGGTCGAATACGGCATCTCCACACCCACCGAGCCGTCGGCCAACCCGATCCTCACCTCCACTCAAGCGGTTCTCGCCTATGCCGCCGCGGAGGGGGTGCCGCGCGCGAAGCGCACGCGCTGGGACTACGAGGTGGAATCGCCGCTGCGCGACGCTCGCGGCTTCGACCTGAGCCGGATGAACGGTCCGGCCCCCGTGATCGACGCCGACGAGGTCGGCGCGGCCAATATGATCCTCACCAACGGCGCCCGGCTCTACGTCGACCACGCCCATCCGGAGTACTCCGCGCCCGAGGTCACCGATCCGCTGGATGCGGTCATCTGGGACAAAGCCGGCGAACGGGTCATGGAGGCGGCCGCGCGGCACGCCTCGAGCGTGCCGGGCGCGCCGCGGCTGCAGCTGTACAAGAACAATGTCGACGGCAAGGGCGCCTCCTACGGCACCCATGAGAACTACCTGATGAGCCGCGACACCCCGTTCAACCAGATCATCGTCGGGCTCACCCCGTTCTTCGTCTCGCGGCAGGTGATCTGCGGTTCCGGCCGGGTCGGCATCGGCCAGTCCGGTGATCACGCCGGATTCCAGCTGTCCCAGCGCGCCGACTACATCGAGGTCGAGGTCGGTCTGGAGACCACGCTCAAGCGCGGCATCATCAACACCCGCGACGAACCGCACGCCGATGCGGACAAATACCGCCGCCTGCACGTCATCATCGGCGATGCCAACCTCGCCGAAATGTCCACCTACCTCAAGGTCGGCACCACCGCGCTGGTGCTGGACCTGATCGAGGCGGGCGAGGATCTGTCGGATCTGCAGCTGGCCCGTCCGGTCACCGCCGTGCACCAGATCAGCCATGATCCGACCCTGCGCGCCACCGTCGCGCTCACCGATGGTCGCGAACTCACCGGGCTGGCGCTGCAGCGCATCTACCTGGACCGGGTGGAGAAGTTCGTGGCCCGCAGTGGCAACGACGACGAGCGCGTCAAGGACATCCTGGAGAACTGGGCCAATGTGCTGGATCTGCTGGAACGCGATCCGATGGAATGCGCGAATCTGCTCGACTGGCCCGCCAAGCTGCGCCTGCTCGAGGGGATGCGCAAGCGCGAGGGCCTGAGCTGGGCCGCGCCCAAACTGCACCTGATGGACCTGCAGTACTCCGACGTCCGCCTGGACAAGGGCCTCTACAACCGCCTGGTCGCCCGCGGCTCGATGAAACGCCTGATCAACGAGCAGCAGGTGCTCGACGCGATGACCAAGCCGCCGACCGACACCCGTGCCTACTTCCGCGGCGAATGTCTGCGTCGATTCGGTGCCGATATCGCAGCGGCCAGCTGGGATTCTGTGATCTTCGACCTGGGCGGCGATTCACTCGTGCGCATCCCCACCCTGGAACCGCGCCGCGGCACCAGGGCTCACGTCGGCAAGCTGCTCGACGGTGTGAATACCGCCGCCGAGTTGGTGGAACAGCTGACGACCTAGCCCAGATGGGTGAATACGCCCAGCTGGCAACGACTATCGCGAACGCGATCCACACGGAACGAGTCTTACGAGCGACCTGTTCGCGGCTCGTCCGGCGTCCGCGGCCATCGAACACGGCCGAGTCGTCGAGGCGCATGCGCCGTACGAGCGAGGCTCGATGGCTCGCACGCGAGACACCAGGGGCCGCGAACACGCGGCCGATAACCGAGCACGTTGTCAGGGCGGCTGGGTAGTGTTGATGTACGGGCACGGACATTGCTCATGATCAGGGTCGTGCTCAGAATGGAGCCCTGGTCATGATGAGGACAGAGGAGGTCGGCTGCCATGGCACAAGAGCAGACCAAGCGCGCCGGGGGCGGCGACGAGGACGAGGGCCCGGAGGGCGTTGACGCCGCCGGTCAGGAGCGCCGCGAAAAATTGGCGGAGGATACCGACGACCTGCTCGACGAGATCGATGATGTGCTCGAGGAGAACGCGGAAGACTTCGTTCGCGCGTATGTGCAGAAGGGCGGCCAGTGACAGCAGGTGACCCCTTGCGTCTCCACCCGGGGCACGCCCTCTCGTCATTCACCGAGCACCTGCGCATGCACGCACCGGAACTGTTGCCTGGCAACCGATTCGGCGCGATCGAAGGTGCCACCGGAATCTCCGGTGGCACCGCCGCGAAGGAGCTGGCTCCGCACGGAACCACCATCGTGGCGGTCTCGTTCCGCGGTGGTGTGCTGATTGCCGGTGACCGGCGGGCCACCCAGGGAAACCTGTTGGCCAGCAGGGATATCGAGAAGGTGTACATCACCGACACCTTTTCGGCGGCCGGTATCGCGGGCACCGCGGGCATGGCCATCGAGATGGTGCGATTGTTCGCCGTCGAGCTGGAGTACTACGAGAAAATCGAGGGTGTCTCGCTGACCTTCGACGGCAAGGCCAACAAGCTGTCGAAGATGGTGCGCGACAACCTCCCTGCCGCGCTGCAGGGTCTGGCGGTGGTTCCGGTGCTGGTCGGCTACGACCAGCACGCCACCGATCCGGACAAAGCCGGTCGCATCGTGTCCTACGACGTGGTCGGCGGGCGCAGTGAGGAGCGGTTCGGTTACACCGCGGTCGGTTCGGGTTCGATGTTCGCGAAGTCGTCGTTGAAAAAGCTGTACGCCAAGGGAATCGGTGAGGACCGCGCATTGCGGATCGCCGTCGAATCGCTCTTCGACGCTGCCGACGACGACACCGCCACCGGCGGACCGGATCTGGTGCGCGGCATCTACCCGACGGCCATCGTCATCAACGACGAGGGCGCCGACGAGGTGACCGAATCGCGGTTGGAGGAGATCACGCGGGCGATCGTCGCCGATCGCGAGGCCGCGGAAGAGGGGAGTGCCTCAGCATGACACTGCCGTATTACGCGTCGGCCGAACAGATCATGCGCGACAAGACCGAGCTCGCGCGCAAGGGCATCGCTCGCGGTCGCAGTGTGATCGTGCTGACCTACGACAAGGGTGTGCTGTTCGTCGCGGAGAATCCCTCCGCGACATTGCACAAGGTGAGCGAGCTGTACGACCGCGTCGGGTTCGCGGCCGTCGGCAAGTACAACGAATTCGAGGCACTGCGCCGCGGCGGCATCCTGCAGGCCGACCTGAAGGGCTATCAGTACGACCGGCGCGATGTCACCGGTCGTGGCCTGGCCAATGCCTACGCGCAGACCCTGGGCACGATCTTCACCGATCAGCTCAAGCCCTACGAGGTGGAGATCTGCGTGGCCGAGGTCGGCTACCCGGAACAGGCACCGGAATCGGTGCTGTACCGGATCACCTTCGACGGCTCGATAGTGGATGAGCGCGAATACGTGGTGATGGGCGGCACGACCGAGCCCATCCTGACCGCGTTGAAGAGCTCCTACCAGCCCGGACTCGATCTGGCCGGTGCCGTCGGCGTGGCCGTGAAGGCACTGAAGGCCGGGGTGCCCGAGGGCGCCGCGGACAAGGACAAGCGGGTGCTCGGGGTGGGTTCGCTCGAGGTCGCCACCCTCGAACAGGCGCGACCTCGGCGGGCATTCCGCCGGGTCGCGGGCGTGGCCCTGGACCAGTTGCTGAACGGCGGTAACTCGGTGAGCGATGCCGAGGCGGCGCCCGCCGAGGCGAAGTCCGAGGACGCTTCCGAATCGGAGTAGTTCACCACGATTGTTCGACTGCGAAGGCCCTCCCGATGCATCGGGAGGGCCTTCGTTTCGACCGGTAGTTTTCCGCCGAACATTTCGCTCACGTGCGAAATCGTTGTGAAGACGTATGCACCGGGGTTGTCCGCAGCCCCACGCGAGTACATGACATAGCTGTAATGTCGATAGTGTGCAGCGACGAATCATGGGGATCGAGACCGAATTCGGTGTGACGTGCACCTTCCACGGACACCGTCGGCTCAGCCCCGACGAGGTGGCCCGGTATCTTTTCCGCCGGGTAGTTTCCTGGGGCCGTAGCTCTAACGTGTTCCTCCGCAACGGTGCTCGGCTCTACCTCGATGTCGGGTCGCATCCGGAGTACGCCACCGCAGAGTGCGACAACTTGGCGCAGCTGGTCACTCACGACCGGGCTGGTGAGCGCGTGCTGGAGGAGTTGCTGATCGACGCCGAACAGCGCCTCGCGGAGGAAGGCATCGGCGGCGACATCTACCTGTTCAAGAACAACACCGACTCCGCGGGCAACTCCTACGGCTGCCACGAGAACTTCCTCGTCGTGCGGGCCGGCGAGTTCTCCCGGATCTCGGATGTGCTGTTGCCGTTCCTGGTCACGCGCCAGCTGATCTGCGGTGCGGGCAAGGTGCTGCAGACGCCGAAGGCGGCCACGTTCTGCCTGTCCCAGCGTGCCGAGCACATCTGGGAGGGCGTCTCCTCGGCGACCACCCGCTCGCGCCCGATCATCAACACCCGCGACGAGCCGCACGCCGACGCGGAGAAGTACCGGCGTCTGCACGTGATCGTCGGCGACTCGAATATGTCCGAGACCACCACCATGCTGAAGGTCGGCACGGCGGCGCTGGTGCTGGAGATGATCGAGGCGGGCGTCTCGTTCCGCGATTTCGCCCTGGACAACCCGATCCGCGCCATCCGCGAGGTCAGCCACGACCTGACCGGTCGTCGTCCGGTCCGGCTCGCCGGCGGACGCCAGGCCAGTGCACTCGACATCCAGCGTGAGTACTACGCCCGCGCCGTCGAGCACCTGCGCAACCGCGACCGTGATCCCAATATCGACCAGGTCGTCGATCTGTGGGGCCGCACTCTGGACGCGGTCGAGGCACAGGACTTCGCCAAGGTCGACACGGAGGTCGACTGGGTGATCAAGCGCAAGCTCTTCCAGCGCTACCAGGACCGCTACGGCATGGAACTGTCCGATCCCAAGATCGCCCAGCTCGACCTGGCATACCACGACATCAAACGCGGCCGCGGCGTCTTCGACCTGCTGCAGCGCAAGGGTCTGGCCAAGCGCGTCACCGAGGACGAGGCCGTCGACGCCGCCGTGGACACCCCGCCGCAGACCACCCGCGCCAAACTGCGCGGCGATTTCATCACCGCCGCCCAGGAGGCGGGCCGTGACTTCACCGTCGACTGGGTGCATCTCAAGCTCAACGACCAGGCCCAGCGCACGGTCTTGTGCAAGGACCCGTTCCGCTCCGTCGACGAGCGCGTGGATCGGCTGATCGCCTCGATGTAGCCACTCCCGCCGCCCTCCCAGGGCGAGGTAGTGATCAAGGTGAGCGCCGCCGTCGGCCTTTGCAGTCACAGACCTACTGGGCCCCTCACACAGGTTGTGACTTCTGTGCGGAGGCCGATAGGTCTGTGCGAGCGAAAGTCGGCGTGGGCTGTAGCTAGCTCTCGGTGAGGTAGCGCTCGACGGTTTCGACCTTCGAGGTCATCGCGTCGGTGACGCCTGGGCGGATGTCGGCTTTCATGACCAGGCTGCAGCGGGGTGCGACCGCGAGTATGGCGTCCGTGGCGTCCTTGACCACGGCCATCACCTCGTCCCATTCGCCCTCGACGGTGGTGAACATGGCATCGGTGCGGTTCGGGAGGCCGCTGGCCCGCACGACGCGGACGGCCTCGGCGACGGCTCGGCCGACATCTACACCCACACCCAGCGGTGTCACGGAGAACGCGATGATCATGACTCCATGATGGCCGCGCGCGAACCGGATCGGGGTGAATCGCGCGCCGACGCGCGGTCGCGGCGGGCGGCCGATTACCCTGTGTCGAGTGGCGATATCCAAGGTCGAGCGGCTGATGAATCTGGTCATCGCGCTGCTGTCGACCCGGCAATTCCTGACCGCGGAGCGGATTCGGGACAGCGTCGCGGGGTACGAGGATTCGGCCAGCGACGAGGCGTTCAGTCGAATGTTCGAGCGCGATAAGAACGAGCTGCGTGACCTGGGGATTCCCCTGGAGGTCGGGCAGGTCAGCCGATATTCGACGGTGGAGGGCTATCGGATCAACCGTGACGCCTACGAACTACCCGATATCGATCTGACCAGCGAGGAAGCGGCGGCGGTCGCGGTCGCGGTGCAGATGTGGGAGTCGCCGGAGCTGGCGGCCGCGGCTGAGGGCGCGCTGTTGAAATTGCGCGCGGCCGGGATCCACGTCGAGACCGATGCCGCGGTGGCCTCGGTGCCCGCGGTCCCCGCGCGCACCCGTGGCTCGGATGCGGTGCTCGGCAAGCTGCTGGCCGCGGTCGATGCTGGTCAGGCGGTGCGGTTCGAACATCGGGGTGCGATCAACGAGCCGTATGTCATGCGTGATGTGGAGCCGTGGGGTGTGGTCACCCACAACGGCCGCTGGTATCTGGTCGGGCACGATCGGAACCGGGATGCGGTCCGCAGCTTCCGGCTATCGCGCATCGGCGACGATGTGACCGCCTACGGCCCACCCAATGCGGTGAGCAAGCCCGAGGGCGTGGATCTGCGTGAGATCGTCGGCACCGTGACCGGCAGCGCCCCGGTGACCGGCACCGCGACGGTGTGGGTGGCCGACGGTCACGGCCGCGAGATCCGTCGACTCGGACCCGTGCTGGAAGAGCGCACCATCGGCGAACGCCACGGCGTGGTCGTCGAATTGCCCATCCGATCCCGAGATTGGTTGGCGCGCTTGATCACCGGACTCGGTCCAGATGCCGTAGTACTCGCACCCGAGGAACTGCGCGCGGATGTGGTGGCGCGATTGCGTTCGGTCTTCGACCACACGGAGGTCACCGCATGAGCGAGCGCAGCGAGCGAACCATCAACACAGCCGGGCACTCGCTCGTGCCGGAACCGAGCGCCGGCGAGGTGGAGGCATGAGCGAGCGCAGCGAGCGAAGGACAGGCACAGCCGAGCATCGCTCGGTCATGACGGAGCCGAGCGGCGGCGAGGTGCAGTCATGAGCGAGCGGACGACAGGCACAGCCGAGCGCAGTCGACTTTCGGTTCGGCTCTCGCGGCTGCTCAATATGATTCCCTACTTCATCGCCAATCCGGGGATCAGTGCCGCAGAGGCCGCCGCCGATCTCGGCGTGACCACCAAGCAGCTGATGAGCGATCTCAATCAGCTGTGGATGTGCGGCCTACCTGGTTACGGACCGGGCGATCTGATCGACCTGTCGTTCTCCGAGGAGAGCATCGAGGTCACCTTCTCGGCGGGCATCGACCGGCCGCTGCGGCTGACCTCCACCGAGGCGACCGCATTGCTGGTGGCGCTGCGCTCGATCGTGGATATGCCGGGCATGGTGGATCCGACCGCGGCGCATGCGGCGATCGCCAAACTGGAATCGGCCATCGTCGGCGGCAAGACCGTCGATGAGGCCCGCGAGCATCTGCCGACCGAGGCGCCGGCAGTCTCGACGGTGCGGTCCGCGCTGGCCCGCCAGCGCGCGCTGCGCCTGGTCTACTACTCGGCGAGTCGCGATGTCGTATCCGAGCGTGTCGTCGATCCCATTCGTATTGTCCTGGTGGACAACAACAGTTACCTGCAGGCCTGGTGCCGCGAAGCCGAGGGTGTGCGACTGTTCCGCTTCGATCGGATCGAGGCGGCCACCGAACTCGACGAGCCCGCCCGTCCGCCGAGCCATGCGACCGAGGAGGCCGCCGCGCTCGACCTGTTCCAGGACGATCCCGCGGTTCCGCTGGCGCGCTTGCGCATTCGCGGCGATTACGGTTGGGTGCTCGATCAATATCCGATGCATCGGATGGCGGTGCACCCGGACGGCAGCATCGAGACGACCATGCGCTTCGCCACTATGGACTGGATGGCGCGGCTGCTGCTCGGCTTTGGTTCCGGCGTAACGGTGCTCGGCCCACCCGAGTTGATCACTGCGGTGCGCGAACGCTCGAACGCCGCGCTGGCCGCCTACGAAGCGGCCGGTTTCCTGGAGACCAGATGAATCACACGGAGGCTGGAACGGCGTGAGTGAGGTGGTAGCACCCGCTCGGGTGCTGGTCCTGGGCGCCGGAAGCATCGGGTCCTTTGTCGGCGGAAAGCTGGCGGCGGCCGGCACCGGTGTCACATTCGTCGGCCGGCAGCCGGTGCTGGACGAGATAAGCGCATCCGGGCTGCGGCTCACCGACCTCGATGGCGGTGACGTCGCGGTGGCGGGGGATGCGGTGCGGGTGTCGACCACGCCGGAGGATGTCGGGTCTGCCGATCTGGTGCTGGTCACGGTGAAGTCGGCGGCGACCGCGGCGGCCGTGCGCGATCTCGAGGGCAAGATCCGCCCCGGCACCGTGGTGCTGAGCCTGCAGAACGGGATCGGCAACGACGCGGTGATTCGCGATATCCTGCCCACCTGCGTGGTGCTGGCCGGCATGGTGATGTTCAACGTCGTGCACCATCCCGACGGCCGGTTCCATCGCGGCACCGAGGGCGGGCTGGCGGTACAGGACGATCCGGCGCTCGTACAGTTCGCCGACGTATTCGCGCGTGCTGGTCTAGCACTGCGGCGGTATCCGGACCTGCTGCCGGTGCAATGGGCGAAGCTGCTGCTGAACCTCAACAACCCGATCAACGCGCTGTCCGGCAGGCCGCTGCGCGAGGAACTGTCCGACCGCGACTTCCGGCGCTGCCTGGCCCTCACCCAGCGCGAGGCGCTGGCAGCGATGCACAGGGCGCGAATTCGCCCTGCCCGGCTGACGCCGCTGCCACCGGAGTGGATGGCCCGGCTGCTGACCGTTCCGGACGGGATCTTCCGCCGGGTCGCCGCGACCGTGCTGGCCATCGATCCGGAGGCGCGCTCGTCCATGGCCGATGACCTCGAACTCGGTCGCAAGACCGAAATCTCCTGGTTGTGCGGGGAGATCGTGAGCCTCGGCGCGATGGTGGGGCTGCCGACACCGGTCAATCAGCGACTTATCGAACTGATCGTGGCCGCCGAACACGGTGACCGCCGCGACTGGACCGGACCGGAACTGTTGGAGCAACTGCGATCGGCGGCTGGCACAAAGAACGACTGACTTCGTGAGTACATGGTTAACTCCGGTTGACGTCAGCCATTAAATGGCGGGTTTGATGACAAGCTGCGACGGCTGGCCAGCAACCATGCTGGACACGACCGATCGGGCAGGGTGCAGTTTTGCCATAGCCAACACCGCAGCCGCTTCGAGAGTCCGGCCTCGTAAGCTGGTGGGTACCGGCCCTTGCGCAGCACCCGCGATCCAACACAACACCCGTCTCGCGGTCGCCGTGACGATCCGGCGCGCACTGCGCGAGCTGGCAGCCGCGGGCATCACCACGGTGCGCGACCTCGGCGCGCCCCGTTACGTCGACAGCGACACCTTCGCCACCACCACACCGCCCACCCGGGTACTGAAAGCCACTATCCCGCTGACGATCCCGCCCACGCATACGGCACCACTGGGATCCGCCAGGCGGTCGACGTGGGCGTCGACTCGATCGAGCACTGCACATGGATGACCGACGACGGCGGATTCGACTTCGATCTCGGCCTCGTCAACGCCATCGCCGCACAGGCGATCTCGTTGCATCCCACGCCCGTAGCCACGGACTGGAACCCGTCGCGGAACTGGCCAACAGCGTCAACTCCGACAGCCTGCCGGACATGATGGCCGAGGTCTTCACCACGGTGAGCATCAACCGCTTCGACAACGCCCTCGTCTTCGACACCGCAGCGCCGCTGATCCGTTTCGCCGAGGCCATGGCCTCCCTCTGCGGCGTCGGTGCCGACAGCCCACACCGCGACGCCATCCTCGCCGACGTAGCCACCGACATCCACCGGTGGTTCACTAGCCATCCAAGCCAGGTGTGGCGCGACCCCAAGGGCTATATCGTCGCCACCGGAATTGTTGAATAGCACTGCTACCAAGGAGGATTCGAATTCTGTGAAGCTGCTCGTCACCGGCGGCGCCGGATACATCGGCTCCGTCGTCGCCCACCAACTCGTCGACGCCGGCCACGAGGTCGAGATCATCGACAACCTCTCCACCGGGTTCGAGTCCAACCTGCCCACCGCGGCCCGATTTTATGAGATGTCGGTCATCAGGTCGCCGACCTCCTCACCCCCGAAGCCCGGGGGTCGCCGAATCGGTCAGCAACCCAGACAAATACTGGCACAACAACATCGAAGGATCACTGGCACTGCTGCGCGCGATCCGCAACGCGACTGTTCCTCGCCTGATCTTCTCCAGCACGGGATCGATGTACACCGGCGACGGCACCACCGCCTTTGACGAAACCGCCGAAGTCCGACCCAAGAACCCATACGCCGCAACCAAAGCCACGGTCGATCAGCTCATCGCAGGAGAATGCGGCGCCGCCGACACGCTCGGCGCGGCAACGCTGCGCTACTTCAACGCCGCCAGAGCGGTCCTCACCGCGGACGGGGTCCATCTGGGTGAACGGCACGAACCGGAATCGCATCTGATACCGATCCTGCTGCAAGCCGCCGATGGCCAGCGTGACACGTTCACGCTATTCGGCACCGACTACGAAACCCTTCTCGGCGATAGTCCGTATCACTGTGGTGGGCCGGATATTTCCAGTTCCTGGACAGTGGGATGGGTTTTGGGGCTGGTGACCTGAAGGCGCAGGTAGCGGGCGGTGAGTGGGTTTTGCACTGTGCCGGTTGCGGGGTCGGTGGTGACCGGTGTCCAGGTGTGGTTGTCGGTGGATGCGGTGATTGTGTACATCGGTGCGCGCTCGGCCCAGCGCGGGAGGATTCTGCTGATGGGTTGGTCGGTGCCGAGATCGACGGTGAGGTTTGCTTGGGTGGCCTCGGGTGCCCAACCGGTGGCGAGGCTGCCGTCGACTGCGGCGGCGGCGTATCGGCCCGGTTCCTCGGAGGAGGCGGTGACAGATGTGCATCGGGCGAGGTTTTCGCTGTGCTCCAGATCCGGCCGCCGAGTCGCGACGGTCAACGGCTCGCTGCTACTGAGCATGTGCATGCCGGTCGGGGTTTCGACCTGCATCGGTACACCCTCGGTAAGAGTGAGGGTTGTGCTGCCTGGCCCGATCTGGGCATCGAAAGTTCTTCCCTGCCAGTGCATTCCGTGTATGGACACGCCGGATTTCAGTTCCGGCGACAGCAGGGGGTCGATGCGGATCCTGTCCTCGCGCAGGCGCAGCCCCAGCAGTCCGTTGGTGAAAGACTGCAGGAATCCACCGGCCGCGGTAACGAACGTGAACGCTGGAGCGCTCAGGATCTCCGTGATACCACCGACACCCCGCGACTCCGAGAATTGCCCGAACGGCGCACGCATGAATGAACGCACCGCACGTTCGAGATAGGTTTGGGTCACGCATCCAGGGCGCCCGATCGCGGCGGCGGCGATGGCGTGGATGGAGTCGGTCATCGCCGGACCGTCGGGATCGGTGCGTTCGGCGTAGTAGTCCAGCGTATGCTCGGAAACCTCTTGGGACATAGGCCATTCCAGTGGGTAGATCAGCAGCGCGGCGTCGGCTTGTTTGATCGGTGTGCCCGGATAGCCGTCGTACTGGAGGAAGACTTGTTTCGCCGGATCGAACGGTATGCGCAGCCGGTCGGCGATCGTGGTCCATTCGGGTGGGCTCGGTTCGCCGAGGAGATCGGCGGCGTGTGCGGCATTCCGCAGGGCACGTGCGGCCACAGCGTTGGTATAGACCCCGTCCCGTACGCCGTTGCTGTATTCGTCGGGGCCTGCGACATTGTTGATGGAGTAGCTGCCGTCCGGATTCGGCGTGACTCGCGAGACCCAGAATTCGGCCACGTTCTGCATGACCGGCCAGATGCGGTTGCGTAGATAGTCCTTGTCACCGGTCGCGAGGTAATACTGCCAGGCGGCCAGGGAGATATCACCCTGCAGATGAATCTGATTCAGGCAGTGCGGCGGCAGCCAGCTCAGACACTCGGCCAGATCGCCGCGGCTGGCGCTGGTCCACGGATAGAACGCGCCACGGAAACCGAGCAGCCGTGCATTGGCCTGCGCCCCCGGCAGTGTCTTGTGCCGGTAGTCCACAACCGTTTTCGCCAGCTCGGGCGCGAACTGCAGCAGCGTCGGGAACATCCAGGTATCGGCATCCCAGAACACCGCGCCCGCGTAGTTGTCGCTGCTGAGCCCAACTGGTGAAATGCTGTTGTCCTGCTGGGAATTCGTGCTCGAATACAGTGAATACAGCGAGCCACGCACCCAAGTCTGGACCTCGGGATCATCCGGTATGGCAATGTCGCCGCGCCACAGCGACCGCCACACCGCTGCCGTGTCGGCGAGCAGCCGCGGCCAGCCCTTGTCCGCGGCCGCGCGCGCGGCGTCGAACGCCGCAGTCGCGGGATCCGAGGCGGTGAGCGTTGTGTCGACACCGACGAACTTCGTCACCTCGTAGGTTTCCTCCGCCCGAACCTCCCACCGTGCCTCCCGGCCGATGCTCAATTCGAGCGCTGGCGAAACCTGCTGCGCCGTCGATGCTGTCGTGCGTAATACCGAAGCGACCTCACCGGTGACCGCAGTGCCATCAGTTCGGAAACCGACACCGATACCGTCCTCGCCATGCGCACCACCGTCGCTCTGCGTCATTCGTCGCGCCCCGGCGCCGTCGAGCATATCGGTGACAGTGACCTGACCGGACCAGTGCGGAACCATCGTCAGACGCACCGCCCCGACATGCTGATCGACGCGATCGGTGAGCACCTCGTACACCAGGTCGGTGGACTCGCCGTCCGGTGTGGTCCAGGTGAGGGAGGTGCGTACCAGCCCACACCGCTGGTGCACCGTCTGCACGAAATTCGTGATCTGCGCCGACGGTGTTGCGCCGGAGTACTTCTCGCCGCCGACACCAACGGTGAGGCCCGACCAGTTCGGAATGGCCACCGCCACCTCGCGGTCCGCGGCGACACCCGGTGTATGGCCGTAGAGTCCGGCAACGAACGCGCCGTCATAACGTGGCGTGTACAGCGGCCAACCACTCAGCTCGTCCGTCACGGCGTAGCCCATACCACGCGGGGGCACCCGCAACCCGAGATAGCCATTGCCCACGAAGGGATGCCGATCGTAGGCGGCATCGACCTCGCCGCTCGACGGCGCCCACTCCGATGCGGCGGCGAGCTCGTCATCCGGGCAAATAGTCCCCGCCGTCGCCTCGGACATGTGGTGTACCGCGACCGCAGGAACCCGAACCGCCAACGGAAGAACCACAAGCATCGCGACAGCGATACAAGCCCTGGCCCACACGCCGACCCGGCCGAAGCGCCTGCCTATCAAGGACAACTACGTACCTCTCCGTGTGGCGACTACTCCGCGTGTACGCCAGCGCCGCAGCAGCGCGGTCGGAGATTATCGATTATTCGATATAATTTGCCGAATAATTGAGAGAACCCTAATGGCGCGCGGGTCGAGGGTCAAGACCGTATCCTGCTGCGACCGAGCAGAGTTCGGGTCCGAGACGCATGCTGTAGCGGGTCGGCACCACGATCGGGCGAGCCTGGGGAGATGGACCGCTACGTGGTCGCCGTGGCCCGCAAGGGCCACGGGCCGCAAAGCAGGCCGCGAAGGATTTCGAGATCGACTGCTCGCGCATGACCTCGGTTGGCGGTTTCGGCATTGCACGACGCGATTGCGTTGTAGTCACCGAAAGGCACCGTCGGGCAGCGCGTTTCGAGCCAGAAAGTCCGTATCCGTTTGGTGCGCAATGGGCTACATGGATCCATGCCGGCGCATGTTCGGCCGCCGATCTGACCAAGGAAGGGGGTGCTGGATACGCCACGCTTGTGAGTTGCTCGATCGCCGAGAGACCCTGGGTGCGTGGAGTACAGCTCCTCGCATGGTGCCTTCTTTAACTGTCGTGTCGGCCCCCGGCAGTGTCGGACGCGGTCGTGATGTGGCAACGATCGCTAGCGGAGGAGGGGCGTGAGTGAGGAAAGTCCAGGCTCTACATGGCGGTTGGCCGATTTGCTGCGCGATAAGCATCGCTGTGCCCCTGTGGCCGGATCTTGTCAAGCGCGACCGGGTGGTGCCGGGAGAAGTCGAGGTGAACGGCGAGTGAGAACACTGCTGCAACAGTTTCGTGATCGCCGCGAGGCGACCGGGGCCGGGGCGGTCGCCTGCTTCCACTGAGCTCGGTGTACCAGCACGAAGAGCACCAACTGTATGCCGAGCACTTCGACGCGGCATTGACGGTGTGGAGCTGGCAAGTCGAGCGTGCTCGATGAGACCGAACGGCGTCATGGGCGGCGAGTGCTGCGGGTGTCGTTGTCGAATCTGGGTGTGGCTGAAGAGGACGAAACGCTGATGAACCGCATCGAGAAGGAGTTCATGCTGACCCGGTAACGTCGACCGCGACCGTAGCGGGTGAAGGAGTGAACAATCCGATGCGTACGCATGGATGGTCTGGGGCGGCACCCCGCGACGACAACGAAGCCATCGAACGGATTCTGGCTGCCGCGCGGCAGGCGATCGATCGCTTCGGTGTCGAGTTCAGCATTGCGGAGGTTGCTCGTGAAGTCGGTGTCACCCGCCAGACGGTGTACCGTTACTTCCCCAGCACCGAAGCGCTATTGACCGCGACGGCTGTTGCGCACACCGGGCATTTCCTGGACATCCTCGCTGAGCATCTGGGCGATATTCGTGACCCCGCAACCGCTGTTGTGGAAGGTATCGCCTACACCCTCGAGCGCCTGCCCCACGAGAAATACCTCAACCTGCTGCTCACCCCAGGTCGCGCTAGCGCCTTCTCCGCCGGCGTAACTTCCGACGCCGCACTGACATTCGGTCGCTCAATTGTGCAGCGCTTCTCGGTCGACTGGGACGCAGCCGGAATTTCCGGCAATGAACTGGACCAACTTGTCGAACATATGTTGCGTATTGTCCAGTCCTTCGTCATCGATCCCGGCCGCCCGCCACGCCGCGGCGAAGACCTGCGTAGATACCTCACCACCTGGGTTGCCCCGGCACTTCCGAACAGCAACCTATCGCGCAACAACCCGACGTAGCCGACGCATCGGCCACATACCTGAACCAGTTCGGCAGGTTTGGTGTCCTTCTTATAGTGGGTGGCACGAAGGTCGGTACGCCGACGACGGCCACTAGCCCAGGGCGACGCCGAGTTCGGTGGCGAAGACTTTGATCATGTGTTGGACACCGATTTCATTGCGGCCGATGATCATGTGATCGTGTTGACCTCGGCGGACGCCTTCGCCGCATTGGGGGAGCACGGCGAAGTCTTCGTCGCGGACCGCGGCGTGGACCTGGGCGTAGATGCTGTCGTAAACCGCGCGTTGTTCGTCGGTGGTGGCGGGGATTTTGGCCATCCAGCTGTGTCGGACGGTGCAGCGGGTGGGTGATCCGGCGGGGAGCAAATCGAGGACTTCGACCCCGACTGGGCTATTGGCCAGGATCAGGTTGGGGTAGATCCAATAGATCACACCCATGTTCATCAACGGGTCCCAGGAACCGGTCGGGTCGGTGTCCAACGCGGTGATCCAGTTGAACGGGAAGCCCATGCGGTGATGGCGTCCGAAGGTGTCATGGGCAGAGGTGTTGGCCACGGTGTTCTGGCCGATGACGCTCTCGCCGTGGACGAACGGGAAGTGGTAGCTCTCGGCAAAGGCCTCCAGCGCGCCTTTCCAGCTGACCTCCGATTCGAATTCACGTTCGTCGTGGAAGCCGTAGGAGCCGTAATCGAACTGGGCCAATTCCGGGCCGATCGCGCCGAGGTGGGCATCGATATCGATCGAGCCGTCTGCGGAGAGCACCGCCCAGACGAAACCGTGCCGTTCCTGGTTGGGCAGTTCGACCAGGCCGTAGTCGTCGCGTGACATCCCGGTGAAGCCGGCCTTGCCCGGCACACCCGCCAGCTCGCCGGTGTTGCGGTAGGTCCATGCATGGTACGGGCAGGTGAAGCGGGTGGCGTTACCCGAGCCGCAGGCGGGTTTGGCGCCGCGGTGGCGGCAGTAGTTCAAGAAGACGTGCGTGGTTCCGGTGTGGTCGCGGGTGATCAGCAGGGAATCGCCGAGCACGGTGCGCACCACGTAGTCGTTGGGCTCGGGAATCTGGACGCTGGGGACGATCGCCAGCGGGGTGCGGCGCAAGATCTGCGATTCCTCGATCTCGGTGATCTTGGGATCGCGGTAGTAGTGCAGCGGTACGCGCAGCGTGGACTCAGCCATGTCGGTGGTGTGGCCGAGTACCAGCCGGAGCGCACGCCGGGTCAGGTCTTCGGTCAGTCCGGTACGGCCCTCGGCGGTCTGGAAGGTCATGGAGGTGTTCCTTTCGCGAACTCCCCTCAGACCATACATATTGAATGATGTGTATGGTCGAAAATCGGCGGAACCCGGGACACAGCAGGTCGCCCGGCGATGCAGCCGGGCGACCTGTGACTGCGTGTATTCTGCTGTGCCGGTTGCTCGGTGGCGTACTGCCGTTCCTCTGGAGACGAAGTCGGGGGAGTCGCCGTGGACGCAGCCCTCACGCATGCGAAACGCCTCAATCTGCGGTGTCACAATCGACCGTCGTCCCGGCTGGCACATGATCTGGAACTATGTGCTGTCGCCGCAGGTAGCGGATCCACGGCGCTGGTCGGCCGTTGCGTCCGGGTGCCACGATCGTGACAAGCACTGCCGCGATGACCAGCACAGCGCCGAGCGCAGTCAGTGATGTGGTCATCGCCTGGAGGAATGCTGTCTGTGCCAGTTCGGCCAATTGCGTGCCGAGAGCACCACTTCGATCGGCCACCGCCAGTGCCTGTGCGAGCGAACCTGCGGCAGTATCGCGGATATCGGCGGGGTAGGACGCCAGCGCGGATCGCAGCGCGGCATCGTATCGGGCGGCCAGCAGCGATCCGGCGACCGCGATACCCAGTGCCGCACCCAACTCTCGGGTGGTGTCGTTGACGGCAGAGGCGACGCCTTGCTTGTCCATCGGCGCTGCCGCGGTGATAGCGGATGTGGCTGGGGCTGAGCACAATCCGATGCCGGTACTCATGACCACCATCAGCCACCCCAGTTCCAGATAAGTCGAGTCGGTGGTCAGCGACGTCGTTGCGAACAGTCCGGCGGCGGTGATCAGCAGGCCACCGGCAATGGAAGCGCGCAATCCCACCAGGGGTAGATACCAGTGGGTGAGTGCTCCTAGAACGAGCATGGGTAGCGCGATCGGGCTCAGCGCGACTGCGGCTTTCAGTGGGCTGTAGCCCAGTAGGAGGCTCAGGTACTGAATGATCAGGAAGAAATATCCATAGGTGGCGAAGAACAGGAACGTTATGCCTGCTGCACCGGCCGCGAAACCTGGCTGTGCGAATAACCGGACATCGAGCAAAGGGTACCGACTGCGGAGTTGGACGACCGTGAACGCAGCAGCGAGTAAGACCCCGGCCGTAATGGACGAGACGGCAATGGGGTCGAGCCATCCGCGTTCGGGAGCCTCGATCACTCCGAACACGAACAGCGCCACCGCGCCGACGACCAGTACCGCTCCCCACCAGTCGACGGGCTTCGCGGAGGCATCCGGCGAGGAACCGATGCGCCAGGCCGCGGCGAACAGCGCACCCGCACTGGCGGCCAGCGCCACGAACACCGATTGCCACGACCAGAACAACAACAGCACACCGGTGCCGAGAAACCCGACAATCGCGCCCATTCCGCAGAACCCGGCCCAGATGCCGACCGCCTTGTTGCGTTCGGCGCTGGGATACGAGGCGGTCAACAACGACAGTGTCGCCGGCATGACGAACGCCGCGCCGACGCCCGCCACCACCCGGGCCGCGATGATCTGCGGCGGGCTGTCGAAGACCACCGGCGCGAGCGATGCCACTCCGAATACGCCCAGCCCGACCAGCAACGCCCCGCGACGTCCGTACCGATCGCCGAGTGCACCGCCCGGTAGCAGCAGACACGCAAGTGTCAGGCTGTAGCCGTCGACTATCCACGTCAGCTGCGCCTGACTCGCCGACGTGGTCTCGGCCAGGTTGGCCAGCGCGGTATTGAGGGCCACCATCGACGCCATCACCACGAGTACGCATAGACAGCTGACCGTCAGCAGCCACCACCTCGCACGCACGAGACCTGCGACGTCACCATCTCCAACTGTCCTCTGTGACAACGGATTCTCCCTGACCGATCGGCGCTACTCGGGGTTCGGCGAAGGCCGAGTGGGCGGCGCGGCGCGGCCGAAGTCGAGGCCAGGGGGATTGATCACTTCTTCGGGCACGCGAGGGGTGGCGCCTGGCCCGTAGTGCTGCCCGTCGAGGGGCCAGTCGTAGCCTTCGAGGTCGTCGGTGCCCTTGCCGAGGATTTCGCCGGTGCTGTCATAGTGCCGCAAGACAGCGGGCAGTCCGTAGCGTTGGATCGGGCAGACTTTCATGCACAGCGAGCAGCCCGAGCTCTGCATCATCATCGGCATGCATCGTTTGCTGTTGAGCTTGGCTTTGGTTACCCCGCGGTGTGACTTGCGGGTTTGGGGTATGGCTCCGACCGGGCACCGTCGCACGCAGATCTGGCACCGATCGCAGACTCCTTCGATGCCGTAATCGCGGGGATCATCGTGCAGCAGCGGTGCATTGGTAGTGAGCACGATCAGACGGCATCGCGAACCCGCGTGGGGGGTCAACAGTTGCCCGTTGAGACCCAACTGTCCGAGGCCCGCGGCAACCGCGTAAGCGATGAACAGTGATTCGCCCATCACATTTTCCGGGCGTGCCCGCCAGCCACGCGCGCGCAGCCATTCGGCGAGCGCAATCATCCTGACCTCGATCTCGCCATAGGTTGCCAGCGCGGCCTGTTCGGATCGATGAGCCGGAATACGTTGGGTGGCATCGTAGTTCTGCTCGAGGGCGCAGACCACGACGGTCCGCCCGACGGCGTTTCCCTTGTATTCGGCGAAGGTGTATTTCTCCTCGAAGGCCGTCACACCGGTCGCGCTGATGCCGAGTTCGGCCGCGTACGCCTTGAGCTGCGCGGTCAGCTCGGCCGGATCGGTCGACTGCGGCGCTACGGTGGGCGCGATGTCTTGGCGTTGCTCGAGTTGGTGGTGTGCCCGCATGACGCGGGGTGCGACCGACAATTCGGTGGCGATGACAGTCGACACCGGCGCCAGCGCGATCAACTCGCGTCGGTGGACTCGGAAGAAGTCGCGCAAAGGTTCGTGCTCGAAAGCGTGCTGCTCGGCCTGAAGGTCGCGGCGCACGCCGGCGACGGTCTGCAGTTCCGGTGCCGACGGTGGCACTGGATCGGTCCAAGGCCGTGCCGGGGATCGCAGCCGTCGGATGAACCTGGTCGGGACATGGGGAATCCGTGCTGCCAACGCGTGCGACCGTGAGCCGACCCGGTCGATGGTGGCTTCGATCCCTCTGATGGCGACCGGGCCGATCCAGCCCGCCAGTTTCGCGGACACACGATGGCCGAGCATGTGCAGCCGCCGCTGAAAGGATGTTCTACGGTAGGGCGATTCCGGCAGTGGCGCGTGCCATTGGTTGTTGGTGGAGTCGGGCTTCATGTGTACGACTTCCTCTCAGTCGCCGAAAGTTGAGCTGCGCCAAGGGCGCCCTCTTCGGTCGCGGGAGCGCGCACCCCGCGTATGGAGATCGCGATCACCAGCGCGACGAGCGTGCCGACGGTGACAATTCCGAACCCGATGGCGAGGCCGTTGTCGGTGTGCACTTGCGGGAAAACCTTGGTGGCGTTGCGGCCCATCACGGCGATGTTCGCTGTGACCGCGTGATGTTGGAGCACCGCGGTGACAGCCGCCAGGGC
The DNA here is from genome assembly GCF_000308835.1 of Nocardia vinacea NBRC 16497. Lineage (GTDB taxonomy): Bacteria > Actinomycetota > Actinomycetes > Mycobacteriales > Mycobacteriaceae > Nocardia > Nocardia vinacea. Next base: position 33,694 of record NZ_BAGN01000129.1, on the reverse strand, counting down.
CGCCGCGGCCCCCATGTTCTGAGCCACGCCGAGCACGCCCACACCGACGCGCTGCTGCCCGGCGGGCACTGCTTCGACAAGCAGGTTGGCCAACCCGGCGTAAAAAAACCCGAATCCGACACCGAACAGCAGAGTCGAAACCAGCAAGCGTTCCCAGGAATAGTGACCATCGCTTATCCATGCGAAACAGACGCCGAGTACGTCCAGTACCGTGAGACCGATGATGGCCGGGATCCTGGCGCCGTAGCGGTGGGCCAGCCGGCCACCGACCAGGCCGAATACCAGGGTGGCCACGCCGACCCATATCCCGAGATGGACGATGAACGCCGTCATGCTGAAGCCACTGCCGTAGCTGTATCCGGGATCGAAGGCGATCTGCACCGCCGAAGGCGGCAAGTCCACCCCAGCCTGCTGTGCTCGAGCGGTAGCTTCTTGTGCGACAACGGACTTCATCCCCTCGATATCGGGGGTTCGAGACATGCTGCCCAGCGCGTAACCGTGGAAAGCGGTGATGCCGACGCCGAAGAAGGTCATCAGCAGCACCAGCGCGACCTTGGGTTGGGCCAGCAACTTCATGTCCATGAGCGGACTGTCGATGCGGCTTTCGACGACGAACAACGCCACCAGTGCCGCGAGACCGCCGAGGAGACAAGCCAGGGAGGTTGGGCTGCCCCAACCCCAGTCCTGACCTTTGTTGAGATACAGCAGGGTCAGCAAGACACCGGCCGAAACCAGCACCGCACCGGCGAGGTCTATCCGGTTGCCCACCCGCAGTGGAGATTTGACGAAGACGAGAACGACCAAAGGGGTCATGACAAGGGTGTAGATGGCGAGAAGCCACAACACGCCCTGCCACCCGTGGTGATCGACCAGCCAATCGCCGAACAGTGGCGCCATTACCGTCGACAGACCGAGTCCGGCAGCCACCAATCCCAGACTGACGGGGATGTATTTGCGGGGCATCAGATCTCGGATCAAGCCGTAGATGAGGATCTGGGCGGCGATGACCATCGCCTGCAGGATGGTGACCATCGGTACTCCTAGAATCTCCCTCGTCGCCTGGCAACACCCGGCAACTTGGCAAACAACTCTTCGACGCCCGCTCTCGAGGGCGGGCGCATGGACGGTGAAAGCCCGGCTACCTCAAATCTGACATACCGACTGCCACTTATCGTTGCGAGGAAGGTATCATAAGTGGCAGTCCATGTGTCCGTATTCTGTTGTGGTGATGGACGCACCCGCTCGTCGGTTGCGCGCGGATGCCGCGCGCAACGCCGAGGAAATCTTGCGAGCTGCTCGTACGGCCTTCGCCGAGGCCGGTCCCGAGGTGACCCTGGAGGAAATCGCACACCGGGCGGGGGTGGGTGCGCGGACCGTATACCGTCGGTTCCCCACCAGGGAGGACCTGGTACGGGCGACGCTCACGCAAACCATTGCCGATGACATCACCCCTGTTATCGAGCACGCGCTGGCCGATCGCGATCCGTTCCACGGTTTGAGTACGGTGCTCGAAGCAGCTCTCGCGATGGCGGCGCGCGAGCGCAACACACTGACCGCCGCCCTCACTGTCGGTGCGCTCACCGGCGAGGTCGCCGACCCGTTCTACCGATCCCTGGCCCTACTGGTCGACAGGTCGCAGAAGGCAGGTCTGATCAGAGCGGATCTGGTCCCCGACGATCTGCCAAGGATCATCGGCATGCTCATCAGCGTGCTGTGGACGATGGCCCCGGGCAGCGATGGTTGGCGTCGATACCTGGCACTGGTACTCGAGATGCTCACCGCCACCGACCCTGCGCCCCTTCCACCCGCCGCGCCCTGGGTGCCGGTGCTGCCGTAGACCGACCCTCGACCGGCACAGTGAAACTCATTCCACGTGGATGTGAAAGCCGCGTTGCGGTTCGGCGGATCGCTTCGTGCGAGCGAAGCGGCGCGGCATCGGCAGATCCACCCGGTGCTGTGTTGCGCTGCGGCGACGGCGGTAGCGACGATCAGGCTCAGCATCCCCAGCGGTATGGGCTCCCACCGGTGGATTTGCCGGAACAGCCCGGACTTCTGGAACGGGTAGACCGGCAGGAACACTCCGAAGTAAAGGACTGCCAACTCATTTCGGATATCACTGTCCGGGCGGCCCTGCCGCGCACCAGCAGCCGCGTGGTGGGCGATGTCGAGCACCGCCGCCGCGAACTGCCCCATGACCAGCACCGCGACGCCCTGCGGAGCCATCTCGGCGGCCTCGTCGTGGGAAGCGATCAGTCATGATAACCCGTGAACGGCTAATCCAACAGCAGCGCAGCGGGATTGGTGGCCAACCTCTGCCGCCGAGGCCTGCGTGGCGAGCAATGACTCTGCCCGGCCTCGCCGCAGGACCACGTTTCGGTTCTTCTCGCGCTGGTCGAAGACCTCCTGTGTCATCAACACGCGCTGCACCGTGCGGCGACGCGCCTGTCGCACTCGACGCTCACCTTCATCGAATCTCTGTCTCGCACAAAATCTTACAGTGGAATGCATGTTCTTGCTGAAGTCGCCAAGCTAGCGTAACTTGCATATGACTGCATGTTGCCGCGAAGGCCTGCTGGACAGCGAGCGCCGGTTGCGCGCCGACGTGCGCAACCGGAACCGCCACATCTGCAAGAAGTTCGACGCCGAACGCTGGTGGCTTTCCGACCTGAAACGTGATTCGAGGAGCGACGCATGACCACCACCAAAGAGACGCCTCGCCTGCCCTTCACCCGTCCGAACGCGATCGCGATCGCCCCGGAGTACGAAGCGCTCCGGCGGCAGGGGCCGGTGAGCCGGGTGCTCACCCCCGCCGGCGACCCGGCGTGGCTGGTGACGTCCTACGCAGAAGCGATGGAGCTCTTCCGGGACCGCCGCTTCGGCCGTTCGCATCCGGCGCCGGAGCGGGCGTCGCGGATCTCCGACGCCGCGGTGCAGGACGGCCCGAGCGGCGACTTCGAAAGCGAAGAGCGGGAACACAAACGGATGCGGCGGATGCTGGTGCCCGCGTTCTCCGCGCCCCGCATGCGTGCCCTCGGCGACCGCATCGCCGAGCTGACCGACCACTGCCTCGACGACATGCAAGCCGCGCGCGACGCCTACCCCGGCGAACCGGTCGACCTCATCGCCTTCCTCGCGTTCCCCCTGCCGGTGCTGGTGATCTGCGAGATGCTCGGCGTGCCGTACGCCGACCGCGAACACTTCCGCGGGCTGTCCGAGCGGATCGGGATGATGGACAGCGGCGGGGACGCCCAGCAGGCCATGGCCGAGTTCAATGCCTACATGACCGGCCTGGCCGACGCCAAGCGTGCGGACCCGCAACCGGACGTCATCTCCGACCTGGTCGCGTTCCAAGCCGACGACCCGACATTCACCGACTACGACCTCGCCCGGACGGCGATCACTCTGCTGTTCGCCGGCCACGAAACAACCTCCACCCGGATCGCGACCGGCACGCTGTTCCTGCTGACCGACGCGGCTCGCCGCGACCGTTTCGCCGCCGATCCCGACGGCGAGGTGCAGCAGACTGTCGAGGAGATCCTGCGGATGACGGCCACCAGCAGCATCGGACTGCTGCGATACGCCCACGAGGACGTCACGATCGGGGGAATCCGGATCGCCCGCGGCGACGCGGTGCTCATCGCCAGCGACGCGGCCAACCGCGACGCGTCGGTGTTCGCCGACCCCGACGAGTTCGACCCCCGCCGCGCGCCGAACGTCCACCTCGGCTTCGGCACCGGCCCCCATGTCTGCATCGGCGCCAACCTTGCCCGCATCGAACTGCGGACGGTGTTCCCCGCGCTGTTCCGCCGCTTCCCGAGCCTACGGCTCGCGGTCGGGCTCGACGAGATCCCGATCCGCACCAACCGGATCGGCGGCGGCGTCGGCCGCGTCCCCGTGGTCTGGTGAGGACGAACCGTGAAATCACCGTCGATACGGAGAGCGAAGTTTCCTCCGGGCAGTGCGTCCTGCTCGCGCCCGAGACTTCGACCAGAACGAGGACGACGGCACCGTCGTTTTCCTCCCGGCCGAGCCGCTGAAAAGTGAGCAGGAGGCAGTGCGGCAGGCGGAAGACTTCACAACAGCGAAGGGCAAGCTCGGTATGCGTAAGGGCCGCAGGAGATCTCCCCGATCATGGGTCACGATTCTGGTTGTCGCGCTGAACACCGGCGGGTTCTTGGCGCCGGCACCGGCACTCGCGGGTGTCGGTGCTCCCGACCCCTACATCGACACACTGGCCGAAGCGGCGAACACGCCGACCCTGCACTGGGCCGACTGTCAGGACGGATTCCAGTGCGCGACAGCGGAAGTGCCGCTGAACTACAACCGTGCGCACGATGAACAGATCGAGCTGGCGGTAATCAAACTTTCTGCCGCGGATCCGGTTCGCCGGATCGGTACTCTGTTCGTCAATTTCGGTGGTCCCGGTCCATCCGGTGTCGATCGCCTGCGGGAGCGGGCGAAGTGGCCGTGGTTGTTCTCCGACGAGCTGCGTTCCCGGTTCGATATCGTCTCCTGGGATCCGCGTGCAGTGTCGCGCAGTGCGGCGGCACGCTGCTTTTCCAGTGTCGCCGAACAGGAACAGTTTTTCGCGTCGTTTCCGGAGATTCCCAGCGACGTTGGAGCCGAACCTGATTTCTTCGACCGCTCCAAGGAATTCGCCGACCGCTGCAAGCAAAACGCCGGGCCGATCCTGGACCATGTTTCGACCGTCAACACGGCACGCGACCTGGAGTTGTTGCGCCGCGCCGTGGGTGATCCGAAATTGACCTACCATGGCATCTCCTACGGCACTCAGCTCGCAGCGATCTATGCCAACCTTTTCCCCAGCCGGGTGCGTGCCATGGTGTTGGACGGGTCGATGGACTTCGAGGGCAACATCAACGGCCACGATTCGCAGGGCACTACCTTGCCGATCGATACCCGACAAGATGTCGCCAGCAGTATCGCGGCATCCTTCGACACATTCCTGCGGGATTGCTCGGCGGCCGGGCCGCGCTGCGCATTTTCCCCCGGCGATCCGAAACTCAAGTGGATTGCACTGACCGAACGGGCACGCTTGTCGCCAATCATGGTGGACGGCCAGCGGTGGACCTATTCCGCGATCGTCGGCGCCGCAGGCGATCTGTCGAAGCCATCCGATTACCCGGATCTCGCTGTGTTACTGCAGAAGTTGTTCGACGCGGGCAACCCGGTCCCGAGGTTCGTGAGCCTCGCCGTCGGAGGCGAGCCGTACCTAGCCAATCGCACCGAGGCGTATCACGCGATCCAGTGCAGCGACAGCACTGTCCCGACCGATCCTGCCGCCTACACTCGCGCAGGGGTGACCGAGGATGTGAGGGTGCCGTATTTCGGGCGTACCTCCGTTTTCAACATGACCATCTGCGCGTTCTGGCAGGGTCACGACGCCGATCGATACACCGGCCCGTGGAACCGCAGCACCGCTGCGCCAATACTCGTGCTGAACAGCAGATTTGATCCGGCGACGCCGCTGGCCGGCGCATATGCCGGTGCAGCCGAACTCGATCGAGCGCGAGTGGTGGTGATCGAAGGCGTGGGCCACAGCAGTATGTATGTGCGCAGCACATGCGCCGAGCGGGTGAAGCGCGAGTACCTGTTCTCCGGCGAGCTGCCAACGGAGGGCACCACCTGCAGCAGCGACAAGTCGCCGTTCGACTAGAGACTCTCCGTGTCTACACCGGGTCGCCACACACGGGCCATCTTGCGAGACAAGCGATCAGCGGCAGCCGCCGCTGATCGCATCCGGCGACAGCTGATGAGGATGGCGTGCGCCGTTACAGATTGCCTTCGAGGAACTGCGCGACCCCATATCCGAAGGACCAGTCCGCACGGCTGTTACCGGTCACCGAGATAATGAGGTCGGCGGGGTTCAGGCCGGTGGCGGACTCGAGCCCCTCGGCCAGCGCCCGATACGTGTCCTTCTTCTGCTGGTCGGTCCGGCCCTGTTGGAGAATTTGGATGACGACGACGTCGTCGGAGCGGGTGAAGCCCAGTCCGGTGTCTTCGACGATAATGTGATGGGGCTTGTGTTCGGTGATGATCTGGTAGCGGTCGCGGTCGGGCGCCGCGAACTGACCGAGCATCACCTCGTGGACGGCGTCGGCCAGGGTCCGGAGTTGATCGGGATTTCGGCGGCCTTCGATGACGTCGATGCGGACGAGTGGCATGGATCGCGCTCCTCGAATCGGTGGCTGCTGCGGGTCGGGTGTGAGCCGACCCGCAGCCGGGTGCTCAGTCGTTTTGGGGGAAGCCGAGGTTGATACCGCCGTGGCTCGGGTCGAGCCAGCGGGTAGTAACGACCTTGCCGCGGGTGAAGAAATGCACACCTTCGGTGCCGTGGGCGTGGGTGTCGCCGAAGAGTGAGTTCTTCCAGCCACCGAAGGAGTAGTAGGCCATCGGCACCGGGACAGGGATGTTGATGCCGACCATGCCGACCTCGACCTCGTTCTGGAACCGTCGGGCGGCGCCGCCGTCGTTGGTGAAGATCGCCGTGCCGTTGCCGTACTCGCTGGAGTTGACCAGGGCCAGCGCATTGTCGTAGCTGTCGACGCGGATCACCGACAGGACTGGTCCGAAGATCTCATCGGTGTAGATGCTCATCTCGGTGGTGACGTTGTCGATCAGGGTGGGGCCGAGCCAGAAGCCGTCGGCCGCTCCGTCCGGCTGCACGGCGCGGCCGTCGACGACGATGTCGGCGCCGGCGGCCTCCCCGGCGTCGATGTAGGAGGCGACCTTGTCGCGGTGCACCTTCGTCACCAACGGTCCCATGTCGCACCCTCTGCGGCCGTCACCGGTACGTAGGGTCAGGGTGCGTTCCTCGATCTTGGCGACGAGGTCGTCGGCGATGTCACCGACGGCGATCAGTGCGGAGATCGCCATGCAACGCTCTCCTGCGGAGCCGAAACCGGCGTTGACCGCGGCGTCGGCGGCCAGATCGAGGTCGGCGTCGGGCAGGACGATCATGTGATTCTTGGCCCCACCCAGCGCCTGGACCCGCTTGCCGTGCGATGTGGCCTGCTCGTAAACGTACTTTGCGACCGGGGTAGACCCGACAAAGGAGACCGCCTTGATGCCAGGACTTGTCAGCAGCCCATCGACAGCGATCTTGTCACCGTGCACCACATTGAAGACACCTGCGGGTAGGCCTGCCTCGGACCAAAGTGCGGCCAGCCAGTTCGCGGCCGTGGGGGCTTTTTCGGATGGTTTGAGGACAACGGTGTTTCCGGCCGCGATCGCGACGGGGAAGAACCACATCGGCACCATAGCGGGGTTCACTGCCGACTCTGCTCTTCGATGAGTTGCCCGGCACCCCGGGTGTGGTCGGGATGTCGACACTGCCGGTGATGAAGTACTACCGCACCGGATACGAGTGGCACCCGGATTTCCTCACCCCGGAACAGGTCTCCGAACTACGCGAATTCGTTCCGCCGCCGCAATCGCCCAACGACTCCGCCAAAGCCCTCAGCAGCACCGACCGCGCGATAGTGCGACTGCTCGCCGCGGACGGTCGACTTTCCAACGATAAGCTCGGCCGGGCGGCCGGAATCTCCGAAGCGACCGCCCGACGGCGCGTCGACGAACTACGCCGCACCGGAGCGATAGCGTTGCGCGCCGTCGTTGACCCCGCACAACTGGGCCTACCGGTCGAGGCCATCCTCTGGATCAAGGCGGCGCCGGGCGACATCGATCCCATCGGAGCAGCCCTTCTCACCCATCCCGGCGTGCGCTATGCCGCCGCCATCACCGGCGAGTACCAAATCGTCGCCGACCTCATCGTCGCAACCAAAGAAGAACTCCACTCGGTCCTCACCCGATCGCCCATGCTCAACCGGGCTCAGGCAGTGGTCACCAGCTTCGTCGTCACGGCGCTGAAGCGGAGCGGCGTCTTGTCCACCGCACTTCGCAACACGGTCGCCGAAGTGTAGTCGCGGACCGCACAACACGCGGTGGCGCATACGCCGACATGGGTCGTTCGACAAACCCGGCGCTAGCCGAGGCTGAAAGGTTTCCCCCACAACGTGATCCACGAGGAGACAGTGTTGCTCCTGACTTCGACGCTGACGAAGGCGCGAGCTTGGGCGTATCCGCCGCAGCCGCTCAGACCGAGCGTTTCGTCGGTCCAGGTGACCGAGCCACTGGTGCCGGAGAAGCGGTTGTACATCTTGTGGGACTCGTTTCCGAAGTCGTCGGCCTTTTCCCGATCGAGAAGGTAGAACGACTTCGCTTGCCCAGGTCCGAGGGTCAGGTTGGCACCGGAGGTCGCGCCGACCTGCGGCGTCACGTATTGGCCGTCACTCCGGAGCCCACCTTCGACACCACCGTTGGCGCCGCCGCCTGCGATGTCGACCTGGCATCCCACGGTATAGCCCGGAAAGACAATGCCTCCCGCACTGCCTCCCGGGCCCGACAGGTCGACTTGCGCACTGCCGGACACCCACGCGTTGTGGTGCGCCGGGGTCGAGCCCATCGAGGGGTTGATCTCTGCCGACTCGCCGACCAGCCGGACCGTGACGACGGTGCCGTCGGACAGGGTCTTGGTGATTTCGCCGCCTGGAAGTGCAATAACGGTGTCCGCACCGGCAACTGCAGCGAAGCAGAGCGTCAGGGCGGCAGCAGCACCGGCGCCACGTAAGAACATCGAATCTCCTCGCACAACAGCATTTTGCATGTGACTGCAAATTACTTCAAGCGAGGCTAGCACAACCCAGCATTCGGTTCTCGATGCCGTCGTTGCCCGTTCGTGCGGCCTTGAAGGCTTTCGCACTCCGGCCGGATGTGGCGCTGATGGACGTGTGCATGCCCGTGCTGGACGGCGTCGCGACTACCTGGAGCTTTGCGCCCGGCTGCGGACCTGGGAGGGCCGTGAACAGCGATCTGGTCGAACAACAGGCAGTGATCGGTGTCCACTCCTCGAGGAAGGCAACATGCAGTTGGCTGCAATTTATGCTATCTTCACCTCGAAGGAATCTTGCAGTCCACTGCAAGATCTTGTTCGAGGAGAGATCTGTTGTCCGAAAACAGTTCCGGGTTCGCCACGAGACTGGTCACCCGCCTCACGGCCATCCCACTCCCAGTTCGCTATCTGGTCGCAGGGTTGGGTTTCGGTCTCGGCTGGATCGGGCAGATCGGGCCGCTATGGGTGCGAGCGCTGGTCATGTCGATGCTGCTCCTTGTCGTGCCTCTGCTCCTGCACCTCGTGCGGGTACGCATGGTCCGGGCGCAACCGCGGTCGGACGGTGCACATGGCTCCTTGTTCCGATTCACTGTCGCGAAGGCGATTCTGGTGGTGCTCGTGGTGTTCGCGTCATGGTCGCTGCAATCGGTGACCTCCTGGGCCGACATCATCCTCGGAGGAGCGATGGCTGCGATCGTGGCCGCTCTTGGGCCTGTCTTGCATCCACTCATGCTCACTCGTCCGCGCGAGCCGGAACTCGGGAATGCCGTGCCCGCGACCTCGGCCAAAGTCGGGCGACGTTGTGTTCGATCCCGCAACCGATGACCACTTAGGAGTGTTCAATGACTGAACCCATCGCTTCACGGCGCGGTGCCGCGATATCCCCCCGCGCGAACACGGCCCCCACGGCCGTGCTGCTCGTGCTCGCACTCTCGACGTTCGCCATCGTGGTGATGCAGAGCATGGTGTTGCCGGTCCTGCCTGGACTGGCGAAGTCGCTGAATATCTCCATGTCCGACGTGTCGTGGGTCATCACGGTCAGCCTGCTGTCAGCGGCCGTGTTCACCCCGTTCCTCGGCTCACTCGGTGACGCGCTGGGTCGCAAGCGGGTGCTGGTGGCCACCCTGGCGCTCACCATCGTCGGCTCGGTCTTCGCGGCGATGGCGAGCTCGCTGCCACTGTTGTTGGCGGGGCGGGCGCTGCAAGGAATGGGTTTCGCCGCAATGCCGCTCGCGATCGGGATCGTCCGGTCGATATTCCCGCCAGAGCGGGTACCTTCGAGCATTGCCCTGCTCAGCGCGCTGACCGGGATCGGGGCCGGGGCGGGCTTACTGATCTCCGGGGTGCTGGTGAAGGCGGGGATCACCCCGCAAGGCATGTTCTGGATCTGTGCGGGGGCCACCGCGATCGGCCTACTGGGCGTCATCGTGCTGATCCGGCTGCCGGAACGAATGAACGATTTCCACGTCGATATCTGGGGCCTGCTCACCGTGGGCGGCGGTCTGGTGTGCCTCGTGCTCGGCATCAACCGTGGCCCGAGCTGGGGCTGGGATTCCACCACGGTGCTCGGCCTGTTCACCGGTGCGCTGGTGCTGTTGGTGGCGTGCTACTTCGTCGAGCAATACGTCCGGGAACCGCTCGTCGACATGTCGTTGATGCGCAAGCCGGTGGTGCTCGGCACCAATCTCACGGCCTTCCTCACCGGCGCCGGCATGTTCGGCGCGTTCGTCCTGGTCATCCAGTTCGTGCAGACGCCGAGCCGGTTCGGCTACGGCTTCGATTCCGACGCATTCGGTGCCGGATTGACCCTGCTCCCGATGACCGCGGGAACGCTGATCGCGGCTGTCGCGGTTTCGCTGCTGATCCGGTGGATGGGCCCGAAGTGGCCCATGGTGCTCGGCACCGTCGTGGCCACCGCCACGTTCATCTTCCTGCTGTTCCTGCACACCCAGCACTGGCACTTCTACGTCGCCACCGGCCTGCTCGGACTCGGCCTCGGCCTGGCCATGGGGGCAATGCCGACGTTGCTCAACAGCGGGGTAACGCCGGAGCAGACCAGCGCGGCCAACAGTGTCAACCAGACGCTTCGTTCGGTCGGTGGGTCGATCGGCACCGCCGCCGCCACCGCGGTCCTCGCGGCCAATACGATGACCGGCGCCCCACTGCCCACCATCGGTGGCTATACCACATCATTCGCCGTCTCCGGCGGCATCTGCGTCCTCGCCATCGTCGCTGCGCTGATCGTTCCCTACCGCCATGGTGCGGAGACCACGAACACGGCGCAGCTGCCGCCGATGCCGGGACCAGCATCCGTGCCGGTCGACGCCCGCGCGTCACAGTGACCAGTCAGGCAATTCCTTCCCGGCACACAACGGTTGACCATACATGTATGCATAAATGTATGGTCTAGTCGTCAGTGATGAAGTACACCAGGAAGGAAACGATGACAGCCACACCGCCACCACGTCCGAAACAACTCGACTCGCCCGTGCTGCCCAAGATCTTCAAATACCTTGGCAAAACCCAAGTTTGGGTCTACAAACACACCGGCGGACGCATCGGCGGAAAGTGGCGGGTCGGTGCCGGGTTCCGCAAACCCGTGCCGACGCTGCTGCTCGAACATCGTGGGCGCAAATCCGGGACCAACTACACCACGCCCCTGCTCTATATCACCGATGGCGACGATACGGTCATCGTCGCATCGCAGGGCGGGCTGCCCAAGCATCCGCAGTGGTACCACAATCTGCGCGCCGACCCCACCGCCCACATCCAGATCGGCCGCAACCGGTACGCGGTGCACGCCAGCACGGCAGACTCACAGCAACGCGCGCGCCTCTGGCCACTGCTGGTCGACGCTTACGCCGACTTCGATACCTACCAAGCATGGACCGAACGCGAAATTCCTGTCGTCATCCTGCGGCCCAGGACCACCGGCGACTGATCGTCCGGCACGACAACGAGCGAAACATGCGAGCCAGGCCACGGCATGTCAGTTTTCCTCTTGGACGAATTCGTCTACGGAGCCCTAGCCGCCGGGGCCGATGGGTTTCTGCTCAAGAATACCGACCCCGCCGAGATTCTGCGTGCCGTCCACTTGGTGGCCGCGGGCTCGGCCATGCTCCACCCCACCGCTGCGCGCCGTCTCATCGATCGCTACCATGCGAGCGATCAGGGCAAAACTCTTGCGGCACAAGCTCGATTCGAACGGCGCCGATATCGCCACCCACCTCAGCATGCGGGACAGCACTGTCAAGGCCCACGTCAGCCGCATTCCTGACGCATTGGAAGTCACCAATCGCGTCCAAGCCGCTCTGGTGGCGCGCGACGCGAACATCGCATGACCGCCTCGGTGCCGCGGCATCGAGACGGTCATGGCTTGTTGCGCAGACACACCGGCGGCACGCTACGCCGAGATCAGTACCGGTCCCAGTTGTACACCCGCAGCGCGGTCCCACCGAGGAACTTCTCCTTGTCGGCCTCGGACATGGGCCAGTGGTCGCGGAACGCGCTGAGGCCCTGCTCGTAGGTGAGGAACATGGTGGCGCGGGTCCAGTCGGTGCCCCACATACACCGGTCGACGCCGAAGGCGCTGATCACCCGGCCGACGGGCTCCCAAAGGTCCTTGTAGGGGTGCGGCTCATGCGACACCGTGCATACGCCGGTCACCTTGATATTGACGTTGGGGTACTTCGCCAAGGCGAGGACCGTCTCGATTTCGGCGAACGGATCCTTGGGCGCGGGCGGCTCGACGCTCTGGGCCATGCCGAGGTGGTCGAGGGCGAAACGGGCCTCAGGGAACTTCTTCGCCATCGTGTCCATGATCCCGAGCCGGCCCCAGCACGAGATGTTGATGGTGAGATCGGCGTCGATCGCCGCGTGGACGGCGGCAGCGACGGCAGGGTCGTCAGGCGACATCTGCATCAACTCGAACAGCAGTCGGATGCCAACAGCGCCAGGGGTTTCCGCCCACTGCTCGATCCGCGACACGGCGTTCGGGGCCAGCGCGTGGACCGGGGTGACCAGCCGGAATCGGTCCGGGTGGTCGCGGTAGACCTTTTCGGCGTAGCCGGCGTCGAAGTCGTAGACACGCACCGGCGAGACGGCAATCGCGCGGTCGACGCCGGCTTCTTTCATCGCCGCGACCATCTGGTCGCCGGTGACCTCGGGAAGGTGCACCGCCTCTGGCATTTCGCGTGCCCATGGCCGCTCGGGTGTGTTGGCCGCGAACGGATGGACCTGGGCATCAACGACGTTCATGGGTCTCCTTGGTTGAAGTGTGCGTTGCGAGACCGGAGCCTCACTCGTATCTGCGCGCGACTGGCGCCGGTAATCGATGACGCCTCGCCCAGCCTAGCAAAGATGCAGTCGACTGCAAGTTAGTCGTGGTCTCTCGAACCGGCGGCGATGGCCTGGAACAATTGCACGATCTCCGCACGGGGTCCGCGGGCACTGTGTAGCCCGTCGGGTCGCATCAAGGCGAGGTGGTCTCGCACGTCTTCCATCGAGAGCGCCGAGTTGTAGTAGCCCCCGGTCCTGTCGATGAAGAATTGCGAGACCTGCCAGGCGCCCGCGGTGTAGATCTCACCGGCCTCGTGGGCGAGGAAGGCCATCACCGGGGACACCAGCGCGGCATCGAGCTTGCCGACGAAGGCTCGCATCCGCTCCGGAGTCGTCCCGCCGTCCTCCGGACCAGGCCGCCGCTGGGCCACCTCGTCCGCGTCCGCCAGCGACTGTGCGAGCATGCGGGTCGCAGCGATCGGCGCGACGGCGTTGATCTTGATATTGTGGCCGGCGCCTTCTGCCGCCAGGCCACGGATGAAGCCGATCATGCCGGTTTCGGTCGTGCCGTAGTTTGCTCTTACGCGGGGAACCCAGCAGTCCGGCGGCTGAGGAGGTGTTGACCACGTTGACCACCCGGCCATAACCCTGGCGCCGCATGACTACCCAGGCAGGCCTGGTCACGTAGAACGCACCCTTCACATGCACATCGAGCACAGGTTCGAGCGACTCGGGTGTCATCTCCGCGAACGGAACCTCCCGCAGGATTCCGCATTGTTGACGACGACATCGACCCGACCATAGGCGTCGAGCGCGGTCTGCGCGACGGCGTGTCCTCCCTCGGGCGTGGCCATGCTGTACGCATCGGCGACCGCCTCGCTATCCCGGTCACGGATCTCGCGGACCACAGCGCCGGCCAGGCCCAGATCCAGTCCGTCACCCGCGATCGAGCCGCCGATGTCATTGACCACCACCCGCGCCCCACGCCGTGCGGGCAGCCGGGCATGCTCTTTGCCTAGTCCGCCTCCAGAACCGGTGACGATCGCGACCTTGCCACCGAATCCCAGCGCCGTCATGGCTGTTCGGTCACCACTCGACCGGGAGTTCGTGGACGCCGTAGATGCTCATATCGCCCTTGAACCGGAGTTCCTCGAAGGGTACGGCGAGGCGCAGGTTCGGCAGCCTGCGCAGCAGGATGGGCAGCGCGATCGCCAGTTCGGCGCGGGCAAGGGTCTGGCCGAGGCATTGGTGGACACCGTAACCGAAGGCCATATGCCCGCGGTTGTCGCGATCGATGTCGAAGGTGTCGCAATCCTCGAGGAAGGCCGGGTCCCGGTTGGCGGCGGGCAAGTTGAGGATCAACCCTTCACCGGCGCGGACCAGGGTGCCGCCGACCTCGATGTCTTCCTTGGCCACCCGCACTATGAGACTGTGTGCGATCGTGAGGTACCGCAACAGTTCCTCGACCGCGCCCGAGACCACCTGGGGATCGTCGGTGTCCCGGACCCGAGTCAAGGTATCCGGGTTCTGCAGCAGAGCCAGGGTGCCCAGGGCGATCATGTTGGAGGTCGTCTCGTGGCCGGCGCTGAGCAAGATCATGCCGTTCATCGCGATGGTGTCGCGGGCGAGTTCCCCCGTCGGGAGGTACTCCCGAACCAGGCGGCCGATCAAGGTGTCATCCGGCTCGGCTTCCTTGCGCCCCACGAGTTCGTTCATGTAGCCGAAGATTTTCCCGAGCGCCTGCTGCCTCTCTTCGACGGTGGCATTACGGCGCATCGACACGGCGGTGGTTCCTTGGAAGAACCCGTGGTCTTCGTAGGGCACACCGAGCAGGTGGCAGATCACCAACGACGGAATGGGCAACGCGTAGGCCTGGACCAGATCGGCCGGGCCGCCACCCGCGACCATCGTGTCGATGAAGTCGTTGGCCATCTTCTCGATCTCCGGGCGCAGCGCGTTGACCCGCTTGACGGTGAAGTCCTTGGTCAGCATCCGCCGCAGCACGGCATGCTCCGGGTCATCCATCCGGGGAAAGATCTTGGGCAGTTTGCCGCCGTTGACTTCGGTGATGCCGCCCGGCAGCGGGGGGACTTGCGAGCTGATCCGCGGGTCGGTCGTCACGAGCTTGACATCCTCATGGCGGCTCACCGCCCACATGGCCCGTCCTTGCCAATCTACTTTGCGCAGACCGCTCCCCTCGCGCCATTCCCGATACTCGGGAGCGGGGTCGAACGGGCAGCGGGCGTCCCGGTCGGCGGGGAAAATCGGGAGTTCAGTGGTGGTCATAAAAATCCTTTCGGAGCGTGGAGGCGGCGGTGTGCGGCACCCCACACGGCATCGGTGCAGATGAACGCGCCTGGCGCGCAAGATCTTCGGGACTGGTCGATGGCGAGATGCAGGTCAAGCGGTCGCCGCTGCGACCGGCAACGAGGTGACGATCATGACGCGGTTCATCACCCGGCCAGATGGATGACCGCGGCCGGGCACAGCATGGCCGCTTCGCGGACAGCGGCGTGCCGCTCCGCCGCGGGCGTCTCGTCCAGCAGGATGACGACGCCATCCTCCTCGCGCTGGTCGAAAACTTCCGGCGCCAGCAACACGCACTGACCAGCCGCGACGCACTTGTCGGCCTCGACGCTCACCTTCATCGAATCTCCGCCTCCCGCAATATTTTACAGTCGAATGCAAATTCTCTCGTTCGTTAAAAGGTAACACAACTTGCACATGACTGCATGTTGCTAAGATGGCGTGATGGACAACGACACCGAGCCCCGGGTGCGCGCCGACGCGGCACGCAACGCCGAGCGCATCGTGCGGATGGCGCGCGCGGTCTTCGCCGAGCTCGGCCCGGATGCGCCGCTCGAGGAGATCGCCCGCCGCGCCGACATACGGATCCGGACGCTCTACAACCATTTCCCCAGCAAGTCGGACCTGGTACGGGCAGCCATCAACCAAAGCATCACCGAAGAACTCGCTCCCGCCACCGAACGCGCACTCGCCGAAGACGATCCGCTGGCCGGCCTTCTCAGCGTGATGGAAGCCGCGATGAGCATGGTTGCACGCGAGTTCAACACCGTGGCAGCCGCGCGCAACGCCGGCATCCTGGATGCGGCGGCCTACACCCCATTCCTCGATTCGCTGGTCCTGCTCGCCCGGCGTGCCCAAGACGAAGGCACGCTTCGCGCCGACCTCGTGCCCGACGACCTGCCCAGGATCATGTCCATGCTGACCAACACGCTGTGGACCATGGATCCCGGCAGCGACGGCTGGCGGCGTTACCTCACCCTCCTGTTCGAAGGCCTGGCGCCCACTGGCGGGAACCCACTGCCGCCACCGGAGCCCCTTCGCACCGGAGCCCGCACCGCCGACTGGTCGGGCCGATCCCACCGCGGCTCCATTGCGCTCACGGAATAAGCGAGTTACCCGTTCGTCGGAGTGTGCGCTGATCCAGATCGAGCCGTGACCGGCTTCTATCCGTATCAGGCCGCAACGCTGGTCGCTGAGGCGTCGGATTCGAAAACGGCCGCGAAGCAGTTGGGGCGTTCTCGTGAGGGCATCACGGAGCGGCATTACATCGTCTCGCCGGAGCAGGCACCGGACTCATCGGCCGTCGGCGGGATCGGGCAGACCTTCGGCTTGCCGCGCGAATCCGCCCCCTCTTCCATCGGGCCGAGTATCCGGGCTAGACGTTCTGGAGGGTACTGAGCCGTCCGACGTCTGGCTTGCACCTGCTTGCGGTACCAACGTTGCCCGGCCGCTCCGCGTGAACTCGGGTGGGTTCCCGGCGACACCGCAGACCGCCACCAGCCCGGCCCGACCGGGGGAGACCAGCACACGGCGTCATTCTGTACCGCCCTACACACGTCGGCCGAATTCTTGACGACTAGATGGCAATTGGCCACACAACACACGGGGCTGTCGGCACCATGACCAGTGGCGATGCGTTTAGGGAGCACACTGGCAACTCCATGTACTCACATCGAACTAGGGTGCGATGGGTGTCGTTGTCAACTGGCAGCGTTGAGTGTCGTTGGTTCGGTAAGCATCTGAGCTGCGGATACATTGAAATTCTGCCCAGTTATGGCTGTGATATCGATTACTAGCGTTGGCGTGCTTGGATTCGTTGGTTGACGTCAACCGGGCACGCAAAATATGGGCAACTGGGAAACGCCTGGTCATCGTGGGTGCGTATCCCGTCTGAGGGATCGCTATGCCCTGCGGGCGTTGGTCAATCGGCCCGAACTTTATGGCGGGGCGGGGCATGTCGAACATGAGAACGGGTACGACCTGCGGTTTTCGGGCGGCCCGGTTGGTGATCGAAGCCGATTATCAGTTGTAGGCGGGATGGTTCCGCTGTCTTGCTTGGCCGCTTGCCCATCGTGCGATCTCGCGGAAGACACCCTGCCGCCCGGCGGCAGCGCTGAGTGGTCTGGTCTCGGAGGTGTAGGCGAGCATCGCATGGCCTTCATGACGGGGTCGGTGTTGCGATCCCCGGACCGCCGCTGGCTCGCGTTCCTGTTGCTTCTACGTACGGGGCACCGAGCAATGTTGGCATTTATCGAATATTAGATAAATTCTATCCAATATTCGAAGAAATGATGGCCAGGCGAGGGGTTGCCTCATATAGTGATTCGGGACGGCCATCCCGGTTGTAGCTGTTGGTCGTTCCGTACACAGGAGGCTTACACGTCATGAGCAAGGTCTGGTTCATCACCGGTTCGTCGCGCGGCTTCGGTCGCGAGTTCACCCTCGCTGCTCTGGAACGCGGCGACCAGGTCGCCGCCACGGCCCGAGACGTGGGCGCTTTGACCGGCCTGGTCGACCGTTTCGGTGATGCGGTGCTGCCGCTGCGTGTGGATGTTGCCGATCGGACTCACGTGTTCGAGGCGATCGCGGCGGCCAAGGAACGGTTCGGTCGGCTGGATGTGGTGGTCAACAACGCTGGTTACGCCCTTGCCGGTGCCGTGGAGGAGATCGGCGAGCAGGAACTGCGCGACCAACTGGAGACGAACCTGTTCGGTGTGCTCCACGTCACTCAAGCGGCACTGCCGGTCCTTCGCGCGCAGGGGGGCGGCCACATCGTGCAGATTTCGTCCGCCGCCGGCCTGGCCGCCATACCGGGCGCGGGGGGCTACAGTGCCTCGAAGTGGGCGTTGGAAGGTTTGAGCGAAGCGCTCGCCCAGGAGGTCGCGCCCCTCGGCATCAAGGTCACGCTGATCGAACCCGGCGCCTTCGCCACGAACTTCAACAACGCGGCGGTCTTCACCGCGAACCCCATGGACGCCTACAAAGCCATGCACGCGTCGCTGCACCAACGAGGGGCGAGCGTGCAGGCGCCGGGACCCGAGGGTGTCGGTGCGGCGATCCTGCAGGTCGTCGACGCCGAGCAGCCGCCACTGCGCGTCTTTTTCGGCGACGAGCCCGCCCAGTGGATACCTGCGGCTTATCGGCAGCGCCTGCAAACCTGGTCCGAGTGGGCGCATGTGTCCAAGGCCGCGCAAGGCAAGTAGGGCCGACGCCGCTACCGCTGGGCGCGCATGCCCGCGCATGCCACATCGATCATGCGCTTGCGGGCATCCGGGTCGTGGCCCTGCTGTTCCCGGGCGAGGCAGCCAACCATGAGAGCCTTGACGTCGGCACGCGTGATGTCCGACCGCACGGCTCCGGCTTTCTGGGCGCCCGCGAGCAACTCGTCTTTCACGGTCAGCAGGTTGTGCTCGGGGGCGAAGGCCACGGCGTCGACATCGAAGCCGGTCCCGCTCATCGCCTGGGACAGGCCGCGATTCATCGCCGTCTGCTCGACCATGAGGGCGAAGAACTCGAAGAACGCGCTGCCTGGATCACGGGTCGCGGCCAACTCTCGGGCTTTGTCGACGATCCCTGTCACCATGTGCCGGACGATTGCCTCGTACAGCGAGTCCTTCGTCGGGAAATGTCGACTGACCGTCCCCGTGCCGACACCGGCCCGCCGGGCGATCTCGGCTACCGGCACGGAGAGGCCATCGGCGGCGAATGTCTCCAATGCCACCTCCAGGATGCGCTCGCGATTACGCATGGCGTCGGCGCGCATGAGAGTCCTTCCGACTTCCATCCAACCGGGATTACCGTCCCGATTATAGAAGGCATGCATCGCCGACCTGTCCTGGCCGCCCGGCGGTCCCACCGGGGCTGACGGTCCGGACTCTGCCGCACACTGATCCTGCAGCGCATGTCGTGCGCGGTCGCTCTGCGCGGCCCCGCGGGTTCGACCGCGCGAAATAGGCTGCGGCCTCGAGCAATATCTCATTCTCGAGCTGGAGTCGACGGGCCTTGCGTCGCGGCCTCATCGAAATCGGCGCGTTCACGGCTGGTCGAGCCATCGCGTCTGCGGTCGCCGATCTCGGTGCGGGCCAACCGGTTTCGCAGAAACCCAGAGGCCTTGGCAACTGCGTCACGCAGGGTGATTTATCCGCCACACGTGGGTCTTGACGTGTACACACCGCCATCCTTAGCGTGCTGGCCCACCTCCTACACGAGCATCGTGCACGGTCCGATGTGGCTGCACTGCGGGAATGCGCTGCCTGGGGGATCATTTACCGAGGTCTGCGGGTAGCTGATCGGCCGTCGTTCGACAGGAATCCGTGCGCCTGGCTCCGCAGCTATATATGTGGGAAAGGTTTGCTGTGACAGGTATTTTGGCGGCGTTGGACTTTGATCCGCGCTTGGATGAGTTCGATCCGGCGCGACCGGAGGTGATCAGAGATCCCTACCCGTGGTTCGACCGGCTCCGTACGCTGGATCCGGCTCATCGCGGTATCAACGGTCTGCGATTTCTCACCAGGTTTGCTGATATCGATCAGCTGCTGCGCGATCACCGGACCTTCGTGCGCGGCGACTTCGCCGATGTATTGGCTCGAAATTTCGGACAGAACAGCCTGAACGATGTGATGGGCCGGTTCATGTTCGCGCTCGACCCACCCGATCACACCCGGTTGCGGCGTCTGGTCGCGGGATCGTTCACGCGCGAGAAAGCCGAGCGGCTGCGACCGAGGATGCGGGAGTTGGCGGCCGGACTCCTCGACGAGGCTGTGGCCCGGGGCGGCGACACCATCGACGTCCTCTCGGAATTCGCCTACCCGCTGCCGTTGCAGGTGGTGTGCGAGATTCTCGGGGTGCCGCCGGAGGATCGGGAGATGCTGCGCTCATGGACCAATGACATCACTCCGACCGTCGACTTCGTCCTCTCGGACGAGGTTCGGGCGCGGGGTATCGAGGCGGCCGCCTTGTTCAAGGGCTACTTTCTCGCCCTGATCTCGTTGCGACGCAGGCACCGAGGTGAGGATCTGCTCAGCGAACTGCTGAACGCAGAGGAGCAGGGTGAGCGGCTCAGCGAGCGCGAACTCATCAGCCTTGCGGTGACGCTGCTCATCGCGGGGCACGAGAATGTCACCAACCTCGTCGGCAACGGACTGCTTGCGTTGTTAAGGCATCCCGGAGAACTCGAGGCGGTGCGCCGGGAGTCGGGGCGGGTCGCCGATGTTGTCACCGAGACGCTTCGGTACGACTCGCCGGTCACCTATGTTCCGCGGCAGACCGCGAAGGCGACTCGGTTGGGAGACGTGGACCTGGCCGCAGGCGAGTCGCTGGTCGCGCTGTTCGGTGCTGCCAACCGCGACCCCGAAAAGTTTCCGGACCCTGGGGTGTTTCGGTTGGATCGGCCGCACAATGCCGAGCATCTCGACTTCGGCCGCGGCATCACCTACTGCCTGGGTGCACCGTTCGCCATTGTGGAGAGCGAGGTTGCGTTCGAAACGCTGCTCACACGACTAGGCGATTTCGGCCTGGCGATCGGAGAGGACGAACTGACCTGGCGGCCGACGATCTGGGCTCGAGGCCTCGAGCGGCTCCCGATTACCGTTGCCGGTTGAGTCTGCATCCCAGTCCCGCCACCTACGGCAGGAGGAACACCAGCTAACCACTGAATCGCCCGGCGAGTCTGTGCCGTCGATCGTCTGGTCGGTCTATCGCATCGAATTTCGGAAGTGGCAGGCCGAATTCTCGACGACTAGATGGCAATTGGCCACAGAACACACGATGATGTCGGCCCCATGGCCATGGGCTGTGCGTTTGGGGAGGACACTGGTAACTCGTCGGGTACGCCCAGAAATGAGCACACCGCCCGACCGTCGGCCCGGTATGAAACTATCGACGTACTTACGTCCGGCAAAGGGCTCGGGGAGGCGGGGGAGCGCACCGACGCGGGCGTTCTCGCATGTCATAGTCCGGTAGCATCGGAGCTACCACATTCTTTGGAGGTTTAATTATGGGCAGTCTGAGCATCTGGCACTGGCTGATCATCGCCGCGGTCTTCGTGATGTTCTTCGGCGCGAAGCGTATGCCCGATGCCGCCCGCAGCCTGGGCCGCTCGCTGCGCATCTTCAAGAGCGAAGTCAGCCAGATGCAGAACGAGAGCAGCAGCGCACAGGCCAGTGCAGCACCGGTGCAGCAACCGGCCGCCGAACTGCCGCAGGCCTCGGCCGTCCAGCCGACGGTCGCGCAGCCGCAGGCCGAGCCCCAGGCCCAGCCGAAGTCGCTCTGAGCCCAGCCTTGCCGCCGGGGTGAGTAGCAAACTCGCTCCGGGCCTAGTGCTGTTGCCCGCCGACCGCTGCGGGCACCTCCGACCCCAGGGGCCAACACACCACCATGCGAATCCCGTTCGATCCCCGGCGCAGTAAGCGCAGGACGAATCCCGACGGCACCATGTCGTTGGTCGAGCATCTGCAGGAGCTGCGCCGTCGGCTGCTGGTCTCGATCGCCGCGGTCCTCGTCACCACGCTGTTCGGCTTCTTCTGGTATGCGCACACGATCTTCGGCATCGAAAGCCTGGGATCGCTGCTGACCGGACCCTACTGTTCCCTGCCCGCCTCGTCACGAGCCGTGCTCACCACCGACGGCGCCTGCCGTCTGCTGGCGACCGCGCCCTTCGAGCAGTTCATGCTGCGATTGAAGGTCGGTATGACGGCGGGCGTGGTGTTGGCCGCTCCGGTGTGGCTGTATCAGATCTGGGGCTTCATCACGCCCGGTCTGTACTCGAAGGAACGCAAGTATGCGGTCGGATTCGTCACCTCCGGTAGCGCGCTGTTCGTGACCGGCGCCGTGCTCGCGTATTGGGTTGTCGCACACGCGTTGAGCTTCCTGCTGAATATCGGCAACAACGCGCAGATCACCGCCCTGAGCGGTACGCAATACTTCAGCTTCATCATCCAACTGCTCGTCATCTTCGGTGTCAGCTTCGAAATCCCGCTGCTGGTAGTCGGATTGAATCTGGTCGGAGTGCTGCACTACGACAAGCTCGCCAAGTGGCGACGCGGAATCGTCTTCGGGCTCTTCGTCTTCGCTGCGATCGTGACCCCGCAGGATCCGTTCTCCATGCTGGCACTGGCGCTGGCCCTGACGGTGCTGTTCGAGGTCGCCATCCAGTTCTCCCGAATCAATGACAGGCGGCGCGCACGTCGGGAGGCCGACGCATTGGCGGCACTTTCGGATGAGGAAGCCTCAACGATCTCCGGTCCCGAGCCGATCAACCCCGCCGATTCGGTCATGGCCCCGGAGAAATCGGCGCGACCGGTGTCGGACTACTCCGATACCCTCTGACCGTGACGTATCACCAGTCGCAGGCGGGCGAGCTGGCAAAGTTCTCCGCCGAGCTGACTTTCGGGTTGGATCCCTTCCAACGCAATGCCTGCAAAGCCCTCGAGGGCGGGCACAGCGTGCTGGTCTGTGCACCGACCGGCGCGGGTAAGACCGTCGTCGGCGAATTCGCGGTGCACCTCGCGTTGGCAGCGGGCGGAAAGTGTTTCTACACCACACCGATCAAAGCGCTGTCGAACCAGAAGTTCGCCGACCTGACCGATCGCCACGGGCGCGACCAGGTCGGACTGCTCACCGGTGACCAGTCGATCAACCCGGATGCGCCGGTGGTCGTGATGACCACCGAGGTGCTGCGCAATATGCTCTACGCCTCCTCGGACGCGCTGCGCGGACTGTCATATGTGGTGATGGACGAGGTGCACTACCTCGCCGACCGCTTCCGCGGCGCGGTCTGGGAGGAGGTCATCCTGCATCTGCCCCCGGATGTGCGGCTGGTCAGCCTGTCCGCGACGGTCAGCAATGCCGAAGAATTCGGCGCCTGGATGGAAACCGTGCGCGGCGATACCGCGGTGGTCGTCGACGAGACCCGCCCGGTGCCGCTGTGGCAGCACGTCATGGTCGGGCGGCGGATGTTCGATCTGTTCGATACCAACTCCAGCGAGCAGAAGGTCCTGGTCGACGAGGATCTGGTGCGCTATATCCGCCACCGTGAGGCGGCGGACCGGATGAACGGCTGGGGTGGACCGCGCGGTCGCGGTGGCAACCGCAACTTCCGGCCGTTGCCGCGGCCGGAGGTGCTGGCCAAGCTCGATGAGGAAGGGCTACTGCCCGCGATCACCTTCATCTTCAGTCGGGCCGGATGCGATGGGGCGCTTGCCCAGTGCTTGCGGTCGCGACTGGATCTCAGCCGCGACGACGAAGCCGGAGAGATCGACGCGATCATCGAGAAGCA
The DNA here is from genome assembly GCF_000308835.1 of Nocardia vinacea NBRC 16497. Lineage (GTDB taxonomy): Bacteria > Actinomycetota > Actinomycetes > Mycobacteriales > Mycobacteriaceae > Nocardia > Nocardia vinacea. Next base: position 10,142 of record NZ_BAGN01000129.1, on the reverse strand, counting down.
CACCGGGGATCTGCCCAAGGGCGATCTCGAGGTGCTCGGCTACTGGGAGTGGCGCGAGGCGCTGCATCGCGGCCTGGCCGCGCATCACGCGGGTATGCTGCCCGCCTTCCGGCATACCGTCGAGGAATTGTTCGTGCGTGGTCTGGTGCGGGCCGTATTCGCCACGGAGACACTGGCTTTGGGCATCAATATGCCCGCGCGGACGGTGGTGCTCGAGCGGCTGGTCAAGTACAACGGCGAGTCGCACGCCGAGCTGACGCCCGGGGAGTACACGCAGCTCACGGGTCGGGCCGGGCGGCGCGGGATCGATGTCGAGGGCCATGCGGTGGTGCTGTGGCAGCCCGAGGTCGATACCAGTGCGGTCGCCGGTCTCGCATCCACCCGCACCTATCCGCTGCGCAGTTCGTTCCGACCGGGCTACAACATGTCGATCAATCTGATCGATCGGATGGGCGCGGACGAGTCGCGGGCGCTACTGGAGCGGTCTTTCGCGCAGTTCCAGGCCGATCGGTCGGTGGTGGGGCTGGTGCGTGGGATCGAGCGCAATGAGGGGCAGTTGCGCAAGTTGCGCGATCAGCTCGGCGGCGAGGACGGCGGCTTCCTGGAATACATTTCCCTGCGCGAGCGGATCAAGCAGCGCGAGCGTCAGATCGCGCAGCAGAGTCGGGCCGATCGGCGCGGGGCCGCGGTCGACGCGCTGGTGTCCCTGCGGCGCGGCGATGTGGTGGCCATTCCGTCCGGGCGGCGGGCCGGGCTCGCGGTGATTCTGGAGCCGGATGCCACGCCGGGGGATCCGCGTCCGCTGGTACTGACCGAGGACAAGTGGGCGGGTCGGGTATCGGTCGCCGATTTCCCGGTGCCCGCGAAGACGTTGGGGCATATGCGGCTGCCACGCAAGATCGATCACCGCACGGCACGGACTCGGCGCGATCTGGCGTCGGCGTTGCGCAGCACCGGGATCTCGGCGCCGGGCCGGCCGCGGCGGGGTGACCGTTCGCAGGCGGGCGAGGACCGCGAGCTGTCGACATTGCGGCGCAGTCTGCGTTCGCATCCAGCGCATGCGCGGCCCGATCGCGAGCAGATGAGCCGGGTCGGCGAGCGCTACAACCGGCTGCTGCGCGAAACCGAAACGATGCGCCAGAAGGTTGCCGCGACCACCAATTCGCTGGCGCGCACCTTCGACCGGATCCTCGGCCTGCTCGAGGAGCGCGGGTTCGTGGACGCGGGCGAAGTGACCGCCGACGGACGTCGGCTGGCCAGGATCTACGCCGAAAGCGATCTGCTGGTCGCCGAATGCCTGCGGCAGGGGCTGTGGCGCGGGCTCGGTCCGGCCGAATTGGCGGCGGTGGTTTCCATTCTGGTTTATGAATCCCGCCAGGAGGGCGGCTATCTCGGCGCCAGCGGGCCGACCGAACCGATGCGCCGTGCCGTCGGCGCGACCGTCGGCGTGTGGAGCGAGTTGCGCTCCGATGAGGCACGGCACAAGTTGTCGCCCACCCGTGAACCGGATCTCGGTTTCGTGACAGGTGTTTACAAATGGGCGCGCGGCGATGGGTTGGCCGAATCGTTGCTGGCCAGCGGCGATCAGAACGCGCCGCTGTCCGCGGGCGATTTCGTGCGGTGGTGCCGACAGGTGATCGATCTGCTCGATCAGATCCACGGAACCGCCGACGATGTGGAGATCGCCGGGACCGCGGCCAAGGCCGTCCGCGCGATCCGGCGGGGTGTCGTAGCCGTGGACGCCGCGTAGCCGATTCGATTGTGATTTGATTTCTTTCGCGTACCGACCGTGGCGGAGGAGTCGGACAGGATCGCACCTTATACCGGATTGATCCTGTTGTGCGACGAGTCTCACGCGGGGGGCTACCGTGTGTATAACGATGCGAGTGGAGGCAATCAGATGAGCGGCCCGTACGGACCGAACGACGCCCCTGGTCCCGGGGAGGGACGCAATGATCCCACCCAGCAGTGGGGTGGACAGCAGGCACCTGGTGCAGCCGGGCCGACCCAGCAGTGGGGTGGGACCCCGCAGGCGCAGCCGACCCAGCAGTGGGGCGATCCGAACGCGCAGCAGCCGCAGTGGGGTCAGCCGAATCCGCAGAGCCAGCCGAGTCAGCCGCAGTGGGGCCAGCCGAATCCGCAGAGCCAGCCCAGCCAGCCGCAGTGGGGCCAGCCTCAGCCCAGCCAGCCGAGTCAGCCGCAGTGGGGGCAGCAGCCGACCCAGCAGGACTGGTCGGCGCAGCAGGGACAACAGCCCTGGCAGCAGGGACAGCAGCAGCCGTGGCAGCAGCAGACCCCGCAGCCGAGCAGTGGCGGCAAGAGCAAGGGCCTGTTCATCGGCTTAGGCGTGCTCGCGCTCGCCGTCATCGGTGCCATCGTGGTGCTGGTGCTCGTGCTGACCAGCAAGGACGAACTCGACCAGGCCGCCGTTCAGGACGGCGTCAAGAAGGTGCTCTCGGATTCCTACGGAATCCAAGACGTCGCCGATGTCTCCTGCCCCTCCGGCCAGCAGGTCGAGGTCGACGCGACCTTCACCTGTGATCTGAAGGTCAGCGGCGAGCAGAAGAAGGTCACCGTCAAGATCACCAAGGACGACGGAACCTACGAGGTCGGCCGCCCGAACTGACGGTTCTTCGGTCGGCAGGTCGGCGAGCGGGCGTCGGTGGGGCGGCCCCGCTGCGCGGGCCTGGTGGTCGAGCGCGGATACCTTCGCGCGGCGACCAGTTTCTGCCCGGGTAGCTCCAACTACTGAGTCGAGTACGGCGTGCCGGGTCCCTGGTTCCCGGCTCTTTGTCGATCGGGCGGCCGGCGGTGTCGCGGCGTGCAGGCGCGAAACACGTTTTCTTCTTCCTCGGCCGGGAGCCGCACGACGAAGCCGCCGCTCAGGATTCGTGGCGGCACACCGCCGAGCTTCCGCCTGGTGGCGCAGAGGTAGTGACGGCGTCGGACAAGCTGCGACCTATGCGAGGTCGTTACTGGGTATGCGAGGCCTCGTGCTTGCGCGTAACGATCGGTGCGGTCACGCCGAGTACGCCGCGGTCAGTGCGGCGATCAGGCGGGTGATGGGGCTTTCCGCGTTGTAGGCGGTGGCCAGTTCGCGGAGACGGTCCGGGTCGGCGGGGGTCGTGGGGAGGGTGTCGGGGCAGGAGAGCTCCACATCGGCGTCGCAGACCACACGGGTGACCGGAGCGGCAGCCTTCAGATAGGTCTCGGCGGCGCGGAGTTTGGCGCGGATGCCCTGGGCCATATCGGCTGCGGGGTCGTCCACGGCCGCGGTGAGCGCGTCGAGGGAGCCGAAGCGGGAGATGAGCATCGCGGCGGACTTCTCGCCGATACCTGCGACGCCGGGCAAGCCGTCGGAGGAGTCGCCGCGCAGGGTCGCCATATCCGCATAGGCAGGACCCGCATTCTCCAGTGGCACACCGTATTTCGCGGACACCTCGGCGGGGCCGAACAATTCGGCCTTGGCCAATCCGCGACCGGCGTAGAGCACGCGCACCGGCGGTGCCGGATCGTCGCGGACGAGTTGGAGCAGGTCACGGTCGCCGCTGACGACCACCACCGGATCGGTGCGTTCGCGGGTGGCCAGGGTGCCGAGCACATCATCGGCCTCGAGTCCGATCGCGCCGCCGGTGGCGATGCCCGCCGCAGCGAGCACGTCGAGGATCATCTCGACCTGCGGGGTCAGGGTGTCCGGCACGTCCTCGGCGCCGGGTGCCGCATCGGCGGTGGTGTCGAGGCGGTGGGTCTTGTAGGTCGGCACCAGCGCCACCCGGAATGCGGGGCGCCATTCCAGGTCCAGGCAGACGACCAACCGGGTCGGCTTGTGCTTGGTGATGAGCGAGGCGACCATATCGGTGAAGCCGCGCAGGGCGTTCACCGATCGACCGTCGGATGCGGTGATCTTCTCCGGAATCGCGTGGAACGCGCGGAACCACAGGCTCGCGCCATCGAGCAACAGCAGGGGCCCACCGGAAGTCGCAGTGTTCACGCCGCTGAGGCTACCTGTCCGCAACGACAACCTCGGGTGATCGGTATTCGCATTCGGGTTGATGTCGCTGACGGGTAACGTCGGACGGTATGAGCTCGCACACGGAGTCCCGATTCGCGGCGGATGTCTACGGTGATCGACTCGAGCGGGCGGTGCAGTTGATGCGCGCCGCTCATCTGGACGCACTATTGATCACGCCGGGGCCGGATCTGCGCTATCTCATCGGATCGGCGGCGGAGTCTTTCGAGCGACTGACTTGTCTGGTGATCACGGCCGATGGCGCCACGCCGTCGGTGGTGATTCCGAAGTTGGAATTGGCGTCGCTGGAGGGTTCGGCGGCGGGTGAACTCGGTTTGCAGGTGCTGGATTGGGTCGACGGTGTCGATCCGTATCAGCTGGTGAAGTCGTCGTTGCACGTCGGCTCCCGGGTCGCGGTCACCGATGTCATGCCGGCATTGCATCTGCTGCCGCTGGCCGAATCCGTCAGCGGACTGCCCACTTCGGCCACGCCGGTGCTGCGGGAACTGCGAATGATCAAGGACCAGGCCGAAATCGAGGCTCTGCGTCGTGCCGGTGCGGCCATCGATCGGGTGCATGCGCGGATGGGTGAATTCCTGCGCGCCGGGCGGACCGAGGCCGAGGTCGGCGCGGATATTTCGGCGGCGATCGTCGAGGAGGGGCACACCGAGGCGGCGTTCGTCATCGTCGGCAGCGGTCCGCACGGTGCCGACCCGCACCACGGTGTCTCCGACCGTCGCATCGAAGCCGGAGATGTGGTGGTGATCGATATCGGCGGCCCGGTCGACCCCGGCTACTACTCGGACTCGACCCGCACCTACGTCCTCGGTGCGCCCGAGCCGAGCGTGGCCACGCAGTTCGGGGAACTCGAGCGCGCCCAAGCCGCCGCCGTCGCCGCCGTCCGCCCCGGTGTCACCGCCGAATCCGTCGACGCCGCTGCGCGAAACCTGTTGACCGAAGCCGGTTTCGGCCCCGCCTTCGTCCACCGCACCGGCCACGGCATCGGCCTGTCGGTCCACGAGGAGCCCTACATCGTCGAAGGCAACAGCCTGGTCCTGGAACCCGGCATGGCCTTCAGCATCGAACCCGGCATCTACTTCCGCGGCGATTGGGGCGCACGGATCGAGGACATCGTGGTGGTCACCGAAGACGGCTGCGAGTCGATGAACCAGCGGCCGCATGGGTTGACGGTGCTCTGAGAAGCGGCGAAATACCCTGGGGCGCAACGACTCGGGTGCCAGGTGAGGTCGTCGGTCGGTTCAGTCCGGTGTGTGGGCGAGGGTGCTGCTGGAGAGTACGCGCTGGACTTGGATGGCGATGACCACGCGGGTCGGGTTCTCGCGGGGGACTCGGTAGCGGCCCGCGTAGCGGTCGACCGCTTCTGCGACGTTGTCCGGATCGTCTAGCACCGTTGCCGGGCCTTCCAGGGTGATCCAGCGGATTCCGTCCACCTGGCTCACTGCCGCGTAGCCGGAGCGCCGCACATTGCGCACCTTCACCGAGCCGTTGTTGGTGATCACTCGTGCGATCCCGGCTTCCGGATCCCAGGTGAAACCCACGGCGACCACATGCGGCGTGCCGTCGGCGCGCAGGGTGGTCAAGGTCGCGAGGTGTCGCTCGGCGACGAATTCGAGTGCGGCAGTGGACAGCTGTGCGGTGCTGGTCGGCATCTCCTGACCGTAGCGGTATGCGGGCCGCCCGGCAGCGGCACGTACCGGGTCGCCCCTTCCCGTACGGACTGGTCAGTTCGGTGTTTCGTGCGTGCTCGGATATTCTGAGCGCCGAGATCGACAATCGAGGGGTTCAGGGATGCAGAGCACGGACGTCCAGTTGGCCGCTCGATGGTGGCAGTGGGCGATGTCGATTCCGATCGCCAAGAATCCGGTCTGCGACGAGACCGGAGCCTGCGCGGCCGAAGGTCAGCCCGACGATGTCTGGTTCCTCGCCGGAACGTTCGGCGGCAAGGTCAGCCGAAGCTGCACCGTGCCCTACGGCCGCCCGATCTTCTTTCCCGCCTTCAATATCTTCCAGAAGGTCGAAAGGTCGTTTTTCCAATTCGGCAGCCGACCTCCGGTGGTACCGACGGCGAGCGGCCACGCCGAGCTGAACGGTGTCGCATTACCGCTGCTGGAAGTGACCAACCGCGCGGCATTTCCCGTCAACGCGGCAGCCGGCGGCCCGTTCCAGGTGACCGGCCGTTTCAAGGCGACGGCCTGGGGGCTCTGGTGCAGGCTGGACGACCTGCTCCGCGGCGACTACATCCTCACCTTCGGCGGTGAGTATGAGCCGGGAGGCTTCTGGGTCGAGGCTTCCTATCAGCTCGAGATCGTCTGACCTGGCGGATCGGCATAGCGGGGTGGGGTGAAAGACTGGCGGCATGGGATCGCGTGGAATTGCCGAGGGGCCGGTGCTGGTACTCGGGGGCCGCAGTGAGATCGGGTTCGAGGTGGCGCGGCGGCTGGCGCCAGGGCGTGTGGTGATTCTCGCGGCGCGGCGCAGCGCAGAGTTGACGCAGGAGAGTGCGGCGGTCGCGGCAGCCGGGGCGACGGCAGTGCATACCGTCGAATTCGATGCGGACGATACGGCGAGTCATCCCGCGCTGTTGGAGAAGATCGCGGCCGAGTACGGGGGGATCGGGGTCGCGGTGGTCGCATTCGGAGTGCTCGGGGATCAGGCGCGGGCCGAACGTGATCCGGCACATGCGATCGCGGTCGTGCACACCGATTACGTCGCGCAGATCAGCGTGCTCACCATCCTGGCGAATCTGCTGCGCGCACAGGGCAGCGGGCAGCTCGTCGTATTCAGCTCGTTCGCGGGTGCGCGGGTGCGGCGAGCCAATTACGTCTACGGTTCCGCGAAGGCGGGTCTCGACGGATTCGCCAGCGGTCTCGCGGATGCGTTGCACGGCAGCGGTGTGCACCTGCTGCTGCTGCGTTGCGGGTTCGTGATCGGCCGGATGACCGAGGGCATGGACCCCGCCCCGATGTCCAGCACCCCCGACCAGGTGGCGGAGGCGGTTGTGCGCGGTCTGCGTCGTCGTGCTGGCCGGGTGTGGGTACCCGGCATCCTGCGTCCGGTCATCTTCGCGATCCGCCTACTGCCCCAACCCATCTGGCGTCGGATGCCGCGGTGAACAGCGGTGCGGAGTGGAGTGGGCCGCCGATCGCTGTCGTCGGTATCGGTGCCGACGGGTGGAGCGGGCTCGGCGAGGCTGCGCGCGAAGCAGTCTCGGATGCCGAAGTGGTATTCGGATCGGCGCGGCAGCTCGAGCTGATTCCACAGGATGTTGCGGTGGCGCGGCGGGAGTGGCCTTCACCGTTGGTCCCTGCACTGCCCGGTTTGTTCGCCGACCATACCGGTCGGCAGATAGGTGTGCTGGCCAGCGGGGATCCGATGTTCTACGGCATCGGGGTGACGTTGGCACGGCTCCTCGGTGCGGATCACCTGCGGGTATTTCCGCAGGCATCAGCGGCATCGCTGGCATGCGCACGGCTGGGTTGGGCGTTGGCGGAAACTCCGGTGGTGAGCGCGGTGGGGCGGCCGGTGGAGACGGTGTTGCCCGAGTTGGCGGACCGGCGGCGGGTGCTGGTGCTGAGCGCGGACGAGCACACACCGGGACGGCTGGCGGAACTGTTGCGGGACAATGGTTTCGGTGAGTCGACGTTGATCGTGCTCGAGCAGTTGGGCGGCCCGCGCGAACGGGTCGTACGCGATCGCGCGGTGGGGTGGGAACTCGCGGCGGGGGACCCGCTCAATATGGTCGCGATCGACTGCGTCGCCGACCCGAAGCACCTGCGGGCGACGCGTGTGCCCGGACTGGCGGATGAGCTCTTCGGCGGTGACGGTCAACTCACCAAATCCGAAATCAGGGCAATGACGCTGGCCGCGCTGGCACCCGCGCCCGGGGAATTGCTGTGGGATGTCGGCGGGGGTTCAGGCAGTATCGCGATCGAATGGTGCCGCACGCATCCGAGCTGTCGCGCGGTCACCTTCGAGCGACTCGAACACCGGCGGCGGCAGATCGCCGACAACGCCGCCGCCCTTGGTGTTCCACATGTCGGTGTGCGTGGAGAAATACTCACCGACATCGGAAAATCTACCGAATCAGCGCCTCCGGACGCAATATTTATCGGTGGCGGGCTCACTCAAGTTGGCGTACTCGAGAAATGTTGGTCGCATCTACGCCAGGGCGGCCGCTTGGTGGCGAATGCGGTGACGGCGGAATCCGAAGCACTGCTACTGAATTGGGCCGCCGCGCACGGCGGTGAACTGCGGAAGTTTCAAATCTACCGGGCCGAAGCCCTCGGCAAGTTCACGACCTGGCGGCCGCAATTGCCGGTCGCCCAGTGGGCAGTTGTGAAAGGTGACTCGGTCTGAAGACCTCGATGCGCGGGTGAAACGGACTCGATCCGGCGGTGGCTCGGTGCCAACGATCTGGACGTTATCACCGGATTCGTGTCCCATTGAGAGACGGATGAATTCTCCTGCCATCGTGGCGGGATGGGTTCCGGTGGCGAGGGCGCTGCCCTCAGCGGATCGTGCCCGCCCCCGGAATCAGTGGCAGGTCGAGTGCGGTTACCCAGCCGGGCGGCAGCTCGTTGACCACGGGTACGGCGTTGAGCGCGCGCATGCCCGTCGCAAGACAGCCCGCCACGGCCGGTGTGCGGCCGGAACCGTCGGTGAACCGGAATTGGGTCTCCTGGGATATGGAGGGCGAGCCGACGATATCGACACGGTAGACGTCGTCGCGGGTGCCGGCCGGCCAGTGCGGTGCGGCGTCTCGGCCGATGCGGTTGACGTGTTCGAGGGTGATGACCTCACGGCCCTGGTAGACGCCGTTGATGGTGAATCGGATGGCGGCGACGGTGCCTGCTTTCACGATGCCCTTGGCCGATGGGCGATCCTCGGGAGTCACCCATTTGTCCCAGGTAGTGGTGATGGCGTCGAGTTCTATGCCCGCGGCGCTGGCGATCATGGGCACCGTCGGGCCCCAGGCCATGATCAGCAGGTCCGGATATTCCAGCAGCGCTCGGAATTCCGGCGGATGGCCGATGCCCATCTCGAATTCGTAGTTGCCTTCGTAGTCGGTGTAGTCGAGCAGTTCCGACGCCCGTACCGACTCCACCGCACCGCACAGACCCATGAGGGTCATCGGGAACAGGTCATTGGCGAAGCCGGGGTCGATGCCGGTGGTGAAGCAGGATGCCCCGCCCTCGGCGCACGCGTCGGTGATGGGATCACGCCATAGGTCAGGGGTCTTGTCCATGGCGGGCCACACCCACGGTGTCATGGCCGTCGAGCACACGTCGATACCGGCGCGCAGGAATGCGCCGATGACCCTGATGTTCTCGTCGGCGAACTGGGCGGTGGGGCCGTAGTGCACGACCGCGTCGGGGCGCAATGCGATCAGGTCGTCGACCGAATCCGTGGCCAGGACACCGGTTTGCTGCGCTCCGCAGAGGTCCCCGGCATCCTTGCCGACCTTGTCGGGGTTGCTGACACCGACGCCGGCCAGTTCGAAACGTGGGTGGCGCAGGATTTCCGACAGCACCATCGAGCCGACGACGCCGGTACCCCACAGGACGATTCGCTTCTTCATGGTTGCTCCTGTGCTCATCGGTGGAACTCGCCGCAGTCGACGGTCAGCATCTGCCCGGTGACGGCAGTGGCCAGATCGCTGGCCAGGAACAGCGTGGCGCGGGCGACTTCTTCGGGCCCGGCCAGTCGCTGTAGATCGGTCGGTGCGGCCTTCTCGCGGTAGATGTCGGCGTGTGTGACTCCGGCTTGGCCGGCCAGCCAGTCGAAGTAGGCCTTGTTGATGTCCTCGTAGACGTAGGACGGCGCGACACTGTTCACGCGGATGCCGCGCGGGCCGAGCTCGGTGGCCAGCGACGATGCCAGATGCTGCAGTGCGCCTTTGGACAGCTTGTATCCGGAGTACTCCGGTTGCGAGCTGTAGGACACGCACGAGTTGAGCATGATGATCGAGCCGCGCGAGGCCGCCAGCGCGTCGGCGAACAAGGCCGAAAGGCGCAGTGGCGCGAACACATTGGTCTCGTTCACGGTGCGCAGGTGGTCGATCTCGATCTCGGTGATCGGGTTCATCGGAGGAATCGCGAAGGCATTGTTGATC
>NZ_BAGN01000130.1 GCF_000308835.1 Nocardia vinacea NBRC 16497 | reverse complement strand
GAAAGGACCCTCCCATGCTGCGCGTCGCAGTCCCCAACAAAGGCGCACTTTCCGAATCGGCCACCTCGATCCTCGCCGAGGCCGGTTACCGCAAGCGCACCGATTCCCGCGACCTGACCGTCCTCGATCCGGCCAACCAGGTCGAGTTCTTCTTCCTGCGGCCCAAGGACATCGCCATCTACGTCGGCTCCGGCGAGCTCGACCTCGGCATCACCGGCCGCGAT
>NZ_BAGN01000131.1 GCF_000308835.1 Nocardia vinacea NBRC 16497 | reverse complement strand
GACTCCACCGAAACCCCGGTCCTGCAAGCCGGTTTGGAACATCTCGGTGGTCGCTGCGCCGTCAACTCGGTGAACTACGAGGACGGCGACGGTCCGGACTCCCGGTTCCAGCAGACGATGAAGCTGGTCGCCGAACACGGCGCGGCGGTGGTCGCGCTGACCATCGATGAGGTGGGCCAGGCCCGCACGGCCGAGAAGAAGGTGGAGATCGCCGAGCGGCTCATTGCCGATATCACCGGCAACTGGGGTCTGCGCGAAAGCGACATCATCATCGACACGCTGACCTTCACCCTGGGCACCGGCCAGGAGGAGTCGCGGCGCGACGGCGTCGAAACCATCGAGGCCATCCGGCTGCTCAAGCAGAAGCATCCCGAGGTGCAGACCACCCTCGGTCTGTCGAATATCTCCTTCGGCCTCAATCCCGCCGCGCGCCAGGTGCTGAATTCGGTATTCATGCACGAATGCGTGCAGGCCGGACTGGATTCCGCCATCGTGCACGCCTCCAAGATCCTGCCGATCGCCCGCATTCCGGAGGAGCAGCGCGAGACCGCACTGGACCTGGTCTACGACCGCCGTCGTGACGATTACGACCCGCTGCAGAAGCTCATGTCGCTGTTCGAGGGTGTGTCGACTTCGTCGTCGCGGGCCTCGCGCGCCGAGGAGTTGGCGGCGCTGCCGCTGTTCGAGCGGCTCGAACGCCGGATCGTCGACGGGGAGAAGGCCGGGATGGAGGCCGATCTCGATGCCGCCATGACCGAGGTGCCGCCGCTGCGGATCATCAATGAGACGCTGCTGTCGGGCATGAAGACGGTCGGTGAGCTATTCGGCTCCGGCCAGATGCAACTGCCGTTCGTGCTGCAGTCGGCCGAGGTGATGAAGGCGGCGGTCGCCTATCTCGAGCCGCATATGGAGGCCACCGACGACAGCGGTAAGGGGCGCATCGTGCTGGCCACCGTCAAGGGCGACGTGCACGATATCGGCAAGAATCTCGTCGACATCATCCTGTCCAACAACGGCTACGAGGTCGTCAACCTCGGCATCAAGCAGCCGATCGCGACCATTCTCGACGCCGCCGTCGACAAGAAGGCCGATGTGATCGGCATGTCCGGTCTGCTGGTGAAGTCGACCGTGGTGATGAAGGAGAATCTGGAGGAGCTCAACGCCAAGGGTGTCGCGGACCAGTTCCCCGTGCTGCTCGGCGGTGCGGCGCTGACCCGCGCCTACGTCGAGAACGATCTCACCGAGGTCTACCACGGCGATGTGCACTACGCCCGCGACGCCTTCGAGGGCCTGCGGCTGATGGACGACATCATGACCCGCAAGCGCGGCGGCGGCATCGATCCGGACAGCCCGGCGGCGATCGCGGAACGCGAGAAGGCGGCCGAGCGCAAGGCGCGGCACGAGCGTTCCAAACGGATCGCCGAACAGCGCAAGGCGGCCGAGGTGCCGATCGAGGTGCCCGCGCGCTCCGATGTCGCCGCGGACCTGCCGGTCGCGGTGCCCCCGTTCTGGGACACCCGAGTGGTAAAAGGCGTTTCGCTGCACGAGTATTCGGGACTGCTCGACGAGCGCGCGCTATTCCTCGGCCAGTGGGGTCTGCGCGGTCAGCGCGGCGGTGAGGGCCCGAGCTACGAGGAGTTGGTGGAGACCGAGGGTCGGCCGCGGCTGCGGTACTGGCTGGACCGGCTGTCCACCGAAGGCGTACTGCAACATGCGGCCCTGGTCTACGGATACTTCCCCGCGGTCTCCGAGGGCGATGACGTCATCGTGCTGACCGACCCGAATCCCGATGCGCCGCAACGCTACCGGTTCACCTTCCCGCGCCAGCAGCGCGACCGGTTCCTGTGCATCGCCGACTTTATCCGCTCGCGCGAACGCGCCCGCGAAACCGGTCAGGTCGATGTGCTGCCGTTCCAATTGGTCACCATGGGGCAGCCGATCGCCGACTTCGCCAATGAGCTGTTCGCGGCGGACAACTACCGCGACTACCTCGAGGTGCACGGCATCGGCGTCCAGCTCACCGAGGCGCTCGCCGAATACTGGCACCGCCGCGTCCGCGAAGAGCTGGTGCTGGAAGGGCATTCGATCGCCGACTCCGACCCTTCGGATGTGCAGGAGTACTTCAAACTCGGCTACCGCGGCGCCCGCTACTCCTTCGGTTACGGCGCCTGCCCGGAACTGGAGGATCGGGCGAAATTGGTCGACCTGCTCGGGGCCGACCGCATCGGCGTCGTACTGTCGGAGGAGTTGCAACTGCATCCGGAACAGTCGACCGATGCGTTCGTGTTGCTGCATCCGGAGGCCAAGTACTTCAACGCGTAAGCGCCGACCAGTCGGTTTCCGGGCGGGATCCGTTATCCGACCGGTCCGGTCGTTGTGATTCTCACCGCATCGGAATCGGTTCGATCGGTGCGTTTCCGGTGCGGTGATGGCCTTGATTACCTCGTGATATGTGAGATCGAATGCGGACGCCGACGACACGAGGGCTTGCGACGCGCGGGCGTATCCGGGCGGCCACGCGCCTCTGACCTGGGGTATCGCCTCCAGGTTCGCGCGTTGGTGGATGGATGTCGGTCGGGTATGACAAAGTCGGAACTGTTGCAACTGCATCCGGGGCAGTCGGCGGATGTGAAGGTCCTGCGGCAATTCGGGTGCAAAGGACTTCGGCGCGTAGCATTTTCGAAGATTTCCGCTTACGCGCGGAGTGCGGAATTGGCTCGGCGGGCAAGCAGGAGGGGCACAACACCATGACGGCGGACCGGTTGATCGCTGGACGGTATCGGCTGACGGATCCGATCGGCAGCGGCGCCATGGGTGTGGTGTGGCGGGCCACCGACGTCCGGCTGCGCCGCACTGTAGCCGTGAAGCAGCTGCTGCTCGCGCCCGGTCTGTCCCGGTCCCAGGCCCTCGAGGCCAAGCTGCGGGCCATGCGGGAGGGCCGCATCGCCGCGCGACTACACCATCCCAACGCGATCACCGTATTCGATGTCGCCGAGGAGGACGGCCAGCCCTGGCTGGTCATGGAGTACATGAACGCGCCGAGCCTGGCCGCGAAACTGGCGGGCAAGCGGACCCTCGCACCGACCGAGGTGGCCCGCATCGGGGCCCAGGCCGCGGGCGCGCTGGCTGCCGCACACGATGCCGGCATCATGCACCGGGATGTGAAACCGGCGAACCTGCTCGTCGGCGACGACGGCACGGTGAAGATCACCGACTTCGGCATCTCCCGCGCCGTCGGCGACGTGACGGTGACCGCGACCGGATTCCTGGCGGGCACCCCCGCCTACCTCGCGCCGGAGGTGGCGCGCGGCGAGAATCCGGAACCGGCTTCGGATGTCTTCGCACTCGGCTCCACGCTGTATGCGGCGGTCGAGGGCAGTCCGCCCTTCGGTGAGGGTGATAACGCCCTCGCGGTCCTGCACGCCGCAGCGCGGGCGCAGATTCCGCCGCCGCGGCATGCCGGGGAACTCGGGCCGGTGCTGATGCGGCTGCTGGCCGCCTCGATCGACGGCCGCCCGAATATGCGCGAAGCCAAGGAGGCGCTGGAAGCAGTTGCTGCGGGCCGGACTCCGGCGCTGGTGACCACACCGACGGTGACCAAGGTGCTGCCCGCGCCCGGCGCGGATGCGACCACCGTCCTGAACAAGTCGGGCGCCGCGGCGCAGGACGCGACGCAGGTCGTTCCGCTCGCGGCGGGTCCCGCCGCACCGGCCGTCACCGTCGCACCGCCGCCCGCGCCGCCGAAGTCCGGCGGCACCCTGCCCGGCGGTGGCGGCGACGGTGAGCAGAGTCGTGGCCGACTGATCGCCGTCGCCGCGGCTGCCGCCGTCGCGGTGCTGGTGCTGGTCGCGGTCGTCGTGTCGTCACTGAACAACGACGACAAGGGCGGTACGGCGGTCGGCTCGACGACGCCGACACCCGCGACCAGCAGTTCGGAGACCGGACCGGAGTCACCGATCGCGATCCAGCCGGGTCAGCCCGAGCCGCAGGCGCCGACGACCACGGCGGCGACGACTACGCAGCCGAGCACCACGGTGACGCCGAGCCCGTCGGCCAAGCCGTCGACCACCGCACCACCGACGACCGTCACCACCACCCCGTTCGGTCCGGCCACCCCGGATCGGATCTCGCAATTCGTCTCCGGCTACTACGGGATGCTGCCGGGCAATGTGCAGGGCGGGTGGTCTCAGCTGACGCCGTCGTACCAGGCCCAGACCGGTGGCTTCGGCTCCTACTCACAGTTCTGGTCCACCGTTCGTTCGGTGAGCGTGGGCGGCGTCACACCGAACGGTGAGAACCGGGCGGTCGTTTCGCTTACCTATAACCTGAAGAACGGCTCGACCACATCGGAGAACCGATGGATCCAGGTCGCGTCGGACAACGGGCGATTGCTGATCGCCGCTTCGGGCGTATAGGAAAGAGAGAGGAATCGGGTGACGGCGCGACTTGCCGGGGTGCTGTGGGATATGGACGGCACCCTGCTCGATTCGGAGAAGCTGTGGGATGTCGCCGTGCGTGAACTGGCGCGTGCGCACGGCCACGAGATGACCGATGAACTGCGGCACGCGTTGATCGGTGCGTCCGGGCCGAACGCCTTGCGGCTCATTTTCGATGGTTTGGGTATCGAGGCGACACCCGAGGCGGTGCGGGCCGCCGGTGAATTCATCGAGCGGCGGGTGACCGAATTGATGGCGGGCTCGATCCCATGGCGGCCCGGCGCGAAGGATGCGCTCTCGTTGGTACGCACCGCGGGCCTCGCGACCGCATTGGTCACCAATACCAAGCGGTCGCTCACGGAATTCGGATTGGATACGCTCGGCCGCGATTTCTTCGACGTCTCGGTCTGCGGTGACGAAGTCGCGCACGGCAAGCCCGAACCCGAGATCTATGTGCGTGCCGCCGAACTGCTCGGCGTGCACCCGCGAGACTGTGTGGCACTGGAGGATTCGCCGACCGGTGCCGCCGCGGCTGGTGCTGCGGGCTGTGCGGTCATCGTGATCCCGTGTGAGATACCGGTTTCGGCGGCGCCGGGGCGGGTATTCCGTAAGTCGTTGGTGGGATTGACCCTGCAGGATCTGGACGACGCGTTACGCGTCAGAGGTTGAACCGCGCACCCGACCATGGGTGCTTTCGGGGACGGAACACGATCGCGAGTCCCGCCGTTTGTGAGCCGACACTCCCGACCTCGGCATAGTGAGAGTTACTGTGCCGCAACGCAAGTGCGTGCAGTTGATAGGTGTGACCGTAGTCACCGGCAACTTTGCCGAATCCCGGGCGTGTCGCCGATTGCTCTACCAAAATGACGCCATGGCAGCGACGGATGTCCTGGACGAGATCGTCGATACGGCACGGTATCCGCTGGGGGATCCGACCGGCGCGGCGTGGGGGGAAGCGGTGGCGCGGGCGCGGGCGGAGCTTGCCGAAAGTGGCTGCACCGTACTGCGGGAGTTCATTCGTCCGGAGCTGATCGACACCTTGCGTGCACAGGGCGAGGCGATGGCCCCGGATGCGCACTACGAGGTCGAGCGGGTCAACGCCTACAATATTCCGCTGAATACCGAACTGCCGCAAGACCATCCGGGCCGCATAGTACTGGAACGCGGTAACGCCTTCGTCCCGCGCGACCGTATCCCCGCCGAGGCCCTGATCCACCGGCTCTACACCAATACGGTGTTCCAACGCTTCGTCGCGGACTGCTTCGGACTGACCGAATTGCACGAATTCGCAGACCCTTTGGCCGGACTGTGCCTGAATGTGGTAGCGCCCGGAATGTCGCATCCCTGGCATTTCGACACCAATGAATTCACCGTCAGTATGTTGACCCAGCCCGCCGAGACCGGTGGAATCTTCGAGTACTGCCCCAACATTCGCTCACCCCACGCCGAGAACCTCGACGATGTGCGGGATGTGCTCACCGGATCCGGTGCGCAGCTGATCCGGCACCTCGATCTGCGGCCCGGCGATCTGCAACTGTTCCAGGGCCGCTTCTCGCTGCACCGGGTTTCGCCGGTCGAGGGCGGCGCCGCACGGCATTCGGCGATTTTCGCCTATACCGATCGGCCCGGTGTCATCGGCACCGTGGAACGTACCCGCCAATTGTTCGGGCGGGTGCTGCCCGATCACCTAGCCGCCGCGGCCGACGCCGTCCGTGGCGATCGGTTGCTCGACTGAGAGGGACGACATGCCAGTGCCGTTACATACGACCGGAAAAGCTTCCTTCGACGATATCTACGACCGTCCCGATCCGCGCGATTATTACGCCCGGATGGCCGAATTGGATTACCGCATACCGGAACTGGCGAAACCGTACTTCCAGCAGCAGATTCGGGAATATCGAGCCTCCGCGCGTGTGGACACCCCGACCGTGCTCGATATCGGTTGCTCCTACGGCGTCAACGCGGCCCTGCTGCGCTTCGACACCACCGTGCGCGAACTCGCCGATCACTACGGCGGCGCCGAGGACGATGCCGACCATGCCGCGCTCATCGCCCGCGACCGGGCCCGCTTGAACTCCCGCGACCAGCTCCCCGGCGTCCGCTTCATCGGCATGGATGCCGCCCGCCCGGCGCTGGCCTACGCCCAGGAAGCCGGATTCCTGCACGACACGGTGCACGCGGATCTCGAGGCCACCGACCCCACCGAAGCGCAACGCCGTACGCTGGCGGCCGCGGATATCGTCATCTCGACCGGTTGCGTCGGATACGTCACCGAGAAGACGCTGGCGCGGGTGGCAACTGCGCACCCACGTCGTCGGCCGTGGATGGCACACTTTGTACTACGCATGTTCAGTTTCGAACCGATCGCCGCGGAGTTGGCCGCGCTCGGCTACCGCACCGAGCGAGCCCCCGGGGTGTTCGAACAACGCAAGTTCGCATCCGATAATGAACGCACCCAGGTGCTCAATGCCTTGGCCGCCAACGGAATCGATACCGCTGGCCAGGAAAGCACGGGTTGGCTGCTTGCCAACCTGTACATCTCGCGACCGTTACCGAAACACGCCGACCCCGAGGACCCGCATTGACCGAACGCACCTTCGCCGCCGACGACCACCTGCCAAGGGTGCCCCTGCCGACGCTGGAGGACAGCGGCGAGCGGTTGCTGCAGTGGTGTGCGCCACTGCTGACCGCCGACGAATTCGCAACCACCGAAGCCGCGGTCGCCGACCTGCTTCGCCCCGATGGTCCGGGCCGGAAGCTGCACGCGGCACTGGCCGAATACGATGCCACCCCCGGTGTCGGGAGCTGGCTGGATCTGTTCTGGCCGTCGCGCTACCTGGGCCGTCGCGATCGCATCGCATTGAACGCCAACTTCTTCTTCCTGTTCCGCGATGACACCGCACTGGCCGCCTCCACCGGCGCGTCGCAGGTGGAGCGGGCGGCCGGAATCATCACGGCCGCGGTCGATTACAAGCTGGCGCTCGATATCGAGGCCATCCCGCCGGTCACCCAGCGCGGACAGCAGCTGTCGATGTGGCAGAACAAGTACCTGTTCTCCGAGACCCGGATTCCGGGGGAGACGCAGGATTCCGTGCGGGTGCCCTACAGCGACGAATGGCCCGGACCGTCGGCTGCCAGGCATATCGTGGTGTTTTTCCGCGGCAGCATGTTCCGGATGGAGGTGATCGGTCCGGACGGTGTGCCCTACTCGCTGGAGGATCTCTCCGACGGACTGCGTGCGGTGCTCAAGGCGGGGGCACGCTCGGCCCGCACCGATACCGCCGTCGGCCACCTGACCACCAAGGCGCGGGCCGAATGGGCCGTCAGTCGACAGGGATTGCTGGCCGAACCCGCCAATGTCGCGGCCTTGGACACCATCGAGACCGCGCTGTTCGGTCTGTGCCTGGAGGATTTCACGCCGCGCGACGAACTGCATGCCTGTGATCAGCTGCTGCACGGTGACAGTGCCAACCGCTGGTTCGACAAGTCGGTATCGTTCATCGTCTTCGCCGATGGTCAGGCCGGCATCAATATCGAACACTGCGGTCTCGACGGCACCACCATCCTGTCCTTCGTCGACACGCTGCTGCAGGCTCCGGCGGCCGAACACGCCGGACGGGCCGGGGCGCAGCCGCAGGGGTTGCCGCCGGTCGAACCGATCGAATTCGTGCTCGATCCGGCCCAGCGCGCCGATGTCGCGGCGGCTGGGGCGGCGTTCGCCCGGTATGCGGCCGAGAATGCTACCGCGACAGTATCTTTCGAGTTCGGCACCGCCCACGCCAAGCAGCTCGGCATTTCACCGGATGCGTTCGCACAGCTCAGCTATCAGCTGGCGCACCGGCGCAGCAAGGGATTGACCGGCGCGACCTACGAATCCATTGCCACCAGGCAGTACCGCAACGGTCGCACCGAGGCCATGCGGGTGGTGACACCGGAGATGGTGGCCTTCGTCGATGCCATGCAGGATCCGGCGGTCGCGCAGGCCGACCGGCTCGCTGCCGCGCGTACCGCGGCGAGCGCGCATGTCGAACGTGCCAAGCAGTGTCAGGCGGGAGATGCGCCCGAACAGCATCTGTGGGAACTCGAGTGGATCCAGCGGCGGCGTGGTGCCGAACTCGGGGTCACCGAGCCGATCCCGCTCTACACCAGTCCCGGCTGGACGATCATGCGCGACGATTACCTGAGCACCAGCTCGGCCCCGTCGGTCAATATCCGGTACTTCGGTTTCGGCTCCACCAGCCAGAAGTGCATCGGCATCGCCTACGTCCTGCTGCCGGACCGGTGGAACATCTACCTGGCCACTCCGAAACCGGTCGCCGACGAGATGTACGCCTTCGCCGACCACCTGCGCACCGCCGTAGCCGACCTGGAGGCCCTCCTCTCCGAGGCCTGACCCGCTGCCATGCGTCCCGTCGCTCCGGTCCTGCCGGGCCGACGGGAACGCATGGCGTTACACCGCAGGGACCGGCAACGACCGTTCAGTGTCGGTGGCTGGTGCGATGCTGTTGCGGTGGGGCGGTTTACGAGTTTCCGGTTCTGTCTCGACCCGACCGTCGAGCAGCAATCACTGCTGTCGCGCCATGCTGGTGCGGCACGGTTCGCTTTCAACCAGTGCCTGGCTATGACGAAGGCAGCATTGCAGAGTCGTCGCCGTAATCAGGATGTGCGTGTGCCGTGGACCGGTTTCGATCACATCAATGGGTTCAATGCGTGGAAGAGGACCGAGCAGGCCGGACGGATGTTTGCGGTCGATTCGTCGGGGACGGCATCGCTGGTTGTGGTCGGGCTCGGGTGGCGAAATGAGGTGTGCCAGCAGGTGTTCGAGGAAGCCGCCGTGGATCTCGGACGAGGATTGGTGGCGTGGCGGGATTCACGGATCGGAAAACGCGCCGGACGCCGGGTGGGATTTCCGAAGTTCAAATCGAAAACCTCGACGGTCCCATCGTTTCGGTTGCGGAACAAGAGCTCTCCGCGTGGGAGGGCCATGATCCGGGTCGGTGATGATCATCCGCGGTCGGTAACTTTGCCGGTGATCGGCGCGGTGCGGGTGCGGGAGGACACGCGCCGATTGCGGCGGATGATCGCCGCGGGCCGGGCGAAGATCGTTTCGGCGACGGTGTCATATCGCGCGGGCCGGTGGATGATCAGCCTCACCACCGAAGCCACCGACTTGCATCCCGCGCACTGGCATCCAGTGCGCGACGGCGATGACCGCGGCGGCTGGGTGGGGGTGGATCGGGGATTGTCGGCGTTCCTGGTCGCCGCAACAGGCGACGGCGTCGAGGTAGACCGGATCGCCGATCAACCGAAACCACTGGTAACCGGGATGGCGCGGCAGCGCCGTCTCGCCCGGTCGGTTACCCGCAAACGGAAGGGAAGCCGTCACCGGCGCGAGGCCGCAGCTCGGTTGGCGCGGCATCATCACCGTATCCGTAATCTTCGAGCGTATTTTCTGCATCAGGTGTCGAACCGGCTGGTCAAGACCCACGACCGGCTGATCATCGAGGACCTGAACATCGCGGGCATGCTCCGCAACCGGTGTCTGGCCCGTGCGATCGGTGACGCCGGGTGGGGCGAGTTCGCCCGTCAACTCCGCTACAAACAGGGTTGGCGTGGAGGAGAAGTGGTCACAGTCGACCGCTGGTTCCCATCTAGCCAGCTGTGTTCACGTTGTGGAGCCCGCACTGTCGGGTTGACGCTGGCCGACCGCATATTCACCTGTGGCTGCGGGATACGACTCGATCGTGATCTCAATGCCGCGATCAATCTTGCTACTCGGGGCGAGCATCTGGATCTGTGCCCGAGTTCGGGAGCCCGAAGCGCGAGCCCCGGTTGACAACGCCCGCCGACGGGACGGCTCTGACACATCCACCCGGTTGTGTGAAACCAGCCCGGATGACGTGGGAACCGGCGCCACCCCACACCGGGATGAGCACCGGACGTCCGAGAAGGACGGCGTCGACGACTTCCCCCGGGGAGTTTCTCAGACGCGCTGTGAAACAATGGCTCACCGTGAAGAACTTCGAAACCCTGTTCGCCGAGCTGCAAGATCGTGCGGTCACCCGCCCCGAGGGGTCCGGGACCGTGGCGGCATTGGACGCGGGCGTGCATTTCCAGGGTAAGAAGGTGCTCGAGGAGGCCGGCGAGATCTGGTTGGCCGCCGAGCACGAGGGCGACGAGGCGCTCGCCGAGGAGATTTCGCAACTGCTGTACTGGGTCCAGGTGCTGATGGTGGGCCGCGGGCTGAAGCTGGAAGACGTGTACCGACATCTGTGACGGCGGTGTTGAATTTGCGGCACTCGCGGGCCCCTTCGTGGTTACGCTCCGCTACCGCCTCCGGGGCCGTCGCTCGCGCCGCCACGTCGATCCCTAGTTCACCTCCCCGAAAGGACCCTCCCATGCTGCGCGTCGCAGTCCCCAACAAAGGCGCACTTTCCGAATCGGCCACCTCGATCCTCGCCGAGGCCGGTTACCGCAAGCGCACCGATTCCCGCGACCTGACCGTCCTCGATCCGGCCAACCAGGTCGAGTTCTTCTTCCTGCGGCCCAAGGACATCGCCATCTACGTCGGCTCCGGCGAGCTCGACCTCGGCATCACCGGCCGCGATCTGGCGCTGGATTCCGGTGCGCCGGTTCAGGAACGGCTCGCACTCGGTTTCGGCCGCTCCACCTTCCGATACGCCGCACCGGCCGGGCGCGAATGGAAGGTCGAGGATCTCTACGACAAGCGTATCGCGACCTCGTACCCGAACCTGGTCCTGAGCGATCTGCAGCGCCGCGGCATCGAGGCCGAGGTGATCCGCCTCGACGGCGCGGTCGAGATCTCGATCCAGCTCGGCGTGGCCGATGCCATCGCCGATGTGGTCGGCTCGGGCCGCACCCTGCGCCAGCACAGTCTGGTCGCCTTCGGCGAAACGCTGTGCGATTCGGAGGGCGTGCTCATCGAGCGCACCGGCTCCGATCAGAACGAACGGGCCCGCAATCAGCTCATCGCGCGCGTCCAGGGCGTCGTATTCGGTCAGCAGTACATCATGTTGGACTACGACTGCCCGAAGGAGCTCCTGGAGGAGGCGGTCAAGATCACGCCCGGCCTCGAGTCGCCGACGGTATCCCCGCTCGCCGATTCGAATTGGGTCGCCATCCGCGCCATGGTGCCGCGCAAGCAGGGCAATGAGGTAATGGACCAGCTCGCCGAACTCGGTGCGAAGGCGATCCTGGCCTTCGATATCCGGTCCTGTCGCGCCTTCTGACCCGATTTCGTCCACTCGGCCCCGTCGCTCGGCGGGGCCGAGTTGTTTTGTGCGAGTGATCGATTCACGGCGATTGCAATCGGTGTGCTGACCTGCGGTTGATTGGTACGTTGCGGCCTCGATGAGGAAATGCAAGGAGTACCACCGTGTCGCAGACACCACCCGCGAAACCTTCGGGCAGCACATTCGCATGGAATGAGGACTGGCTGGCCGCCATTGTCGGCCTGGTTCTCATCGCCCTGGTCCTGGTCGGCGCAATCCCGGATTGGTTGGTGCCGTGATGTCGGAGAGCGAAGCCAGGACCGAGACGGACGCAGTTGATGAGGATGCAGTCCGATCCGAGACCGCTGTACTGCAGTCGATTTCACGCCCCACGGTAGCCGAGATCGGAGCCGGCATCGCGGCCGTCGTCCTACTCGGCGCGCTGACCCGCTACTTCGACACCCACGTACCGCAGTGGGCCGTCGGTACACCGTTCAACCGGATCGCCAAGTCGATCGAATTCCCGGTGTACGCCATTGCCATCGGCCTGATCGGCAATGTCGTACTCGCGAAACTCGATCTCCGGGAACGCCTTTCGGCTGGTTTTCGCACCGAATTCTTCATCAAGACCGGTGTGGTGCTGCTCGGCGCATCGATCAATCTGAAGATCCTGGTGACCGCGGCAGGCCCGTCGATCGTGCAGGCACTGCTGTTGATCACCGCGGTCTTCGGGTTCACGTGGTGGCTGGGCGGTCGACTCGGCCTCGACGATAAGTTGCGCGCTCTGCTGTCCTCGGCCGTCTCGATCTGCGGTGTCAGCGCCGCCATCGCGGCCGCGGGTGCGGTGCAGGCCAAACGCGAGCAGATCGCGTATGCGGCATCGCTGGTGATCATCTTCGCGCTGCCGTCGATCTTCGTATTGCCTTGGCTCGCTGATGTTTTCGATCTCTCCGATGCGGTCGCGGGCGCGTGGATCGGCGGCAATATCGACACCACCGCGGCCGTCGCGGCCTCCGGTGCGATCGCGGGAGAGAAGGCGCTGCAGATCGCCACCATCGTGAAGACCACCCAGAATGCGCTCATCGGCATTGTTGCCATTGCGCTGACCGCGTACTTCACGATCCGGGTCGAACGCATTCCCGGTGCGGCACGGCCGTCGGTGCGCCAGTTCTGGGAGCGGTTCCCGAAGTTCGTGATCGGCTTCGTCGCCGCGTCCGGCATCGGCACGCTGTATCTGCAGTCGGTGGACAAGAAGACCGGCGCGGCGCATATCGCGATCGTCAACGATCTGCGCACCTGGTTCCTGATCTTCGCATTCGTCTCGATCGGTCTGGAGTTCTCGCTGCGCGGCCTGCGCGAGGCAGGCTGGCGTCCGGTCGTGGTCTTCGGATCCGCGGCCGTCTTCAATCTGGCCGTCGGCTTGGGCCTGTCGGTGTTGCTGTTCCACAACTTCACCGCCTAGATCCGCACCCGCAACCTGCCGTTTCGGTGCTCGCCGGTTACCCCGGCGAGCATCGCAGGGGATGGCGGCCGACGGAGCTTGCGTAGTGGGCGGGGTGGGTGAGCACAGGGAGATGGCGGCCGACGGAGCTTGCGTAGTCGGCGGGGTGGGTGGGCACAGCGGCAAAGTGTGCGTTCAGTTCACGAGCGAACTCACGAAAACTTCATGCTTCGCCGTCAACACTGGGGGCGTGTCGGGCGAAACAACTATAGAACACCTCGGACGGGCGGTGCCGTTCGAGCACGGACAGGGGAGGACCCAGTGAAACCGAGTGTCGAGTCGGTCGGGTCGTGGTGGCGGATTCGCAATGTGCTCATCGTGATCGGTGATGCCGTCGGCGTACTTGTGCTCATCGGCGTTTTCGCCGCACTCGGCTCGCACGGCCTCGAGCTGAATCTCTTCGGCTGAGCTCAGTCGGCGACCGCTTCGGCGAAGGTTTCGTCCGGTGAATCACCGGTGCCACTGTCCGGCCAGCCCGGATAGACCGGTGGTGTACCGCCGAATGCGGGGCACAGACTCTTGTAGCTGCAATGTCCGCACAGCCAGCTTGTGCTCGGCAGGAATTCGCCGGTCCGCCCGGCCGCCAGAATGGCCTGCCACAGGG
Source organism: Nocardia vinacea NBRC 16497 (assembly GCF_000308835.1). Lineage (GTDB taxonomy): Bacteria > Actinomycetota > Actinomycetes > Mycobacteriales > Mycobacteriaceae > Nocardia > Nocardia vinacea. The sequence continues at coordinate 29,920 of NZ_BAGN01000131.1, read as the reverse complement.
CGGAGAGAGTGCGTTCGAAGCGCAGCAGTTCGTCCTCGTCGGGGGCATAGGTGAGGATCTGTTCGTCGGCCAGGTAAATCAGCCGCAATTGGGTGGGCAGGATACCGCGGGTGCGCAGCACCACCAGCGCGTAGAACTTCAACTGGAACAGCGCCTTGGTCTCCTGGGCGAGTCCGGGCGCCCGGCCGGTCTTGTAATCGACGACGCGCAGCTCCCCGGTCGACGCGACATCGATGCGGTCGACGAACCCGCGCAACAGCACACCGTCGTCGAGTTCGACCTCCACCCGCGACTCACACGACTCCGGATCGAACCCGGTCGGATCCTCCAGCCGGTAGTACGTCTCGACGAAGGCGCGCACCTCGCCGAGAAAGCCCGCCAGTCCGTCCGCTGCGACGACTTCGGCGCTTTCCGGTCTCTCGGCCAGCACCCGGGCCCATGCAGGCTCGATAAGCTCGGCAGCCCGTTCGAATCGGCGTTCCCCGGCGGGCAGTCCGTACAGATCCTCCAGCACCGCGTGCACTACCGTGCCGCGCACCGCGATCCGCGTCGGCGGCTCCGGAATCCGATCGATGGCCCGGAATCGGTACTTCAGCGGGCACTGCTTGAAATCCATTGCCCGCGAAGGTGACAGCGCCGGACGCGGACGGTCGGGTGGAACCTCCCGCGCGGAGTCGGCAGGGGGCGTGGATACCGGCGAATGCATACCTGGCAGGCTATCCGGGCGCACCGACACGCCGGTGCCACTCAGTGCAGACAGCAGCGACGACCAGCGAACGGAGATACATGACGGCCAGACGGACCGGGCCATTCACCATCGGGGACCGGGTACAGCTGACCGATGCCAAGGGGCGCCTCTACACCGTGGTGCTGGAACCGGGTAAGGAATTCCACACGCATCGCGGCGGTATCAAACACGACAACCTGATCGGCGCCGATGAGGGCAGTGTCGTGCAATCCACCAATGGCACACCGTATTTGGCGTTGCGGCCGTTGCTGATCGATTACGTGCTCTCCATGCCGCGCGGTGCGGCGGTCATCTACCCCAAGGACGCCGCTCAGATCGTGCACGAGGGCGATATGTTCCCCGGCGCGCGCGTACTGGAGGCCGGTGCGGGCTCCGGCGCGCTGACTTGCTCGCTGCTGCGCGCGGTCGGCCCGCAGGGCCAGGTGGTCTCCTACGAGATCCGCGAGGACCATGCCGAACACGCGATCCGCAATGTGGAGACCTTCTTCGGCGAGCGGCCGGACAACTGGTCGATCACTGTCGCGGATGTCGCCGCCTACGACGGCCCGCCGGTCGATCGCGTCGTCCTGGACATGCTCGCCCCGTGGGACGCGCTACCCGCCGTGTCCAAAGCGCTGGTCCCTGGCGGTGTGCTGATCGTCTATGTGGCGACCGTCACACAATTGTCCAAAGTGGTCGAGGCGCTGCGCGAGCAGGAGTGCTGGACCGAGCCACGCTCATGGGAGTCGATGGTGCGCGGCTGGCATGTGGTCGGTCTGGCGGTGCGGCCCGAACATCGCATGCAGGGCCACACCGCCTTCCTGGTCAGCGCGCGGCGGCTCGCCGAGGGCACGGTCACCCCGAAGCCGCAGCGTCGCCCGTCGAAGGGCTGAATCAGGCCGGAACGCAGGGCGCCTGCGCGAAGCCGAGCATCAGGCAGCCGCTGGCGTCCGAGAGCTTCCAGGCGCCGTCGACATGTTCCCAGGTCAGGGGCATGGCGGGGGCGGTGCCGTGCGGTGAGGTGATGGTCACCTGGGCGGTCGCGGAATTGCCGCTGGTGGTGATATCGGCGACCGCGTAGGTGAGCTTGCCGTAGTTGCCGAGCGCCTGGTTCATCTGGTCGATATTGGCGGCGCGCTTTTCGCCGTCGACGATCAGCTTGGTCTTCTCGGAGGTGGGTTTCGCCGGGTCGGAAAGGGCATCCAGGACGGCGGTGAGCGTTTCGGCGGTGGGTGCGGCGGCGTTGCCGTGGTCGCCGTGACCTGCGGCGCTGGTGGACGCGGCGGCGGAAGTGGTACTCGTGGCCTTGGCATCGGACTTGTCGTCGGAGCCGCAGCCGGTGAGCCCGACGGTAGCGGCCATCGCCACCGCGGCGACAACCATGGACGTACGCAGCGTCCTGGCGGGAAGGAGCATCGTCAGCAACCTTTCGGTTCGGTCGGCGAAGCGCGTCGCCGGGGACTGGTTAGGGCAGGCTAACATGGTGTATCCGCCGTCGACCGCAGCCCAGATGTGATCACGACGAAACCATGTCGGAAAGCGAGAACGGTTCGCGCCCGGTAGCGTTAATAGACCGGGACTGGGAGGAGCAGCACATGAGCCCCATCGAGAATTCGGATTCGGCGGCCTGGAGAGAGCTCGAGGCGGTACGCGCCGAAGCGGCTGCACTCCGCAGGCAACTTGCCGATTCGCCGGATCGCGCACGGGAATTGGAAGCCCGCATCGATTCGCTGACCATTCGCAACACCAAGCTGATGGACACCCTCAAGGAAGCGCGCCAGCAGCTGGTGGCCTTGCGCGAGGAGGTCGATCGGCTGGGTCAGCCGCCGAGCGGGTACGGAATTCTGATCGGTGTGTACGAGGATCAGACGGTCGACGTGTTCACTTCGGGCCGCAAGATGCGGTTGACGTGTTCACCCAATATCGACACCTCGACCCTCGAATACGGTCAGACCGTTCGTCTCAACGAGGCGCTCACGGTCGTAGAGGCCGGAATCTTCGACGCCGTCGGTGAGATCGGGACCCTGCGCGAGATCCTCGACGACGGACGCCGGGCGCTGGTCGTCGGACATGCCGACGAGGAGCGCGTGGTGTGGTTGGCGGGTCCGCTGGCCAAGGTCGCCGAGGTCGATGATCTCGACGATCCCGATGCGCCGATCCGCAAGCTGCGGCCCGGAGATTCGCTGCTCGTCGACACCAAGGCCGGTTTCGCCTTCGAGCGGATTCCCAAGGCCGAGGTCGAGGATCTCGTACTCGAGGAAGTGCCCGATGTCGACTACAGCGATATCGGCGGTCTCGGTCGGCAGATCGAGCAGATCCGCGATGCGGTGGAATTGCCGTTCCTGCACAAGGACCTGTTCCGCGAATACGCGCTGCGCCCGCCCAAGGGTGTGCTGCTCTACGGTCCGCCTGGTTGCGGTAAGACGTTGATCGCCAAGGCCGTTGCCAACTCGCTGGCGAAGAAGATCGCCGAGGCGCGTGGTGAGGATGCCAAGGAAGCCAAGTCGTTCTTCCTGAACATCAAGGGCCCTGAGCTGCTGAACAAGTTCGTGGGCGAGACCGAGCGCCACATCCGGATCATCTTCCAGCGGGCACGTGAGAAGGCATCCGAGGGTACGCCGGTGATCGTGTTCTTCGACGAGATGGATTCGATCTTCCGCACCCGTGGTTCGGGCGTGTCCTCCGATGTGGAGACCACGGTCGTGCCGCAGCTGCTCTCGGAGATCGACGGTGTCGAGGGTCTCGAGAATGTCATCGTGATCGGTGCGTCCAACCGCGAGGACATGATCGACCCCGCGATCCTGCGGCCCGGACGTCTCGATGTGAAGATCAAGATCGAGCGCCCGGACGCCGAATCGGCGCAGGACATCTTCTCGAAGTACCTGACCGAGCACCTGCCGCTGCACGCCGACGATCTCGAAGAGTTCGGTGGCGACAAGAGCCTGTGCATCCGCGCGATGATCGAACGGGTCGTCGACCGGATGTACGCCGAGAGCGAGGACAACCGCTTCCTGGAGGTCACCTACGCCAACGGTGACAAGGAAGTCCTGTACTTCAAGGACTTCAACTCCGGCGCCATGATCCAGAACATCGTGGACCGCTCCAAGAAGTACGCCATCAAGGCCGTCCTCGATACCGGCAACCCTGGCTTGCGCATCCAGCATCTCTACGATTCGATCGTGGACGAGTTCTCCGAAAACGAGGACCTGCCCAACACCACGAATCCCGATGACTGGGCCCGCATTTCGGGTAAGAAGGGCGAGCGCATCGTCTACATCCGCACCTTGGTCACCGGCAAGAACGCCAGTGCCAGCCGCGCTATCGACACCGAGTCGAATACCGGTCAGTACCTGTAGATCGGCTGATGTCGAGGGCCGCGCTTCCATCTGGGAGCGCGGCCCTTCGGCGTTTTCGAGGGTCATCCTCGTGGGGTAGGTGGGGTCATTCTTGGGGTTGATGTGGCTGTTTGGGCGGGCGGGTTAAAATTTGGCCATGCGGCCAGAAAATGGGACGGGTGGTCGGCAGCGGTCGTTCATCGAGGAGGCACGGCGGCGGCAGATCATCGCCTCGGCGGTGGAGGTGATTTCGGAAGTGGGGTACGGGCGGGCTTCGCTGGCGCGGATCGCGAAGCATGCCGGGATCTCCAAAGGTGTCATTTCGTATCACTTCGCGGGGAAGGATGAGCTGATGGAGCAGCTGGTGATCCAGCTGTATGTGTCCGGCGGCGAGCACATCGCGCCCGCGGTGATGGCGGCGGACGGGCCGCGGAATCAGTTGCTCGCCTATATCGGGGCGAATCTCGGCTTCATCGATGCGAACAAGAAGTATGTCGCGGCGCTGACCGATGTGGTGCTGAATCTGCGTGATGCGGATGGGAAGCCGCGATTCGCCTCGGCGGAAGGGGAGCAGGAGATCATCCAACCGCTCATCGACATCATGCGGGAAGGGCAGCGCACCGGCGAATTCGGCGAATTCGATCCGGCGGTCATGGCCAAGTCGATCCGCGATGCCATCGATGGCGCGGCGGGACGGGCGATTCGGGAGAAAGACTTCGATATGACGACGTACTCGGCACACGTGTGCCGACTATTCGATTTGGCGACCCGGAAGGGGGGACGTGATGACAACCGTGGTGGAAAGTGAAGTGCGGCAGGAAGATGACGCCGAAACGACAGCGCCGTTCGCGTGGCTCGGTGTGGGCGCGATCGCCGTGGTGTCGGCGATCATGCTGTTCGCATCGCTCGGACGATACGGATACTTCGGTGACGAACTGTATTTCCTATCGGCCGGGCGTCGACTCGGATTCGGCTATGCCGATCAGGGGCCGCTGCTGCCCGCGATCGCCCGGCTGATGGATGTGCTGGCACCGGGATCGCTGGTGGCACTGCGGATTCCGGCCGCACTGGTCACCGTTGCCGCGGTGCTGATCAGTGCCCAGATCGCCCGGGAGTTCGGTGGGGCGCGGACCGCGCAGGTATTGAGCGCGACCGCGTATGCGACCTCGCCGTTCCTGCTCGTGCAGGGAACTCAGTTGGCCACCAATACGATTGATACCGCATTGTGGGTGGTGATCAGCTGGCTGCTGATCCGGTGGGTGCGCACCCGCCGCGACAGTTTGTTGCTGTGGGCCGCGCTGGTCACGGCGCTGGATATGCAGGTGAAGTGGCTGATTCCGTTCTTCTGGATCGCGGTCGCCATCGGGGTGGCGATCTACGGTCCGCGGGAGCTGTTGCGGCGGCCGGTGCTGTGGGTGGGCGCGGGTTTCGTTGTCCTGGTCATGGTGCCGACGCTGATCTGGCAGGCCGGGCACGACTGGCCGCAGCTGCGATTGGGTGCGGTGGTCGCGGCGGAGCAGGCGACGATCGGTGGCCGCTACACCTGGCTGCCACTGGCGCTGATCGCGGCCGGGCTGTTCGGTGGTGTGCTGTTGGTCGTGGGAATCTGGGCGCTGTTCCGCTCGGAGACCTTGCGGCCGTACCGATTCCTCGCGCCGCTGCCACTGCTGCTGGCCGTGGCATTCATCGCAACCGACGGTCGCCCCTACTACGCGGCCGGCTGCTACGCGGCGATCATGGCGGCGGGCGCGGTGCGCTGGACCGAGTACACCGGACGATGGCGAACCTATGCGACCGTTCCGCTGGTCGCGATTTCGGTGGCGATCGCGGTGTTCACGATGCCTTGGCAATCCGAGTCGTCCATCGATCCGGTCGACAGTCAGGCCGAGGCCGGCATCGAAATCGGCCTGTACGGCAAGTTCGGCTGGCCGGAGCTACGCGAGGCGACCGCCGACGCCTACCAGGCCCTCCCGCCGGCCGAGCGTGCGAACGCGGTGATCGTCACCGATTCCTATTGGCAGGCAAGCGCTTTGGATGTCGACTCGAGTCGCTTCGGCCTGCCCGCCATCTATAGCCCGAACCGCGGCTTCGGATACTTCGGTACCCCACCGGATTCCGCGACAACGGTGCTCTGGGTCGGCAATGCCGAAGACGAAATGCGTGCCACCTGTGGCGAATTGACCCCGGTCGGTCGCGTCGACGCACGCCTCGGCTACCCGGACGTCACCCGCAATGTCACCATCTGGCGCTGCACCCCACGTCAGCCCTGGTCGCAGGTCTGGTCCGACCTGCTTCGCCTCGACTGACCAGCCGTTTGTCCGATTCGTTCAAGACATCCGGACACCACCCGCGTTGACTGAACCGTGGCCGGGGCCGAAGCCGCGCCCCGGCCATGGTTCGAGGATCAGGAGGCTCGGTATGAAAACGAATATCCGCGCGATCACCTTGGCCGTGAGCGACCTCGAACGGTCGCTGCGCTTCTACCGCGACGGCCTCGGCCTCTCCTCCCCGGGCATTATCGGCACCGAGTTCATCCGCGACGAGCAGAACCCCGGCGGGGCGGTCGCCATGTTCACCCTCGACAACGGACTGATTCTGTCCCTCTACTCGCGCACCGACCTGGCGATGGATGCAGGCATCACCCTCGACCGAGTGGCCGGTTCCCCGATGAGTCTCGGCTTCTTCGCCGATTCCCGCGAGGACGTCGACCGTATCCTGCGACAGGCCGAACAGGCGGGCGGCACCATCGTCCGCCCACCCCTCACTCGCCCATGGGGCATCTACGCGGGCTACTTCGCCGACCCCGATGGCCACCTGTGGGAGGCGGTGTACTTCGTGAACGGTCTGTCGGATTGATATCCGTTGTTCCACAGTGCTATTCGGTAATGAACAGACCTTCGAGGAACGGGATCAGTTGAGGCCAGGAGGCTTCCACGATGCCCTGGTGGTCGGTGTGGTAGCTCTGGAACTGGTATCGGTGCCGTGATTCCACGCGATTACCGGCCAACCCCCCGGTGGCGGTGTCCCATTCGGGGTGAGCAGCATTCCGGTCGCCGTCGTGGTTGCGCCGGTCGGGCCGCGAACTCGAGTCGCTCGCCCGCGACGAGATCGGATACGACACATGCCCTTTCGGTACAACCCATACGAAAGGGCTTGTACCGTATGGGTGCTAACCGAGTTCGGCGAGTTGGGTTACCGCCGGTGCCATGCCCTCGATCCACGCCGCCGGGGACCCGGAGGTCGGGATAATGATTACGGTGTGCACACCGAGCTTGGCGTAATCGGCCATCTGGCGGACGAATTCGTCGCGATTGTCCGGACTCGGGCGAGGATTATTGGCCATGATGGTGATGCGGATATCGTCGAAATCGCGCCCGACATCGTCGCAGTGGCGGCGCAGGACGTCGAGTTTGTGGCCGACATCCTCGGGGGCGGAACCGAAGAGGTTGCAGGCGTCGCCGTACTGCGCGACCAACCGCAGCGTCTTGCGTTCGCCGCCGCCGCCGATGAGCACCTTGGGCCGGTTGATCGGCTGCGGCGAGCACAGCGTCTCGGCCAACTGGTAGTGCTTGCCGTCGAAGGGGCCGTTGTTCTGCGGGTCCCACATCTGCTGACAGATGCGCAGCGTCTCCTCGAGGCGCTCGAACCGTTCGGCGATCGGCGGGAACTGCACACCGAGCCCACGATGTTCCCGCTCGAACCAGGCGGCGCCGAGGCCGAGCACCGCGCGGCCACCCGACAGGACATCGACGGTGGTGACGATCTTGGCGAGCAGGCCGGGATGCCGGTAGGTCACGCCGGTGACGAGCAGGCCGAGGTTGATGCGGGAGGTGTGCGCGGCCAGATAGCCGAGGGTGGTGTAGCCCTCCAGCATATTGGCCTCGGCAGGCAGGCCGGTCGGCTCGATCTGGAAGTAGTGGTCCATGAACGACAGCCAGGTCGCACCGGATGCCTCTGCCGCGGCGCCGACCCGGGCCAACTCCCCGGCAATGGCGGTGGTGCCGCCGTCGATGTCGAATATCGGTAGGTGAAAACCGAGTTCCATGAAGTGATCCCCTGGTACTAGACGATTTTGCACTGCCAACGCTATGACCTGGAGTGCACTCCAAGTCAAGTGTCGGGACGCAAATCTCGCAGGGGGTCCACCAAAAACCGGTGGCGGTGTCGCAATGAACGACACCGCCACCAGCTTATGTCGATCAGCCCTGAGTGGTGGTCACCGAATTCAGGACGACATCGGCGTTCGGGCGACCGTCTTCGCCGTCCGCGGCGCCCGCGTTGGCGACCCGCGACAGAACATCCATACCGCCGGTGATCTTGCCGAACGGGGTGTAGTTCGGCGGCAGCTGCGAATCCTTGTAGACCAGGAAGAACTGGCTGCCGTTGGTGTCGGGACCGGCATTGGCCATCGCGACCGTACCCGCCGGATAGGTGGCGCCGTCCAGGTTCTCGTTCGGGAACTGGTAGCCCGGACCGCCCGTGCCGGTGGCGGTGGGATCACCGCACTGCAGGACGAAGATGCCCGCGGTGGTCAAGCGGTGGCACTGGGTGTGGTCGAAATACTTCTGCCCGGCGAGGAATACGAAGGAGTTCACCGTGCGCGGTGCGCGGGCGGCCTCCAGGGCGATATCGACTGTGCCGCAGGTGGTTTCCAGCCGCGCGGTGTACTTCGCGCCCGTATCGATCGCCATCGCGGGCTCGCTGGCCCACTGCTTGCTCTCGGGCTTGGCCGAATCGGGGGCCACGCATCCGGCGACCGGTGTGCCCGGATCCGCCGAGACCCCGCCCGCGGCGAAGATCGCGAGGGTGGTGCCGACGGCGAGTACACCGAGGCCCCGTAGCAGGGCAGTCCCGACTCTGCGATGCTGCCTGATGGGCTGATGGTGGTCGAATCGCCGCACGTGCACTTCGCTGCTCACCGGTCAGGGTCTCCTTCTGTTGTGTATCGCATCGGGTGATGCTGAGCGGATCATTCCATCTCGACGCTTCCAGCGGAACGAGATGCGTATTGCGACTGTGTGGCAATGGAAATCCGCGGATGTGCGGCGGCTGGTCGGTTAGCATGGCTGCGACGGAGGCGCATCTGATCGGCTAACTGGCTCGGCGCGCATCGACTCTCCGGTGATATCGCCTCCACAGGAGGTGTATCAGCTTGTCCGGATACATATTTCGCTGGTGTACCGCAGTGGTGTGTGCAGGCGCACTAGTGGGTGGATGCACGGCCGGCACCGAGACGAAATCGACCTCGCAAACGGGTGCTTGGCCACCCAACGATGACCGTGGCGCATGCGCGGTCGACAAGCAGGCCGACATTCCGGCAACGATGCGCGACGGCACGGTGCTGCGCGCCGATGTGTACCGCCCGCAGACCAGCGATCCGGTGCCGGTGATCCTGATGCGCACCCAGTACGGCAAGACCGCCGCGCAGATCCAGCCCTCGCGCTATCGCACACCCGACTGGTTCGCCTCGCACTGCTACCTGGTCGTCATCCAGGACATTCGCGGTATCGGCAGCTCGGACGGCACATTCACCGAATTCGGCAATGACACCCACGACGGCTACGACACCGTGGAATGGGCCGCGCAACTGCCCGGTTCGAACGGCAAGGTCGGCATGTACGGCTCGTCATATGTCGGTGCGACACAATGGCTGGCCGCCATCGAGACGCCGCCACACCTGACCACGATCGTGCCCGCGAATACCGCCTCCGACTACTACGACGGCTGGACCTACGAGGGCGGCGCCTTCCGCCTCGGCTTCGTCGAACCATGGGCCATGGGCACCATCGGCGCGGAATCGGCCGACCGACGTGACGACAAGGCCACCGCCAACCAGCTGCGCGCGGATCTGCAGAACATCACTTCGTGGCTGAATTACCGTCCCTATAAAGACTTTCCGCCGCTGCAGCCGAATAATCCGGCCGTCGCGCCGTGGTACTTCGACTGGATCCGCAACTCGACACGCAACGATTACTGGAAGCAGTGGAGCATCCGCGACCGCTACCCGAATGTGCAGGTGCCGGTGCTCGATATCGAGGGCTGGTACGACGCATTCCTCGCGGGCGGCATCGAGAACTTCACCGGCATGGTCGAGCGCGGCGCCGCACCGGCACGGCAGAACCAGCGATTGGTGATCGGTCCCTGGGACCACCTCGGCTGGGGACGACCCACCTCGATGATCGCGCCCCGGCTCGAGCAGCTCGGACCGGTCGGTGACAGCCCGATCAACGAGTTGATGCTGGCGTGGTTCGACGACTTCCTCAAAGGCACGGACAACGGCGTCGCGGGCAAACCCCGCGTCGACTACTTCCTGATGGGTGCCGATCGTTGGAAGACGGCACCGAGTTGGCCACTGCCGCAAACACAATGGAAGGAATACTTCTTCGCCGACAGCGGCGCCAACGGCGTAGTCGGTCGGGTTGGAAAACTCGTCGATCACGCGCCGAGCGGGCCCGTGGCGGTCGACCGGTATGTCTACGACCCGGCCGTACCCGCACCGAGTATCGGCGGACATTCGTGCTGCTCTGTCGGATCGGGTCCGCAGGGACCTTTCGACCAGACCTCGGTCGAGCAGCGTTCGGATGTGCTCACCTACACCACCGATCCGCTCGGCGCCGATACCGAGGTGACCGGGCCGATTACCGTGAAACTGTGGGCATCGTCCACCGCGCCGGATACCGATTTCGTCGCGCGGCTGGAGGTCGTCTCACCCAATGGTTCGGCGGTCAACCTCAACAATGGCATCATCCGTGCCGCGTTCCGGGATTCGATATCGGATCCGACCCCGCTGGTGCCCGGCCAGCCCTATGCGTTCACCATCAAGATCTGGCCGACCAGCTACCAGTTCAAGGCGGGCGATCGAATCCGGGTGGCCATCAGCAGCAGTGACTACCCGCAATACGCGCCGAATCCGAATACCGGCGAACCCTTCGGTGAAAGCGCCCGCACGCAGCCCGCGACGCAGACGATCTACAAGGATGCCGAGCATCCGTCCTCGGTGATCGTGCCTGTCATCCCGGCCGGTGACGACGGCACCACCAGCTTCGATATCGAGCCGGGATCCTAAGCGCGGCGAACGCGACGGTAGGTGGGGGCCGCGGTGGTCGCGGCGACGAGCTCGCCGGTGAGCCAGTCCAGCTCGCCGTCGGTGATCGCGGCGACGGTGATGCGCAGGTGGTCGCCGTGCGGGTGGTCCTCGACCTCGAAGGGGCGGCCGGGCGCGGCCTTGATGCCCGCGGCGGCCAGGGAGATCATGGCCGCGTTCTCGTCGGCGACGGGGAGCCACAGATTGATGCCGTCACCGCGAGCGACGGCGACGCCCTTGCGGGCCAGCGCGCGGCGGAGTTCGGTTGAGCGCCTGCGATATTCGGTGCGAGCGGCGGCGACGGCGCGCACGGCGGTGTCGTCGTCGAGCATGGTGAGCAGCAGGCGCTGCAGCAGTCGACTGGTCCAGCCGGGGCCGAGCATGCGCCGTTCGACCATCGGATCGAGTAGCTCGGCGGGTCCGCCGACCACCGCGAGGCGCAGGTCCGCGCCGTGCGATTTGGAGTAGGAGCGGATATGTACCGTTCGGCTCGGCAGTCGCGAGCCGAGGGATCGGAGTGCGGTGGACGCGATGCCCGCGGAGTGATCGTCCTCGATGACGAGAGTATCTGTGCCGGTGAGGATTTCGGACAGTTCGCGGGTGCGTGCGGGGGTCAGCGACGCACCCGTCGGATTCTGCGCGCGTGGCTGCAGGATCAGCGCTGCGGCACCGCGTGCCCGCTCGAGATCGTCCGGCAGTAGACCGGATTCATCCATGCGAACCGGAATAGGCCGAGCCCCGATCCGGGCGAGCAGGTCGAGAAAAGGTGGGAAGCAGGGATCCTCGACAGCCACCGCATCGCCGAGCCGCACATGGGTGGTGAGCAGTCGATCGATGGCGTCGAGCGCCCCGTCGACGACGGCGAGCCGTTCGGCGCGGAAGGGCCAATCGGTGCGCACCTTGGCGGCCAGTTCCGGCAGCACGGCCTCGCCGAGATAGTCCGCCGCGAGATCGTTGCCGCGTCCGTGCTCGGTGATCGCGCGCAGTGCGGCGACCAGATCCGGAAGAAGCTGCGGATCGGGGGTACCGCGGGACAGATCGATGCGGAAGGCGCTGTCCGAAGGCGGGTGCAGGCGCTGATAGCGTCCCGTCGGCGCGGCCGCGTGGGTGGCGCTGCGTTCGCCGACGAAGGTTCCGGCACGCCCCCGCGCCACTATCGCGCCGGTGGCGGCCAGCGCGCGCCAAGCCTGGTTGACGGTAGCGGGGGAGACCCGCAACTCGCGGGCGACCTCACGCACGGTCGGCAGCCGCGATCCGGGTTCGATTGCTCCGGAACGAATCCGGCGGCTCACCGCTGCCGCGATTCCGGCCGGGGTGCGATCTTCGAGATCCGCATTGAACAGGCCGGACCGGGCCGCGACGGGGGCGGGCGCGGTATCTCGCAGGTCGTCTGCGGACACCTGCGGTGCGGTCGTCGGATCGAAGTTCACAGCGTCATTCTGCGTCGGGCACAGCGCCGGAACGAAGACCGGCCCCAAGGTTTACGGCTACGAAACTGTTTCCGCAATCTTGTAACACAACCGAATTGGATCTCGGTGAAGTATAACAAAGCATGGGAATCGTTCGAGCGGCGCTCGTCCAGACGAACTGGACGGGTGATAAAGAGTCCATGATCAAGGCGCACGAGGACTACACACGCCAGGCCGCCGCACAGGGCGCCAAGGTGATCTGCTTCCAGGAGTTGTTCTACGGCCCGTACTTCTGCCAGTTGCAGGACGCGAAGTTCTACGACTACGCGGAATCGGTGCCGGGGCCGACAACGGAGCGATTCGCCGCCCTGGCAAAGGAATTGGGCTTGGTAATGATCCTGCCGGTATATGAGCAGGAACAGCCCGGATTGCTCTACAACACCGCGGCGGTCATCGATGCGGACGGCAGCTATCTCGGCAAGTACCGCAAACATCATATTCCGCACGTCAACGGATTCTGGGAGAAGTTCTACTTCCGGCCAGGAAATGTGGGCTGGCCGGTCTTCGATACCGCGGTCGGCAAGGTCGGCGTCTACATCTGCTACGACCGGCATTTCCCAGAGGGTTGGCGCGCGCTGGGCCTGGCGGGTGCGGAAATCGTCTTCAACCCCTCCGCGACCTCGCGCGGCCTGTCCGGCTACCTGTGGAAGCTGGAGCAACCGGCCTCCGCGGTCGCCAACGAATACTTCATCGGCGCCATCAACCGGGTCGGCATCGAGGAATACGGCGATGACGATTTCTACGGAACCAGCTATTTCGTGGATCCGGAAGGTAAATTCGTCGGAGACGTCGCCTCGGACACCGATCCGGAACTGGTGATCCGTGACCTCGATATGGATCTGATCAAGGTGGTGCGCGACCGCTGGGCGTTCTATCGCGATCGCCGCCCCGACGCCTACGGACCGATGGTGGCTCCCTGAGGCTGGTGATATCGATATGACGAAAACGTTCATTCACGGCGGCACGGTGGTCTCGGCCACCGGATCGCAATTGCTCGATGTGCTCGTCGACGGCGAGACGATTGTCGCGGTCCTGCAACCCGGTGCCACCGCATTGGGCGCGGATCTCGCCGAGTCCGCGGATGTGGTCATCGACGCGACCGGCAAATATGTGATTCCCGGCGGCGTGGACGGCCACACCCATATGCAGCTGCCCTTCGGCGGCACCGAGGCCTCGGATACCTTCGAGACCGGCACCCGCGCGGCCGCCTGGGGCGGCACCACGACCATTGTCGACTTCGCGGTGCAGAAGCCGGGGGAGCGGGTACAGGACACCCTCGGTCTGTGGCACGAGAAGGCCTCGGGCAACTGCGCGATCGACTACGGATTCCACCAGATCATCGGTGAGGTGAACGACGAATCCCTCAAGGGGATGAGCGAATTGGTGGCCGAGGGTGTCACCAGCTTCAAGTTGTTCATGGCCTATCCGGGTGTCTTCTACTCCGATGACGGTCAGATCCTGCGGGCCATGCAATCGGCGGGCGATCTCGGCGCGCTGCTGATGATGCACGCGGAGAACGGCATCGCCATCGATGTGCTGGTCGAGCAGGCACTGGCTCGCGGTGAGACCTCGCCGTACTACCACGGTGTCTCCCGGCCGTGGCAGATGGAGGAGGAGGCCACACATCGCGCGATCATGTTGGCGCAGTTGACGAATGCGCCGCTGTATGTCGTGCACGTCTCGGCCAAGCAGGCGATGGAACAGATCGCCGCCGCGCGGGGTAACGGGCAGAACGTCTTCGGTGAGACCTGTCCGCAGTACCTGTATCTGTCGCTCGAAGAGCATTTGGGCGCACCGGGTTTCGAGGGCGCGAAGTGGGTGTGCTCGACGCCGCTGCGGTCGAAGGTGGAAGGACATCAGGACGAACTGTGGCGCTATATCCGCACGGGTGATGTCACATCGGTGAGCACCGACCACTGTCCCTTCTGCATGAAGGATCAGAAAGAGTTGGGGCTCGGTGACTTCAGCAAGATCCCCAATGGGATCGGCGGCGTCGAACATCGGATGGATCTGATGTTCCAGGGCGTCAAGAACGGGTTGATATCACTGGAGCGCTGGGTCGAGGTCTGCTGCACCACCCCGGCACGCATGTTCGGCATGTATCCGCGCAAGGGTGTCATCAGTCCGGGTGCCGACGCCGACATCGTCATCTATGACCCGACCGGGCATACCAGCATCGGATTCGGCAAGACACACCACATGAATATGGATCATTCGGCCTGGGAGGGCTTCGAGATCGACGGACACGTCGACACGGTGCTCTCGCGCGGCCGCGTGATCATCGACGACGGCTCGTATCTGGGCAGTGCCGGTCACGGCCGGTTCATCGCCCGCGAGCTGTCGCAGAACCTGATCTGACCCGATTGGAGAGTGCCGCATGGATATCGGTGTGGTGCTGCAATGCACACCTCCCGCCTCGCGGGTGGTCGAACTGGCCAGACAGGCGGAGACACACGGCTTTTCGCATGTTTGGACCTTCGATTCGCACCTGCTGTGGCAGGAGCCCTACGTCATCCACAGCCAGATTCTGGCCGCCACCCGCAAGGTGGTCGTCGGCCCGATGGTCACCAACCCGGCCACCAGGGACTGGACGGTGACCGCGTCGACCTTCGCAACGCTCAACGATATGTTCGGCAATCGCACCGTCTGCGGTATCGGCCGCGGTGACTCCGCGGTGCGCACCCTCGGCAGCAAACCGACGACCTTGGCGACATTGCGGGAATCCATCGAGGTGATCAGGGAACTCGGCAATGGTCGCAGTGCCCGTATCGGCGACACCGTGGTGCGCTTCCCGTGGGCGAGCGCCTCGCGGCTCGAGGTGTGGGTGGCCGGATACGGTCCGCGTGCACTCGATCTGACCGGTGAGGTCGCCGACGGATTCATTCTGCAACTCGCCGACCCGGATATCGCCGCGTGGACGATCGCCCGGGTGCGGGCGGCCGCCGTGAAGGCCGGGCGCGCGCCAGGATCGGTGAAAATCTGTGTGGCGGCACCGGCCTACGTCACCGACGGATCCGATGCCGCGACGTCGCATGCCCGCGAACAGTGCCGCTGGTTCGGCGGCATGGTCGGCAATCATGTGGCTGATATCGTCGCGAAATACGGTTCCGACGGCGATATTCCGGCCGCGCTCACCGACTACATCGCGGGCCGTCAGGGCTACGACTACAACGAGCACGGGCGCGCGGGCAATACGCATGCCGAATTCGTGCCGGACGCCATCGTGGACCGTTTCTGTGTAATCGGCACGCCCGATGAGCAGTTGGCTCGGCTGCACGAGTTGGAGAAGTTGGGTGTCGACCAGTTCGCGGTCTATCTCCAGCACGATGCCAAGACCGCCACGCTGGAGGCGTACGGGGAGTCGGTGCTGCCACGGTTGGCGCATCCGGTCACGGCGACGGCGGGCGCCGAGTGATCGCCTCAGCAGCGGCGGCGCTCGCGGCGGGATGCTATGAGCTGGTCAAGAGGCGTCTCGCGGAGCCGGTTCCGGTGTCGGTGGGTGATCAATGAGAGCGGGAGCTTTGCGGGCGCGGCAGGTCGGCTACGCGGTCGGTGTGCTGGTGCTGGTGGTCGCGATCTGGGAACTCGTCAAGTACTTCGTGCCCGAGCGCGGGGTGAGTATCGGGGATACCCGGATTCTGCCGCGCACGAGCGACGCTGCGTTGCCGCACGTCTGGTCGGTCATCACCGTACTCGGTGACAAAGACGGCGCCGGCACTGTCGGCGGAACACTGCTGCGCACAGCGGGATTCACCTTCGGCCTCGCGTTGTTGGCATTGGCGATCGGCACGGTAGTCGGTATCGCGCTCGCGGTGTTGATGCAGCGCTTCTCCTTCGTCGAGCGCGGATTACTGCCCTATATCGTTGTCTCGCAGACGGTTCCGTTGATCGCGTTGGCACCGCTGGTGGCCGGGTGGGGCGGGAAGATCGTCATTGCCGGTGAGCCGTGGCGGCCGTGGATGAGTATTGCGGTCATCGCGTCGTATCTGGCCTTCTTCCCGGTGGCGGTCGGAATGTTGCGCGGATTGCAGGCGCCGTCCAAGGCATCGGTGGAATTGCTGCACAGCTACTCCGCGAATTGGTGGGAGACATTGGTGCACTTGCGGTTTCCCGCCGCGGTGCCGCATTTTCTGTCCGCCCTGCGCTTGGCCGCTGCGGCATCGGTGATCGGTGCCGTGGTCGCGGAGATCTCGACCGGCACCGCGGGTGGCATCGGCCGCCAGATCATCGTCTTCTCCCAGCAGGCCACCGGCGATGCGGCCCGGCTCTACGCGGCTGTTCTCGCCGCTGCACTGCTCGGTGTCGCCGTGACCGCCGTCGTCGGCTCGGTCGAAGTGGCACTACGTCGTTACAGCCGTCCCGCTGGGGCGCGCGGTTCTTCAGGAGGTACCCGTTGACCGGGAAAGTGGAATCGGCCACCACGGGTAGCGATGCGGCCGACGAGCAGATCCAGGCGCCGGATGCGGGTCCCGTCGCGGCGAAGGCCGAAGACGTTGCCGCGGTCGACCTCACCGATCTCGGGAAGATCTTCGACGCGGGTTCGGTGACCGCGCTCACGGGTGTCTCGCTGAAAGTCCGTGCGGGGGAGTTCGTCTCGCTGATCGGTCCCTCGGGCTGCGGCAAATCCACCCTGCTGCGCATCATCGCCGATCTGGAACGGCCGAGCAGCGGCAGCGTGACCGTGCACGGCAAGTCGGCGCGGCAGGCCAGAATCGACCAGGATTACGGCATCGCCTTCCAACAGGCGGGACTCCTGGACTGGCGCACCGTACAGGCCAATGTGGAATTGCCGCTCGAGTTGCACAAGGTTCCGAAGGCCGAAAGACGCTCTCGCAGTGCGGAGCTCCTGGAAATGGCCGGTCTCACCGATTTCGCGCACCGCTATCCGGCGGAACTGTCCGGCGGCATGCAACAGCGTGTGGCGATTGCCAGGGCGTTGGCTCGCAAGCCATCGCTGCTGCTCATGGACGAACCATTCGGGGCGCTGGACGAAATGACCCGCGAACGCATGCAGGGCGAGTTACTGCGCATCGCCGGAGAGACCGGTGCCGCAGTGGTTTTCGTGACGCACTCCATTCCGGAGGCGGTGTTCCTGTCCGATCGCGTGGTGGTCATGTCACCGCGGCCCGGCCGCATCACCGAGATCGTGCCGACCGGCGGCTGGGGCCGGGAAGCGGGTGTCAGCGGTGACGATATCCGTTCCAGCGAGGCGTTTTTCGAGGCCGTCGCCGCCGTCCGCACCGCACTGCGCGGCGGACACGAGACCGCCGACATCATCGTCGCGGGACAGGATCTGCAATGAAGACGTGGCTACCACCGGTGGTATTCGGTGTCGGCGGATTAGCGCTGTGGCAGGTGCTGACCGTCGTCGCGGGTGTGCCGTCGTTCCTGCTGCCCGCGCCGACCGCGATCGCGAAACAGTTCACCGAGAACTTCGATCGCATCGTCGATGCCGCCACCGCGACCGGTACGAATGCCCTGATCGGTCTACTGGTCGGGGCGGTCCTCGGCATTGTGGCCGCCATGGTCGCGGTGCGGTTCCGGCTGGTCGAGGGGCTGTTGACGCCGCTGGCCGCTGCGGCCGCTGCCGTGCCGATCGTCGCGCTCGCCCCGCTGCTGAATTCGATGTATTCGACCACCACAGACACCCCGCGCCGCATGGTCGTGGCCATCGTGGTGTTCTTCCCGATGTTCGTCAGCACCGCCCGCGGCCTGCGGCAGGTGCCGCAGGTGCACACCGATCTGATGACCTCCTATGCGGCAGGCGGCTGGCAGATCACCCGCACGGTACGGCTGCCCGCGGCACTGCCCTACCTGTTCACCGGCCTGCGCATCGCGGCGCCGGGTGCGGTGATCGCGGCCATCATCGCCGAATACTTCGGCGGCCTGCAGAACGGCCTCGGCAGCCGAATCACCTCCGCCGCAGCGAATACCGCCTATCCGCGCGCGTGGGCCTATGTGGTCGGCGCCATGATCGTCGGCCTGCTCTTCCTCGCCGTCGTTCTGATTCTCGAACAACTGACCCGCCGACCCCGGAACATCCTGATCCGCGACATCTTTGGGAGATCGAAATGAGAACCACCACAGGGCGTTTACGTGCTTGTCTCGCGCTGGCGGCGTTGGCGGCGGCCGCGCTGACCGGCTGCAGCACCACCGACAGTGGCTCAGGAACCACCGCAGACGGACTGACCAAGGTCCGCCTGCAATTGCAGTGGTTCAAGCAAGGGCAGTTCGCCGGTTATCTGGCCGCCGTGGACCAGGGCTTCTACAAGGAGCAGGGTTTGTCCGTCGAAATCCTCGATGGCGGAACCGATATCGTGCCGCAGACGGTACTGGCCCAGGGACAGGCCGATTACGCGATCGCCTGGGTACCCAAGGCGCTGGCCTCGCGCGAGTCCGGGGCGGGTATCACCGATGTGGCGCAGGTGTTCCAGCGCTCGGGCACCAAGCAGGTGTCGTTCAAGTCCGACAACATCACGGGCCCGGCCGCGCTGCGCGGTAAGACCGTTGGAAACTGGGGCTACGGCAACGAATTCGAGCTGTTTGCGGGCATGACCAAGGCGGGCATCGATCCGTCCAAGGATGTCAAGCTGGTCCAGCAGCAGTTCGATATGAACGCCTTCCTCGCCAAGGACATCACTGCCGCGCAGGCCATGTCCTACAACGAATACGCCCAGCTGCTGGAGACGAAGAATCCGGCCACCGGGAAGCTCTACACCGCAGACGATTTCGCCACCATCGACTGGAACGACGAGGGCGTGGCCATGCTGCAGGACGCGATCTGGGCGAATTCGGAGAAGCTGAAGGATGCGAAATACCAGGACCAGACCGTCAAATTCATCGCGGCCTCGCTGAAGGGCTGGGCGTTCTGCCGCGACAATGTCGACAAATGCCGCGATATCACCGTCGCTGCGGGCAGCACGCTCGGCGCCAGCCACCAGCAGTGGCAGATCAACGAGGTCAACAAGCTGATCTGGCCCTCGCCCAACGGGATCGGCATGATCGACAAGTCCGCATGGGACCGCACCGTGAAGATCGCCAAGGAGACCAAGAACCAGGAGGGCGTCACGGTGCTGAAGCAGGATCCCGATGCGAGCGCGTTCACCAACGAATACGTCACCAAGGCACTGGACCTACTGAAATCCGGTGGAATCGACGTCACCGGAACGGGATTCGCGCCGCAGCAGGTGACACTGACCGAAGGCGGTAAATAGGTGGTCGATCACGTCTTCTACCCCTGGAGCGCCCAGGCGACCCTGAATCCGGTACCGATCGTCGGCGCGTCGGGCTCGTGGTTCTGGGAGGAGAGCGGCAAACGCTACCTCGACTTCTCCTCCCAACTGGTGAATGTCAATATCGGCCACCAACATCCGGATATTGTCGCGGCCATTGTCGATCAGGCACAGAAACTCGCGACCATCTCGCCGACCGTCGGCAACGAGGCGCGCAGCGAACTGGCCCGGCTGATCGTGGAACGCGCACCGGGCGAGCTGAACCGGATCCTGTTCACCACCGGTGGTGCGGAGGCCGTCGAACATGCGGTGCGGTTGGCCCGCAGCTACACCGGACGCACCAAAATGCTCGCCGCCTATCGCTCCTATCACGGTGGCACCGGTGTTGCGATCGGGCTGACCGGTGAGCCGCGGCGCTGGGGTGCCGAGCCGACCAATGTCGACGTGGTCCGCTTCTTCGGGCCCTACCCCTACCGATCCCCGTGGGGCTCGAGCACTCCCGAAGAAGAGACGACGGCGGCGCTGAACCACCTGCGCCAGGTGATCGAATTGGAAGGGCCGCAACACATTGCGGGCCTGATCCTGGAGACGGTGGTCGGCACCAACGGTGTGCTCGTGCCGCCGCCGGGCTATCTCGCCGGTGTCCGGGAACTGTGCGACGAATTCGGCATCGTCTATATCGCCGATGAGGTGATGGTTGGATTCGGCCGGGTCGGTGAGTGGTTCGCGGTGCAGGCCTTCGATGTCGCACCCGATATCATCACCTTCGCCAAGGGCGTGAACTCCGGCTATGTTCCGCTCGGCGGTGTACTGATGGCCGAACGGATCGCGCAGCGCTACGACAATACGGTGTATCCCGGCGGACTCACCTACGCCGGACATCCCCTCGCCTGTGCCGCGGGCATCGCCTCGATCAACGTCTTCGAACGCGACGGCATCCTCGACCATGTGCGCACGGTCGGCGCGGATGTACTCGGAAAGGGCTTGGCGGAGTTGGCGTCTCGGCATCCGAGCGTCGGCGAGACGCGCGGCCTCGGCTTCTTCTGGGCACTGGAGTTGGTGCGCGATCCACACACCCGCGAGCCGCTGATCCCGTTCGCGGCCGCCGGCTCCGCCGCCGAACCGATGAACCGGGTCACCGCCGCCGCCAAGGAGCGCGGGCTGTGGCCGTTCAATGCCGGTAACCGCTTCCAGATCGCGCCGCCGCTGACCACCTCGGCCGACGAACTGCGCACGGGGCTGGAGATCGTCGACGAAGTGTTGGAGGTCGCCGACGAATACGTGGGGTGAATCGCCTGCCGGTCGGCGGGGGAAATAGCCGTTTCCCGCTACATTCGAGCGGTCCACCTCGGAACTCCGCAGGAGCTGACGTGACCGACACCGCCGATCGTCAGGAGTCCGAGGCGCGCCCGCCAATGGCGAATGTGGGCGTCGGTGTCATCGCCACCGCGTCCGCGGCCGTCTTGGTGTTCTCGACCAGCCGCTATGACTACTTCGGCGATGAGCTCTACTTCCTGGCGGCGGGTCGTCGGCCGTCGTTCGGCTATGCCGATCAAGGTCCGGTATTGCCGATGCTGGCGCGGTTGATGGATACGATCGCACCCGGAAGCTTCTTTGTGCTGCGGCTACCCGTTGTCGCGCTGACCGTCCTCGGCATCGTGCTGTGCGCGGTGATCGCGCGCGAACTCGGCGGCGGAGCGGCGGCCCAGGTGCTCGCCGCCCTCGGCTACGCGACCTCACCGTTTCTGCTGCTCCAAGGCAAAATGCTGACCACCAACGCGGTCGACACCGTGCTCTGGGTGATCATCACTTGGCTGGTGGTGCGCTGGGTGCGGACCCGCCGTGATCGCCTGCTGCTGTGCGCCGCGCTGGTTACCGCGGTCGATATGCAAGTGAAATGGCTGATTCCGTTCTTCTGGATCGGCGTCGCGGTGAGTTCGCTGATCTTCGGTCCGCGCGAACTGGTGCGGCGGCCGCTACTGTGGCTCGGCGGTGTCATCGTGGTCGCGGCGACCGCGCCGTCACTGATCTGGCAGGCGCGCAACGATTGGCCGCAGCTGTCGATGGGCGAGGTAATCAGCGGTGAACAGGGCATACTCGGCGGCCGGGCGCTCTTCGTACCGCTGGCGGTGCTGCTGGCGGGGTATCTGGGAGCGGTGCTGTTGGCCTATGGCGTGTGGGCGCTGCTGTGCGATGCCTCGCTACGCCCGTACCGGTTCCTCGGCGCGACTCTGCTGATACTCGTCGCCGTCTTCCTGGTGATCGGTGGCCGGATCTACTACGTCGCCGGAATGTTCGGTGTGGTGATCGCGGCCGGTGCGGTCGGTCTCGTCGGAATCGCGGATCGCCTGAGTCCCACACCGAGACGCTTGGTCTCAGTTGCCGGCGTGGTGCTCACCGCCGTGGCCGCGGGCTATGTGCTGTGGTCGACGCCGTGGCGCGATGCCGAGCACGTCGAGCCACCCGCCGATGACGCCGAGGCCGCCATCAATATCGGTGTGTACGGCGAATTCGGTTGGCCCGAACTGACTTCCGCCGTCCGGCAGGCCTATGAATCGCTCACCCCGGCCGAACGTGCCGACGCCGTCATCGTGACCGACACCTACTGGCAGGCCAGTGCCCTGGACCAATTCGACCGCGATCGCCTGCCACCGATCTACAGTCCGAGCCGCGGTTTCGGCTACTTCGGCATGCCACCGGACAATGCCTCGGCCGTGATCGCGGTCGGCGTGAACGAAGCCTTCCTACATTGGGATTTCGACGACGTCGAACCGGTTGCCAAGGTGGACAGTCGAATCGGCTATCCGGGCAACACCCAGAACGTCACAGTGTGGAAATGTACCGGTCTGCGCCACCCGTGGTCGCAGGTGTGGCCGACCTGGATGCACCTGTAGGTACGCTGCGACCATGACATCTGGGCAAACCGAGATCTGGCACAACCCGCGGTGCAGCAAGAGCCGCAATGCCACCGCACACCTGGACGAGGCGGGCGTGGAGTACAAGGTCCGGCGCTACCTCGACGATCCGCCCACGGCGGCGGAATTGCGGACCGTGCTGAAGCGGCTGGGCGCCGAGCCGTGGGATATCACCCGCACCGGTGAGCAGATCGCCAAGGATCTGGGTGTATCCGGCTGGGGACGCACCGCCGCGGACCGGGAGCGCTGGATCGAGGCGCTGGCTGCGAATCCGCAGCTGATCCAGCGGCCGATCGTGCTCACAGCCGATGGTGGTGCGGTCGTCGCGCGCGATGAGAAGACCTTGGAATCGCTGGACCCTTCGGAGCCGAAATAGCCGGTAGGGTCGGCATTTATGAAGGTACAACTGCGTCATAGTCCGGCCTCTGCGGTCGCGCGGTGCTTCCTGGCCGGCGGCGAGCCGATGCGGGTCGAGAGCGGCGCCATGGTCGCGCATTCGGCGGGAGTTTCGTTGCAGGCCAAGGCCGAAGGCGGCATTCTCGCCGGGCTGAAGCGTTCGGTGCTGGCGGGTGAATCATTTTTCGTCTCGACCTTCACCGCACCGGCACAGGGCGGCTGGGTGGACGTGGCGCCCGCATTGCCAGGCGACATGCTGAACCTGCAGATCACCCCCGATCGGCCGTTCTTCATCAGCCGCGGCGGTTGGATCGCGAACTCGCACGGCGTGCAGGTCGAGGGCAAATGGGGCGGTTTCGCGAACCTGTTCGGCGGCGAGGGCGGGTTCGGTCTGCGCGCGCACGGCGAGGGTGAGGTGGTCGTCGGTGTATTCGGCGCGATCGATGTGATCGATCTGCAGCCGGGCGAGCCGATCACCATCGATACCGGCCATGTGGTGGCCTATGACCTGGCCATGAATTTCACCATCCGGCGCGCGGTATCCGGGCGTTCCATCCAGTCGCTGAAGTCGGGCGAAGGCTTCGTCTTCGACTTCACCGGACCTGGCCGGGTGTTGCTCCAGACCCGCAATCCGGGCGCCTTCGCGGCCTGGGCGGGATCGGTGGCGTCCTCGGGTTAGTCACCGGTTTTCACAACCCCCTTACCTGCTGGACACCTAGCTCATGCAGAATGCACCTTTCATATCGGGTCCAGCAAGGGAATGTACATGGAGCTCCTCGAAGTCGTCGCCAACCTCTTCACCCAGGTCATGGGTGCTATGAGCGGTAGCGCCGCCTGACAGAACGCAGGCTCATCGGCCCATCAGGTCCTCGACCTGGTGGGCCGATGGCGTTTCAAGCCAGCAGTTGGTCGGTGAGGATGCGGGTGTCGGGGACGAACGGCCAGGTCGGGTCGGCCAGATGTGCGCGCAGTTCGGCATCGGTCCACCACCAGCCGTCCACGATCTCCTCGGGCTGGTGCCGGATTGGCCCGTCGTAGCGCAACTCGTAGGCGAACAGGTGGCAGCGCATCGGCGCGCCCTGCCAGATGCCGTCCCAGGACGCGCTGGCCCGCAGGGGGAGCGGTGGTGCGTCGGCGGGCAGGACGATGCCGAGTTCCTCGGCGAGTTCACGGACCGCGGTCTGCGCCGGGGTCTCGCCGGGATCGACGACACCACCGGCCAGGCAGTCGTGCATACCGGCGAAGACCATCTTGGTATCGGTGCGACGGTGCACATAGACGCGTTCGCCGTCGCCGGAGCGAACGAGCACACCCGCACTGGCATGCCAGATACCGTCGCGATAGACGCTGGCCCGGTCGGCCGCGCCGATTTCGCAGCCCGCGGCGTCATAGACCGCGATCATCTCCGACTGAGGGTGCACGAACACCGGTCGAGAGTAACCTGATCTCCGCACGCCACCCTGAGAGAGGACCGCCCCAGATGGTGCTTCCGCGCACACTGGCGAAATTGAACCGGCATGTGACGAACCCGATCCTCGGTCGGTTGGCCGGAAAAGTGCCCCCGATGAGCATGGTCGTCCACAAGGGGCGAAAATCCGGGCGGCCCTATAGAACTCCGGTGTGGGCGTTCGAAAACGACGGTGTGTACCGGATCGCACTGACCTATGGCCGTGATGCGGACTGGGTCAAGAACATAACGGCCGCAGACGGTTTCGAACTCGAGGTCAAAGGTACCGTGGTGCTGCTGATCGATCCGGTGGTGGTGCACGATGCGTCGGCGGCGTGGGCGCCACTCGGTGTTCGGCAGGTGCTGAGGGTGATGTCGGCGACGGACTACTTGCAGGCGCGCCCGGCGTAGCAGTCTGCGATCTGACGCTGAAACCTTTGTCCGAGCAAGGGGTTTCAGTTTGCGGTCGCGCGGGTCGAGCACTACCTGCGTGTCTGGCGGGGGCAGCCTGCAGATGAGACCAGGGCTGATCGCTAGCCTGCTGCCCGTTAGATCAGCAGCCTCGCCGAATTCGCGCTCGACGTAGGTCAGGGTCGTATGGCTCATCCAATGAGCCGATACCTGCAGCCGTGCCGCCCACGGCAAAACACTGCGGATCCGCTTGCTCGGGTGTCATAACGCCGTGCAATGTTCGGGCGCCCGTCCCGGTAGCCCAGTACCTTGGAAGTTGCCTGCTCACCACCTGTCAACTGCGGCAACAAGTTCGGGTTTCGCGGCGAATACGTGCCGGTAATAGTATTCGTGTTCGAAACTCGACCACAGCGATTCGGCTCCGGCGTCGGCCCGCGCAGCGGCTCCGGCGCGTGGTCACGACCATGCCGACGGCGGCGGTGACCAGCTCGACGCACATGTGATCAGCAACGGCCCAGCCGAGCACTTTCTTGGAGTGCCCGGCGCGTACCGCGCATTGAATACATGTCGATCCCGCCGCAGATCAGGTAGGTGATATCGGTAGACCACACCGCATCGACACGCCCCCGGTCGAAGCAGCGCGCCACCAGGTCCGCAGGGAACGACGCCCACCGTGGTCGGGTTCGAACGTACGCGGACTGATCCCGGCCACCCCGATCTCGGCCGTGACCTTGGCGACCGTCTTCTCCGACACGATTTCACCGGCGGCGCGTAGCTCGGCGGTGATCCGCGGCGACCCGTAGACCCCGCCCGAATCGCGATGGGCCGCCAGCATCTTCACTTCCAGATCGGTGCGGCGCTGCTGGTGCGAAGTGCAGGGTCCTTCTTTTCCCCTCGATAGGCGAGATCCTGACCGGCCAACACGTTCCCCGAGGAATATTGGCAGCGGTCAGGATGGATCGGCCTGTCGATGCTGCGCGCACGAGGGTTGTGTCCCGTCCGGGAGCGGCACGGCCTGCCTACTCTGGTGGGGAAGGGCGGCGGCGATGCCATTGAGCACATGGTCGAGCCCGTACCGGAAGCGCGCCTCCGGTTGCAGGACGGCACCGTCACCAAGGACTACATCGCTCGCGAAGTTTTCGGGGAGGAGAAGGCAATCTGGTGGGAGCGTGCCGTCGCGGCGTACCCGCCCTACGCCGACTACCAGAGCAAGACCACCCGCCAGATCCCGGTCTTCGTGCTGCCCCCGAGCTAGTTGGGATGGGCACGAAACCCAATGCTGCACAACAGCTTTACATATCGATGGGGACCTTGAACACGCACCTGAGCCGAATCCGAGAGAAGTATCAGGTCGTCGGTCGGCCTATAACCTCGAAGGCCGCTCTGGTCGCGCGCGCAGTGCGGGATGGCCTGGTGAGCGACGAACTCCAGTCAGGGCCCTGAACGCTAGTAGTCAGCCTCTGGTGTTTTTGCGCTGATTGGCATTGAAGCGCGCCTTCTTCTGACGATTCCCGCACGTGTTCATGTCACACCATTTCCGGGTGCGACTTTGGCTGGTGTCGAAGAAGGCGGCTCGGCAGGTTGGCGATGCGCACAAGGCCAATTTTCCGTCTCGTTCGCCTGCGATGATGCTGATCGCGTCGGCGGCGATTACGCCTAGGGCATCTTCTACACAGGAAGCCGAGCTGAGTCGCCACTGACGATTGCCCTCGGGCGTCAGGATAGCCGCCGCCCGACCCCGAATGCTGCAGTCATTGATGACTTGGACAGCAGACGCAGGGAGAGCGTCTTGGATCGCGGTCGCTGTCACGGCGGCGTGAATTGATTCCCTCAGTTCCCGAGCGCGTTCGAGCTGGGCGGTGGTGCAGGAGTCCACGGCTAGGCCGTTCACTGCCAGCCAGTCGACGAGTCGCTGCGGCGTGGGTATGCGCTCCACAGCGTCGCCACGACGCTCAGTCAGAGTCGCCGTGAAGCTGGTCGCCAGCACGTTGCCCAGGCGAAAGTCGGGGAACCCGGCATGCATGGAACCACCTTAGCTGGTTGCACTTTGGCATAAAGACATGTTAGAACCGTCTAAGCCGGTTCGCGGCAGGTCGTAACCGGTTACACGACGACCAGGAGATCTCATGCCCCGTCCAACCAGCGACGTGCAAGCATTCGAACCCCACGCAACCGACGCTGACCTCGACGATCTGCGCGCGCGATTAGCCGCGGCGCGGCTACCGGAGGCCGAGACGGTCTATCGCGCCGCGCCCGACCCTCGCCGATGGGAACAGGGCGTTCCTCTCGCCGACCTCGTCGATGTCGTGAACTACTGGCGCACCGGGTACAACTGGCGGTCGTTCGAAGAGCGCCTCAACCGGATCGGCCAGTTCCGCACGACCATTGATGATCTGGGAATCCACTTCCTGCACCGCCGATCCGCGCGCGCCGATGCCACTCCGCTGATCTTGACGCACGGCTGGCCAGGCAGCATTGCCGAGTTCATCGATGTAGTAGACGAGCTGGCAGATCCGAAAGACGCCGACGCGCCAGCGTTCCACGTCGTGGTTCCGTCGCTACCGGGCTTTGGTTACAGCGACAAGCCGGCCACCACCGGGTGGGGAACCGAAAAGATCGCGGCCGCATGGGTGGAGCTGATGGGAAGGCTCGGCTACAGCAAGTTCGCGGCCCACGGCGGCGACTGGGGAGGCAATATCACCACGGTTCTCGGCGGCAGGTTCCCGGCGCACGTTCTCGGCATCCACACAACGTTCGCGGAGGGACCGCCCGGGTTGACAACGGACGGGCTGACGGCGGTCGAGCGCAAGTGGACCGAGGAAACCCGCGATTTCTGGGGCGGATCGCCGACGCGCCACCGCGCGGCGTACGCGAAGCAGCAGGCGACCCGACCGCAGACCATCGGCTACTCGCTCGTCGACTCACCGGTCGGGCTTCTTGCCTGGATCCTCGACAAGTTCGCTGAGTGGACAGATACCGAAGATAGCCCGTTCGAGACGATTTCCAGAGACCGCATTCTCGACGACGTCACCCTGTATTGGCTGACGCGGACCGGCGCATCGTCGGCCCGCATTTACTACGAAAGCCACAACTCGCTCGACCCCGAACTTCGGGTCGACGTCCCGTCAGCAATCACTATGTATCCCCGCGACATCGATAAGTGTCCGCGCCCCTGGGCACAGGAACGATACCGACAGATCGTCCGATGGAGGTCGCCCGGAACCGGGGGACATTTCCCGTCGCTGGAGGTTCCCGAGTATTTCGTCAAGGACCTGCAAGAAGGCCTCGCGGCAGTGCTGGCCGCTAATCGGTGAACGCGGCTGGGTGCCGGGACTCGGAATTGGTCCGAGGAGCTGCGCGCCGAATGCTCGGCCCGGCGAGCGTCCCAAATCCGTAGCCCAATTGTAGATTTGGGAGGAACCGGCGCGTTCCTCTGGGGCAGGCGAGCTGGACGGCGATAGTGCGTGCGAACTCGTGACGGTCGTAACGAGGTCGAATCGAATCAACGAACTCCTACTCGCTTCAGGACCATCGGTACAGCTCCCTCGCTCAAATGTATGCGGTGTAAACATTACGCTAATCGGACATGTAAGCAGTATCAACAATTGGATCTGGATCCGGCCGCAGGGTGTCGCCGTCTCGGCCGTGCTGCCAGACGGTCATCTGCGCCACATCGGGCCCGATGGCGGGAACGAACTGGACCGCCGAGGGGCCGGTGCCGATGACAGCGACGCGCTTTCCGGTCAGGTCGCAGTCGTGATTCCAGCGCGCGGAGTGGAAACTCACGCCCTCGAATCGGTCCAGGCCGGGGATTGCGGGGATCACCGGATCGGCGAGTGCGCCGGTCGCCAGCACCACGTGGGTCGCGGTGCGTGCGCCGAGGGTGGTTTCGATGCGCCACAACTGTGCGACCGGCTCCCACGTCAGATGCTCGACCGTGCATTCGAGCACCAGATGCTCCCGCAGCCCCTGTGAGTCGGCGACATTCCTCAGATAACCGAACAGCTCCGGCTGTTTGGCAAAGGTGTTGCGCCAGTTGGGGTTCGGTGCGAAGGAGAACGAGTAGAGGTTGCTCTGCACATCTACGGCGGCGCCGGGGTAGTCGTTATCGCGCCACACCCCGCCCACCTCGTCGGCGCGTTCCAGCATGACGAAGTCGGAGAAGCCGGCGCGGCGCAACCGCACCGCGGTGGCGATACCGCCGAAGCCACTTCCGATGATCGCGACATGGTTGTGCGGGATGGTGGTCGCCGACGGGACTTCACGCGGCGCGGTCGTGCTTGTGGGCATGATTCCTTCGAGTGTCGACGAGGCGGGCTCGTGGGGACGACGATGCGGCGGGGGCTCAGCGCGCCGCCGTGCGGACAGATGGTGTCCCGGCCGGGCGCTGCTTCTTCGATGCCAGCCATCGGGAGTAGCGGCGCAACGCACGTCGTTGCACGCGCTGATCGGCCACCAGCGCCAGCGCGGGCCTGACACCGAGGGCCGGTTGCCTGCCGGCCGCCATCCTGCGCATCTGATAGCGGACCTGCGCCATCTCGGTCGCGGAGGCGAGGGATTTGTCCGACCAGTTCACCGGCTTCAGCGTTCCGGCCGCGCCGAGACGCTCGCGCCACCGAGCGGGCAGATCCGGCGTCACCGCCAGCGCGGTTGCCATCCCGACCACCGCGACATTCTTCGACAGGACGCGTTCGGCGGTGTCGCTGCGGGAGATTCCGCCGGTGAGCATGAGCGGAATCGGGCTGGTCTTGGCCAGATCCGCGGCAAGTTCCAGGAAGTACGCTTCGCGCGCGGCCGTGCGCCCGTCCGCCGGTCGGCCGTTCATGGCCGGGCTTTCGTAACTGCCGCCCGACACCTCGACCAGGTCGACTCCCAGGGTGGCGAGCATCCCGATCACGTTGTGC
>NZ_BAGN01000132.1 GCF_000308835.1 Nocardia vinacea NBRC 16497 | reverse complement strand
TTCCGCGCGTTCGGCCAAAACCTCGGCGACACCGGCCGCCTCATCGGAGCCCGCATCGGCCAGTGCGGTGTCGAGCGCTTCGAACAGGCCTTTCTGAATGGGGGAGTACACCTCTCGATGCGCATCCCACCAAGTGCGCAAAGCGCCACCGGCTTCGGTGCGCGCCAGCACAACGGCCGCCTCGGCGGCCGAGACTTCGGCGGCGGCCGATTCGCGCAGCGTCCGAGCCCGCTCGGCGAGCTGTTCGGCCCGATTCCGTTCGGCCGTAGCGGAATCCATCAGGCCGAGCGCCTTGCGGACCGCGCGCACGTCGGCGTCGCGTTCCTCGGCATGTCCGCGGACCGCGGCGGTCAGCTGATCGCCACGGGCCTGGTCGGCCAATCCGGCCCAGGTGATGCCGGCCTCTTCGGCGGCGGCACGCAATTCGTCCTCGCCACGGGCCAGCGCGGCGGCCGCGTTCTGTACGGCCGCTTTGGCGCGCTCTGCTTCCTGGCCGCGCTGATCGAGGGTTTGCCGGGCCTTGAGCGCCTTGTCCTTGTGTGCACCGGCCGAGGTCTCCAGGCGGCGCACCGCGTCGGCGAGATCGTCGAGTTGTTGTTTGCCCTCATAGGCGCTCGAGCGTTGCAGGGTTTCCCGGTCGGAAAGCGCTTGTTCGTAGGCGCGGTCGGCATCGTCGGCGCGCGCCTCGGCGGCGGTGCGTTCGGCGTCGCGACGTTCACGCAATGCGGTGGCGGCGAACAGGGCGGTGCTGGCGTGGGTCACCGCATCGAGTCGGGTCCGTAACTGATCGACATCGGTCTTCGCTTGTACCGCAAGGTATTTGCGATATACGCCGACGAACGACCTGGTGGCGGTATCGGCGTGGACCAGCCCCTCCAGGGTGCGCCCGACCTCCTCCATATCGCTGAACGAACGCGCCGCGTCCAGGATCAGCTGCTCGTCGAGCGGGCGCAGACCATCGGTGAGCGCCTGCGAAAGTCCCCGCGGATCAAGGTTCTTCGCGAGTTGGGGACGGCGTAGCGTGAGGATGAGATTGATCAACTGGTCGTAGCGCTGAGTGCCGAGACCGAACATGCGTGCGTCGATCGCATTGCGATACTCGACCGGTCGATCGACGATGGCGTCGGTGCCGATCTGTTCGGCCAACTGCTTGCGGGTCAGCGGCCGATCGTCGGGGCCGATGAGTGAAAAGTCAACGCCCGCACGGCCGTCGGTGACAAAGTACCAGCGGGTCACCTTGTCCGTGGACCGGGTGGCACGCATACCGATGCCGATGGTGACGACCTCGGGATCGTCCCATTTACCGCGCGCGAACTCCATCCACACATACGAATACGCGGACTCCTGCTTGCGGTACAACAGGTTCGACTTCATGGTGCGCTCTTCACCCGCGAACGGATTGAGCCTGCGCGGTTCGATCCGGCCGTCGAGCACGAACGGGAACAGCACCTCGAGCGCCTTGGTCTTACCGGAACCATTGGGCCCGCGCAGTACCAGCCTGCCGTCGGCGAAACAGTATTCCTGGTCGCGGTAGTCCCACAGGTTGATGATGCCGGCGCGGGTCGGGACGAAGCGCACTCCGCCATGGATGAGCGACATTGTTTAAATCCCTTCCGTACCAACGCTGTCGGCCCCGAGCGTGTCGGAGGCGGTGACGAACAATTCGGCGGCCCGCTTGGTACGGACGGTGACGACCGCGCCGCGGTAGCGAGCCAGTGCGGGCAGAATTATCAGACCGTCCTCGACTACCTGGACCAGCCGCAGCCGTTCCAACAGGGCGGTCACCTCCCTGGCCAGCCCGGGCACATCCGCCTGCCACTGCGCGGCGAAGGTGACACCGTAGCGGTCGGCCAGCGCCTGCACGGTCTCGCCGACCCAGCTCGCTTCGACGAACGGGTACGTCGCACGCGCATACGCCATCACCTCCGCGTCGGGATCCGAAACCTCTTCCACGACTTCGGGATCGGTCGAAGGGAGATCGGCGAGCGGTACGAATACGGTGGACTCCGGGATTGCGCCATCGAGTTGCTCGGCAAGCGCGACGGCCGGATCGGGTGCGCCCGGACGCACCGGGACCGGATTGTCGATATCGAGGACACGATCGGCGATCTCACCGACCAGCAACAGCGCCACCTGCGCCAATGTGCCGGTGCCCGGAAAACGGACATCGGACAGACGCCCGGAGACATCAATCAATGCGACGCCCTCCGCGCGGCGTTCGGCCCGCAGCCCCGTGAACTGTTCGACATCCGCGACGACCCGATCCTGCAGCAACAGCGGTCGTTCGTCGTAGGCCAGATCCTCGGCGTACACCACCGGACGCTCCACGAGACTGCGCCGCACCCGCCGCGCCGCATCGGCGGCCTGCGCATCGGCGGCCGGACCGTGCGCGAGCGCGGCCTCGGTCAGCAGACCACGGACACTGTGCAGGTGCTGCAGCGCGCGCGGCGGTCGAAACAGCGCGAAAACCACCGGCCGGTCGATGTCGTAGAGCGCCTCACCCGCCTCCGGATCGGCGGCCCAGCCACCCGCATCGCCATCGGCCAGGGTGAGCGCACCCCGATGCGCGAGCCAGCCGACAGCATCGACGAAGGCATCGCGGTCGGCGGCGCGGTCGGGTGACAGTT
Source organism: Nocardia vinacea NBRC 16497 (assembly GCF_000308835.1). GTDB lineage: Bacteria > Actinomycetota > Actinomycetes > Mycobacteriales > Mycobacteriaceae > Nocardia > Nocardia vinacea. The sequence continues at coordinate 13,293 of NZ_BAGN01000132.1, read as the reverse complement.
CGAGGCCGTCGACCCGGCCGGTATAGGCGGCGACCTGATCGGCCAACTCCGACAATGTGATCTGATCGCCGGCGCGGCCGAGCGCTGCCAGCGCCAAGGCCAGATAGGCGTAGCGGCGGCGGTCGAAGACGCGCTCGGTGACGGAGCGGGCGGGTTTGCCCGAATCGAGTCGGTCGACGACCGGGAAGACCCGGGCCGTCGTTTCGGTGACCTCGAGTCGGTAGCCGAACAATTCGGCCAGATCCTCGCGGAGTTCAGTGGCCCAGCGCCGGATCAGTGGCAGTGCGATCCGGTCCGGATAGGTCCGGGTGACCAGGTGGTTGGCGAGGATTACGCGGGCGGCGCGCTGATAGTTGTCGAGCGCGAGCGAATCGATGCGGCGGGCGTTGATCATGCGCGCCGCCCGCGGGTGGACTGCTTCACCTCGAGGCGGCGGTTGTTCAAATGCAGTAGCCCGCGTGCGGTGCGGATCACCGTCGAACCCGGATGTTCGGAGACGGTGAGGGTGACGCCGCTATCCGAGCCGGTGGTGCCGTCGACACGGCCGCTCACCGGAACCCAGGCCGTGGACGCGGCGTCGAGCAGACGCAGCAGCACCTCGGTCTCCCGTTCGTCGAGGACGCGCTCGTGTACCGAGGCGGCGGCCAGGGATTTGGCGGCCTCGGCGCGGGCACGCTGCGCATCCAACTGCGCCTCGCGGAGTCGGCGAATTCCCGCGTCATTGCGTTGGATTCGGGCGGGGGCACCGGCCTGCGGTGGCCTACCGGTCTCGGCGAGGGTGCGCGAGATCTCCAGTGGCGGTGCCTCCCACCAGGAGCGGATCGCGGGAATCAGATCCGCATCCGGATGTTCCAGGGAAATATGACGCGGCCTGCCGAGACCGAAGACGGCGTCGAAGAGCGCATGCGCGCTGTCGGTGGTCGGGGCTGCGGTGAACCAGCCCGCGAGATGCCGCAGCGCCGATTCGCGACTCACCCCGCCCTTACGTGAATCGGTGACCCGCCGCAGCAGCGACAGCACGGCGGCAATGGCGCTCATGGTCGCCTCCCGCAGCCGATCCGCCTCGGTGGAGGACGATTCGCCGGGAATATCGGAGGCCGTCGCGACGAACCAGGTCCGCAGCCCCTGCCAGCGCGCCCGCCAATCCGCTTGCCGCTCGGCCGGACTCAGCAGCACCCGTTCGTCACAGCGCGCCGCCCGCTCGATGAGTTCCTCGACGCCGGTCTCCTCGATCTCACCGATCGCGGCGGCCAGGCGTGGCGCGAAGCGTGCCAGATCCATGCTGAACTCGCGCATATGCGCGAGCAACGCGTCCTTGTGCGCCAGGAACGACTCCGGGGTGATCTCGGTGGTACGGACCATATCGCCGAGCGAGAGGTAGAAGTGCGCGGCCCGCGCCGCCATATCCGAGAGAGCGGCATCCAGGCGGCGCAGCGTCCGGTACACACGTTCCGCATCACCGGCCTTATTCGCCTCGGCGAGGGTATTGAGATCCGCGAGCAGTTCGGGCAGCACCAGTCGCGACAGCGCCGCCTCGTCCAGCCGCGCCTCGAGCACACCCGCGACCGCCCGATATGCCTTGAATCCGGCCTGTGTCAGCTGATAGACGTAGTGCCGATTCCGATATTCCGCGAGCGTCGCGGCGCGCGTGCCGTCATAGCTGCGCTCGACCACACCCCACTGATGCAGCTGATCCAACAGCGGCCCGATCTCTGCGCCGGTCAGCTGCGGTGCATCGGGCGCACTGCGTTCGATCCAGGTCGCGACATCGTCGGCGTGTAGCAACACCACATATGCCGCGCGCGCACTGTCGAACGCCCGCAGCACCCATAGATACTCCGCTCGCTTCTCGGCCGTGGCGAACGAGAACAGCCGCAACCGCTCATCCCATAGCGCGGGCGCGGCATACGGCAGGCCGTCAACGGAGTCGGTCACCGGGAACAGGGTAGTAGCGGGTCGGTCGCGGGTGTCGAGACCGACCCCCATTCGGCGTGGCCGCGTCCGGTTTGTACCCGTTCGCCACCCGGTGACTCATAGGTCGAATCGGGCCCGCAGCCCGATCTTGACCTGCTCGAGCACCTCCGAGGTGAGGTCACCGACCTGTTCGGTGAGACTGTCCTTCGGCACGATGGCGATGTCGTACAGCGCGATTACCTGCGAACTCTCGGGCATTGCGACGGTGAGCAATTGATGTCGCGACGGAACTTCGCGAGCCTCGCGCACCGGCGCGGCGACCAACATCGGCCGCTGCCGAATCACCACATCCGAATCCACGATCACCACCGTCGCGCGACGCCCGGAGATCCGGCTGACGAGATTCCAAATCTGGCCTTGGTGCGTGGGTTCAGCTGGCACGGCCGAACAATACTTGTTCGGCGGTCTGCTCGGCGTCCTTCACCCATTCGGTCCCGGTGCTATCCGGCAATGCCCTGAGTTCATCCTCGAGCAACTGCCTGCGCACGGCCTTGGAGATGTAGTCGCTCAACTTATCGTCGGATGCCGCACGGAGACGGGCCGCGAGATCGTCGTCCATCGAGATATTCAGGCGCACCGTCATACAGCAGACTTTACAGCGGATACCGCACATAGTGGTACAGAGATGGCCACTACCTGCGGAATTACGTCGGCGGCAGGAGGCGCCGGAGGAATGTCTTCCCCTGTTCCAGCAGGGCGTCGATGCGGGTCGCCCCGAGTGGGTTCTGGTCGACGATGTCGACCACGCGACCCAGGTTGGTCAAGGCGAATTCCATATCGCGGAGCGCGCGGGGGCTGGCCGGATCGGTTTCGAGGACGTCCTTGGCGATCGCGAGGGCCTCGCGGTAGACCTCGACGGCGGTGTCGTAGTCGTGTTCGCGTTCGGCGGCATCCCCGATCGCCCAGAGGATCAGACCGACATCGCGGTGCAGTTGCAGATTCTCCGGGTCGGCGGTGGCCGAGCGGCGGGCGATGGTGAGTGCCTCGGTGTTGTGGCGGAAGGCGAGAGTGAAGGCGCCGGTCGCGGCGGCGACCCTGGCGAGTTGGTGGTGAGAGATGCTCAGGTCGCGCTGCTTTTCGGTATTGGTGGGGTCGGCCGCCGCGAGTTGTTCTGCGAGGGTGAGGGATTGGGTGTAGTGGTGGTCCGCGGCCAGATAATCGCCGGTGCGGACCGCCAAGTCGCCGAGTTTGTCATGGGAAATACTGAGGTCGCGCTGATTTCGGGCATTGCCAGGGTCGGCGTCGGCGAATCCGCGGTGGATGGCGAGGGCTTGGGTGTAGTGGGTCGAGGCCGTGGTGAGTTCGCCGAGCTGCAGTGCCACATCGCCGGATCGGTTGAGTGCGATGGCGAGATCGCGTCGGTACTCGGCATTGCCGGGATCCTTGTCGGCGAGTTCGCGGTGGATGGCGAGGGATTCGGTGAAGAAGGTGAACGCTTCCTCGGGCGTTTCGTAGAGCAAGGAGGTGTCGCCGATCTGCTGCATGGCGATGGCGACATCGCGGGTGATCTCGGTATCGCTCGGATCGGCAAGCGAGAGTTCGGCACTGATGCGCAGCTTTTCGAAGTAATGCCTGCTCGCGGTCTCGCCGTGCCCCGCGCGCATGGCGAGATCACCGAGTTTGCCGTGCGCGATCGCCAGGCCGCGCCGGGATTCGGCGGCGTCGGGGCCGGATTCGAGGAGACCGCCGTGCAGCGTGAGCGATTCGGTGTAGAGGTAATGTGCGCCGTCGAGATCGGCGGTCAGCACGGCCAAGTCGCCGAGTCGGGTGCAGGCGTTGGCGAGGTCGCGACGCAGGTCGACGCGGGTGGGGGCGTTATCGGCGAGGGAGCGCCGGATGGCCAGTGCCTCGGTGTGGTGGGCGAGGGCCGCTGTGAGATCGCCGGTGCGCACGGCGATATCGCCGAGGCTCTCCAGTGCACGGCTGAGGACCTGTTGCATACCGACGTTGTGCGGGTCGGTATTCGTGAGATGCCGTGCGGTGCGCAGGGATCGGCTGTAGTGCTCGCGCGCCGTGCCGAGATTTCCGGCCAGCATGGCGAGTTCACCGAGGGTGTCCAGCCCGATGACCAGCGCGCGTCGGGCATCGGCACTGCCCGAGGTCGATTGGACCCGGGCCCGCAGCACCTCGACCAGCGCATACTGGCGATCGGTTGCGGCAGCGAGGTTCCCGGTCCGGCGCAGTGCGCGCACCTCGCGCTCGCCGAGCTCGAGATAGCCGGGAGTCTCGGTGGGCAGTGTGGGCATGATCTCGCCGAGCAGGGCGGCGACCTGCAATTGGTCCAACTCGCGGCAGAAGGGGATGACGAGTTCGGTGAGTTCCGTATAACGACCCGCGGTGAGGAGATGCCCGCACGCCTCGCTGTAGTCGTCGAAGTCACGGAAGCCAGCCGAGATTCGGGCCATCCGCATCCCGTGGGCTCGGTTGTGACGGCGAATGCGATCAGTGCCCTGGTGGGCGTCGAGGGCTTGGGCGACCCACGGGTGCACGAGATATCGGTCGTCGTCGGTGGTCAACAGCGTCAGCCTGAGCAACGTATCGATGGCCGCCATCACTTCGCGGCGCTGGTCCCGCGTCGCGTGGGCACCGAAGCGGGCATGTGAGATATCCAGATCGCGCAGCGGCGTCCGCGAGAGCGAGATCTGTAGCAGCAGTTCGCGTTCGGATGCATCGAGTAGGTCGAGCAGCGCGTCGACGAGGATGTCGCGGGTGCCGAGCACCACCGCGGTGTCGAGGCTTTCCGACAGCGTCCGGTCCTGGCCGAGATCGACGGCGTGTTCGTCGGCCAGTCGGCGTAGCCGTTCACCGACCGGCCGCAATGTGCCGTCACCACCGCGCAATAACGCGTCGACGAATTCGATGAGCCGCGGGTGTCCACCGATTGTCCGCGCGACCAGCCGCTGCTCGTCCACGCGCAAACCGCTGATCTGTGGCAGCCGCAGGAACATTCGCTTCAACTCCGCGGGGCTCAGCGGAGTCAGGCCGACCTCGGTGAGATCGCCGGGAACCGGATAGCGACAGGTGACCAGCAATCGGCCTGTCCCGGCAACCCGGCACAACTGTGAAAACTGTTCGGCGAAACCGGGATCGAGGAATTCGGCACCGCCCGGTCGGGTCAGATTCTGCTCGAAATCATCGAACAGCAATAACACTCGGCTCCCCGCCAACAACCGATGGACATGCTTCAGTGCCTGCTCCCCGCTGTCACGGGCGAGCGCATCGGACACCGTGCGCAATGCCGGGTCGTCCTCGATCGCCGCGCGGACTGCGTCGCACAATGCGGACGGATTCCATTGCCCCACATGTTCGGCGATATGCCAGCCGCGCTCGCGCATGCGCGCGGCCACGCGACCGGCCACCGCCGTCTTCCCGAGCCCGCCCATCCCGGTGATCACCACACCCGGCCGCCCACGCGACGAATCGAGCGTCCGGACGATATCGCGCACCGGCCCACGACGACCGATCAGATATCCGACCGGCAACTCACGCACCGTCGCACCGCTCGGCGCTTGCGTCCGGCGCCCGAGCGGCCGTGGCGGCGCCGTCGGATGCCAGAGCGGGCGGTCAGCGACGCCGGTGAGCAGCGTCGGCACGAACCATTCGGGCGGAACCGATGCGCCGTCGGCGAGGCGCTCCTGCTCGAGGGCCTGGCGCGCCTGTCCCAATGCGAAGGCGACCGACCCGGCCGGATGCGCGGACAGCATGGCGTAGAACGATTTCGCCAACAGTGTGGCGTACCGGTCCGACACCCGCGTCTGCATGACGAGCACTCGCTCGACACCCCCGCTGATCAGCGTGCGCGCCAACCCGGCGGGCCCACCGTCGACACCGCCGCAACTCGACAACACCACCAGCGGCAGTGCCCGCTCCGAAGCACGCAGCGCGGCAATGAGGTCCGCGGCCTCGACCACATCCGGATCGCCGTCCTCATCCTCCAATTCCAGAATCGTCGCCGACCCGTGCGCACTCAGATGTAGCACGTGGAACTCCTCGGCCCGCAGCGCCGCGGTGATCTGTTGCAGCGAAGCGACTTCCAGAATGCGCACGCCGCCACCCACGGTCGGCACCTGTGAGACCGCGTCGAGGATCGCCTGCATCTCCGCTTCCACATCCAATGCCACATTGGCCGTGCGGGTCTCGGTCGGCGCGGCGACCGCGGCCAGGACTTTCAACGGTCCCGGTGTCAGCACAGGGGTGGGCTGCCCGGTACCCGAATGCCTTCGGGCGACGGCTACGGTCGGCCGCATGGCCAGGGGCATATCGTCGGCGAGTACCAGCATCTCGTAGGGGAGCAGCATCGTCTCGTCGTCGACATCGAAGACGACCTCGGTATCGGAGCCGTCGACCAGTCGCGTCAGCTGCCAGGTCGTGTGTGGTTCGAACAGTGCGTCACGGAGTGCGGTACCGATCTGGACGACCGCTCGACGCACCGTTTCCGGTTGACCGCCCACCGCGTCCCACGCGCACGCCACCAGATCAGGCAGTGGCGCTATCCGTTCACCGATGGGCGCACCCGCCTCGAACACTGTGGTGCGTAGCGATTCGTTCGCATCGCGACGCACAATGATGCGAACCCGATTCATCGCCCACCCCTTACCGCCGGCGATGAGTCAAACGTACGCCGAAATGATCACTCGCAGGACAAGGTCCGCAACTGATCCAGATACACCCGGGTGCGCGGATCGCCCGGATAGCGCTCGATGATTTCGCGCGCCGCCTCGCCCGCGATCCACATCAGCGATGGCAGCGACCGCCGCTTGCCCGCGAAGGCCCGCATGCCCTCGTCCAGCGCGAGCTCCAGATCGCGGTCGCGCACTGCGACCACCGCGAGGGTCAGATGTGCCTCGGACACCCGCATCGGATTGCGTATCGTGCCGTCGGCGCGGGTCGAGTGGCGGATGACCTCGCGCGCATAGGATTCCGCGAGCGGATCCTCACCCGCGACCCGGCAGCAGTCCATGGCGTAGAAGTCGAACTTCTGCGGATCGACCACGAAATGGTTGTCCAGATTGGTCGGATGGTCGAGTCGCTCGAGAATAGCTCGCCCCTGGTTCAGCGAGGCCTCCACCTCGCGCCGATCACCCAGGCGGGCCCAGGCCTTCGCACGTTGTGCGCATAACTGGACGCCGACGCCGAGTTTGCCGCTGGTTGTCAACGCCGGGTCGACCGCCTCGATCGCACCCCGATAGTTGCCCTGGGTCAGTGCGAACCAGGCCGCCATTTCCGCACTCCAGCCGGTGATCTCGGGATTCTCGGCTTCCTGGCCGAGCGAATAGGCCGCGCGGCGAGTGGCTTCCGCGGTGGTGCGCCGACCGAGGTCGTAGTCCACGCAACCGACCAGCAGTGCGACCCAACCGGCCAGTACGAGAATTTCGCGATGCTGCGCCAGAGTCAGTCGGCCGTCCAGCAGCGAGGTGATGCGGCGCAACCAGGAGGTGCCCTCGGTATGCAAATCGTGCGGATCGGCGAACGGATATTCGCAGCACAGCCGCTCCGCGGTGATCCGGATGGCATCGAGTGTGGCCGTGGAGACGTCGGACATCCGTAGCCTGCCAATGAATTCGAGGGTGTCCATCCCGGTTGCCGAGAGCAGTTCATCGTCGCGGTTGGGACGATTTTTCGGGAAGAACGCGGCCGTCACCGTATCGAACGCGGCCGCGATGATAGGGGCATAGAAATCGTCCGGACGCGACTCACCCGACTCCCAGCGTCGCCAATTACGCAGCAGGGTACTGTCCGTCGGCAGGTTGTGCGAAGACTTCGCGCGCATCACACGGACGGCGTCGGCTTGTGACCACCCCCGCGCATCGCGTTCGGAGCGCATTCGGACAGCCCAGACGGGTCGATCGTCTCCAGCGGCCACGTCTGTAGTATCGCATCAGTTAACGCTCAGTGGCCCGGATAGGGCATACAGATGTCACTGGGTTGACACCTGCACTCGCAGTTTTGCGTCCTACATGATGGATATGGGCGCGGAAGATTTGCCACGCTCGAGATGCAAGAACATCTGCTCTTACAAGTGCGCAGTACCCCTCGGCGACGGGGGTGATCCACATAAGAGAACAGCGAGATCCCCAATCCAACGGAGGTTCGGGTGGAAGCGTTGATCTATGGATACTTGCGTGACGATCTGGCCGATGGCCACAGTGCAGAGCTCGAGGATGCGATGAGCAGCCTCGCCCGCGAGGAAGGGCTCTGCTTCGCCGCAACATTCCATGAATCGACCTCCGGTGACGGCACGGCATTCGCCGAGCTGACCCAGGAGCTCAAACGGGCGGACGCGCATCACGTGGTGGTGCCGTCACTCGATCACTTTGCCGGCCAGACGATTCCGCGAGACATTCTGCTCGCGAAGCTGGCCCAGGATGCGGCGGCGCAGGTGTGGACCATCGAGAGCTGTGCGCTTCCAGACGAGGCTCTTGGCGAAGAAGCTGTGCACCAGGACTGACCTGCGTCGCAGGTTCGCCACCAGCCAGGTCGCGACCGCACCGGCCGCGAGGGATGCGAGCAGCGCCGCGACATGGTGTTGCCCGAATGGCGGATAGACCTGCCAATGCAGCAGATAGACGAATAACGAGCTGTCGGCCAGCAGCGCGGCGACCCCAGCCACCAGGGCGGGCACGCGGACCGCGGGCAGCCAGATCAGCAACAGCAGGCCGGACATCACCAGCCGCTCCCGATCGGGAATGCCGAAATAGCCGGGCACCGAGATCAGCAGCACCACGCTCACCAGCAGCCGCTGCCAGATCGCCGTAGCCTTCGCGGCCGCCCAGCCGAGAGCGAAGAACCAGCAGGCCAGCGGCGAGAACGGCACATCCTTGGCCGGGTAGAGCCCGAACGACCAGAGCCGGAACGCCATAGTGAGCCCGACCAACCCCATGGCGAACCAGAACGGCTCGCGCCGCTGCACGGCATCGATGAACGGCACCCGCACCAACAGCGCGGACACGACCATGAACAGCACAAGCACCTCGATGAACCACAGGTGCCCTGCCGTGTCGCTGTCGCGCGGTCCGAGAATCTTGTTGAGCAGCAGCACATTCTGCCAGCTGTAATAGTCGGTGAACAGCAGTGTGAGCGCCACCCAGGCGGCGGTCGGAATCGCGATGAGCGCCACCGTGTGCAGCGCGTGCCGCAGCCGTTCGGCGCGCGGAGTCATGGTGACCGCGAAGCGGGCGAAGTTGAATCCGGCGACACCGAGCAGGATATGTGCGGCGCCCCAGAGCACGAACATGCCGATATGCGAGCCCGCGATCAGGACGATCCCGGCGGCGCGCAACAGGGTCGGGGTGTCCACGGTGCGACCGAATGTCCGGTGGCCGTCTGGAACTCGCTCGAGTTCGGCGACGGTCAGGTCCGGCCAGTTCGCGGGCAGTCGCCCGAGTGCACGCTCGAGGCGGGTCGAGGTGGTGATGTAAGTCAGCGAGTTGCCGCCGAGATCGACGAAGGTGCTGTCGGGCCGGACCCGGGCCGGATCGATGCCGAGGGCAATGGCATAGAGCGCGCGGATATCGCGTGGCGGCAGGTCGGATTCGGGTGCGGCGAGTCGGCGGATCGCCGGATAGTCGGGCTTGCCATTGGGCAGGCGCGGTATTTCCTCGACCGCGCAGGCGCGAATCGCCGCGGTGGGCAGGCCGGCCAGTTCGGCGGCGGTCGCGGCGAGCGATTCCGCCGGAGATTCGGCGGCGACGACCAACTGGTCGTCACCATCGGCACAGCACGCCGTGAAACCGGCTGCGGCCAAACCGGATTCGAGCCGTTGCAGATCGATGCGCAGGCCGAAGATCTTGGCGAACCGGCTGCGCCTGCCGACCACCTGGTACAGGCCCCCGGGTGTGCACCGGGCCAGATCGCCGGTGTGCAGTGATTCGACCGTGCGGCCGAGGGCGAGATCGTGTGGGCTGTCGGCGTAGCCGAGCATCACATTGGGTCCGTGATAGACCAGCTCCTCGTCATCGCTATCCGGCACCGGCTCCAGGGTGAATCGGCCGCCGGGAATCGGCTTGCCGATGCAGTCCGGATGTTCGGCGGCCAATTCCGGTGGCAGATAGGCCATTCGCGCGGTCGCCTCGGTCTGGCCGTACATGACGACGAAGTCCCAGCCCGCCCGCTTGCCGAGCCGGGCGTAGTCGCGGACCCGTTCGGGTGCCAGGCGGCCGCCCGCCTGGGTGATGTAGCGCAGGCTCGGCAGCGTCATCTCGGCGAAGCCGATGCGTTCGAGCAGATCGATCGTGTACGGCACCGCCGCGAAAGATGTTGCGCCGGAGCGACGGAACTGGACCCAGAATTCGTCGTCGAGGACCGATCGGTCGGTGAGCAGCAGGCTCGCGCCGCGCAGCAGATGGCTGTGCACCACCGAAAGTCCGTAGCAATAGAACATCGGCAGGGTCGTCGCGGCGCGATCATCGGCGTCGATGGCCAGATATTCGGCAATGGCGTCCGCATTCGACATCAGATTCGCCGCGGACAATCGCACCAGCTTCGGTGAACCGGTCGAGCCCGAAGTACTCAGCAGCAGCGCCAACTCCGGATGCAGGCGATGCGCGGAGCGGGCCCGCCGGATATCAGGCGGGCCCGCATCGATCACAACATCGGGATCATAGGTGTCCAGCAATTCTCTGGTGATCTCCGCGGTGAGCAGCACGACACAGCCCGCGCTCAGCGCGCCGAGATACGCGACGAGCGAGTCGATATCGTTTCGCGCTGCGAGCGCGACGAGGCGCCGGTTCGCTCCGAGCTGCCGCGCGTACTCCTCGACACGTGCCGCCAGCTGCGCATAGGTGATCCGCTCCAAACCATCCGGCACCGATTCCGCTGCTGTGACGGCCGCCGAAGGAGATCGAGAGCAGAGGACGGCGATCCGGTCGTCGAAATTGCGAAGGTGCGCGACGATCCGGTGAATAGTCACCCGGGAAGTCTAGATGGCAAGCCTTTCCATACCTACGCGTGGCCCCACGGCGAACTTTCGGTGAATTGTCCGAACCTGGACTGCGACGGCGCGAATCGATTACAGCCCGAAGCTGCCCGGACCCCGCCTGCGCAGGTACTTTTCGAATTCGGCCGCGATCGCGTCGCCATCGATCTTGGCCATCGCGTCGTTGAGATCGACGGCCGCGTCGCCGCGTTCCTCGAGCGAGCGCACGTACTCGCTGATCTCGTCGTCGCCGACGGTCATCTCGTTGACGGCGGTCTCCCAGTCCTCGGCCTGTTTGGGCAGCTCGCCGAGTGGCACCTCGATATCGAGCACATCCTCGACGCGGTGCAGCAGCGCGATGGTCGCCTTCGGATTCGGCGGCTGCGAGACGTAATGCGGCACGGCCGCCCAGAACGAGACGGCGGGTACGCCCGCCTTCACACACTGATCCTGCAACACGCCGGTGATACCGGTCGGTCCCTCGTAGCGGGTCTGCTCCAGGCTGAACCGCTCGGCGGCTTCCTTGCTATAGGCCGACCCAGTCACCGGTACCGGGCGGGTGTGCGGGGTGTCGGCGAGCAGCGCGCCGAGTATGACGACGGTCTGCACGCCGAGTTGTTCGATGAACTCGAGCAGATCCGCGCAGAAGCTGCGCCAGCGCATATTGGGTTCGATACCGCGCAGCAGCACCACATCGCGATCGCTACCGGGCGGCGAGCAGACCGAGAGCATGGTGGAGGGCCACTGGATTTCCCTGGTCACACCGTCGACCTGACGCACCGTCGGCCGATTGACCTGGTAGTCGTAATAGTCCTCGGAGTCGAGTTCGGCCAGCGGCTCGGCATCCCAGATCAATTCCAGATGCTCGACGGCACCACTTGCCGCATCACCCGCGTCGTTCCAGCCTTCGAAGGCGGCGACCAGCACAGGATCCCGCAAAGTCGGCAGTTCCGGCTCGGGTGATACCGGAGATTCACTGGAGTTCACCCCGGTCAGCCTACGGCGTGTGAGCACTGGGCGTTGAATTTGCGCAGTCGGCGCGGCACCGTCGGTTCATCTGTCTGGGCAGGTGTGGCGCCCGACACCGGTACGGTGGTTCGGCATGTCGTAGCGGCCCACTACGCTTGATCACATGTCTGAGTCCAGCCCAGTCGCCTTCGATACCACCCTTCTCGACACGCTCCGTCGGCGTGTCGTGATCGGCGACGGTGCGATGGGCACGATGTTGCAGGCGGCAGATCTGACCCTGGACGACTTCCGTGGTCTGGAGGGCTGCAACGAAATCCTCAACGACACCCGCCCGGATGTACTGCGCAATATCCATCGCGCGTACTTCGAGGCCGGTGCGGATGCGGTCGAGACCAATACCTTCGGCTGCAATCTGCCGAACCTCGCCGACTACGACATCGCCGACCGGATTCGCGATCTGTCCGAGCGCGGCACCCGCCTGGCCCGCGAGGTCGCCGACGAGATGGGCCCGAGCGCGGACGGTACCCCGCGGTACGTGCTGGGTTCGATGGGACCGGGCACCAAACTGCCGACACTGGGTCATGCCCCCTTTACCGCGCTGCGCGATGCTTACACCGAGGCCGCGCTCGGCATGCTCGAGGCCGGTGCGGACGCCATCCTGATCGAGACCTGCCAGGACCTGCTGCAGGTCAAGGCAGCGGTGACCGGAAGTCAGCGCGCGATGGTCGCGCTCGGCCGGCGGATTCCGATCATCACCCACGTCACGGTGGAGACCACGGGCACCATGCTGGTCGGCAGTGAGATCGGCGCGGCGCTCACCGCGCTGGAGCCGCTCGGTATCGACATGATCGGATTGAACTGCGCCACCGGCCCGGCCGAGATGAGCGAACATCTGCGCCATCTGTCCCGGCATGCGACGGTTCCGGTGTCGGTCATGCCGAATGCCGGTCTGCCGGTGCTCGGCGCGAACGGCGCGGAGTACCCGCTGACCCCTGAAGAGCTGGCAATCGCGTTGCGCGGCTTCGTATCCGAATTCGGGCTCGCGCTGGTCGGCGGCTGCTGCGGTACGACGCCGGAACATATTCGTCAGGTCACCGCGGCGGTGCGCGAGGTGGAACCGACGCTGCCGCCGCTGCAGGCGCGCCGCGAACCGGTGCACGAGCCGAGCGTATCGAGCATGTACACCGCGGTGCCGTTCGAACAGGATGCCTCCGTCCTGATGATCGGCGAGCGCACGAATGCCAACGGCTCCAAGGCATTCCGCGAGGCCATGCTCGCCGAGGACTGGCAGAAATGCCTCGATATCGCCAAGGATCAGACCCGCGACGGCGCGCATATGCTCGACCTGTGCGTCGACTACGTCGGACGCGACGGCACCAGGGATATGTCGGCGTTGGCGTCGCGACTGGCGACCGCCTCGACCCTGCCGATCATGC
>NZ_BAGN01000133.1 GCF_000308835.1 Nocardia vinacea NBRC 16497 | reverse complement strand
GCGGGCGCAGACCATCGGTGAGCGCCTGCGAAAGTCCCCGCGGATCAAGGTTCTTCGCGAGTTGGGGACGGCGTAGCGTGAGGATGAGATTGATCAACTGGTCGTAGCGCTGAGTGCA
>NZ_BAGN01000134.1 GCF_000308835.1 Nocardia vinacea NBRC 16497 | reverse complement strand
CTCCGGCCCGGTATTGCGGTTGGGCCACACCATCACCACCGCGGTTTCCGCGCCGACGGTGCGTCGCAGTTCATCCAGTCCGACGGCGAGCACCTCGACCACACTCGTCGCCGCGCCGACCGCGGTGGCCAGTCGTGACGCCGCCTGATCGCGGGCCTGCGCATCGTGTTCGGCAGTGACATCGCGGATGGTGCCGACGAAGATCTGCTCGTACTTCTCCGGTTCGACCATCGCACTGGTACTCACCGCGAGCCAGACCGTGCGGCCGTCGCGATGTTTGACCGGAATCACGAAACGCTGTGCCTCGCTACCGAGATCGGGATAGCGCGGACCCTCCGGCGTCGACCACGGATGCGGCAGTGGGAAAGGCAATTCCGATGCGCCGTAACCTGTCAGCGCGCCGAAGGCGGAGTTGACCTCGATGATGGTGCCGCGGGCGTCGGCCACGAAGAAGCCGTCCTGCAGCGACTCCACCAGGGCGGTGCGGAAGGCGTCGCGCCCGGCGAGATCGTCGATGCGCGAACGCTGTTGTTCGGCGCGGCGGGTGCCGTCGATATATCCGCGGGTGGCGATGTCCAGGGCGGCGAGAGTCTGCAGCAGGAATTCCAGTGCGGTCTCGGCGGTTGTGGCGGATTCGTCGGCCTTCGCGGTGCCCGATTCCGCGGCTTGCACCACCCGGTAATGGTTTTCGGTGAGATCGAGCAGGCTGATGCCCTCGACGAGAGCGCGCCGGCCGAGTTCGTAACCTTCCCCGAGGCCGGCCTGCGACGGTGAGTTCAAGTGCCGCCGTAGCGCATCCGCGTAGGCGTCGAGAAAAGCGGCCAGTGCCGCGCTCATTGCATTCCGCCGTTCACGCTGGTGCCTCCAGTACGCCGCCCCGGTGGCGGGCCGCGAGCACCAATGCGTCGTCGGTGTCCTTGGCATGCCTGGCCAGGATTTCGGCGGTGATCTCGGCGGTGGATTTGGACGGATCGATGCCGCTGTCGGCGGATTCGGTGACGATGCCGTCGGTCGACATCAACAGCAGATCGCCCGGACGCACCGGAACGGTCTGCACCTGTAGGTTCTGGGGTAGCCGATAGCCGACGATGCCACCGGTCATCAGGACCGTCGCGCGCATGGCGAGCCCGACCGGACCCGCGGTCAGAATCCGGGAATCGACATTGCCGACGCCGAGCCAGTGCACCGTATCGGATGCGCCGAACAGCGCCAACGAGACTGCTGCACCGCGGGTGTCGGCCATGGCCCGATGACACAGCACCATCAGGACGTCCAGCGGTTCGGCGCGATTCTCCGAGAGCACCTGTGCTGCGCGATCGGCGGCGTCCGCGGCCGCCGCGCCGTGGCCGAGTCCGTCGAGGACGGCGAAGAGTACCGCGCCGCCGCCTGCGTCGAGGACCACGCCGCGGTCACCGGAGACCCGCTGACCGGGCAGGGCACGGCCGGCCACCGCCCATTCGATCCGGCCGATGATCCCGTCCTCATGCACCGTTGGGTACCCACTTCCACATCTCCACCAACGTGCCGCGACCGGGTGCCGAATCAACGGTGAGCCGGTCCATCAGCCGGCGCGCGCCGGGCAGGCCGAGTCCGAGACCGCGGCCGGTGGAGTACCCGTCGTCGAGTGCGCGGGCGATATCGAGGATGCCGGGGCCCTGGTCCTCGGCCTGGACGACCAGCGCCTGGCGCCCCTCCCGGTCATCGACCAGCAAACGTATTTCACCGCTGCCCGCGTAACTGGTTATGTTGCGGGCGATCTCGGAGATCGCCGTCGAGATCATGGTCATATCTGTCAGTGAAAATCCGAGCTTGGCCGCCAGCTCACGTCCGGCTTGACGTGCGATCACGATGTCACCCGACACCCTGACCGCGATCACCAAGTTCTCAGCGGCCACTGTCACGACCATCTCGCTGGCGGCGGGCCGGAGTCATGCGGTTCAGCCACGCCAAGCCCTCTTCCAGGTCGAGGGCGGTGTGCATGTCCTCGAAGGTGAGGCCCAACTGCACCATGGCGAACGCGACTTCGGGTTGCAATCCGACGATGACCGTTTCGGCCCCGCGGAGCTGCGTCATGTGCGCGATGGTACGCAGCGATCTGGCCGCGAACGAATCCATGACGTCGATCGCGGTGACGTCCACGATGATCCCGTGCGCCCGGTATCTGCTGACCTGTTTCATCAGGTCGTCCTGGAGACGCTCGGTATCCGCGTCGGTCAAGGCTGACTGGACCGACGCGATCAGATAGGTACCTTGTTTGAGGATCGGAACCGGCATAGGGGGGCCCGATCAGCGCCCATCGCGCTCGGTGAGCATTCGATCCGTGACGCGGGTCACCTCATAGCCGAGTAAGCGTTCGGCCTCTTCGATACCTCCCTGGAGGTCACCGACCGCGTTCATCTTGGACAGGTCGAGGCCGATGGTCACCAGCGTGAGGGCGATCTCGGAGGACAGGCCGGTGATGATCACATTGGCGCCCATCAGGCCGGATGCGTCGACGGTCTGCACCAGGTGGTTGGCCACCGTGGAGTCGATCGCGGGCACACCGGTGATGTCGATGACGACCACCTTCGCGCGATTGGCGCGGATGGCGCGCAGTAGCTGTTCGGTGAGCTGGCGGGCACGTTGTGAGTCGAGCACACCGATGATCGGCAGGATGAGCAGCTGCTCACGCACCTGGAGCACCGGGGTGGACAGCTCGCGAATAGCTTCCTGCTGCTGGCGGATGACGCGCTCGCGCTCCTGCACGAACGAGATGGCCACGGTGCTCGCGATGCGGTTCGCGGCGGGCTCGTACGCGTCGAGTACCGCGTTGAGCATTTCGAAATCGGCCTGGTATTTCTCGAATAGCGAGCGGGCCAGCACGTCGCGCAGGAGCAGCACGATGCCGAGGACCTCGTCGGTTTCGACGCCTCTCGGAATGATGCGCTCGGACAGATCACGTGCGTAGGCCTGCAGCGCCTCGACGCTACCGGTTACCAGCACCTCGACGTAGTTGTCGTACATGGAGGTCGCCTCGGAGAAAATTTCCTCCGGGGTCATCGCGGTCAGCAGCTGGGCCTCGGTAATGCGCCTCGCCCACTCTTCACGCAGCCCGGTTCGGTTCTGCCGCAGGTGTTCGACCAGCTGCGGAAGCAGGTTGTCGACCGGTCCTACGGGCAGGGAATCCGCCGAAAGGCTCATGGACACCTCGGACATGGAAATTCCAGCCCCTTTCGACGGGATTGTCGGGATAGTCGTGCATGCGGCTGCGTGCCGATACCGAGCCTAGTCATACCCCATCCCGGTCGCCGGTGAAACCTGCCGTTAGCTCGATGGTAGATCCGGATCCTCGCTCGGCGGCGCGAATCCACGTGCCAGGGCGGCGAGCGCTTGGTCGAGATAGACCGTGAGATCGGCGTCAGCGCGGGTCAGCCAGGCATCGAAGGCAGCGCGCGCGGCGGCCAGGGTAGTGCGGCCGACCGCCATCGCGACCAGGTTGTCCTGCGGTACGCCGAGTCGGCGTGCGGCGAACGCGCTCACGGCCCGCTCCCAGGCGTCGTAATGCGCGCCCGCGGTGGCGGCCAGTGCCGGATCGCCGCCGACGAGCTGCATGCGAACGCGTAGTTCGGGCACGTCTTCGGCGCGATATCGGTTGGCGTTCACCACAACTCGGCGTACAGCCGTCATCATCGGCACCTCGTCGGGCACGGTGGCGAAGGCCGCGCGCAGCGCCTCGACCTCGGCGTCGAACTGATACCAGAGCACCTCCGCCTTGGTGGGGAAGTAACGGAAGAAGGTGCGCCCGCTGATACCCGCGGCCGCGGCGATCTGCTCGACGGTGGTTTCGTCGAAGCCCTGTTCGGTGAACAGTCGCATGGCGATCAGTTCGAGTTCGCGCTTGGTTGTGCCGCGTGGACGGCCCCGCACCTTGGCATCGGTCACGGTTGTCGATTATGGCGTCGATCGCTGGTTCTTGATTATGTCAGTGACTGACGATAATCTCGCGGCATGGTGGAAAGTGTCGCGGAACACACTGTGGCCGCGCGACTGACCTGGCCGGAGGCCGGGTCACGCGCGGCTGCGGGCGCGATTCTTGCCGTGCCGATCGGGGCGACCGAACAGCACGGACCGCATCTGCCGCTGTCCACCGACACCGATATCGCGGTGGCATTGTGCGCGCGGCTGGCCGAGTCGCGGTCGGATGTGCTCGTCGCACCGGCGATCCCGTATGGAGCCAGCGGTGAGCACGCGGGTTTCGCGGGCACGCTGTCGATCGGAAAGGCCGCGCTGGAGTTGCTGATCGTCGAGTTGTGCCGTTCGGCCACCGATACTTTCGACCGCATCGTGCTCGTCAACGGGCACGGCGGCAATCTCGAACCGCTGCGCAAGGCGGAGGCGTTGCTGCGTACCGAATCCCGGGACGTGCGGGTGTTCATGCCGCGCTATCCGGGCGATCCGCACGCGGGCCGCGCCGAGACCTCGATGCAATTGGCGCTGCGCCCGGATGTGGTGCGGACCGAACTCGCCGTCGCCGGTGATACGAGGCCGCTCGCCGAGCTCTTGCCGCTGCTGCGCGCCGGGGGAGTGCGCGCGGTCAGCGCCAACGGGGTGCTCGGCGACCCGACGGGCGCGAATGCCGACGAAGGCACTGCACTGCTCACTCAACTGACCACTGACCTGCATGAACAGATCCGGCTGTGGTGGCCGGTGGCTTCCCCGAAAGGATCCCTCACGTGAACCCGTGGTTCGAAACCGTTGCCGAGGCGCAGCGGCGGGCAAAGAAACGACTGCCGAAGTCGGTGTACGGCGCACTGATCGCCGGATCCGAACGCGGCCAGACCATCGACGAAAATCAGCAGGCCTTCACCGAACTAGGCTTCGCACCGCACTGCGCTGGCCCGATCGGCGATCGCGACCAGTCGACAACCGTACTGGGACAGCAGCTCTCGATGCCGGTGCTGATTTCGCCGACCGGCGTGCAGGCGGTGCATCCGGATGGTGAAGTGGCCGTGGCCCGTGCGGCGGCGGCGCGCGGGATCGCGATGGGGCTCAGTTCCTTCGCGAGCAAGCCCATCGAGGAGGTCATCGCGGCGAATCCGGCGACATTCTTCCAGCTGTACTGGTGCGGTTCGAAAGATGAGATCCTGCAGCGGATGTCGCGCGCCAAGGCGGCGGGCGCGGTCGGTCTGATCCTGACCCTGGACTGGTCCTTCTCGCACGGGCGCGACTGGGGCAGCCCGGTGATCCCGGAGAAGCTGGATTTCAAGACCATGCTGACCTTCGCCCCGCAGACCCTGGCGCGGCCGCGCTGGCTCGCCACTTATGTTCGCTCCGGCCGTATTCCGGATCTCACCGCACCGAATATGGCCGTCGGCGACGGCCCGGCGCCCGGCTTCTTCGGCGCCTACGGCGAGTGGATGGGCACTCCCGCACCGGATTGGGCGGATGTTGCGTGGATCTGCGAACAGTGGGACGGGCCGGTCATGCTCAAGGGCGTGATGCGCGTCGACGATGCGCTGCGTGCGATCGACGCCGGCGTCGCGGCCATCTCGGTGTCCAATCACGGCGGGAACAATCTGGACGGTACGCCTGCCGCGATTCGGGCATTGCCCGTGGTGGCCGATGCAGTCGGATCGCAGATCGAGGTGGTGCTCGACGGTGGCATCCGACGCGGTAGCGATGTGGTGAAGGCGGTGGCGCTGGGCGCTCGCGCGGTCATGATCGGGCGGGCCTATCTGTGGGGCCTCGCCGCGAATGGGCAGGCCGGTGTCGAGAATGTGCTCGACATCCTGCGTGGCGGTATTGATTCGGCGCTGCTGGGACTGCGCAAGACCAGCATCGGCGATCTCGATCGGGGCGATCTGGTGGTGCCGGACGGGTTCGAGCGGGCATTGGGAGTGCCGGATCCGGCCGTGCGGTCGGCTTGACCTGGCGGATTATTCGGTAGCTGCGGCTCTTCGATGATGGGTGAGCAGCGTGTCGTAGATGTCGGCGAGGGCGGCCAACTGTTGGCGGTCGAGTACGTCGACCATATGTCTGCGCACGCTCTGCACATGTGCTGGCGCGGCGGTGGCCAGCACGTCGGCGCCGCGCGGCGTGAGCCGCGCGGCGGTGCGGCGGGCGTCATCCGGAATGGGTTCCCTGGCGACCAGTGCACGTTTCTCCATGCGGGTGATCTGATGGGACAGCCTGCTCTGCGACCATTCGAGTTTGGCGGCGAGATCGGCGAAGGTGAGTCGATGATCCGGTGCGTCGGCCAGGTAGGCCAGCACCGAGTATTCGACGTAGGTGAGGTTCGACTCGCGGGATGAGTCGCGCCCGACCGCGGCGGCGATGAGGTCCCTGGTGCGCACATATCCCACCCATGCGCGCATTTCGATGTCATCGAGCCAGTGGGGATCGGTCACGAGAGCGCTCCAAACTCTGACATGTCATTGAATTGTCCTGCCGCATGATGTCGCGCGGCAACTGCCAGAACTGAGAGGTAGCACTGCTGGGGTTGAACGTGCAACCTTTTGGTGGGATGCACCGAGTGAGGGTTGCCTAAGCTCGGTCGGCCTCCTATTACTGGATACGCTCCTTGTGCTCGTGACCAGCCTGCCGAAGACCTTCCGAAGGCCCCGGCGGTGCGTCAGCCCTGAGACCGAATAAGGAGTGCGTCCGTGACCGCGCCGGATTTCCGCTATTCAGATCTGCTGCCGATCGGCGCCGACGACACCCCGTACCGGTTGATCACCACCGAGGGCGTCAGCACCTTCGAACACAACGGCCGCACTTTCCTGCAGGTCGAACCCGAGGCATTGCGCCTGCTCACCGCCGAGGCGATGCACGACATCAGCCACTACCTGCGGCCCGCGCATCTGTCGCAGCTGCGCCGGATCATCGATGATCCCGAGGCCAGCGGTAATGACCGTTTCGTCGCGCTGGACCTGCTCAAGAATGTCAACATTTCCGCGGGCGGCATCCTGCCGATGTGTCAGGACACCGGCACCGCCATCGTGATGGGCAAGAAGTCCGAGGGTGTGCTCACCGGCGTGGACGATGCCGAATGGATCAGCCGCGGCGTATTCGACGCCTACACCAAGTTGAATCTGCGTTACTCGCAACTCGCACCCATCACCATGTGGGACGAGAAGAACACCGGCACCAATCTGCCCGCGCAGATCGAGTTGTACTCCACGGCGGGCGATCCCGCGCATCCGTCCTACAAGTTCCTGTTCATGGCCAAGGGCGGCGGTTCGGCGAACAAGTCGTTCCTGTACCAGGAGACCAAGGCCGTGCTGAATCCCACCCGCATGCTGGAGTTCCTGGACGAGAAGATCCGCTCGCTCGGCACCGCCGCTTGCCCGCCGTACCACCTCGCGGTGGTAATCGGCGGCACCAGTGCGGAATTCGCGTTGAAGACGGCCAAATACGCGTCCGCGCACTACCTGGACACGCTGCCCACCGAGGGTTCGCTCGCGGCGCATGCCTTCCGGGATCTGGAACTGGAGGAAGAGGTCTTCAAGCTCACCCAGTCCTTCGGTATCGGCGCGCAATTCGGCGGTAAGTACTTCTGCCACGACGTGCGCGTGGTACGCCTGCCCCGGCACGGCGCCAGCTGCCCGGTCGCCATCGCGGTGTCCTGCTCGGCCGACCGGCAGGCGCTGGCCAAGATCACGCCGGAGGGTGTGTTCCTGGAGCAGCTCGAGCGCGAGCCCGCGCACTACCTGCCCGAGCAGACCGACTCCATCCTCGGCGGCGATGTGGTCAAGGTCGACCTGAACCGGCCGATGTCGGAGATTCGCGCCGAACTGTCGAAATATCCGGTGAAGACCCGGCTTTCGCTGACCGGTCCACTGGTCGTCGCCCGCGATATCGCACACGCCAAGATCAAAGAGCGCCTCGACGCGGGCGAGCCGATGCCGGAATACCTGCGCGAGATGGCCGTGTACTACGCGGGCCCGGCGAAGACGCCCGAGGGTTACGCGTCCGGTTCGTTCGGTCCGACCACCGCGGGCCGGATGGACTCCTACGTCGATCAGTTCCAGGCCGCGGGCGGATCGTTCGTCATGCTGGCCAAGGGCAATCGCTCGGCCCAGGTGACCAAGGCATGCAAGGAGCACGGCGGTTTCTACCTCGGTTCCATCGGCGGGCCCGCGGCGCGACTGGCACTGGATTGCATCAAATCCGTCGAGGTACTGGAGTATCCGGAGCTGGGCATGGAGGCGGTCTGGAAGATCGAGGTCGAAGATTTTCCGGCATTCATCGTGGTGGACGACAAGGGCAACGACTTCTTCGCGGAAACGCAGAAGCCGATTGCGTTGCGGGTGCGCACCCGCTCGAAGGAACGCGTCTGAACGGTCGAAACGGGCCGCGACTGCTTGCGGGTCGCTCGAAACGGTCAACCATCAGGGCACATGTCCGGACACCGGATTGTCACCCCGTTCGCCGGGGTAACAATCCCGCCGAAGCGATGCACTCTTGAGTAGGGGTACATCGCTGCACCGGTGTCGATGGAGGTCGAGGAGGGCAATGAGTACGTCGTTTCGTATCTCGGAATCCGCCAGCCGTCGGTTGGCCGAACGCGCCGCTCGTGAGGGAACCAGTTCGACCGCACTACTCAACCGCCTGATCCGGGAGGGTTTCGATCAGCTCGACCATCCCGGAATCGTTTTCCGCGGCCCCATCTCCGACCGCCGCGCGGCACTGGCTGCGGGCCCGGAGGTGTGGGAAGTCGTTGCGCGCCTACAGGAACTGGACGGTCCGGAGGAACGCCGCATCGCTGTCCTGAGCCAGCAATCGGATCTGCACTCCCGCAGGATCAAGATCGCTATCGCCTACGCGCGGGCGCACGGCCCGGAGATCATCGAGCGCATCGATCGCAATCGTGAAGCGGCCGAAGCGATCCGCGGTTCGGATTCGGTGCGCCCCTGACCCATAGCCGATCAACACTATAGCGGGTGGCTATCGCACTCATATGTGTGCGATAGCCGCCCGTTTCGCGTCTGCTGAGCACCTGTTCGCAGCGGAAAGGCTTGCGATGCAATAGGGTTGCGTCGTATGTGGGCGATCGTGGGGCGCTGGGTTGCCGATCAGGACGGCGGCTTCGGGGTCGTGACGACCGAGTCGTGCGAGGAGTTCGTGGTGCGCGATGCGGTGATCGAGTCCGATTCCCCGCTGCATACCGGGGACCGCGTGTGGCTGGAATTCGTCGACGGTGGGGATTCCGGCGAGGTCATGAAACTCGTGAAGGCACGGTAGTTTCCGGGTTTCTCGGGAGTTGCTGGGGATTGTTGATCGTGATCCACAACACTGGAATAGATTGTGGACAGGGGGATTTCCGCTGCGACAAATCGGGCGTGGCACAGGATGTTTCGGACATTGGTGACTTATTGTCCTGTGAGTATGTGGAAAGCTATGTGAATGACGTCCGTTCGGACAGCCCGGTGTCCTCCCATTCGCCGGTATGTTGCTAGAGGTGATCGGTGGTTGGGTGTGAGCCGTGGGGGAGTAGGCGCGGGGTCTGCGGTCGCAGGGTCGTTACTATCGCTGACATGTCTCTGACGCTCCGTTCCCGGACCCTGCTGGGCGTATCCGCCGCGCTGTTCCCGGTGATAGTCGCGGCCGGGCCGTCCATGCCCGCCGCCACGGCCGCGCCGGTCGTGCAGGTGGCCGGTAATGCCAGCGGGACCGAGGGGCTGGAGCCGGGGCTCGCCGCCGCGTATACGCAGGCCGAGAACCAGGCGCATATCGAAGGGGTCGCGCTGTACATCAACTCCGGCTACCGCACGCCCGCCGAGCAGCAGGCGCTGTGGGACGACGGGGTGCGGACTTACGGCAGTCCCGAGGAGGCGCGGCGGTGGGTGCTGCCGCCCGACGAGTCGACCCATGTGCGGGGCCGGGCGATCGACGTGGGGCCGCAGGGCGGGGCGCAGTGGCTGGAGGCGAATGGGAATCGCTGGGGCCTTTGCCGGATCTTTCAGAATGAATGGTGGCATTTCGAACTCGCCACCGCCCCGGGCGGCGCCTGCCCGGCGTTGCGCGCGGACGCGAGCGAGGGCGGTACCGCGCCGGCTCCGTCGTCGCCGATCCCGCCCTTCCTCCCGGGATTGCCGTCCATCCCCCTCCCGCCGTGGTTGAGCGGTTCCTTCGGGCTGTAGTCAGCGTGCCCGGCGGGGGTGCCAGCGTCTGCGCGCTTGGCCGGATGCTCGATTCGGCAGCGCCCGGAACAGCGTCGCCGTACTGATCGTGTCTCTCGCGCAGACGGTGACGACGCGTTAGGTGACAGCTAGTATCGAACAAGTGAGCGAAGGTGGTGAGATTGCGGGGAGCGCGCGGTACACATATCGGCTCCGTGTCTCCTGCACCGCCCAGCGGGCGCTGCTCGCCGAGTGGGACCGCTGCCGATGGGTATGGAATCAGTGCGTCACCGAAGCCAAACAAGCCCATACCAGTGGTGAGAAGACAGGCCCCGCTGTCCTTGACAAACAGCTCACGGGCTGGCGGTCCGAACACGAATGGCTCCGCACAGGGGCGTCCGTCCCACAGCAGCAGATCGTCCGCGATTTCGGGCGCTCCCGCGCGAAAGCGCTCAGGGACTTAAGAAACCGCGTCCCGCAGCGGCAGCGCGCTGGAATGCCCCGCTACAAGAAGAAAGATCTTTCCGCACCGAGCTTGAACTACACGCTGCGCGGTTTCCGGATCAAAGACGGTCGCCTTCACCTCGCCGGCGGTGTCGTCGTTCGACCAGTGTGGTCTCGTGAACTACCTGCTACCCCGTCTAGCGTTCGCGTCTACCGGGACAGCCTTGGCCACTGGTATTGCTCGTTCGTTGTCCCTGCTCAGGCCGAACCGCTCCCGCCGACAGGTCTGGCAGTCGGGGTCGATTGGGGCGTGAAGGAAATCGCGACAACAACCAGCGCCGACCATGACCTCCCGCACGCCGGACTCGGGAAGACCGCCGCAACGAAACTCGCCCGCTACCAGCGGATGATGGCCCGCCGACGGAAATACGGCCAGCCCGCCTCAAACAGCTACAAGGCAGCGAAGCGCAAGGTAGCTAAGGCGTATAAGAAGGTCGTCAGGCAGCGGCAGGACTACGGTCGGAAATGGGCGAAACGGGTCGTCCAGGACTTCGACAAACTCGCCGTCGAAGACTTCAAACCGCGGTTCCTCGCCCGCTCGACGATGGCGAAGAAGGCGCACGACGCCGCTATCGGCGCGACGAAAACAGCACTAATCGAGATGGCGCGCAAGCACCGGCGTGAACTTGTCGTTGTGCCCACCGCGTACACGAGCATGGATTGCGGGAGTTGCGGTGCGAGAACCAAGCACAAGCTCCCGCTATCCCAACGCACCTACCTGTGCGAAGAATGTGGGCATGTCGCGGACCGCGACAAGAACGCCGCACTAGTCATGTTGAGCAGGGCTGGATTCTGCCCTACTGGCATCGAGAACAGAAGACCCGAGCACTCGCCGAGTGTCCAGGCAGTTTGAGCTAGGAATCCCCGCCCTTTCAGAGCGGGGAGGAATCAAATTCAGCCGACCGGCGCCGGGGTGCCCGGCATATTGTCCAGTGCCAGCCCGCCCTCGATCGAGTTCGGGACGCGGCGGCGGTTGGGGGAGCCGAGCGCTGCGGTGAGATCGGTCCCATCGTGTTCGGCGAGCAGATCGCCGCTGTCCCACACCAGCAGCGTTGCGCTGACGGTGTTCTCGGCGGCCGAATGCGCGAGATCGTAATGCGCGCAGCCGGGGACGTGCGGGTAGGTGATCCACAGGTCGTAACCGGTCATGAACAGGTCGAGGTCGAATTGCACACTCAAGCCGAGCAATTCGCTGCGGCCGTTGTCGTCGACACCGGCGAATGCCTCGTCCAGTGCGAGCAGTCGCGGCGCCTGCGGATCGGCCGAGTCGAGCATGACGTGCGCGGCGGCGAACAGCGGCAGATGCAGCGAGACCGACTGTTCACCGCCGGAGAGCGCACTGTGCCTGGCCACGGTCAGCTTGTCCTCGCTGCCGTCGGCGGAGATGAGAGTGAAGGAGAACACCCGCCAGGTCCGGTAATCCAGTGTCGCACCCAGGATTTCGGGGTAGGAACGCTCCGGATGCGCGGCGCGCGCGGCCCGGATCTCGGCGGCGAAGTGGGCGCGGATGGCCGCCAGATCATCGGCGACGAGCGAGGAGGCGTCGCGGTCCAACAGCTTGCACATGGCGCGTGCGGCATCCGAGAGCGAATCGGAGAGCACCCAGTGCACGCCGATGGTATTGCCCGAGGACATGCGGCGCTGTTTCATCTCCGCACCCATGCGGGCGATGAGATCGCGTGCATCGCTGGTGCGCTCATAGATCTGCTGCGCGAGCCCGGTGAGCAGCGCATCCTCGAGGATCCGGCGTTCGGCGTCGGTGAGCAGCAATTCCTGATCGCGGCGGGCGGCGTCGATGCGGGTGGCGAAATCCGCGAGGGCCGACAACCCGTTGTCGTCCTGCACCTGGACGACGGTCAGGCCGTCCGCGGCATCCCATTGCAGCCGGTAGTCGCGGCCGGAAGCGGCCAGCGCGGCGTCGAATTCCTGCAGTGCCGAGGTCACCGCACTGCGCGTGGATTTGCGGGCCGCCTCGCCCGCCCGCACGGAAGACGTTGCGGCGGTGAGATTGTCGAAGAGTTCGGCTACCTCATCCGGCAGCACCTGGGGTTCGACCTCGGGCCCGGCCGCCGAAATGCGGTAGAGCAGTTGTTCGGGGGTCGACCAGGCGGCATCGCTGCTCGGCCAGCGGCTGTCGGCAGGTGCGCCGAGCAGGGTGAGCAGATCCGGCTGGGCGTAGGGCGCAAGGGCTTTCACATCGGCAAGGACCTCGGTGAGCGCGGTACCGAGCGACTCGTGCGCGGTGCGGTAAGCGGCCTCCGCATCACCGACCGCCTCGATCGCCGCATTGGCGGCCTTGCGGGCGGCCTTCTGCTCGGCCCGGGTCGCCTCGATCTTCGCGCGCGCCTGTTCGAGTTCGCGATCGATGTCGGCGGCGCCCGCGCCGAGTGCCTCGCGCAGGGTTTCGAGTTTGCGCAGCTGCTCCTGGTAGCCCGCATTGGCGGCCTCGGCCTCTTCGGCGAAGGCCTCGGCCAGATCGCGGGCCTCGTCGAAGCGGTCCGACCCCTCGCGTTCGCGTTCGCGCTCCCGTTCATGGTCGGCTCGCAGGCGCAACAGGCCGGTCCCGGTGTTCTCGAAATGGCGGATGGCGGCGGCGAGGGCATCGATCTCGCGGGCGTCGCGCGGCGTGCGGTGCGCCTGGGCGACCGAGCGCAACTTCTTCTCGACAGCCGACGCCTCGGCCACCGCTTGGTCGAGGTCGCGTTCGGCCTGGGCGACCGCTTCGGAGCGCGAGCGCATCATGCCTGCGGCTTCCGAAACCGCGCGCAGGGCTGCGGTGACGGCCGAGGGGCGCGGCAATGCCTTGGCGGCGGCGGAGATTCGCGCCAGCTCGCCGCTCGCCGCGGCCTGGGCGGCCTGTGCCTGCCGCTGTGTCTCCTCGGCGGACTCGATTGCCGCGGCCAACTCGGCGAGCCGGATTTCCCGGCGCTTCGCGCGTGCGGTGGCCCCGATGAATTCGGCATCGGGTTTGTGGTGGCGGCCCACCTGAACGCCCTGCCGGAAACCGCCGGTGGTGCTCACGCCGACTTCGGTGCCGAGGCCGGAGTCGTTGTCGTACAGGGCGATGGAGGCCAGCACGTTTGCGATGACCTGCTTCGGCACCGTGAGTTCGGCCGAATCATCCTCCACGACAAGGACATCGGCCAGCGTGCGCCCGGACGGCCGCGCTGAGGTAGGCAGGGGAACCAGGAACTGGTCGGAGGTGTATTCCGGCCGTTCGGCTTCCGCGCAGACCCAACTGTCGAGCAGGTCCGCGGCGTGCAGGGCGGCCTCGATGCCCGCGGCCTGCGCTGGTGTCACGGAATCAGCGAAACGGACCAGTCGCCACAGCGGCGCACCCGCAC
>NZ_BAGN01000135.1 GCF_000308835.1 Nocardia vinacea NBRC 16497 | reverse complement strand
CCCGGTCGGTCGGTCGCCGAATTGCTGGGTCCCGCGAATATCGGTGACGCATATGCCAATTTGGAGCACCTACTCAGCGGTCGGACCGACCGCTTCCGCCTCGAAACCGACCATCTCCGACGTGACGGCACCATCACCAGCATCGACCTGTCCATGTCCGCGGTCCGCGACAGCGGTGGGCGGGTCCGCTTCCTGATCGGTGTCGCCGTCGACGTCACCGAACGCAAACAATTGGCCGACCGGCTGTGGCACGACGCCAACCACGACAGCCTGACCGGTCTACCCAACCGTGTGCTTTTCTTCAATCGACTGGCCAATGCCATTCCGCCAGTTGGTGTTTGCTATCTGGACCTCGACGGGTTCAAGGAAGTGAACGATGTGTGGGGGCATACGGTAGGGGACCGGGTGCTGCGCGACGTTGCCCAGCGTCTTCGTGAATCCGTCGAATCCATCGGCGGATTGGTCGCGCGAATCGGCGGCGACGAGTTCATCGTACTCGTCGAGAAGTGCACTGGCACAGAGCAATTGGAAGCAATTTCCGCGCTCCTGCTGGACGGGCTCGCCACCCCGATACAGGTGGCCGGGCGGCCCGTGGTCGTAGGCGCCAGCATCGGAACGGTTTTCGCCGAAGACCGCCCCACCGACATCGACGAAATGATGCACGCCGTCGACACCGCGATGTACCGCAACAAAGCCACGGGAGGACGCAGGCTCCGGCAATAGCTACGGAAGGTCACGATGTTCGCGATATCCCTCGGTGCCGACGGTGCCGAACTGCGTCCACTCGAACCGCGGCATGCCGCGGAGTTCCTGGAACATATGGACCGGGGGCGGGAGTCCATCGGCCAGTACATCAAAGTTGCCGACGCCGTAACGGATCTGGAGTCGAGCCGCACCTACCTGCGCGAGTACGCGGAGAAGGCGGCGGCCGACACCGGCCGGATCTATGGGATCCGGCTGGACGGCAAGTTGGTCGGCAGCGTCCTGTTCCGGACGATGGACCTCGCGCTCGGCGTTGCCGAGGCGGGCTGCTGGCTCGAGCCCGCGGCCGCGGGCCGTGGCCTGGCGACCCGGGCCGCCCGCGTGATCATCGACTGGGCAATCGAGGAGCGCGGCATCCATCGCGTGGAGTGGCTGGTCGCATCGCCGAATCACGCCAGCATCGCCGTGGCGCGGCGGTTGGGAATGACCAAAGACGGTGTGCTGCGGGAGTTTTACCCGCATCGGGGGCAGCGATTCGACGTGGAGATCTGGTCAGTGCTGGCCCCGGAGTGGCGGCCGGGCATCGGCTAGGCCCATTGTGCTGGTCCCGGCCAGCGCCACCACCGCCCCGTGCTCGCTGATCAGCCACCGCCCGCAGATGCAGCGCAGGTAGCTGGTGGCGCCGTGCGACGACACGAGGGTGGGCGACGACCAGGAGCAAGACGGGCAGGTGGCGATCATGCGTCCAGCCTGATGTAATGACTTTGTGCATTTCAACCCTTACGGAGGCGCCGCGGCCGAACTCGCCGCCCGCCTGGTGAACGCGGACCCGCGGCAAGACCTGCTGCAGCTGCTCGCCGATTCCGGCTACAAGCCACTCGGCACCCTCAACACCCGGCAGACCGCCGAGCTGCGCCGCTGGATCGCGCGCCTCGACGAGGTCTTCACCGAACCGGGCGTCGACCTGCTCAACGCCCTACTGGCCGAGACCACCAGCCAGCCCTACATCTCCACCCACGACGGCCGCGCGCCCCACCTGCACTACGCCCGCGAGGACGCCCCGATCGACGAGCGCGTCAAGGCGTACACCGCCGCTGGGCTCGCGGAGCTTTTCTGCGAGGACCCCGGTCGCATCGGACGCTGCGCCCGCGAGGGCTGCGGTTTGGTCTTCGTCGATACGTCCCGCAATGGTCGACGTCGCTTCTGCTCGACGCGCTGTTCGAATCGCGTTCATGTTGCGGAACATCGGGCGCGAACCGCTTGAAAGTCGTTCCGCTGTAATTCAGGCAGTTAGCCGAACAGGCAACGCGGCCAGCCCATGCGAGCGCCAAGACGCACGGTATTCCAGCTCGGACTCCGGAATCGACAGCCGCGCTTGCGGATACCTCTTGAACAACTCCGGTATCACGGCATCGACGATCATGTCGCTGACCTGCGCACCCAGGCAATAATGCGGTCCACGCCCGAACATCAGGCTCGCCCGCCCGCCGCGTGCCGGATCCGAATCCGCGCCGAACAACGAGAGCAATACGGTGTCGCCCTCGGGAATCGAGCGGTCGCCGATCGTCAGATCCTCGACCGCGAACCGCCGGATCGCGAACGGGACAGGATTGGCGGCCTCCATGGTTTCTGCCCGCCGCGTCGACCAGGTCGTCAACGGACTATCCGATGCGAGCAGCGCGGCAAATATGTTGCCGCACAAATGAACCGCATTCTCCAGCCCGGCCAGCATCATCAGGAAGGCCAGCGAAACCAACTCATCCTCGGACAACAGGTCCGCCTCGGCACCCGCCCGCACCCACCCACTGATCAGGTCATCGCCCGGCTCGTCCCGCTTGGCCCGCACCACGCTCGTGAACGTCCTGGCCAGCCACTCGACCGCCTCCGCCAGCCGGACCGCAGACTCCTTCGACGAGGCATCGAAGGTCACCATCGCACCAGCCGCATCGCGCAGCTCGCCATACCGATCAGCGGGCACACCGAGCAACTCACCGATCACGAGCGCCGGCACGGGAACACAGAGCTGCTCCATCAGATCAACTGTGCCACCGGCATTTTCATCCAATGATCGAAACGCGGCCGCGCTGATCCGCTGAACCACCTGCCGAAGCGAATCACCCGACCTCCGCGAAAACGCAGGCGCCGCAAGCCGCCGCAGCCGCCCATGCTCCGCCCCATCCAAATTCAGCAAATTCCGATCCAACGCCGGTGGCAACGAAAACCCCGAATACCCACCCCCGGAATACCGCTTATCCACACTCAGCCGCACATCCCCCAAAAGCCCCGCCACCTCGTCATACCCACTGACGACCCAAACCTGCTGCCCGCCAGGCAGTTCCCCCCTCCGAACCGCCCCACGCCACCCACCATGCTCCCGCCACCGAGTTCGACCAGAGGCCCCAACCGGACACCTATCCACCACAACTCCTCACTACCACCCATCCGAAAATATTGCGCAGGGCAACCGACTATCTGATAGTCCCGAATGACGTCCGCATTCGGAAGGCGTTGATGCCGTCATTGTCGTCAGGCGCCCATAGATGACAGGTGCGCTAGCCTCGATTAGGTCATCTAGCGGGTTGTGAAGGGAGATCAGTGGTTGCGTGGAGGGAGGCTGCCTCGGATGAGGCGCAGTCCGACCTGGATGGTCTGCTTGATGAGGCGTTGACGTTGGCTGAGCGTCGCCTTTCAGAACGCGGAAAGTTCTTCCCTTTCGGGCTGGTTGTCGACAGCTCGGGTGCGACACAGCTGATCGCTGCTGACGCTCAGGCTGCCCAGCAGGCACACGAATCCAACATCCGGGCGGTCGCCGCAATGCGCGCCCAGGTTCGTGCTGCCGCGCTGGTTGTCGATGTCCGACTGCCCGAAACCGGTGGTGACGGCATCGAGGTGTTTCTCGAGCATGCTGAAGGTATTGCGTTGAATGTCTTGGAGCCCTACCAGCTTCAGGGGGAAGTTGTGGTCGGCGGCGCGTTGGAGGCATCCACCGCGCAGCGGCGGATCTGGTAGCAGTTGCCTGCCCGGGTGGAGTAGTGGCCCGTCAGCCTTGGTCATAGCGAAGAATTCTGTCTGCCGAGCGGCGATGGTATTTGTTCTTCGAAGTCAGGAACGGTTCGACGTGCTCGCGCACGCCTTGGGCGCGCAGTTTCGCCAGCGCTTCCAGTGCGTGTCCCTGTACGTCCGGGTCATCGAGTTGGGAAACGGCGACAGCGGCCGCTTGCGGATGCCGGGATTTGCCGAGCCAGGCCACCACCATCTGGCGATCGGTACCGAATGCTCGGTTAGCGGCGATGACCGAGAGTTGGTCGAAATATTCGGGGCTGGCCGGGATGTCGTATATCGCGTTACCAGCCGACCAACGGGCAAACGAGCGCATCTGCTTGGACTCATCGAACTGTGCGATCAAGGCCGCGGTCGCGGCGGACTTGCGCGCTTCCTTGCGGCCCAATGATTGTGCCAGCGTCAACCGTGCCAGTGCGCGGCCCTCAGTTTCCGGTCCTGGCCATCTGGCTTCCAACTCGATCAACCATTGCGACAGCACGTCGATTTCCGCGGGTGTGATGGAAACGGCGTGGGCGATCGCGGGGATCGTCTCCGCGTACCCGCCCACCTTGCTGTAGTCGGCGAGCAGCTGTGCCGCGGAGATGTCGTCGGTCGGGGTCAACTCTTGAAGTCCATCTTCACGTGTTTGATCTTCCCTTGTTGAATCAACGCTTCGATTTCTGGTGCGAGCTCCGTGCTGTTGTCGGTGACGAGTACGAACTCGTAGCCGTTGGCCTGGGTGAACTGGACGAAGTCCTTGATCTGATCCGTGTACTCCTGGCGCTTAACGTTCTTGACCTCGGTCAACCTCTGGTTGCCGGTGTCGAGGTCGTCGGGGATGCGCCGCGTCGCGCCGGTCACCGATGGTATCGATTGTTTAGGTTTGGTCGGATCGATGCCCGCACGGGCTTCGGCTTTGGCGCCTTCGAGTTTATTGCGACGCCGCTGCTCTGCAGAGGTCGGCTCGGGTGGGCGTTTGAGCTGCAAGTCGAGGACGGGCTTGAACCTCGTGTTCACGGTGTTGACCACCGTCGCCGATACCCCGTTGAGGGTGCCGTTCGTTACGTCGCGTGCGTTGGCCAGCCCGTCCAAGATGGCCTGAATACGGCTACGGCTGAGCTGTATTTCGAGCTCGGCGGCGATGCGGATCGCTGGTGCGATCGGTTTGCCGATCGTTGCCTCGTTGACGTCGTTGATCGCCTGGGTCACCGTTTGAAGTTGCAGTTCGCGTTCGATCCCCTCCTGCGCCGCGGTGAGAATATCGGCGTATCCGCTTGTGGCGCCGCTCTGTTGACGCATCGCGTCGGCCAGTAGCTTCACCGCCTCGAGCACAGTTTTGTTGGTTTTGTCGATGTCGGGGATTTCTGGCGAGGTTGATCCGAGCAGGCGCTTCATCTTGACTTTGATCTCACTGTCGAGCGCCTGGTAAGCGCTCGCAGCCGCCAGCCAACTGTCTGCTGCCATCTGTAGTTTTGCGGTGTCACCATTGATCCATTTGACCGATCCCATGACGTCGCGCCAGCCCATGGGTTCTGGTCTGGATCCACCCGCAGGGTTCTTCAACGGTCGCGCCGTAGCGGTTTGGCCGCCTGGGTCGGCCTCGGGTAGTGCACCGCCGGGGGTGTTGTAGTCGTCGGCGTTTTCGGATTGATCGTGGTTGACCCCGCTCTGCCGAATCAACGCCGCCATCCGAACCAGCACATCGGTGGCGATACCGGCAGTAACCGATGCTTCGATCCCGGACCGGAAATAGTTTCCGCCCCACTCGGTTCCGCCGGGGTCGCGGCCGCTCATTTCGGTGGCCGCGCGTAGCTCCTGATCCATCTTCAGCAGCGCTGCTGACGCGGCGCGGCTGGCCCAGCTATAGGCACCGGCTAGCTCGTAGAATAGCTCCGGGTCGACATCGAGCTGCGTCAATCGGCTTCAGCCCCGCCACATTTCGACGTTCGCCGCGACCGCTGCGCTGTACCGCTGGTGTGCGGCCTCGGCCGCACACCGCATGTCCTCGACACCCTGGCGGATTTCCTCGGCAGCGGCCATAAGCCTGGTATGGGATTCCTGTTGTGCGGCAGCGGCGTTGCCTTCCCACACCCCTTGCAACTTGCTGATCGCGCTGTCGAAGGCAGTGATCTGGTCGTTGAAGAAGCCCTCGAAACCCTTCATCCGCGTGACGACCGAGTCCAGTACCTCCAGATCTACGCTATGACGCATCGGGTAGGTCCAGTGAGGAGGCCACCGACTGGATGGCTTCAGTGTTCGCGTGCTCCTGCTCGAGGTAGGCCTCCGCGCTGGTGTTCAACGCGACCGTCGTATCCCCCATGGCGTCCAACAGGTCTGCCAATCCCTGCTTGACCTCGGCGTATCCCTCCGCGAACAATCCACCCTGGTACCCCTGCCACGTCCGGAGCAGTGATTCCACATCCGTATCGAGCGACTTGAATCCGGAGGTGAGTCCGTCCAACAGGTATTTGACTGCCTTCGCGGCATCAACCAGCTCGGCAGGCACAGCCACCAGTGACTGTGCATCCGATGACCGTTCCCCCACGACTTTCTCCAAGCGCCACTTGCTATTACGTCGATCGTATCGGAGGCCACGCCACTTCGTGACGAAGAAGTCGCTACGCCAAAGGAACTCACGACCAGCGTGACATCGCGGCGTAGGTTCGTGGTGTGCCGAGTTGAGGAGTGACGTGACGACCAACGAGCGATCCGGTCCGTTCTGGGACGGGGCCAACGGGAAGGCACCGCTTCCGCCCGCCGCAGCCACCCTCGGTCTGGAGTTCATCGAAGCCGACCCTGATGCCGGAACCATCGTGCTGGCATTCACTGCGATCGAAGCGTTTACGAACCCCATGGGCAACGTCCTCGGCGCATTTCTCGCCGCGATGCTCTACGACACTGTCGGCCCGGCCCTGCTGGCCACGCTGGAACCCGATCAGTTCCAGTCGACCCTCGACCTCAATGTCGCCTTTCTGCGGCCGGTGCGTCCTGGACGGCTCATCGGGCGCGGGAAGGTCGTCCATCGGGAAGGTGATATCGCACATCTGCAAGCCGACCTTGCCGACGGCGAAGGGGCACTTGTAGCCACCGCGACCGCGACCGCACGGGTCATTCCGTTCGGCGTCCGTGCGCCCTGAACCGCAACGGGCCGCCGATTGTCAGGAGCCGCATGAGCGTCAGGATGTGGTGTCTGCGGCATGCCGAATCGGAGAACATCACTGCGGGTATCGCCGGAACCGTACCGTGGTCGCCGTTGACCAAGCGCGGCCGTCGCCAAGCCGCCGAGACCACCCGCGTCCTGGACGGCGAGCCGATCACCCGGATCTATTCCAGCACAGCACTTCGCGCGCAGCAGACGGCTGAGATCATCGCATCGCGGCAGCGTCTCGACGTCGTTGCGATAGCTGACCTGGCCGAGGTCGGTATCGGCGAGTACGAGGGGACCACTGATTCGGCGGTCCGCAAACAAACCGCTGAAGTCCTGCGAGCCTGGATCATCGAGCACGATCTCGAACAGCGAGTCGCCAACGGCGAATCCGGACGAGAGGTGTTCGCCCGCATGGCCGCGGCCTTCCGGCAGATCGCAAGTGTCCACCGGGGCGAGACGGTCGCAGTCGTCGGCCACGTGGCCAGCCTTACCGTCACGGTGGCGCGGCTGTGCGCTCTCGGCTCCCGTGTCTGGGGCTCACCGCTACCGCCCGCCGAGCCGTTTCTCGTGGAATGGGACGGCAGCACCTGGCACTGCCCATCGTGGCCGACGTAGCCGAGCGGTTTGTCATGCGCACGCCGAGGACAGGGCATCGGTAATGCGTTCTGCAGCTGCACCTTCCGTGCACAGCTGTGTCTCCGGGACCGTTGATCGACTGGGCGCCGAGAGAACTCGAGGGGGTGCGCGAACGGAGCTTGCTGGTGGTTGCTTACGACGGGGCAATCGCCGTTCGCTGATTACGAATCGCTGCCGAGTCGCGGCTCCCGGTATGCGTTCGGGGTGCCGTCGGGGCCGAATTCCAGGCCGGCGAAGCCGGTGGGGTAGTCATCGGGTTCGTAGAGGAACCGGATCACGGTGCCGTCCGGGTCGCTGATGTCGAGTGCCGCGCCGTACGGACCGCGGTCGTGGATCTCGCTATGCGATGCGCCCAGGCGGTCGGCGCGTTCGATCAGCTTCGTGAAGGAGTCGAGTGAGTCGACGCGGAGGGCGAAGGCGTCGAAGTCGTTGAGGTGGGGGCGGCTGGCGCAGTAGAGGCGTTCGCGTAACGCTATGTGCAGGTCGGCATCTGGCTCGAGGAGGACGACGCCACGCACGGCGCCGTTTTCGAAGAACTCGAATGCGGGTTTCAGATCCAGGAGTTCCCGGTACCAGGCGACGCTCTTCTCGAGGTCGGTCACGGGCAGCTTCACTTGGCGGATCTTGGTGATTCCGATGGTCATCGGTGGTGTCCTCCGCGTTGGCATCGAATGGAATCACGCTACTCGATTGTCCGCGAATCGGATCGCGTACTCGTCGGCCTTCGGGGGCGGTGCTGCTCGATCTCCTCGTTTCGGGCTCACACCGCGCCTTGATCGGATTCGGGTCGCGGCGCTGACCCTCCGTCGTCACCAAGCTTCGCGGCCTCTAGGAGGCTTGGATCGTCCGGAATTCCGTACCGGCCTTGTAATTGCCGGCCGCTGCGAACGTGTCTCGCGGGGGGTGGGCGGTCGAGTGACGCGCCCAACCGTCGTCCCGAAACCGGATTGTTATGGCGAACAACAAATATCTTTCCGAAACGGCTGTGCTTCGGGTCACAGTGCAATATGTTGTGTCGAACAACATTCGCTCTTGCTCGACTGCCCGGTCTGATCGGGCGGTGGTTCGACGAAAGGCTCGCCCTCATGCGTAAGGGGATCCTCGGCATTGCGGCCGTATCGGTCGCGCTTCTCACCTCGCTCACTGCCTGCGGGGACGACAACAAGGACTCCGGGGGTGGGGGTGCCAAGATCGGGGTGATCCTGCCGGACAGCAAGACATCCGCGCGGTGGGAGACGGCGGATCGGAAGTATCTGCGGGCGGCGTTCGACGCGGCAGGGATCAAGGCGGATATCCAGAACGCGCAGGGGGATAAGAACGCCTTCCAGACCATCGCGGATCAGATGATCACCAATGGCGCCTCGGTGCTGATGATCACCAACCTCGACAGCGGGACCGGCAAGGCGGTGATCCAGAAGGCGAAGTCGCAGGGTGTGACCGTAATCGATTACGACAGACTGACTCTCGGCGGCGGGGCGCCGTTCTATGTGTCGTTCGACAATGTGAAGGTCGGCAAGTTGATGGGGGACGGGCTGGCCAAGTGCCTCACCGACAAGAAGGCGGTCAATCCGATCGTCGCGTATCTGAACGGCGGACCGACAGACAACAACGCGACGCTGTTCAAGAACGGCTACGACGGCGTGCTCAAGCCGAAGTTCGATTCCGGTGAGTATGCGAAGGGACCGGATCAGGCGGTGCCGGAGTGGGATAACACCAAGGCGGGCACCATCTTCGAGCAGATGCTCACCGGCACACCGAATCTCGGCGGTGTGGTCGCGGCCAACGACGGGCTCGGCAATGCCGCGATCGCGGTGCTGAAGAAGCAGAAGCTGAACGGCCAGATCCCGGTGACCGGCCAGGACGCCACGGTCCAGGGCCTGCAGAACGTGCTCGCGGGCGATCAGTGCATGACCGTCTACAAGGCCATCAAGTTGGAGGCCGACGCCGGCGCGAAGTTGGCGATCGCACTCGCGAGGGGTGAGAAGGGCGAGGCGAACAGCACCGTCGACGATCCCGAAGCGAATGCGAAAGTACCCGCGGTGCTGCTGGAACCGAAGGCGATCTTCAAGGAGAACGTGAACGACGTGGTCGCGGACGGCTATGTCACCAAGGCCGAGCTGTGCACCGGCGAATTCGCCAAGCTCTGCGCGGATAACGGGGTCCGCTGATCGTGTTACACCGCCCCTTCCGCGATTCGATGAGGGGACCGCGGAAGGGGCGCCCCAACTTGAGGAGCTGCACCCATGCCGGATACCCCGGTCATCGAATTACGCGGGATAGAAAAGAGTTTCGGTCCCGTCCATGTCTTGCACGAGGTCGCCTTCTCCGCGTACTCGGGTGAGGTGACGGCACTGGTCGGCGATAACGGCGCGGGCAAGTCCACGCTGGTCAAGTGCATCGGCGGTACCCATCCGATCGATTCGGGTGAATTCCTTTTCGAGGGCAAACCGGTGCGTGTGCACAGTCCGCGTGACGCCGCCGATCTCGGGATCGAGATCGTGTACCAGGATCTCGCACTCTGCGACAACCTCGACATCGTGCAGAACATGTTCCTCGGCCGGGAGAAGAAGCACGGCCTGGTCCTCGACGAGTACGGGATGGAGGAGCTGGCCGGAAAGACCTTGGCGGGCTTATCGGTTCGGACGGTGAAGTCGGTGCGACAGCAGGTGGCGAGTCTGTCCGGCGGTCAACGCCAGACGGTGGCGATCGCGAAAGCCGTGCTGTGGAACAGCAAAGTGGTGATCCTGGACGAGCCGACGGCCGCGCTGGGTGTCGCTCAGACCCAGCAGGTGCTCGAGTTGGTTCGTCGACTCGCCGACAAAGGCCTTGCGGTGGTGTTGATTTCGCACAACATGAACGACGTCTTCGCGGTCTCGGATCGGATCGCCGCGCTGTATCTCGGCCGGATGGCGGCCCAGGTGCGCACCGCCGACGTGACGCACGCGCAGGTCGTCGAACTGATCACCGCCGGTCGCAGCGGAAGTCTCGGCCTCGGAAATGGAGCAAGCGTATGAGCGCCGTGGTTACGGATAAATTCGAGGCCACATCCTCGCCGGTGACCGAGCTGGTCAACTCGTATGTCGGACGGGTGCGCAGCGGGAATATGGGTGCGCTGCCGTCGATTATCGCGCTGGCGGTGCTGTCGGTGGTGTTCTGGATCGCGCGGCCGGTGTTCATGACGCAGGGCAATTTCGCGAATCTCCTGACCCAGGGCGCGGCCATCGCGGTAATCGCCATGGGACTGATCTTCGTTTTGCTGCTCGGTGAGATCGATCTGTCGGCCGGATTCGCCAGCGGTGTGTGTGCGGCGGTGCTCGCGGTACTGCTCACCGATAAGGGATGGCCTTGGTATGCAGCGGTTCTCGTCTCGCTGCTCACCGGCGTCGCGATCGGGCTGATCATCGGGACGATCGTGGTGAAGATCGGAATCCCTTCGTTCGTGGTGACATTGGCGGCGTTTCTGGCATTGCAGGGTGTCGCGCTGAAGATCATGGACAACGGGCGCAATATCTCGATCCACGATGAGACGATCGTCGCGATCGCCAATAAGAATGTGGCGCCTTGGCTCGGCTGGGTGATGTACGTGGTGCTGCTGGCCGGATTCGCGATTGTCCAATACCGAAAACTGCGGGCGCGCACCAAACTCGGTCTCACCGGTGAAACCGCGCCGGTGATCGCGCTGCGGATCGCGGCGGTTGCCGTGGTAGCGGGTGCGGCGGTGCTGATCCTCAATGACGAACGCAGCCGCAACCCGGCGATCAACTCGCTCAAGGGCATGCCGATCGTGGTGCCGCTGATCGTGGCGCTGCTACTGCTCTGGACGTTCGTGCTCAACCGCACGTCGTTCGGCAGACATATCTACGCGGTCGGCGGCAGCGCGGAAGCGGCTCGGCGAGCGGGCATTCCGGTCGATCGGATCAAGATCTGTGCCTTCGTGCTGTGTTCGACAATGGCGGCGGTGGGCGGGCTGATCGCGGCATCGCGGGCCAACTCCGTCGATCCGAATACCGGCGGCAGCGATGTGTTGCTGACCGCTGTCGGAGCGGCCGTGATCGGCGGTACGAGTCTGTTCGGCGGGCGCGGTCGGATGCTCGACGCGGTGCTCGGTGCGGCGGTGGTCGCGGTGATCAATAACGGAATGGGCCTGATGGGCTACAGCGCGGGCACCAAATTCGTTGTGACAGGATTCGTACTGCTGTTGGCAGCGGGAGTGGACGCGCTGTCGCGCAAGCGTGCGTTGCCAGGAAGTTGACCGACTGACCGGGAGGAGGTTCGCCCGAATGAGAGCTGCACCTTCCCCGGACGAGATCCGGCGGCAGAACCTCGCCGTGCTGCTGCGACATGTCCACTCGAGCGGACCCATGTCCCGGACGGCGCTCGCCGAGCGGATGGGGCTCAATCGCAGCACCATTCTGGCGCTGACCGCCGACCTCGCCGCCGCCGGTCTGGTCAGCGAGGAACTGCCGGGGCAGACGGGGAAGGCGGGGCGGCCGTCGCTGGTGGTGCGGCCCGAATCGGAGCGCGTCTACGGGTTGGCGCTGGATGTGGGGGCGGATCGGCTCGCGGTGGCTCGGGTCGGCTTGGGCGGGGTGATTCTCGATCGGCGGGAAACGCGCCGTCCCAGCGGCACATTCGATCCGAATGATGTGATCGGTGCGCTCGTGGACCTCGCGGAGAACATGATTCGCGGGTCCGGGCCCGAGACCATATGTGTGGGTGTGGGAGTCGCGTTCTGTGGGATGGTGCGGGAAGAGGACGGCGTCGTTCGGTACGGGCCGAATATCGGGTGGGTGGATGTGCCGGTCGGAGCGCGGCTTTCGGAGCGACTCGGGTTACGCGTGGTGGTCGGTAATAATGCCAACCTCGGTGCGCTTGCCGAACGGGAGCGTGGTGTCGGTATCGGGGTTGCGGACATGATCTATCTGCACGGTGAGGTCGGTATCGGAGGCGGAATCATCATGGGCGGCAAGCTGCTCGGTGGTGAGGGGGGATATGGCGGCGAGGTCGGGCACATGATCGTGAATCCGGGTGGGCGGGCTTGCACGTGTGGGTCGCATGGCTGTTTGGAGGCCGAGGCGGGCGAGCTCGCGTTGATTGCGGCTGCCGGGCGGGCGGATCTCACCGGGCGTGCGGCGGTGGAGGCGATCGTGGATGCTGCGGCGCGTGGTGATGCCACTGCCCGAGATGCGTTGCACCAGGTTGGGGATTGGCTCGGGTACGGCGTCGCCAACCTGGTCAATATCTTCAATCCGACGATGGTCGTGTTCGGTGGCGTGCTCCGCGAGATCTACCTCGCCTCCGCCGCGCAGGTCCGCAGCAGACTCGCGGTGAATGGGCTGCTCGCGGTGCGTGAGCGGGTCCGCCTGCGCACCTCCGCCCTCGCCGACGACGCCCCCTTGATCGGTGCCGCCGAACTAGCCTTCGCCGACGTCCTCACCGACCCCCTCCAAACCCTCGCCCGCATCTCCCCCTGACTCGCATCAAGATCAGGTGGAATCTGTGCAGGCATCGGCCGAGAAAGCTCCGCCACCAGTTCCACCTGATCTTGATTGCATGTGCGCCAGAGCGGTCGCTTGGGTGGTTTACCTGGGGGGATATTCGTGGAATGCTGTCGCGGTCGGAGCTTGGGGGTAGTAGGTCGAACTCGTTTGGGGGGTGTTGGGTGGAGAGACATTCGTCGGGGCTTTCGTATGCGCCGAGGACCGAACCGCCGTTGTTGCCGTACCGTCCGGCCGGGAGCCGCGCGGAATTCGAGGATCCGCCGCGTGCGTCGCCGTGCCGCACGCCGCTATCGCGGAATGATCAGACCGGACGATCCGGTCCGCCGGGTATGCGGCGGGCGCTCAGTGCGGGGCACGCCGAGTTGCCGCCGCTCGTCGAACTGGATTCGACGGCACAGCAATTCGTCGAGCGTGCGCTGCGGTTGGCGCTCGAGATACTCGACCACCGCCGCCCCGTCGCCCAACTCACCACCATGGCCACGCCCGCCGTGGTCTCTGCGGTGCGGACCATAGTCCGAGCCGACCTCGCACCCGGCCGCACACTCGGCGTAGCTGTGCTCTACCGCGCGGGCCTCATGATGGTCGACGCCTCGACCGCGGAAGTCTTCGCCACCTACGACCGCGGCCGCCAACACTTCGCCATCGCCGCCCGCATCGCCCGCACCCGCTCAACGGACTGGCGGCTCACCGTTTTTCGAGTGCGGTGAATCCGACGCACAGTCGCCATGGTGCGCGCCGTGGCGGCTGGCGTTGTGCGGTGAATCCGACGTGCGCCCAGGTGGTCGGCGCGTGCGGACTTTGCCCGGCAGCAGACTTTGC
>NZ_BAGN01000136.1 GCF_000308835.1 Nocardia vinacea NBRC 16497 | reverse complement strand
CTGCGCGATGCTGTGGTAGGTAGCGTTGCGTGCTTGTACCGCAGCGTCTTTCGCACTAGCGGAATGCGGCGTGCAATTCCTCGACGGTGCGACCATTGAGGCGGTAACAGTGGGCGAAGGCCTCGGCATGCTGATCGCGCGGCCAGGAGTGTAGGACGACGGTGCGACCATAGGAGCGCGAGTTGACCAGCTCCCATCTGTCACCGACCCGGCGGACCGTGAATCCGCCTCTCGGCATCAGGGGAATCACCATCGCCATCATGAACGCGAACCAGCCTTTCGTGCAGCTATCCCGTTCCTCCCCGGTTGAGCACTTTTGCACATCGCCGCCCGCGATCCGACATGACACGACGAAGTAAATCGTTCGCGTGTGGCTTATTTCACTCCCGCCGGAATGGGGCCGGGAGGTTGCGTGCTGGTCGCTGGGCGTATAAACGTGCGGAAGCGCCGAGGCGTACGGATAGGCGACTTGACGCGCAGTGTGGACATACCGGACCAACCGACGAGAGGGCGCAGATGCCGCTGCACATACATCGTGCCGAGCGCGCCGACGCGTTGGCGGAGGCGTTGGCCGCGCTGCTTGCGGAACCGTTGCCGGATGCCTTCGCGGCCGAGGTGGTCGCGGTGCCCGCGAAGGGTGTCGAGCGGTGGTTGACGCAGCGGCTGTCGACGGTGCTCGGCGTGTCCGGTCGCTCCGACGGTGTTGCCGCGAAT
Organism: Nocardia vinacea NBRC 16497; assembly: GCF_000308835.1. Taxonomy (GTDB): domain Bacteria; phylum Actinomycetota; class Actinomycetes; order Mycobacteriales; family Mycobacteriaceae; genus Nocardia; species Nocardia vinacea. The sequence continues at coordinate 34,220 of NZ_BAGN01000136.1, read as the reverse complement.
ATCGAATTCCCGTCTCCCGGTGCGTTGGTCGCCGAAATCTCGGCAGCGGCGAGTGGCGTGCCGGCAGAGGCGGATCCGTGGGCGTCGGAGCAGGTCGTGTGGACATTGCTGCGGGTGATCGATGCGTCGCTGGGCGAGCCGTGGAGTGCGGTACTCGCGCGACATCTCGGGGTCGGGGAACCCGCCGGACATCGGGTCGGTCGGCGGTATGCGACCGCCGCGCATGTGGCGGCGCTGTTCGACAGTTATGCCGCGCAGCGGCCGGGGCTCATCAAGGAGTGGGCGGCTGGTTCGGATACCGACGGTGCCGGTCATGCGGTGCCGGATGATCTGCGGTGGCAACCGGAATTGTGGCGGCGGTTGCGGGCCGAGGTCGGGGTGCCGAGTCCGGCCGAGCGGTTGGACGCGGCCTGCGCGCGGTTGCGGGACGAGCCGGATCTGGTGGATCTGCCTGGGCGTTTGTCGCTGTTCGGTGTGACGCGGCTGCCGAGCGATCAACTCGCGGTGTTATCCGCGCTGGGGGAGCGGCGGGATGTGCACCTGTGGCTCGCGCATCCGAGTCCGGTGATGTGGGCGGAGTTGAGTGGACTGCCCCCCGTGGTGGCACGGGCCGATGATGTCGGTGCGACGGTGGTGCGACATCCGTTGCTCGCGGGGCTCGGCAGGGATGTACGGGAGCTGCAGCAGCGGTTGGTCGGTGCCATGGATCAGCACCATGCGGCTGTCGGGTCGAATCAGGATGGCTGTCAGGAAGATTCGGGCCGGACACTGTTGAGCGCCCTGCAATCCGGGATTCGCGAGGATGTGTGGCCGCCCGAACCCGCGAGCTTTCCTGACCGCACCGTACAGGTGCATTCGTGTCATGGACCGGCGCGACAGGTCGAGGTGTTGCGCGAATGCCTGCTCGGCTTGTTCGCGGCCGATCACACGCTGGAACCACGTGATGTGTTGATCATGTGTCCCGAGGTGGAAGCGTATGCGCCGCTGGTGCGGGCGGCGTTCGGGCAGAAGATGGTGGGATCGGTCGAGTCGGTGGGGGATTCGGCGCATCCCGCGCATCTGCTGCGGGTGCGGCTCGCCGATCGGGGGCGTGGGGTGACCAATCCGATGCTCGCGGTGATCGCGGTATTGCTCGAGCTCGCCGACGGGCGGGTGACGGTGACCCAGGTCCTGGATCTCGCGGCGTCCGAAACCGTCCGTCGCCGTTGCGGTTTCGATGACGACGACATCGAGCGGTTGCGCGAGTGGGCGGCCGAATCCGGCGCGCGGTGGGGTATCGGGCAGCGCCAGCGGCAGGCGTTCGGGCTGGCCGACTTCGCCCAGAACACGCTCAATAGTGCGGTGGACCGCATCCTGCTCGGTGTCACCGCGGACGAATCTTCCGAGGACTGGTTGGATCTCGCACTGCCGCTGGACGATGTGGACAGCAATGATGTGGATCTGGCCGGCCGGTTCGCGGAATTCATCGACCGGCTCGCGGTCTGCCTGCGCGACCTGCGCGGACCCCGTCCGGCGCACCAGTGGGCGGCGGTGCTCGGGCGTTGCCTCGAACTGCTCACCGATGTGCCCGACAGTCAGGCGTGGGTGCGCACCGAGGCCCGCCGTGAGCTGGCCGCCGCCACCGAGCATGCGGGTGATGTGCCGTTGCGGTTGGCGGATGTCGGTGTGCTGCTGTCGAGTCGGCTCGCGGCACGACCGACCAGGGCGAATTTCCGGACCGGCGAACTGACGGTGTGCACGATGGTGCCGATGCGTTCGGTGCCGCATCGAGTGGTGGTGTTGCTCGGCCTCGACGACGAGATCTTCCCGCGCACCAGCGGCGTGGACGGCGACGATGTGCTCGCACGCAATCCACTACTGGGCGAACGGGATGCGCGCAGCGAGGATCGCCAACTGCTGCTGGATGCCGTGCTCGCGGCCACCGAGCAGCTGCTGATCTTCCACACCGGCGCCGACCCGGTAACCGGTGCGCATCGGCCGCCCGCCATCCCGGTCGCCGAACTGCTCGATGCACTGCGCGCACACGTCGGCGCGGCAGGTATGGACGCCGTGGTGACCCGACATCCGTTGCAGGGCTTCGACCGTCGCAATTTCGCGGCCGAGCGCCCGTTCAGCTTCGATACCGTCGCCCTCGCCGGCGCGCGGGCCGCCGGACAACCCGCACAGCCGCGTCCCGCCTTCCTGCCCGAACCGCTGCCCGCACTCGAACCCGCGGATGTCGCACTGGCCGACCTGATCTCGTTCGTCGAGCACCCGGTGCGGGCATTTCTGTGGCAGCGCCTCGGACTGCGCGTCCCCGAACACGAAGACGACATTGCCGACCGGCTGCCCATCGAACTCGACGGCCTCGCGAAATGGGAGCTGGGCGAACGACTGCTGTCCGCACGGCTCACCGGTGCGGATCCATCGACGCTGCGCGCGGCGGAGTGGCGGCGCGGAACCCTGCCGCCGTTCGGTTTCGGTGGTGCGGTGCTCGACGAGGTCGAGTCGACGGTGGACAAGCTGGTCCGGGCGGCGATGCCGGAGTACGAGGGTGCGCCGCGCGCGGTCGACATCGCGGTGGATCTCGGTAATGGCCGTCGGCTCACCGGCACGGTGCCCGAAGTGCGCGGTGAATCCTTGGTCCGCACCACGTTCTCCCGGCTCGCCCCGAAACACCGCATCGCCGCTTGGGTTTCGTTGCTGGCCTTGGCTGTGACCGAAGACCGATCGTGGCGCGCGGTTACGACGGGTCGCGGCCAATTCGGCCGTCCCGCATGGCGTTCCGAGCTCATGGCTCCCGAACCACCTGCCGCGCTGGCATTTTTGCGTGAACTGGTGCGACTGCGTGATGCCGGTTTGCTCGAACCGCTGCCGATCGCCCCCTCCGCAACCGCCGTTTACGCCGAACGCCGATTCCGCGGCTCGAACGCCGACGAAGCGGTGAGCGCGGCCGAACGCGAATTCAATGGCGGGCCCAATGGTCCCGGGCCGTTCGGTGACCACACCGACCGTCATCTGCGCTACATCTGGGGGCCTGCTCCTCGCCTGGATCACCTCTTGGCTGCCCCCGCGCCCCCGGGCGAGCCCGGCGAATCCACCCGCTTCGGGTCGCTGGCCCGTCGCATGTGGGCACCGCTGTTGGCCGCCGAGAATCAGGGCCAGCCGTGAGCGATCTCCGGTCGGCACCGCGCGGGCGCGCTCGGACGGGCGGCTGCGCAGCGAGTGTCGCTGTGCGCGAACCGCTTCGGCTCGGCGCGTCGGGTGCCGGTGCGGATGGGTTTCGCCGAGAATCGTGGTCTGTCATGAGCGGCACGGTGGTCCGGGTGTCCCGCATCGGGGGTTGCTGTCCGACGACTCGCTCCCTGGCGCATTGCACCGGCACCGCAGCGGCAGCCGCGTGCGAAATCGGTCGGCGCGCCTCCCGGATTGTGGCGGGCGTCGGGTGGACGGTGGAGCTATCGGCGCGCGGGAAGAAGGTGTTGCTCATGAGCAGTGCGAGCACCGGATTCGTTATGCGCGGAAGGGGCAGGGGATGACCATCGAGGACACTGCCTTCGCCGCGCCCGCGCTGAAGGCCGACCGATTCGATCCCAACGGTCCGCTCCCCACCGGAACCACCGTGCTCGAGGCGAGCGCCGGTACCGGTAAGACACATGCGATCGTCGGGTTGGCGGTGCGGTATGTCGCCGAGACGGGGATCGATATTTCGCAGCTATTGCTGGTGACATTCAGTCGGGCCGCCACCCAGGAACTGCGGGAACGGACCCGGGACCGGTTCGTCGCGGTGGCAGCGGCACTGGCCGATCCGGAGACGGCTCGGGCCCATGCCGATGAACTGATTCGGCTACTGGCGCAGGCGGATTCGGCCGAGGTACTGCTGCGGCGTCGCCGATTGCTCACCGCGCTTTCGGATTTCGATGCCGGGACCATTGCGACGACGCACAGTTTCTGCCAGCGAATGCTCGATGAGCTCGGCTTGGCGGGCGAACATGATCCCGGCTCACGGTTGGTCGAGACGATCGATGATCTGATCGGCACGGTCGCCGATGACCTGTACCTGAACCGGTATGCCCGTGCGGAGCCGCCGTTTTCGCTGAAGGAGGCGCATACGCTGGCGCTGGCGGCGGTGCAGGATCGCCACGCCGTATTGGTGCCGAAGGGGGAGGGACCGGCGGGGGAACGGGTCGCCTTCGCCGCCGCGGTGCGCGCGGAAACCGAGCGCCGCAAACGCCTGGCCGGACTGCGCGATTTCGACGATCTGCTGGTGCTGTTGCATGATGTGCTCGCCGATCCGGCGCACGGGCCGCGGGCCTGTCGCCGCATCCGCGACCGGTATCGGGTCGCCCTGGTCGACGAATTCCAGGACACCGATCCGCTGCAGTGGGACATCTTGCGGCTGGCGTTCCACGAGCATTCGACCCTGGTGCTCGTCGGTGATCCGAAGCAGGCCATCTACGCATTCCGCGGCGCGGAGGTGCTCAGCTATCTCGACGCCGTCGCCCACGCGGATACCCGCAGGGAGCTCACCGACAACTGGCGCAGCGATGCGGGACTGCTCGCCGCACTGGATCATCTGCAGGGCGGTGCGGCATTGGGGCACAAGGAGATCACGGTGTACCCGGTCACCGCGACCCGTGGCTGGTCGCGACTGTCCGGCCCCGAGGAACTGACGACGCCGCTGCGGATGCGGTGTCTGCCGCGCACGGGTGCGGGGCCGTTGAACAAGTCGGGATTCCCAGCGGTCGGGCGCATGCGGGCGAAGGTCGCCGAGGATCTCGCGGCGGATATCGTGCGGCTGCTCGAGTCCGGTGCGCTGTTCGAGGCCAAGACCGGACCGCGGCCGATCGGGCCCGGCGATATCGCGGTGCTGGTGCGGACTCGATCTCAAATCGATGTGGTGCGAACTGCTTTGGACCGGGTCGGGGTTGCCTCCGTGCTCGCCGGCGGCACCAGCGTCTTTGCCACCAGCAGTGCGACGGACTGGCTCTGGCTGCTGCGCGCGCTCGAACAGCCCCATCGCTCCGACCGTGTCCGCCTTGCCGCCTGCACACCGTTGCTCGGCGTGACGGCGTTTGAAATCGACAGCGGCGGTGCGGATCTCGTCGGTCGTATTTCCGCCCAACTGCGGGAGGCGGCCCGGCTGTTCGCGCGCGCGGGTTTCGCGGCGGTCTTCGAAAAGATCTCCGCCGAAGCGAATCTGGCTCAGCGACTGCTCTCGGTCGAGAACGGCGAACGCGAGCTGACCGATCTGCGGCATATCGCACAGCTGCTGGATCAGGTCGCGCTGAGCGAAGGTCTCGGCCTCACCGCGCTGACCCGCTGGCTGGCCGACCGCGTGCGCGATCCCGCCTCCGGATCGGTCGCCGACCGCAGCCGTCGCCTCGATCGCGATGCCGCGGCCGTGCAGATCGCCACCGTGCATGCCAGCAAGGGACTCGAATTCCCCATCGTCTACCTGCCTTTCGCCTGGGACAACGCGAAGAACCCGTATCCGCAGACGCTGCTGTTCCACACCGACGACGGCGCTCGTGTACTCGATGTCGGCGGCCAGGATGCGCCCGGCTACGGCGAGCGCAAGCTGCGCAGTGAAACCGAGGAGGCGGGTGAGGAACTGCGGTTGCTGTATGTCGCGCTCACCCGCGCGATGTGCCAAATCGTTACCTGGTGGGCACCCGCGATCACCACCGCCAATTCTCCGCTGCATCGGATGGTCCTCGGTCGCCCGGACGGTGGGGATCTCGTGCCGAGTAAGGCGGCGGTGCCCGCGGATGCCGTTGCGGTGTCGATGCTTTCGGCCTGGGCCGCCGGTGCGCCGGAGGCCATTTCGGTGGAAGGCGTCGAGCACACCGATACGGTCGAGATCCGGCGCGTGCGTAGCGAACTCCCGACCGGAGCCATCGCCGCGGCGCACTTCGCTCGCACCATGGACCTGCAGTGGCGTCGCACCTCTTATTCGGCCCTGACGGCAGGTGCGCACGATGCCGCCATTCCCGAGGCCGAACCCGAGGACGACCGCGGCCCGTCCGACGAACCCGGCACGCCCCTTCTCGCCGAAACCGAACCCGCGATCGCCGATGCGGCCCCGTCCCTGATGAACACGCTGCCCTACGGCGCCGAATTCGGCACCTTGGTGCACGGTGTGCTCGAGCGAATCGATACCGAAGCACCGGATCTGGCCACCGAGGTGCACACCCGCTGTCGTGCGGCCACCGAAGAGCTGATGGCCGAGGCCGATCCGGTGCTACTCGGCAATGCCCTACTCGCCGTGCTGCACACCCCGCTCGGATTCGGTTGTCTCGCCGACATTTCCACCCGGGACCGGCTCAACGAACTCGACTTCGAGCTCCCGCTCGCCGGCGGTGACATTCCGGGTGCGCATACGGTCACGCTGCGCCGGATCGCCGATCTGCTGCGGACCCATCTCCCGGCCGACGATTCCTTGTCGAGCTATGCCGACCAACTCGCGTCCCTGGACGGCACCCCGCTGCGCGGCTACCTCACCGGCAGTATCGACGCGGTGCTGCGCATCATCGAAAACCCGGGCGCGCAACCACGATTCGTTATCGTCGACTACAAAACCAACCGCCTCGGCATCGGCGATCTCACCGTCGACCACTACACCCACGACCGCATGGCCGCCGAAATGATGCGCTCGCACTACCCGCTGCAGGCCCTGCTCTACGCGGTCGCCCTGCACCGCTATCTGCGGTGGCGGCTGCCCGGCTACGACCCGACGCGCCACCTCGGTGGTGCCCGCTACCTTTTCGTTCGCGGCATGATCGGTCCCGAAACTCCGTCGGGCTGTGGTGTTTTCGACTGGAATCCACCGGCTGCGCTGATCGTCGCCCTGTCCGATCTGCTGGCGGGGGAGGCTTCCTGATGACATCGATCCAGTTGGCGCAGCGGGGAACCGGGCTGCTGCGCATATTCAACGAGGCCGGTGTGCTCTCCGCCGCAGACGTGCACGTCGCTCTCCGATTGGGCCGGATGGGCCGGGAAACCTCGGAAGAGGTGCTGTTCGCGGCCGCGCTCGCGGTGCGGGCGGTGCGTTCGGGTTCGGTCTGTCTGGAACTGCAGCGGATGCGCGAGATCGGCGTCGATGCCGATGAAACCTGGGATGCGGGTGCGGGTATCGATCCGGCGACGTTGCCGTGGCCGGATATCGATGCGGTGGTCGCCGCGCTGCGGGTCAGTCCGCTGGTGTGTGGGGGACCGGCCGGTCCGTTGCAGCCGTTGCGGCTGGTCGCGGGGCCATTGCTCTATCTGGACCGCTATTATCAGCAGGAGCAGACGATCCGTCGCGTGCTCACCGAGCGCTCCGGACATCATCCGAAGGTGGATCCGGCCATCGTGCGCCGCGAACTCGACCGGCTCTTCGACGCCCAGGTCGGTGCGGCCCCGGACCGTCAGCGGATCGCCGCCGCACTCGCCGCGACGCACTGGACCACGGTGGTGGCGGGCGGGCCGGGTACCGGCAAGACCCACACCATCGCCCGCATCCTGGCTCTGCTCGACGCACATCAGCGGGCGCATCCGAAGTTGCCCGCACTGCGCATCGCCATGGCCGCGCCCACCGGCAAAGCGGCCGCGCGACTGCAGGAAGCGGTGCGCGAGCAGGCTGAATCGCTCGCACTGCCGGAGTTGACCGCCGCAACCTTGCATCGTCTGCTCGGTTGGCAGCGCGGCCGGGCGACCCGGTTCCGGTACCACGAATACAACCGGCTGCCCTATGACGTGATCGTGGTCGACGAGACCTCCATGGTGTCGCTGACCATGATGAGCAGTCTGCTGGCCGCACTGCGCCCGGATACCCGCCTGGTGCTCGTCGGCGATCCGGATCAGCTCGCCTCGGTCGACGCGGGTGCGGTACTCGCCGATCTTGTCGCCGGACCCGTTGTCGGCGAACCGAATCCGGTGCTGGAACAGGTGCTCGGTGCGGAATCCATTGCGGTCGACGGTAATCCGGAGGCGCTGACCGATCTGGAGCGAATCCGGCTGCGCGGCGGTATCGTCCGGCTGACCCGTGGCCGCCGCTTCGGCGGCAAGATCGCCGAACTCGCCGTCGCGGTCCGCGCGGGTGATGCCGAGGCCGCACTCGCACTGCTGCGGGCGGGCGGTGAAGAACTCTCGCTCTGCACCCACGAGGACACCGCACCCGTGCGCGCCGATGTGGTGCGCGCCGCCCGCGAGGTCACCGCGGCCGCCATGGACGGCGATGCCGCGGCCGCACTGACCGCGCTCGAATCCCACCGCCTCCTGTGCGCGCACCGCCAAGGTCCCTTCGGCGTCGAACGCTGGGACCGCATGGCAGGCGAATGGGCCGCGGCCGGCGGCGCGGGGCCGGACGAGCACCATGCACCGTGGTATCCGGGCCAGCCCCTGCTGGTCACCGCCAACGACCACGAGGCGCGCATCTACAACGGCGATACCGGCGTCATCGTGCGTATGCCCGACGGTTCGTTGCGTGCGGCTCTGCAGCGCGGCAGCGAACCTTATCTGGTGCACCCGACCCAATTTCCGGCCGTGGTCACGGTCTTCGCCATGACCATCCACCGCAGCCAGGGCAGCCAGTACGACACCGTCTCGGTCGTCCTGCCCGAACCCGAATCCACCCTGCTCACCAGGGAACTGCTGTACACGGCCATTACCCGCGCCCGTCGCCACGTGCGCATCATCGGCACCGACGACTCCATCCGCGCCGCCATCGACCGTCGCGTGCTGCGTGCCAGCGGCCTGTCGCGCACCCCGGAGTCACAGTGAGCCTGACCTGGGAATCTCACGTTTTCCGCGCCCCTGACGTCTACCCAGCGTGAGATTGCCTCCGTTCGAGGAAGTGGTGGCCGAATACGGCCCGATGGTGCTGCGCGTGTGCCGGGCCGTGCTCGGTCCGACCGATGCGGCCGATGCCTGGTCGGAGACTTTTCTGTCGGCCCTGCGGGCCTATCCGGACCTCGACCCGACGACGAATATCGAGGCATGGCTGGTCACCATCGCGCACCGGCGCGCGATCGATGTGGGGCGCGCACTGACCCGCGCACCCGTTCCCGCCGAAACGCTGCCCGAACGCACGGCACCCGATGCCGACCCGGCCGATTACGACCCCGATCTGTGGGACGCACTGGCGTCGCTGCCGACCAAACAGCGCCAAGCGGTGGCCTACCACTACCTGGCGGGTCTACCGCACGCCGAAATCGCTCAGCTGCTGGGCAATTCGACTGACGCAGCCCGCCGCGCCGCCGCCGACGGCCTCAAAACATTGCGCAAGCTCTACCCGAAGGATCGAACATGATGGCCACTATCGACCGGGATCCGGACGGCCTCTTCGACGGCCTGAACCCCAACTCCACCGAAATCCTGTCCCGATTGCGTCGACGGCTGGCCGCCGACGCCCAGGCCGCGGGCCTGCTCGACGTCGCGTATCGCACGCTGGACACCCCCGTTGGTACCTTGCTGCTCGCGGCCACCCCTGCGGGTCTGGTGCGGGTCGCCTACCCCAACGAGCACCACGACACCGTGCTCGCCACACTCGCCGAGCGCATCAGCCCGCGCGTCCTGGCTGCCCCGGCGCGTCTAGATGCCGCGGCACGCGAGATCGACGAGTACTTCGCCGGTGCGCGAACACAATTCGATCTGCCACTCGATCTGCGTTTGACCGTCGGATTCCGGCGCCAGGTGATCGAGCACCTGAGCGATATCGGCTACGGGCATCGCGAGAGCTACGCCGATGTCGCCGCGGCCGTCGGCAATCCGCGCGCGGTTCGCGCGGTCGGCTCGGCCTGTGCGCACAACCCGCTGCCGGTGGTCATCCCGTGCCATCGCGTGGTGCGCAGCGACGGTTCGATCGGCCAGTACGTCGGCGGCGTCACCGCCAAGACCACCTTGCTCACGCTCGAAGCGGCGTGAAAGGAGCGCTATGAAAACCCTTGCCGCACTGGAAGAACGAGTCGAAGCGCAGCAGTGGCACGATCTGACCGAGGAGATCGACGCTTACGGCTGCGCCAAGACCGGCCCACTACTGAGCCCGGACGAGTGCGCCGAATTCACCGCCATGTGGGTGGATCTGGGCCGCTTCCGGTCGACGATCGATATGGCCCGCTATCGATTCGGTCAGGGCACCTACCGGTACTTCGCCGATCCGGTCCCTGTACCGATCATGCGGCTGCGCAGGGCTTTCTACCGAAAATTGCTGCCCATCGCGCGCACCTGGGCGGACCGACTCGGCGACCCTACGCCATGGCCCGACGATTTCGACGATTGGCTCGACGCCTGCCATGCCGCCGGGCAGACAAAGCCGACGCCGATTCTGCTGCGCTACACCGAAGGCGACTGGAACGCGCTGCACCGGGACCTCTACGGCGAGCTCGTCTTCCCGCTGCAAGTCGTGATCGGCCTGGACCGCCCCGGCATCGACCACACCGGTGGTGAATTCCTCCTGGTCGAACAACGACCCCGCGCGCAATCCAAGCCGACGGTCACCATCCTGGAACAGGGCCACGCACTCGTCTTCACCACCCGAGATCGGCCGACCCCATCGTCGCGCGGTTGGTCTCGCGCTCCGATTCGCCACGGCGTCAGTCGAATTCGCAGCGGCCACCGACACACCCTTGGCCTGGTTCTGCACGACGCCGAATGAGATGTACACCCTGACCGGCGCCGACGGCCGCCCGTATCCCAGCCCCATCCCGGGCCGGTACGGCGGTCACCGGCGCGCGAAGCTGTACGGCCGCCTCGACTGCCCGTCGGCCTTGCGAGCCTTGGCGCGCGGCCACTACCGCGCTCACCGTGTCTTCTTTGCCGACGAACAAACCGCCATCGCCGCCGGTTACCGACCGTGCGCGATCTGCCTGCCCGCCGCATATGCGGCATGGAAAGCCCACTTCGGCAGCTGATCTCACGTTTCGGTGCCGGTGAGCGTCTACCTGATGAAGGCTCGATAGAGAGGAGAAACATGATGTCCGATACCGCCATCGCACGACTGGTGCACGGCTCGACGCTGGGCAATCTGTTGATCGAAGCGAACCAGGTCGGCGTCACCCTCGTTGCGTTCACCGATGAGCTGCCGACCGGATCAACCGGCGAGAATTCCACGGCGCGTGAGCATCTGGAGACCGCCGCAGACCAAATCGACGAATATCTCACCGGCGAACGCCGACAGTTCACAGTACCGATGGACCTGACGGATATGAGCGCGTTCGATCGCGAGGTTCTGCATATGCTCGAGGCGACCACGGGATACGGCCGGACAACCACCTACGGTGCCCTGACCCGGCAACTCGGCCGCACCCCCGCCGACGCCCGCAAGATCGGCGGCGCGCTGGCACGCAACCGCCTGCTGCTGCTACTGCTCCCGTGCCACCGTGTGCTCGGGGCCGATGGATCCCTGACCGGCTATGCGGGTGGGCTGCCCGCCAAACGAGCCCTGCTCGACCTCGAATCGGCCGACCTCGTGCTGCCGCTGGGCGGATAAGGGCGCGATCGGGAATATCGGCAGCGACTCTGTGCTTGCATGAGGTCATGACGAGCGCTGAGTTGTTGGTCGATGCCTTCGGACGGGTGCGTGAGAATGTGCACGGCGCGGTCGAGGGGCTCGGACAGGACGAGCTGGCGGCGCTGATCGATCCGGACGCCAACTCCATCGCCTGGCTGATCTGGCATCTGACACGGGTGCAGGACGACCACATCGCGGACGTGGCGGGCCTGGAACAGGTGTGGACGGCGGCGGGCTGGGCCAAACGGTTCGACCTGCCGTTCGCCGATGAGGCGACCGGCTATGGGCACCGCGCCGGCGAGGTCGCCGAGCTCGGCGGTATCTCCGCCGAGCTGCTGTTGGGCTACTACGACGCCGTGCACACGCAGACGATCGACTACGTAACCGGACTCACCGATGCCGACCTGCCCCGCATCGTCGACATCCGCTGGGATCCGCCGGTCACCCTGGGGGTGCGGCTGATCAGCGTCGTGGACGACGATATCCAGCATGCCGGCCAGGCCGCCTTCATTCGCGGAGTTCTGCTGCGCCGCAGGTAGTTTCAGTGCTCCGGCACATCGCCGAACAGTAGGTCCGCGGCGCGCACGACCCCCCACAACGTCGGCGCGGTGCTGCGATCGGTGCCCTGCCGTTCCGCCATCTGCTGGTGTATCCGGCGCTGATGCGCGGTATCGAACGCGGGTGGCGAGTTTCGGGCGATCCGGTTGCGGAATAACCGGATCGGCCCCGGAGTGGCAACCTGTCAGCTGCCTTGGGGGAGCAGTGGGACGACGGCTTCGGCGATCTCGGTGACATTATCGCAAGGGGAGAGTTTGCGGGGATGGAGGCCGCGGGGGTCGTCCACGAGGATGTAGAGGGAGCCGGATTTCATATCGATATTGACGGTGCAACCGCCGGGGACGTCGGGGCGGGCCTCGTAGCGCAGGGCCTTGCGGCCGTCGATGGTGAGTTCGGTTGCGGCGGGGAACTTTTCGCGTACCTGGGCGAGGGTCCCGTTGGTCGTCTGGACGCCGAAGGTGTAACGCGCCTGTGCCAGGTACGCACAACCTTTCCAGGTGAACGCACCGGTGGTGGTTTGCTTGTGCTCTGGAGCTCGGGCATCCCATTGACGCTGAGCCAGAAATTGCGGCGTCAACGCGGTGCAGGGATCGAACGCGGTCGCGGTCGCGCTGGTCGATCCTACCGCTGAGGTCGAGGCGGCCGGGGTGGTGCTCTCGGGGGTCGCTGAACCCTTGTCGCTGGTGCATGCGGTGACAAGCGCCAGCACTGCTACCGGCACCGCCGCACCGGCCAACCGCCGATGCGATCGCTCGCTCATACGCGGATCTCGCGAAGCTGACGGGCGAACTCGGCGTCGGTCTGCTCGTAGGTGTCGCGGATGGTCTTGAACAGGCTCTGGATTTCGGTGGCGACCGTTATGTAGTCGCCGAGGGTGTCGTACGCATTGTTCGGGCCGCCGAAGGCCTTCTCCCGGAACAACTTCACCAGCTCGATGGCGGAAGTGAGCCGGGGATTGTTCTCGCCGAGTCCCCAGGACTCCTTCTCGCCGAGCGACCGGGCATCGTATTGCGCGACCGTAAGCTCGTCGATCAAGTTCTGGCAGGCCGCGTCGATATCCAGAAACGCCTGCGGCTCCATCCGCACCTTCAGCGCGCCGGTCTTCGCATCCTCGATATACCCGCCGAACGGGCTGTCAACAGCCATAGCGGTCGCCCCTTCCACTAGTCCCGTCTGATCATAGAGACGCACGCGCCGACGAAACGGTTCCATCGAAATACAGATCCGCGAAACCGGGCGTTTTCGCCGACTCCGGCTGCACGATCCTCGACCAAACCGCGACGGATAGGCTGGAGGTGTGAAGTCGGTGCGAGTCGCGCCGTCGAATATCGGAGGACGAGATCGATGAGGATCGCTGGCGAGCATGTCGATGTGCTCATTGTCGGTGCCGGACTGTCCGGCATAGGCGCGGTGTATCACCTGCGGCGGGCCTTCCCGGAGAAGAGCTACACGATTCTGGAGAGCCGCGACGCGATCGGCGGTACCTGGGACCTGTTCCGCTATCCGGGAATCCGGTCCGATTCCGATATGTACACCCTCGGCTACCGCTTCCGTCCGTGGCTGGGGGAGTATTCGATCGCCGACGGCGCAGACATCCTCGACTATGTCCGCGCCACAGCCGCCGAGAGCGGGATCGACCGCCATATCCGCTTCCATCATCGGGTCGTCGGCGCCGAATGGTCATCGCGGGAAAACCAGTGGACGGTGCGCGCCGAACGCACCGATACCGGCGAAACCGTCACTCTCACAGCCGGATTCCTGTTCTGCTGCTCCGGTTACTACCGCTATGACGAGGGCTACACCCCGGAATTCGCGGGTACCGAGCGTTTCGCCGGGCCGATCATCCACCCGCAGCACTGGCCGCGCGATCTGGATGTCGCGGGCAAGCGCGTGGTGCTGATCGGCAGCGGCGCGACCGCGGTCACGCTGGGACCGGCACTGACCGACCAGGGCGCGCACGTGACGATGCTGCAACGCTCACCGAGCTACATCATCTCCGCACCCGCCCGCGACGCCCTCGCCGTCAAGGTGCGCAAATTCCTGCCGACCCGCGCCGCCTACGCGGTGGCCAGGGCCGAAAATGTGGCGCTGGCAACCGTGATCTACCAACTGAGCCAACGGTATCCGCAATACATGCGCAAGCGGATCAAGGGCTGGCAGCGGCGCTGGCTGCCCGAGGGCTACGACATCGATACCCATTTCACCCCGACCTACAACCCCTGGGATCAGCGACTGTGCTTGGCCCCGAATGGCGATTTCTTCCGCGCGATCCGCAAGGGGCGATTGGACGTCGTGACCGATACGGTCGAGACATTCACCGAGACGGGCCTGGCCCTCGCCTCCGGTGCGACTCTCGATGCCGACATCGTCATCACCGCAACGGGTTTGAATCTGCTCGCCTTCGGCGGCATCGAACTCGCCGTCGACGGACAGCCGGTGCACCTCGCGCAACATATGGCCTACAAGGCCATGATGCTGTCGGATGTGCCGAATTTCGCGTACATCATCGGATACACCAATGCCTCCTGGACGCTGAAGGCGGATCTGGTGTGCGAGTATGTCGTTCGGCTGCTGCGCCACATGTACGGCAACGGATACGCCCGCTGCACGCCGGTGCGTGATCCGTCCGTCGGCGCGGCGTCGCTATTCCTGAATTTCAATCCGGGTTATGTGCAGCGCGCCGCCAGCCAATTCCCGATACAGGGCACCAAGGCGCCGTGGCGCCTACGCATGAATTACCTACGCGATCTCATCACGCTGCGCCACGGCAAGATCACCGATCGCGCGATGGTGTTCGAACGGTCGCGGGATCGGGATCCGGTATCCACACAGGGCTAACGGCTGCTCAGTGCGCCTGCGGGCGGCTCGGACGACCGCGCGGCCGCGATATTGCGCAACACGCTGGTCGCATGGTCGTCGAACCGTTCGCGCGGAATATCGATGGTGCCGTCCAGCCACGGGCGGTACATATACGCCATCGCGCCGAAAATGGCGTTCGAGTTGAGGCTGTTCTCGTACTGGTCCGGTGGTATCTGCGGACTGTCGGCACCCAACCCGATCGTTAGCGCGATCGGGGCGGTGAACAGTTCGATGAGCTCATTGCCTCGGTCGCCGAGTACCCGGGTGGCCTGCGATTCCACGAACATGATCTGGCCGCGGCGGCGATCCTCGACCAGATAATCGGTGAATGCCGAAATGGCGTGGCGAAATAGTTTTTGCGGTTCGGGCGGTGCGGTGGCCAGCGCCGCGAGCAGTCGTTCCTGTGCGCCGAGAACAACCGCTTCCAATGCCGCGGTGAGCAGTTTGTCCAGATTCGGGAAGCTCTCGTAGAAGTAGCGCTCGGTGAGTCCGGCCTGCCTGCAGACCCCGCGCATGGAGATGTCGGAGGCTCCGATCGTGGCCATCAACTCGATGGCGGCCTCGATGAGCTGTTCGCGGCGCGCGGCGATTCGGTCGGCCGGGGGCGTGCCGCGCCAGCGGCGCATACCCGGTATCGATCCATCGGAAACGGCGTCGTTCATGGCCCGATCCTCCCATAGTCGGGAAGTTGACATCATGTGATGTTGACAGCATTTGATGTCGGCAATACATTGATTGTCCAGGGACCAGACGTGAGGACCATCAGATGGGCACTGCTTACGCCGATCAGGCTCATGCCATCAACGCGCGGGACGTCAGCTTCGATTTCGATTCGGTGCCGATGCACTACATCCCCGGCGAAGTCATGGCCACCCACATCATCAATGTGATGCACCTGGTGCTCCCTGAAGGCGAGCGGGCCATGGCGCAGGCGCTGGCCGAGGCCTTACCGCTGATCGACGATGAGCGATTGCGGGAAGAGGTCCGTGGCTTCATCGGTCAGGAGACGATGCACGCCGGTTCTCACGAAAAGGCCCGCCGGCAACTGGAACGCCTCGGACTCGAGGTCGGGCCGATGGTGGATCGCGTCGCCTGGCTGATCGATCGGCTGCTCGGCGACCACGGACTGTCCGGCCGGGCCAGACACGAATGGCTGTGCGAGCGACTGGCCCTGTTCGCGGGGATGGAGCACTACACCGCCGTCATCGGCGAATGGCTGCTCACCAATGACAAATTGGCGGCCAAGGGGATGCATCCGGCAATGCTGGATCTCGTCCGCTGGCACGGCGCCGAGGAGGTCGAACATCGCAGCGTGGTCTACGACGCGTACATGCATCTCGACGGCGGCTATGCCCGCAAGGCGCGTCAGGCGTTGATCGCCAGTTCGGGATTGCTCGCGCTGTTCGTGATTTCGAGTGCCTACCTCTTCCAGCGGGACCCATCGCCGAATAAGGGCCGATGGTGGCCGCTACAGATGGCCAGCGCCTCGCTGCGCGGTGTGGTTCCGAACTTCACCACCTTTTTGACCGAGATTCCGCGGTACCTGCGGCCGGGATTCCATCCCTCCCAACTCGGTCCGATGGATAACGCGCTGCGCTACCTCGCGCAGTCGCCGGCGGCACGGTCAGTGACCGAGCGCAGCGAGGCGGAGTCGTGACCGCCGTGGAGGAGCAGTTCCGGCCGGGCGCCGGGCTGCGGATGATCGCGTCGGCGGTGGACACCTACAAGCGGGTATTCACCGAAGGGAAAGCGGCGCAGCTGCTTTCGCGGCCACAGCCGGTGCGGCGCACCGGCTACGATTTCGAGCTGGCGATCATGGGAATCGAGGCCGAGGCCGACGAGGTGGTCAGCCTGACCCTGTGCGATCCAGGCGGCGCGGACCTGCCCGCCTGGACGCCGGGCGCCCATATCGATGTATTCCTGCCGTCGGGTCGGCAGCGGCAGTATTCGCTGAACAGCGACCCGGAGGATCGCAGCTGCTACCGAATCGCGGTGCGGTACATCGCCGATGGCGACGGTGGTTCCCCCGAGATCCACGAGCAGCTGCGCGTCGGCGACCGACTGTGGGTGCGGGGCCCGCGCAATGCGTTCCCGCTCATCGACGCACCAGAGTATTTCTTCGTGGCGGGCGGTATCGGGATCACGCCGATTCTGCCGATGGTCACCGCCACCGAACGTGCCGGAATACCGTGGCGGCTCATGTATTTCGGGCGCTCGCGGGCGCGGATGCCGTTCCTGTACGAGCTCGCCCACTTCACCGGTGGTGATGTGGTGGTCCGACCCGACGACGAGTTCGGGGTGCCGGATCCGCGGATGATCTTCGAACAAACGCCGACCGGTGCCGCGGTATATGTCTGCGGACCACCGGCATTGGCGGAAGCCGCGCGCAAGGTGCTGCTGTTGCATGATCCGACGGCGTCGCTGCATACCGAGCGCTTTTCGGCGGTACCGGTCAGCGACGGCGCGCCGTTCCGTATTCGATTGCGCCGCAGTGGAACCGAGGTCGATGTCGCGGCCGATGAGTCCGCGCTGACCGCGATCCGGCGGGCGGTGCCCGGTGTCGCGTACTCCTGCCAGCAGGGTTTCTGTGGGACGTGCCGGGCGAGTGTGCTCGCCGGTGAGGTCGAGCACCGGGACCGGGCGCTACTGCCCGGCGATCGGAACAGTGCGATGCTCACCTGCGTATCGCGTGCTCGCAGTGGCGAACTCGAACTCGATCTGTAGATTCACTCCGCGGCCGGGAAGATACCCGGCAGTGTCATGGCATATTCGAGATCGGCGCGGGTACCGAGCGTGGTGAGCAGCACGCGGATCATGGTGAGTCGCCCGGCGGCAACGGTTTCCGCGTCCGGCTCGGCGCCGGGCGCGGTACCCGCCGAAATTCGATAGACCACATACTCGCAAACATGCAGGGCCGCATCGAGATCCAGCGGTGAGGGGACCGGACGGCCCAATTCCGTGAACGTTTCGCGCACCAGCGCGCGGATATCGTCCAGTGCCCGTTCGCGATAGGCCGATACCGGTGAGGCCGGATCGTGCAGTTCGGCGAACAGCGGACGCAGCATCGCACCGTGCCCGCGGGCCCAGCCGAGGTAGGCGTCGATGAGACGAATGCCGAGTTCGACGGGCTCGTCGGGACCGGTGAGTGCCGTGCGGATGCCGTCGACGAGGCCGTCGTTGGATGCCTCCAGTACGACGTGCAGCGGTTCGGTGGCATTGCCGAAGTAACGGTAGAAGGTGGGTCGGGCCAGTCCGGCCTGTTCGATGATCTGGGCGACGCTGAGTCCGCGCGAGCCGCCGCGGGTGAATACCGCCGCGGTGGCGAGCACGATGCGGGCGCGGACCTCCTCGGCCTGCTCCTGGGTCTGCGGTGGCCGGCCCCGGCGGGCCGCGCCATTCGTCCGGGAAGTGTCAGTGGACATGGTGATGCCTCACAACTCGAAGCCTGACCCGTCTGTGTGCCACACCCGACAGCTTGACACGAGGTGCGGCACCGGCATTAATCTAACACCAGTGTTCAGGAAATAGCTGAACCCGGCTTACCGCCTCGTCCAGCGCAGGCGCCCGACCCAGGAGAGGGCCGACAATGACGACCGCCCGCCAGCTGACCGAACCGACGGCCCTGCCCGTGGCCCTGGTACAACCCCTGCTAGATCGCGCGATCGCGGGCGGCGCCTCCGCGGTCGAGGTCTTCGCACCCGCGACCGGGCGCAAGATCGCGGACCTGCCGCAGTCCTCGACCGGCGATATCGAGACCGCCTTCGCGACCGCGCGCGCCGCGCAGCAGGAGTGGGCGCGGCGCTCGGTGCGCGAGCGGGTCGCGGTGCTGCGGAAATTCCACGACATCGTGCTGGCCGAACAGGACACCGTCCTCGATATTGTGCAGACCGAGACCGGTAAGTCCCGGGCGCACGCCTTCGACGAGGTCGGGGATGTCGCGGTCAATGCCAGGTACTACGCGTCGGTCGCGAACAAGCTGTTGGCCACCCGCAAGCCGCGTGGTGTCCTGCCGGTATTGACCCAGGTGGATGTGCGGCATCGGCCCAAGGGCGTGGTCGCGGTGATCTCGCCGTGGAACTATCCGCTGGCCCTGGCCGTCTCCGACGCGCTGCCCGCACTGGTTGCCGGGAATGCTGTCGTCGCGCGACCGGATAACCAGACCGCGCTGACCGCGCTATGGGCCATCGATGCCGCCGAGCGCGCCGGGCTGCCGCGCGGACTCTGGCAGGCGGTGCTCGGCCGTGGTTCGGTGATCGGCGGTGAGGTGATCGCGCGCGCCGATTATGTCGACTACACCGGGTCCAGTGCGACCGGCCGGACCATCGCGCAGCAGGCCGGAGAGCGGCTCATCGGCTATTCGCTCGAACTCGGCGGCAAGAACCCGCTGCTGGTGCTGGCCGATGCGGATGTGTCCAGGGCGGCCAAGATCGCGATTCGGGCCTGCTTCGCCTCGGCGGGGCAGCTGTGCGAGTCGATGGAGCGAATCTATGTGCACGACAAGGTTTATGACCAATTCGTCGGCGAATTCATCGAGCATGTGCAGGCGATCGAATTGGGCGGTGCGCTCGATTACACCAGTGATATGGGGTCTTTGACGTTCCAGCGCCAATTGGACACCGTCAGTGCGCATGTCGACGATGCCGTCGCGAAGGGCGCGACGGTGCTGGCGGGCGGTAAGGCGCGTCCCGATCTCGGACCGTACTTCTACGAGCCCACCGTGCTGACCGGGGTGCGGCCCGGCATGACGGTGTATCGCGAGGAGACCTTCGGGCCGGTGGTATCGATCTATCGGGTCGGCAGCGACGACGAGGCGGTCGAACAGGCCAATGACACCGCGTACGGACTCAATGCGAGTGTCTGGACCAAGGATGTCGATCGAGGTCGACAGGTAGCCGCGCGCATCAATGCGGGTTCGGTGAATGTGAACGAAGGCTTCATCGCGGCCTGGGGTAGTGCGGACGCGCCATCGGGTGGGCTCGGCATTTCGGGTACCGGGCGCCGGCACGGTCCGGAGGGGTTGTTGAAGTACATCGACACCCAGACGATCGCGGTGCAGCGGATGCTCCCGATCGCACCGCTGCCCGGCATGTCCGAGGAACTGTGGGCGAAGACCATGACGCTGTATTTCGGCGTCATGAAGGCGCTGCGCCAAAAGTAGTTGCGCCAAAAGCTGTTCACGACGAAATCAAGATGAGGACGAATGAAACTGGACACGGTAGCCGATAAGAAGGTCCTGGTCACGGGCGCGGCAATGGGCCTGGGCAAGCTGTTCGCCGAGCGTGCGGTGCGTGAGGGTGCGGCCGCGGTAGTGCTGTGGGATATCAACGAATCCGCGCTGAAGGAGACCGCGGTCGAGTTGTCCGGTCGCGGCGTCGCCATCCATCACTATGTGGTCGACGTGTCCGCGCAGGACGCCATCAGCGAGGCCGCGGCGGCGGTGCGCGCCGATGTCGGCGATATCGACATCCTGATCAACAATGCGGGCATCGTGCGCGGCAACAGCTACTTCTGGGAGACCACCGATCGCGCCGATATCGATAAGACGATGGCGATCAATTCCCTTGCGCCGATGTACATTACGCTCGAATTCCTGCCCGCGATGGTGCGCGGCACGGGGACAGCGCGTGTCATGACCGTCGCGTCCTCGGCGGGGCTGGTTTCCAATCCCCGCATGAGCGTGTACGCGGCCTCGAAGTGGGCGGCGCTGGGCTGGTCGGATTCGGTGCGCATCGAGCTGGAACAGGCGGGCCACGACCATGTGCAGATCACCACGGTCTGTCCGACCTACATCAACACCGGAATGTTCGATGGTGCAAAGGGTTTCCTGTTCACGCCGATTCTCGAACAGGACGATGTCGTCGACGCCTCGTGGCGCGAAATGAAAGCGGGCACTCCGCTGGTGATCCTGCCGTGGACATCGCGGCTCAACAAGGCGATCTCCGGTCTGCTGCCGATCAAACTGCGCGATCTGTTCCTGAATTCGGTTGGCGTGTACCACTCGATGGACGAGTTCACCGGTCGCAAGAAGTAGCGGCCTCAGAACGTCGTGGTGAGCCGCACGTCGGGCGGTGATCGGAATCATATGTCTGGCTTGGTGCCGATGACGACGGTGGAGTACAGCTCGTCGGATTCGGCGATGCGGCCGGTCAAGCCGTGCGCGGTGAGAACGGTGATCGAGGGCAGGGCCTGGGCTTCGGTGGATTCGACCAGCAGGTGGCCGCCCGGCGCGAGCCAGGTACGGGCGGCGGCGACGACGCGGCGGAAGATATCCAGGCCGTCGGGTCCGCCGTCGAGGGCGGTGCGCGGTTCGTAATCGCGTGCCTCCGTAGGCATTTTGGTGATCATCGCGGATGGCACGTACGGGGTGTTGGCGAGCAGGATATTAATTCGGCCGCACAATTCACGGGGGAGCGGCTCGAAAAGGTCGCCTGCGTAGACGGGCGCGCCGATCGGGGTGAGGTTGCGGCGGGCGCATTCGACCGCCGCGGGTTCGATATCGGTGGCTGCGAGTTCTATCGGGCGCCCTTCGGTGGCAAGAGTGTGTGCCAACGCGAGACCCAATGCGCCTGAGCCACAACATATATCGACGACAACAGGGTGCTGAGGCATGGCGCGGGCGAGGTCGGCGGCCTCGTCGACGAGGAAGGCGGTGCGCTGGCGCGGTACGAAGACGCCCGGCGCGACCGCGACGCGGATGCCGTGGAATTCGGTCCAGCCCAGCAGGTATTCCAGCGGTGTTCCGGAAACCCGCTGTGCGACCAAGTCGCTGAGATCGGCACCGGTCTCCGCCGCCGCGGCGATCAGCAACCGCGCCTCGTCCTCGGCGAATACACAGCCTGCCGCGCGCAGTTGCGCGACCACTCCTCCGGTTGGTGTCATCGGAATATCGTGCCGTGTGGACAGGGTGCGGTGGGTCTGAGCGTGCGGATTTGCGCGATTTATGTCATTTCAGGCGGAAAGCGCGCGCTCAGACCCATTCCGCTCAGCGTGCGGTGGCGAGCTGGAACGTCCGCGTCGCGTCGAGGTAGATGCCGCGCTGCGCCTGCCTGGCGGGCGGCGGCAACTGCGATACCAACTGCTCGAGTGAGGTGGTCGCCCCGACCACTCGAGTGCCCGCGACAATGAAATCGGCGACCGCGCGCCGGATGTGGTTCGGCGAGGTCACCACGACCGCGCTGTTCGCGCCGATATCGCGCAGCATCCTGGTGCTGAACAGTGCGTTCTGCACCGTCGATCCGGCTCGGTTCTCGACATTGATCCGGGATGCCGGCAGCCCCTTGTCGATCAGCCAGGCCCGCATGGCCTCGGCCTCGGTGATGCCGTTCTGCGGGTTTCCGCCGGTGACGACGATCGGTGAAAGTGGTGAGGCGACCGCCTGCAACCACGCCGCGGTCAGCCGGTTGACCAGCTCGGGGCGCAGCGAACCGTCCGGGAGCAGGCCGTAGCCGAGCACCACGATTCCGGTTTGCGGTCCGACGATCGCCGGCAGCGGATTCGGCAGAGTGGTGACCGCGGCGCCGATCGCGCCGAGCACATTGCTGGTGCCCTGGGCCATTGCCGGGTCGACGGCGGTGAGCCGGGCCAGCGCATCGGCCATGGCGGGCAGGTCATTGGCGTAATGCGACCAGATCGCCTGCAGCGAAAGGGCCTCGGCATCGGCCGGGTCGGCGGCGATCAGCTGTCGGAGTTCGGCGCGGCCGCCGGCATCGTCGCCGTCGGTGAAGGCGCGCTGGGCGGAGTTGTAGAGGGCGTCGGTTTCCGGCGCCGCGATGGCGGGTGCGCCGGATAGTCCGGTGATGGTCGCGGCCGCGAACGCGGTCGCGACCCATAGTTTCCAATGCCTCGAGATCTTCACTACAGTCGACACCTTTCCACGTGTGAAACGGGGCTTCGGTAGGTCTGCTGACAGTTAGCCATTGGCAAGCACAACCACGATACGACTGGTAACGGCCATAGCCTGGTAATTGCCATGCGTTGTTTCCGGCGTCCGCGCAAACCGGGCGGCGCGCGGGGTGCCCGCCGAAACCG
The DNA here is from genome assembly GCF_000308835.1 of Nocardia vinacea NBRC 16497. Taxonomy (GTDB): domain Bacteria; phylum Actinomycetota; class Actinomycetes; order Mycobacteriales; family Mycobacteriaceae; genus Nocardia; species Nocardia vinacea. The sequence continues at coordinate 11,305 of NZ_BAGN01000136.1, read as the reverse complement.
GTCGTGCGGTGCAGCCGATAAGGTGTGACAACGTGGATACCGTTTCGCTGTCCGGCAAGGAACTCGCCGCCGCCATCAACGCCGACACCAAGCAGCGTGCCGCCGCGCTCACCGCGAGCGGAACCGCGCCGCGCCTGGCCCTGATCGTGGCAAATGACGATCCGGCCAGCGCGTGGTACGTGAACTCACTGCGCAAGGCCGCCGAGCGCCTCGGAATCGCCTGCGACACAATCGAACTCGGCGCCGACGCGAGCATCGACCGGATCCGCGACGAACTCACCGCCCGCAGCGCGGACTCCGCCGTCGACGCGATCATGCTGCAGACCCCGCTGCCCGCCGGTGTCACCCTCGACGATGTCAGCTCAGCCATCGCCGCCGGCAAGGACGTCGACGGTGTCAGCCCGCTCTCGCTCGGCCTGCTCGCCTCCGGCCTCGACGGCTTCGTCCCCGCCACCTCCGAGGCCGTCGTCGAACTACTGAAGCATCACGAAATCCAGCTGGCCGGACGGCATGTCGCCGTCGTCGGCCGCTCCAATATCGTCGGCAAGCCCCTCGCCCAACTCCTGCTCGCCGAAAACGCCACCGTCACCATCTGCCATTCCCGCACCACCGACCTCCCCGCCGTCACCTCCGCCGCCGATATCGTCGTAGCCGCCGCCGGCCGCATCGGCCTGGTCACCGGCAAACACATCCGCGAGGGCGCCACCGTCATCGATGTGGGCACCAACGAAGCTCCCGACGGCAAAATCGTCGGCGACGTAGCCGCGGAAACCGTCCGCGGCAAGGCCGCCGCCCTCAGCCCCGTCCCCGGCGGCATCGGCCCCGTAACCACCGCCCTGCTCATGCGCCATGTGGTAACCGCGGCCGAAAACACCCACTGAGTACCTCGGACTACCGGTTTCGGATTCTGAAGTAGCGGATGGCGAACCAGGTGAACAGGGCGGCGGCGATGCTCGCGTAGAGCAGTTTGATGGTTACGCCGGTGGTTGGTTTACGCGCGGATCCACCACAAGCGCACGGTTCCGTCGTATGAGGCGCTCGCCAAACGGCAGTCGGGGAGTGCGGCGACGCCTCGGACCAGCCGGTCATTGTTGCGAATAGGACCCCGGATAGTGCGCGCCGGTCGGTGCGAAGCCCGAATCCGTTGCCGTATCGATGATTTCGGCGCATTCGGGGGCGTCGAACACCCCGCGCAACAGGAAGCAGGTCCGTGCTCCGGCGGCAATGCCGGTCTGAGCCTTCGTAATCGGGCCGGCGGGCAAGTCCAACATGCCCGAATTCAGCCCCGGGGCTGTGGGGAAGTCAACGAGATGTTCGTCCCAGTGGATTCGCCGGCCGAGGCCTCCGAATCGAGTGCCGCAAGTAATTCACGAAGCGTTGTGCGCTGGTCGGCGCTCAGGCCGGCGAAGATCTCCTCGGCGGCCGCACGGCGGGCAGCGGCCATCTGGGAGAGCGCGGCTCGGCCGGAGTCGGTGAGCGTGACCAAGGTCGAGCGGCGGTTGGTCGGGTCGGGCGCGCGCGAGACCAGGCCTGCGGCTTCGAGCGCATCGACGACGGTGGTGGCGGATCGCGGAACGATGCCGAGGTGGTCGGCGATTGCCGCCATCCGCAGGGGCTCGTCGTGGTGGCCGAAAATGCGGAGAGCACGGGCCTGACCTGGGGTAATGCCCAGGGGGGCGAGTCGCGCGACCTGGTTGCGGCGGATGCGTTTCGCGGTGCGCAGGAACAGCTCGGGGAGATCGGGATCGAGCGCGGTATCCATTTGTTGAGCATAACTCATTGTTTTGGGAACAATTATGAGTCATGCTCAGTTTCATGACGTAGTCCTCGGAAGGAGGCGCCTATGCAGCCCCCACATCAACTTCGCCGGATCGTCCGGCTGTTTCGTCCGTATCGCGCGCGCCTGGCGCTGGTAGCCGCGCTCGTCGGTTTGTCGTCACTGGTCGCGCTGGCATCGCCGTTCATGCTGCGCGGGATCCTCGATGACGCCCTGCCGCACGGCCGCACCGGTCTGCTGACCGCACTCGCGGCAGGCATGGTCGCGGTCGCCGCACTCACGAGCGTCTTCGGCGTGCTCCAGACCTACATCTCCACCGCGGTCGGTCAGGAAGTCATGCACGATCTGCGCTCCGCGGTGTATGCGCAGTTGCAGCGAATGCCGTTGTCGTTCTTCACGACCACCCGCACCGGCGAAGTGCAGTCGCGGATCGCCAACGATATCGGCGGCATGCAATCGACGGTCACCTCGACCGCGACCTCACTGGTCTCGAACTTCACAACCGTGATCGCCTCGGTGATCGCCATGATCGCCCTCGACTGGCGGCTCACCTTGGTCTCGCTGATCATGCTGCCGTTCTTCGTCTGGATCAGCAGGCGCGTCGGCGACGAACGCAGGAAGATCACCGCGCAACGGCAGCAGAAATTGGCGGGCATGTCGGCGATTGTGGAGGAATCGCTGTCGGTGAGTGGCATTCTGCTCGGGCGCACGATGGGCCGCGCACCCGCGCTGGTCGACGATTTCGCGAAGGAATCGCGTGGGCTGGTGGATCTGGAGATCAGGTCCGGAATGGCTGGCCGGTGGCGGCAGTCGACGATTCAGATCGTCATGGCGGCCATGCCCGCGATCGTCTACTGGGCGGCGGGATTGACCGTGGCAGGGGGACATCCGCTGGTTTCGATCGGCACCTTGGTCGCCTTCACGACCCTGCAGACCAGCCTGCTGCGGCCGATGGTGCAGTTGCTGAATACCGGTGTGGAGGTGCAGAGTTCCATGTCGCTGTTCGGTCGGATCTTCGAATACCTGGACCTGAAGCCGGATATCGAGGAACCGATAGAGCCGGTGCCGGTGCCGGATTCGGGTGTCAAGGGCGAGGTCCGCTTCGAGCATGTCGGCTTCACCTACGGATCCGGGACACGGGATGTGTTGCAGGACATCGATATCACTGTGCCCGCCGGGTCCAGTCTGGCCATTGTCGGCGAAACCGGTTCGGGCAAAACCACACTCGGCTACCTGGTGGCGCGACTCTACGATGTGACATCCGGACGGGTCGAGATCGACGGAATCGATGTGCGGGACTTGTCCTTTGCCGATCTCGCCGCCGCCGTCGGTGTGGTCTCGCAGGAGACCTACCTGTTCCACGCCTCGGTCGCGGAGAATCTGCGCTTCGCCAAACCCGATGCGACCGACGAGGAGATGTACGCCGCGGCGCGGGCCGCGCAGATCCACGACCATATCGCGAGCCTGCCGGACGGCTACGACACGCTGGTCGGCGAGCGCGGCTATCGGTTCTCCGGTGGTGAGAAGCAGCGTTTGGCGGTGGCACGGGTAATCCTGCGCAATCCGCCGATCCTGGTGCTCGACGAGGCCACCAGCGCGCTGGACAACCGTACCGAGCAGGAGGTGCAGGCCGCCATAGACGCGCTGTCGGAAGGCCGAACCACCATCACCATCGCGCACCGGCTCTCCACCGTCCGCGACGCCGACCAGATCGTCGTACTCGACCGCGGCCAGATCATCGAACGCGGCACCCACCGCGAGCTCATGGACTCCGACGGCCGCTACGCCGCCCTGGCCTCTGGCGGCGACCTCCTCAAAGCCGCCTGAAGCGTTCAGACGGGTTCCGGGTCGGTTGCGGCGCGGGTGTCGAATTCGTCACGGGCGGTAAGGATTTCGCTGTGGTGCTGCACCGACCAGACCCCCATCGCGTGGCTGAGCTCGCCGAGGCTGGCCCCCAGATCGGTCAGCGAGTACTCGACGCGCGGCGGGACGGTGGGGTAGACCGCGCGGCGGACCAGTCCGTCGCGCTCCAGGTTGCGCAGGGTGCGGGTGAGCATCTTCTGGGTGATGCCGTCGAGTCGACGGCGCAGATCGTTGAAGCGCACCGGTCCGCCCGCCATGCGCAGCACGCCGAGGACCAGCAGCACCCATTTGTCGGCGAGCACTGTCAGCACTTCGCGCGCCGGGCAGTTGGTCAGATAGCTCTTGACCAGGTTGTCGGAGCCGGACCAGTCGACAATGGTATCCATCGGGTACCTCGGGATCATTGAAGTGCCTTCTTTCCCTTGGATACTAAGGGACCGCAGAATCGGTGGCATGCTCGCAATCACGCAAAAAACATTCGGTGGTCCCGAGGTCCTGGAAATCGTCGAGGTCGATCGGCCGAGCGCCGGACCGGGCGAGGTGGTGGTGCGGGTCGCCGCCACCGGTATGAATGCCGCGGACTGGAAGCTGCGGTCCGGGCTGGTGCGCAAACTCGGGGATCCGCCGTTCACCCTGGGCTTCGATGTGTCCGGGATCGTCGATGCGGTCGGCGCCGGTGTCGAGCGATTCCGGGTCGGCGACGAGGTCTACGGCATGGTACTCAGCCGGTCCGGCGGATATGCGGAATACGTTGTGGCGCAGGCGGATATCCTCGCACCGAAACCGGCGATCCTGGATCACATCCATGCGGCCGCCGCGCCGACCGCGGTGCTGACCGCTTGGCAGGGGCTCACCGAAGTCGTTGCCGGACAACGCGTGCTGGTACATGCGGCGGCCGGTGGGGTCGGACATTTCGCGGTGCAGATCGCCAAGGACCGCGGCGCGTATGTGATCGGCACGGCTCGCGCCGCCAACCACGAATTCCTGCGGAAGATCGGCGCGGATGAGGTGATCGATTACACGACAACCGATTTCGCGGAGGCGGTACGTGATGTCGATGTCGTTTTCGATCTCGTCGGCGGTGACTACGGATCGCGGTCGCTGCCGGTGCTCGCCGCGAACGGTCGCCTGATCGACGCGCAGGGCAATGATGCCGAGGACGATCCGCGGTACGAGCGGCTGTATGTCGATCCGTCCGGCCGCGATCTAGGCGAATTGGCCGCCCTGTTCGAGGCGGGCCGGTTGCACGTGGAGATCGATCAGGTGCTGCCGATGGCCGATGTGGTCAAGGCCCATCACCTGAGCGAATCCGGGCGTGTACGCGGGAAAATCGTGCTGGTGCCGTGGAATTCGCCGGTGTGACGGTCAGGCCGCGCCGATTCCGGTGATAAGGGTCTGGTTGCCCACCCGCGCCGTCGTGACGACCTGGGGTTTATAGGTGATCGATGTCGAATCGGGTCGATGCTCGGTCACCTGCACCAGGTACTGGCCGACGAAAGCTCCCGGCGTAATGCTGATGCAGTGGGTGGTGCCGGCCGGAATGCCATCGATGCCCTGTTGAATCGTCCCGGCGGGCGAGACGGATGCGTTGGGCGCCACGAACTCTCGGGTCGCAACACCGGATCGGGTGACGTAATAGGCGTACTGGAACGCGAATATGACACCCGGTCCGGAATCCAGCCCGCCCGCGCCGTTGCCGGTAATGGTGTCCCCGACCCGCTCGGCCGGGCACTGTGCCGCGGAAGTGGATCCGGAGACCGCGACCTGGCTGGGCGTGGACGAGGCCACTGTCGCCGGTTGCGGCTCCGGCCGAATTTGCACGAACGCCACCACGAGTAGTCCGGCCGCCGCGACCGATCCGACCAGCACCGGCATCCACCGGCGCTTCGACCGATTCCGACCGGACCGATCGATCATGGCAGCCAAGGCCTCCTCATGCCGGAAGTAGTCCGGCGCAGGCGGTTTCGGCTCGGCGGGAAGTTCCTCGACCCATTCGGACCAGTCGCCTCCATAGTCGATCTCATACTGCGCGGATTCCCCATCCGCTGCCTGAATCGGGTTGTGCCGCACCAGATCCTGCTCGTATGGGTCCGGTGCGTAGTGGTTCGGATCTTGCCGAGTGGGGTCTGCGTCGAAAGCCCCGGGGTGAATCGGGTTCTGGCGCATCGGATCTCGCTGCACCGGCCCGCGCTGGTCCGGGTACTGGGGAACAGGCGCATGCCAATTCGGATCTTGCGGAGCAGGCGGACGCGGCACGACAGGCGCAGGAGGGCCCGGAATCCGGTTGACGGGCACCTGACGGATCGGTTCCGGCAACGTCAGCGATCCCTGCTCGCCGTCCTGCACAGTCGGCGCCTGACGCATCGATACGCGTGGAACCGGGGGAACTTCCTGGATCGGAATCCGCGGTATCGGCCCGGATTGCCTCGGGCTCTGGGGATTCGGAGCCTGGCCGCCGGGAACTTGTTGACCGCGAATGCGCCGGAACGGGTCCGTATTCGTCGGCGCACGGTCGATGGGAACTCGGGGCAGCGGTCCGGATTGTGTTGCGGCGCGGTCGATCGGCACGCGGTGTAGTGGACCGGTGTCGATGGGTGCGCCGTCGATCGGGATCCGCGGAATGGGCCCGGTCGGCGCGTTGTCCTCGGTGAAGCCGATCCGGTGGAACGGGTTCGGCGGTGTCGGAGTCTGGTATGCCCTCGGCGCACCGAGCGGCTGTTGTGGCGCAGCGCCCGGCTGCGGGCCGGAATTCGCCCGCGAGGTCATATCCGGTCGATCCATCGCCCCACCTTCATCAGGTCATACGATCACGTGTGTCCCGCAGTTGTATCAACCTCGGCAGGATACTGCCAGGTTTGCTGCCCGTGACGAAATTGAGGGGAGGTGTCGCGAAGGAAAACGGATTGTTTACGGCTCACCAGTGCACGGTGACCGGATCGCCGACGCCGACGGTCTCGTAGTACCAGGCGGCGTCATCGGGAGCCAGGTTGATGCAGCCATGGCTCACATTGGCATAGCCCTGCGAATCCACCGACCACGGTGCGGAGTGCACGAAAACGCCACCCCACGTGAGGCGTTCGGCGTACTCGCCATTGATGACGTAGCCCTCGGGCGAGCTCAGCGGGATCCCGATGGTGCGCGAGTCGAAGACGACCGAACGGAACTTTTCCAGCACCGGGAAGGTACCCGTCGGTGTCTCCCAGCCCGGCTTGCCCATGGACGCGGGCACCGACCGCGCGACCGCACCGCCGATGCTCACGGTGAAGGTATGCGCCGACATATCGGCGTCGGCCACCACGCCCGCATTGGTGCGGAACTCCGTGCGCGCGTTACCGATGTGCACCGAGATCGGTGCTCGGGCCGGCAGGAAACTCGTTGGCGTCCAAGTCAACTCACGATCGCTCGCCCAGGAGAAAGCACCCGGCAGCGGCTCGGTGGCTCGGATATCGACCAGTCGTTCGGCTCGGTCGCGGTCGGCGACCGGATTGGCGAATCGAATCGTCACCGGTGCCGCGATACCGACTTCCTGACCTGCCGACGGGGTAATCGTTGCGACCGCGTCGACGTTGGGTTTCAGAATCGTGGTGGCGATTGCCGCTCCGGACCCGAACGCCGCCAAGGCGACGACCGTGGTCGCGAGGAACAGGTATCTGAGTGCGTTCCGCATGGTCCACCCCTTCACGCTGGTGTGGGACGCAGAAATCCATTCTAGGACTTCATGATCAACTCGACGTACCGGTTCTGTAACGGCCGTCCAGGTCCACAGTTTTCGTATAGGGGCGACATACCCGGCATCACACCGAACAAACGATCCGACCGTTCGGTCGGATTCAGCCGCGCACGGCGTGCAATACGTCGGCGTGCAGCGCGTCCGCGCGGGCGGTGATCTCGTCGATGCGGATCAGCACCGCCGCGAACTTATCGCCCTGTTCGGCGCTGAGTGAGCGGACATTGATTTCGATATTGAGCTGCGAGCTGGTCGCCGCGGCCCGCGCCGCATCGGCGGCGGCGCCGATATCGGTGACCACATTGGGATTGCCGATCGGCAGCAATTCGGTGGCGAGTGAGAGCACCTCGTCGGCCTCGTCGACGACCGCGGCGGGCACCCGGGCGGCCTCGAGCAGCGCTGCGGTAATGGCATCGCTGCGCGCGGCGGCCAGCGCCGGAGAATCCTTCGGCAACTTGTAGGCGTTGCCGACGGCGGTGAACGCCGCCGCATCGGCTTCGGCCAGGGCCAGCGCGCGCTCGCGGGCCGCATCGGCCGCCTCGATGATCCGGTCGATGACCGGTCGGTGCTCGGCATCCTTGGCCCGGGTGGTGTAGCGCGCGACCATCGCGACCAGTGCGGCACCCTGTGCGGCGTGCAGCGCTGCGACGGCGCCGCCACCGGGTGCGGGTACCTTCGCGGCCAGGTCGGTCAGGTACTGCGCGAGGATGGCCTCAGCGAAGGCGGGCTGCGACACGGCGGGTGGCCTTTCGTTTTCCAGCGACGACAGTGGAGAACTACGGCGAATACGCTACCGCTCCCGCCGGGGTGGCCGGTGCGCGGCCGGTGCGTAGCTGCGGTTAGGTTGAGTGCTATGCGGATCGGATTGAGCATCAACTACTCGGGCGGCTTCAAAGAGGCGGCCGCCGAGGTGGCCGACCTCGAAAAGGCTGGACTCGACATCGTGTTCGTGCCGGAGGCCTACTCGTTCGACGCGGTGAGCGCGCTCGGATATCTGGCGGCCAAGACCACTCGGCTGCAGCTGGCCTCGGGCATCCTGCAGATCTACACCCGCACACCCAGCCTGACCGCGATGACCGCCGCGGGCCTGGACTTCGTCTCCGACGGTCGCTATGTACTCGGCCTCGGCGCATCGGGCCCGCAGGTGATCGAGGGCTTCCACGGCGTTCCCTATGACGCCCCCATCGGACGCACCAGGGAACTGGTGGAGATCTGCCGCAAGGTATGGCGTCGCGAGCGGCTGGAGTACCAGGGCAAGTACTACCAGATCCCGCTGCCCGCCGACCGGGGCACCGGCCTGGGCAAGCCGCTCAAGCTGATCAATCATCCGGTGCGTGAACGCATTCCGGTGCTGCTGGCCGCGCTCGGCCCGAAGAATGTGGAGCTGGCCGCGGAGATCGCCGAGGGCTGGCAGCCGATCTTCTTCGTACCGGAGAAGGCCAAGGAAATCTGGGGCGAATCGCTGGATGCCGGTCTGGCCAAGCGTGATCCGATCCTCGGCGAGCTGGACGTCTACGCCGGGCCCGCGCTGGCCATCGGCGAGAATGTCACGCCGCTACTGGAATTCGTGAAACCGCATCTGGCGCTCTACATCGGCGGCATGGGCGCCAAGGGCAAGAACTTCTATCACACGCTCGCCACGAAGTACGGCTATGGCGCCGAGGCGGACCGGATCCAGGAGCTGTATCTGGCCGGCAAGAAGGAAGAGGCCGCCAAGGTGGTCCCGGACGATCTGGTTCGGGATATCTCGCTGGTCGGCCCGGCCGGATTCGTGAAGGAGCGGATCGCCGCATTCCGTGCGGCGGGAGTCACGGTGCTGAATGTGGTGCCGATGGCGGCGACCCCGGCCGAACGGGTCAAGCTGATCGAGCAACTGCGCGAACTGTGTGACTGATTTGCCGCGCCTGCGGCGCGGCCCCTGGTGTCTCGCGTCCGAGCGGTCGAGACTTGCGACTTCGTCGCATGCGCTTCGACCGCTCGGCCGCGAGACGGGCCGCGAACGCCGTTCGTAGACTCGCCCCGTGTGGTCAGGGATCGGAAAGGTTCCGGTTGAAATCAGGCTGCGCTACCGGAGTGCGGCCAGCGCCTCGGCCAGGGTGGTGTGCAGTGCGAACACCTGATCCAGACTCGTCATCTTGAGCTGCCTGCTGGTGGCCGGACCGTCCGCGACCAGCACGATGGTGGTGGTGTCGCCTGCACGCTGATGCGCCGCGACCAGGGTCGCCATACCCGCCGAGGCGAGGAAGCTGACACCGGTCAGGTCGATGATCAGGACCGCCGGTTTGCCGGTGAGGATGGCCTCGATGGTGTTCTCCAGCGCTGGCGCGGTCGCCAGATCGACCTCGCCGGAAACCGTGAGCACGGTCGCGCCATCGTGTGCCTCGACTGTGGTGGTCATCGTGTCCGCCAGGGGATACGCGTCTCCGGAGTTGTTTGTCACATCATCACAATCTGCCATGAACCCGCCTTTCGTGCTGCATTCCTCAGCCAGAAAACTGGCGGTTCGTGCCACGCAGTGGGTTCGCTACGGGGGATTTGATCGCGGGCAACGTTACCGACATGCGGACGCGGGTGCCCAGCCCGCTGTGGTCTATCTCCAATTCTTCCGTCAAAGCCCGCATCATATCGATGCCGCGTCCGCGCGGCCCCGGATCGGCGGAGCGTGGTTTCCACGTTCCGGTGTCGGCGACCAGGATGACGACCTTTTGGGTATCGCATTCGGCGGTCAATTCGACGAGTCCAGGATCGGTGGTGGCGGCCGCGGCGCTGGTGGCACGGCCGAGCAGTTCTGCCGTGGAGCTGATCGCGCGGGTGACCGGCCCGCCGCCGTTGCGATAGGCGTGTTCGATGCTGTTACTACAGGCCTCGTTGGCCGCGGCGATGAGGTCGGAGGCGAGATCGTGCGGTACGGCGGCGGCGGCGAGCCAAGCCTTGAGCCGCTTGCGCATGGCCGAAAGCTGATCCGGATTGGCCGGAATCTCGAGCCGCAACGGTGCCGGGGGTTGCCGGTACACGACCATGGCGACGTCATCGTCGTAGCCCGCGGACGGACGCAGTCGGGAGAGCACGGCATCGGCGACCTCACGCGGCAGCTTGCCCGCGGTATCGGCGAGCACACCCGAGATCTTCGCGAAACTGTCATCGATATCGATGCCGCGCTGTTCGACCAAGCCGTCGGTGAACAGCACCAGCGTCGAACCCGGTGTGAGCGCCGTGGTGGCCTCGGGGCGCCGTGGCGTATCGAAAGTAGCCAGCGGTACCGCTCGGCCGCCCTCGAGCAATCGGCCCGGCTGGCCGACATCGGCCAGGATCGGCGGCATATGTCCGGCGCTGCTGTAGCGGACCAGTCCGCGCACCGGATCGAGGACGGCGGCGCAGACCGTCGTGCACATCGCGCCGGGAATCCGGCCCGCGACGGTATCGAGTTCCGCGAGCAGCTGCGCCGGGCCCGCGCCGCGCAGCAGGAGAGCCCGTGCGGCCGTACGCAATTGGCCCATCACGACGGCCGCGGACAGACCACGTCCGACGCAGTCGCCGACCACGACGCCGATGGTGCCGTCCCGCAGCGGAACCACGTCGTACCAGTCGCCGCCGATCTCCAGCGGCGGCAGCGCGGGCTCGTAATGCACCGAGAACCGCGGCGGCAGTTCGATCGGACCGAGCATGGCGCGCTGCAGCGTCAGCGAGGTCGAACGCGCCTGATCGAAGTTGCGTGCCCGCTGCACCGCCAGACTCAGATGTCCGATGAGCAGCGAGAACAATGTCCAGTCGGCGGCGCTGATGGCGCGCGGCGCGGCGAAGCGCAGCCACAATGCCGCATCACCGGTCTCACCGAGCGGGGCCACGATGCCTTCGGAACTCTCGGTGCCCTCCGGAATCGCGAACAGGCTGCGTGCCGGACGACGCCGGGCCCGATCCAATAGCGCCCGCGCGCGGGC
>NZ_BAGN01000137.1 GCF_000308835.1 Nocardia vinacea NBRC 16497 | reverse complement strand
GCCGGTTTCCCCGGACCCGAGTCGATCGCCAAGGTCCAGAGACGAGGCCAGGTTTGCGACCATCGGCCGAAGGGCTGGTCGCACCGCCATACGGCAACGCCGCGATCGATACCGGGAAATCCCAGTGGGTTGTCGAGCACCGCAACCTGCTCGACTCGCGAAAACTGTTGTCTCATTTCCGACTCCGAGTGCAGCCGGCCAACGTAGAGGACGGTGGTCGCATCCTCGGGCGTGGCAGCCCGAAGTAGACGAATCCGCGATTGGGGCTGTAGACGTCGGGCCGATCGCGGTCGGAGAGTTGATCGAACACACTTGCCTGCCAATAGGTCTCGGCGATCACAACGGCATGCCTGCGATCTTCCGGACTCAAACCTCCGTAGGCAGTCTCGACGGCGCCGACCAGAGGTCGCCAGCCACTCATGCCGTAGATCCGCATGCGCGCGAATACTGCCCCGGCGCTTTCGGTGCCTTCCCGAAGCGACGACTGCGGCAGTGGGAGCACGTACACCAAGCTGAGGCCCACCGCCGTGGAAACGGCCGTTCCGATGATGGCGATCGCCGCGCTCTGCCGTTGAAACCCCTTCGCCGACAACCACACCGCACCTGCCGCGAACAGGGCGGGAAACAGTTCGGCAAGGAAGTACGGACGTGTGCCGGTCACGAGGACGAATGACACTTGCACGAGAAATACGACAACCAGGAAGCGGTGCGGCCGTAGGGCCGGGTCCCGCAGCAGCGCCGCTCTGCGCGACCGATTCCGCGAGTTCGGTATCCCCGCGACATTCGAAATGCGGCCGGTGGGAACTCATTCCTGGGGATATCGGCAGGACGATTTGCACAAATCCTGGCCGCTCTTCCGACAGGCACTGACCAGCTGAAACGGTCTGCGATGTGCTCGGCGTCGGCTACTCCTTCGCGGCCACACCCTAGCTGCGCCGCGAACCGCCGGGTTTCTTCACGCCTGTCGACTTCTTGGCACCAACCGACTTTGTCGCGGCAGTCGACTTCTTGGCGGCGGCCGTCTTCTTCGCGGCCGTCGTCTTCTTCGCGGCCGTCGTCTTCTTCGCGGCCGTCGACTTCTTCGCGGCCGTCGACTTCTTGACAGCGGCCGCCGTCGGCGCTGCGACGCCTCCCGTTCCGATTCCATGCAGGAGCAGCGGCACGATAGCTGAGCGCACGAAGGCCTCTACTTGCTTCTCATCGTCGAAGTCCACTCCCCCGACCGGGGTCAGCATGATCGAATGTGCAAGTCGTGCAAGAAGTTCCGCTACCGGGCCAGCATCGTAGGGCGGCAGCAATCCCCTTTCCTGACCGCGACGTGCGAACTCCATGATGTAGCTGATGCCCACCTCGACCAGCTGTTGCCCCCGCACGGTATAGAAGGCCAGCGCCTCCTCCGGCTCGACATTTATCAGCTGCGTCACGAACGGATGGGTTCTGATCGTCCGGATGAGCGCCAGCATCGTCTGTTCGATCTGCGCATCCACGCCGTCCTCCACAGAGCCGGCGGCGGTGATCTCGCCGAGCACACGGAGCAGCTCTCGCGTGAGCACCGCCTCTACCAGATTGTCCTTCGTGGTGAACCGACGGTAGATGGTGACGCGATTCAATCCGGCGCGACGCGCGATGTCGTCCAGGCTGGCACGCCGGATCCCCAGCTGCAGGATCCGGTCCAAGGCCGCGTCAAGGATCTTTTCCTCGGTCGGATCGCCGGGGGGCATGTGACGAAGCGATCTGGCTAGTTGCACTGAATCAAGGTACACACCGTCCATCTCACGATGGGGATCAACGCCGCAGACTACGGCATCGGGCAGCGGATACCAGCCGCGTCAACGTGTGCCGTGTACTGTCAGTGCCTCCTCCGTGCGGTCCCGCAACCTACCGTTGATCCATGACCACACCGAGGTGCGCGCGTTCCCCCGGTTGCCGGGGAGGCCACGCGCGATCAGCCGGTGGCCTGTCCCGCAGTCCCCGCGCAGGTTAGCCTACGTTTTCTCTGGCGGAGGGGGGTTGGCCCCCGACCAGCCCACCGTGCCAACTCCGACCCGGACGCCCCTGTGCGGCCGTACTGGAACCTGCAAATCCGTCGCGGTCGATAGTGAGCCGCGGCTCCGGCCTGCGCGCGTTGTCGCGCCGCCAGCTCTGGCGGTGATTCAGCCCGGCCGAGGTCCCGGGGCTCGGTGGATCACCGCCGACGAGATCAAGCGACATGGCCGATATGGTGGGCGGAGTCGCCGATGACGGCGGATTCCGCGCCGATCAGCGTGCGCAGGAAGGCTTCCTGGTCCCGATGCCCTTGTACCGCAGCACGTTTCACTCCGCTTGGGAGCAGCCGCGCCAACACACATGCGAACGGCCGCAGACCTCGAACGCTACGCGGAGCGACGGGGTGCCGGAGCGGAACTGTCGGATTCATACTCGCTCTCCCTCGAGCCGGTAACGATGCCGTGCTCGACCATCGGGACGATGGTGGCACGGACGAACTCACGCGCGGCAAGGTCGTTGCCGAAGTCCACGCCGGCGGCCGGTGTCAGCATGATCGAATGCGCAAGCCGGGCAATCAACTCCGCGACCGGACGGGCATCGTAGCGAGCGATCAGCTCCAACTCCTGTGCCTTCTCCAGCATCCCGGCGATGTACCGGATGCCGAGTGCCACCATCTCCTCACCCCGCACCGTATAGAAGCTCAATGCCTCTTCCGGTGCCACAGCAAGCAGCTGACCGACCAGCCTGTGCATGCGGGTCTGACACAGCACATGCAGCACGGCTTCCTCGATCTGCGTACCGACATCCTGCGTGGTCGTGGCGATCGCGGTAACCTCGGCGAGCATGTGCTCGGCCTCACGCTCGAGCACCGCCTCGACCAGGCTCTCCTTTCCAGAAAATCGCCGGTAGATGGTGGTTCTGTTGACGCTCGACTGCTTGGCGATGTCGTCCAGACTGCTACGCCGGATCCCCACCTGCAGGAACCGGTCCAGCGCGGCGTCCATGATCTTCTCCTCCAACGCGTCGCGACTCCTCGCCATGAACCGAAGATACTGACATCGGCACATCGATACAACAGTGAATCATATATTGATGCTTTGTTACATGCGCGTTATGGTGTTCGGCACCAGACGGATCGGCGTTGGGCAGCAGATGGACCGACGCTCGGAAGGCAGAGGTGGGCCGTGATGGGGTACTCGTTTCCCAGCGACACAGGCTTGGCGATACCACTGCCGGATGATGCCCACAGCCGACCTTCGACAGATGGACTGATGAACGCAGACAGTGACGACGGATCGACGATCTCCGATGTCGCCATTCATTTGAGGCGTCTGCGCGCCGCCTCCAGCGAAAAGTACAGCGCCGCAAGGGCATTGGGGGAGGTTCTGGTCGGCGGCCATCATCCCGGGGCGATCGCGAGGGCGGCAGGGATCACGATCGCTCAGCAATACGTGGTAATGGCGATCACGGTCCACCACAGTCCGACTCGTCCCGTTTCGGATCAGATCGCGACGGCAGCGACGGCCGACCGGATCAAACACCTCGAGACCGCACTGGCGTCGACATATGGCGAACGCGCTCTACCACTGCTGGGGCCTGATGGCGGCACGCTGGTCCTCGCCGACAACGACTTCGACGCGCAGGGTCCCCATGACCTGTTCACATTCTTGGTTCGGAACACCGGCGAACCGATCACCGCGACGGTTGTCCAGGCGACGGTGTCAGCGATCCCGCGTGCCACCGACCTTGCTCACGACCTGCTCGAGATCGTGCAGAGACTCGGTTATGGAGCACGGCTGTACGACTTCGACGACCTAGTGCTGGAATACCAGCTCACCCGGCCCGGACAAGCCAATGAACGCCTGCGGACGCTGCTGAGCCCGATCCTGGAGCATCGCGACCTCGTCGAAACCCTGCGCCAGCACATCGCCAACCACTTCAGCCGCCAGGCAACCGCACGCGCGCTCCATGTGCACAGCAACACCATCGACTACCGGCTGCGGCGAATCAAGGAACTCACCGGCATGGACCCGTACCAGACCACCGGCCTGTGGTACCTGCAGTCCGCGCTCATCGCGCACACGTACCACACTGCCGGTCCACGCATATCGAAATGACGCGTCATGACCTGCGCCAGGGCATCGAGGTACCGAAATCGAGTGCGATCAGGATCCGCTCGAGGATCTTGCCGGTCTCCTCGCGAAGCACAATCTCCACAACCCCTCGACGACAAAGGAATCCATGTCGCGAACGTAGCCATCAGCGTCTTCATCGATGCGACCGCACCCGAAGGCGTCCCGCACATCGCGCCGGAGCACCTGCGGACTAATTCAACGTTGTAGCGTTGGAAACCACAATTTCAGTTTGTTCAAACTAAAACTCAACCACGATTGCCGTGTGTTCATTCTTGAAGTTATAGTCGAGAGATCGCTCCCCGGAACCCGAGGGATCTCTCACAACTCTCGCGCCTTGCACGGGTCGTGTCGAAGGCTGCGACTGCGGACAGGCGGGGAACCTCTGACCGGACACCCGACCAACCCGGAAAGACATATTTCTATGGATGACAAATCCGATCGGATCATGGTGATGACCGGGGCTACCAGCGGGCTCGGTGCATACGCGCTGAACCGTCTCGCCCTCGCACCCGGCACCCGAGTCATAGTCGGTGCCCGCGGCAGCGAGTGGCAGGTGCCGGCGGGGGTCGAGGTCCTCCCACTGGACCTGGCATCGCTGGCCGATGTTCGCTCTTTCGCCGAGGCAGTCGCACGTCGCGTCGGCAATGCGCGCATCGACATCCTCGTGCTCAATGCGGGCGTGCAGACACCTACGGCCGATCGCCGAAGCGTCGACGGCTTCGAACTGACTTTCGCCGTGAACCACCTGGCCCACTATCTGCTCGTTCAGCTGCTATTGCCTCTCATGGCCGAATCTGGCCGCCTGGTGATCACCACAAGCAACCTGCACGAGTCGGCTCCGACGCCCTTCGATCCCGCGGCGCTGGCGCACCCGGACGGAAGTCGTCGACTATCGGGCATCCGCGCCTACTCAGCGTCGAAGCTGTGCAACCTGCTGACCGCACAAGCGATTTCCGCGCTCGATGAGACCGAAGCGCGCGCTCTAACGGTGATTGCGTACAACCCGGGAATGACCGAAGGCACGTCGCTGATGAACGAGCAGCCCAAGGTCGTGCGTGCGATTATGCAGTCCGCAGGCCCGATTTTCCGCCTGCTGGGAGCAGTGCGCCCCGGGCTCTACATGGCAACACCCGAACGTTCGGGCAATGTCCTCGCCGAACTGGCATCGGGTGCGGCGACTCCGCCCGCAGGAAAGATCTACGCCTCCTTGGTCAAGGGTGAACTCACGTTCCCGACGCCCTCCGACCTCGCACGCAGTAGCGATGCGCGCGACTTGCTCTGGCGCGAGAGCGCGGCCATGGTCGGTCTCCAGCCTGAACATGGCAAGACGTCGCCGACCCGCAGCGGCCGGTAGTCGACCGATCGAGCCCACACTGACCAGATGTCTCACGCATCACATCCACAAAGCATATGACACTGTTGCACCTCCGCTAAGATCGTGAAAGCGGAAGGCCCTTGCATCATCAGTACAGCCGCCCCAGCATGCGCGGAGCCGTATCGCGGACAGCCGAACTCCGAGCTGCCCTCTCCCTGATAGTCCGAAACCCGGCGTCCTGATCAACGACGAATCCGCGCCGAACGTCTGTGTGGCAGCAAGCCTGCGAACGCCACGGCCCAGGAGCGGCAATTCGCAGCGCGATGCGGCGCGAAAGTTGTTATTCGGCAGGAACATCGCACAGGGGATTGGAAATGACCGTCATCGCGCTACTGCTGATAACCCCAGCTCTCGCAGTCGTCGGCGCGTACGCCACTATCACTGTTGCATGCTGGTACGAAATCCGCTGCGCGCAACGCGGTTCGCCCACACCCGAAAACCCAACGGCATCAACGACGGGAGCAGCCGACGACGATTGAGGAGCCACTCCTCACCCCATCCGATCCAGGGGTGTATCGATAACGGCAATCGATCCGAAAGATGTTGGGACGAAAGCACGTTTACTCGGATACTGATCCACTACATCGCTGGGGCAACCGACCTTCACCAGGGATCAGCCTGCGATGATCGGTAGCAGATACGTTCTCGCGAATTCGGTGAGTTCGGGATCAGATTCGAGTCGCACGCCGCCGTCCGGGGCGAGGATCAGGGAGTGGACAACCCGGCAGATGACTTCCGCGCGGGTGAGCAGGTCCGGGGTTTCACGTAGTAATCCACGGGCGATCGCGCGCTCCAGTGCCGCGGCGGTCGTCGCGACCGACAGCGTGAAAACCGTTGCGCCGTCGGTGGTGAGCTTGGTGAGTACCCGTTCGGGTTCGATCACCAGCATGCGCTGCGCCATCGGGTGGTTGCGCCATTTGGTGAGTACGGTGACCAGGATGTCGGCAACCAGATCGCCGATATCGTCGTGCCGCTCGGCGATCCGCGCCACCTCGGCGAGCACCACGCTGACCTCGCGGCTGACCACCGCACGCACCAAGTCATCGCGCGAGCCGACGCGCCGGTAAACGGTAACGCGGTCCACCCCCGCTTGCCGGGCGACGTCCTCGATGGTCGTCTTCTTGACGCCGACCTTCTCGAACTGAACCAAGGCTGCGTCCAGGATGCGCGATTCGATGCTGTCGTCTGTGTCCTCCGGGCTCACCGATGGCGTTGACGTGGCTGACACGATCTCCACGCTAGCAATATCCCGACGTCGTGCAACATTCAGGAACAGAATGTAGCTGCAACATTGCAATATATTTTGTGGCTCTATACAGTCGGTACATGGCTGAGAAGGCTGGCGCGACGCGGCGCCCCTACCGCGACGAAGAGCATGCGATCAATGCCCGGGACGTTCATTTCGACTTCCACTCGGTCCCGATGCACTACATCCCCGACGAGGTCCTGGCGACCCACATCGTCAACGTGATGCATCTGGTACTGCCGGAGGGCGAGCGGGCGATGGCCCAATGCCTCGCGGAGGCGCTGCCGTTCATCGATGACGAGCGACTGCGAGAAGAAGTACAGGGCTTCATCGGCCAGGAATCCATGCATGCGGCCAGTCATGAGGGGGCCCGTCAACATCTGCAGTCGATCGGGCTGGACGTCGACTCCTACGTTTCCAAGATCGCGTGGCTGGTCGACCGTATCCTGGGCGGCCATGGACTCACCGGCCGCGGCCGACAGGAGTGGCTGAAGGAACGACTCGGACTGTTCGCCGGAATGGAACACTTCACCGCGGTGATCGGCGAGTGGCTGTTGAACGCGGACGTGCTCGAAGAACGTGGCATGCATCCAGCGATGCTGGACCTGGTCCGTTGGCACGGCGCGGAAGAAGTCGAGCATCGCAGCGTCGTATTCGACGCGTACATGCATGTGGATGGCAGTTACGCCCGCCGGGCACGCACCGCGATCCTCGCGACCGCCACGTTGCTGCCGCTGTTCATCGTCTCGACCGCCCACCTGTACCGGAAGGATCCGTCGGCGAACAAGGGCCGATTCTGGGGCCTGCAATTCGTCAGCGCCACCAAGCGCGGCGTAATCCCCAGCTGGACAACATTCTTTACCGAAATGCCACGGTATCTGCGTCCGGGCTTCCACCCGTCCCAGCTCGGCCCCATGGACAAGGCGCTGCGCTATCTTGCGCACTCCCCCGCAGCCCGGGCGGCGGGGCACTGATGGAAATCACGGCCATGACAAAGGAATTCACCCCACCTCCGAGCCTGCGGATGCTGGGGGCTGTCATCGACGCCTACAAGCAGGTCTTCGTCTCCGGACCTACCGCGGCAATATTGTCCAAATCGAATCCGGTGCGCCGCAATGGATTCAACCTGGATCTCGTCGTAGACCAGGTGACTGTGGAGGCGCAGGACGTGCGCTCCCTCACGCTGCGCGCGGCCGGTGCGTCGCTACCCTCGTGGCGGCCGGGCGCACACCTGGACGTCTTCCTGCCCTCGGGTCGACAACGGCAGTACTCGCTCTGCGGCGACCCGAGCGACCGGTCCTGTTACCGAATCGCGGTGCGGCGCATCGCCGACGGCGGCGGCGGGTCGATCGAGATGCACCGGGACGTGCACGTCGGCGACGTACTGCGGGTGCGCGGACCGCGCAACGCGTTCACCCTCGTCGAGGCGCCGTCGTACCTGTTCATCGCGGGTGGCATCGGAATCACCCCGATCCTGCCGATGGTCGAAGCCGCTGGATCGCGCGGGCACCTTGTATACCTCGGGCGGTCTCGGGCATCGATGCCATTCCTGGATGAACTGCCGGGTGCGGAGATCCGCCCGGACGACGAATTCGGGGTGCCTGATATCGCGGAGCTGATCGGACGCGCCGAACCCGGCGCGGCCGTGTACGTTTGCGGTCCCCCACCTGTGCTGGCCGCCGCCCAGCGCACCATGTTCACCGTCAACCCGAGCGGCTCGCTGCACACCGAACGCTTCTCCGCGCCACCGGTGACCGACGGCCGGGAATTCGACATCACTCTGGCGCGTACCGGGCGCACGATCCGGGTCGGCGCACAGGAGACCGCACTCGCCGCCATCCGACGCACGGTGCCCGATGCCGTCTACTCCTGCCAGCAAGGCTTCTGCGGCACCTGCAAGACCCGGGTACTGGCCGGAGACATCGAGCACCGTGACCTGACCCTGCCCGACACCGAACGCACCGACCACATGCTCACCTGTGTCTCCCGCGCATCGGGCGACGCACTGGTCCTCGACCTCTAGACCATTCGAAGGAACGAAAAACGTCCATGGCACAACGCTATGCACTCGCCGAATCCGACGACGACTTCGTCGCGACCGCCGCTCGACGCTACGAACACACTGTCGATATCGCGGCCGAGCCCACTGCCGTGTGGGCCGCTTTGACCGCAGACGACGCACTGGTGTCCTGGTCCGCGGTGATCAGCGGAGTGGAATGGACCGCACCGCGCCCGTTCGGCGTCGGCACCACCCGCACCGTCACCCTCGGCGGAGCAGTGCGACTGGACGAACGCTTCTACCGCTGGGACGAGGGCAAGCGGATGACCTTCACCGTCGACGCCGCGTCGATCCCCGGACTGCAACGCTTCGCCGAAGACATCGTGCTCGAACCCCATACCGAAGGCACCCACCTGAGGTGGACATTCGCTCTAGAAGGCACATCCGCAATGCGACCGCTACTCGCCTTGGCTGGTCCCGCCAACCGACTCGTCACCTCGACCATCGCCAACGGCACCGCCCGCCGGATCCGAACCCGAAAGGGGAACTGATGCCGAATATCACGAGACTCCCCGGCATCGAGACGGCTTCGACATTCGATGTCCATGATCCGGCGACCGGTGAAAAGGTCGGCAGCTACCCACTGTGTACCGCCGTCGATGTCGCGGCCGCGGTGGCCGTTGCCCACGACGCGGCGGACTGGTGGTCGGGGCTGGACTTCGCCGAGCGAGGCCGCCGCCTGGATCGCTGGCGGTCCGAAATCGCTTGTGGCCGTTATGAACTGGCGAGAACAATCCATCGGGAGATGGGCAAGCCGATCTCGGACGCCAAGCTCGAGATCGCGATGGCCCTCGAACATCTGCGCTGGGCCGCGCACAACGCCGAGAAGGTACTCGGTAAGCGTTCGGTACGGTCGAGTCTGCTGACCGTCAACCAGGCCGCCGAGGTCGAGTACCGCCCGTTCGGCGTGGTCGGGGTGATCGGGCCGTGGAACTATCCGGTGTTCACCCCGCTCGGCTCGATCTCGTTCGCACTCGCTGCGGGCAATGCGGTGGTGTTCAAGCCGAGCGAGTACACCCCTGGCGTCGGTGCCTGGCTGGCCGAGGCGTTCGAGCGGGCGGTGCCGGGAAAGGCCGTGCTACAGGTAGTCACCGGCCGCGGTGACACCGGTGCGGCCCTGTGCCGCAGCGATGTCGGCAAGATCGGATTCACAGGCTCGACCGCCACCGGCAAATTGG
>NZ_BAGN01000138.1 GCF_000308835.1 Nocardia vinacea NBRC 16497 | reverse complement strand
AAACTCTCCGGCGGCGATTTCTATACCGCTTCGAGCCTGACCGAGCTGACCGCGGTCTACGACACGCTCGAGGAGCAGATCGGTTACGAGATGACCAGGGGCGATGCCAGCAGACCGTGGCTTTTTGCTCGGCATGCTCGTTGTCGCTGCCGGTGTGGTTACCGGCTTGCTCTATCGTCAACGCCTGCCGTAGTCGTCAATGCCTGCCGTCGCGACGCGCCCGGTTCTACATAGAGCACTATGTGTGGCCCGGGCGTGGCGCACGAACCCGAACAGATAGGTTGGTCCTCATGTCGAACATCACATCCCGGTCGGTCCTGGTGACCGGTGGCAACCGCGGTATCGGACTCGCGGTCGCACAGCGTCTGCTTGCCGACGGGCACAAGGTGGCCGTCACGCATCGTGGTTCTGGGGTTCCGGACGGTCTGTTCGGTGTGAAATGCGATGTGACGGACAGTGATTCGGTCGATGCCGCCTTCACCGAGGTGGAGCAGCATCAGGGGGCGGTCGAGGTGCTGGTCGCCAATGCGGGCATCACCGACGACACCCTGCTGATGCGGATGAGCGAGGAGCAGTTCACCAAGGTCATCGATGCGAACCTGACCGGTGCGTTCCGCTGCGCGAAGCGGGCCAACCGCGCCATGCTGCGGGCACGCTGGGGACGAATGATCTTCCTCGGCTCCGTGGTCGGACTCGCCGGTCAGGCCGGACAGATCAACTACGCCGCGTCCAAGGCCGGTGTCATCGGTCTGGCTCGCTCGGTCACCCGTGAACTCGGTTCGCGTTCGATCACCGCGAATGTCGTCGCGCCCGGCTTCATCGAGACCGATATGACCGCTGAGCTGCCCGACGATCTGCGCGATATGGCGAAGAAATTCATTCCGCTGCAGCGACTCGGCGAGCCCGAGGATGTCGCGGCCGTGGTCAGCTTCCTCGCTTCCGAAGATTCGCGCTATGTGTCCGGCGCGGTGATCCCGGTCGACGGCGGCATGGGCATGGGCCACTGACCCAACCGACAGCCGGCGTGTTCGGCGGTCGGGTAACCAGTTGAACTTCGACTACAGGAGAACCGAAAACCCATGGGCGGATTGCTCGAAGGCAAGACCATCCTGATCACCGGCATCATCACCGATTCGTCGATCGCGTTCCACGCGGCGGCGGTCGCGCAGGAGCAGGGCGCGAAGGTGATCATCACCGGCATTCCGGAGCGGCTGCGGTTGATCGATCGGATCGCCAAGCGGCTGCCGCAAGAGGTCGCCCCGGCCATCCCGCTCGATGTCACCAACGAGGAGGATCTGGTCGCGCTGGCCGATAAGGTCCGCGAGCTCGCGCCGGACGGCCTCGACGGTGTGCTGCATTCGATCGCATTCGCACCGCGCACGCTGATGGGCCCGGAGGCGCGTCCGTTCCTGGACGGTCCTGGTCCGGATGCGGCCAAGGCCTTCGAGATCTCGGCCTGGAGCTACGCCTCGCTGGCCCGCGCCGTGCTGCCGGTGATGAACGAGGGCGGTTCGCTCGTCGGCATGGACTTCGATCCGCGCACCGCGATGCCGTTCTACAACTGGATGGGTGTGGCCAAGGCCGCGCTGGAGTCGGTGAACCGGTATGTGGCGCGCGAGGTCGGCACCGCCAAGCGGATTCGCTCGAATCTGATCGCCGCGGGCCCGATCAAGACCCTCGCGGCCAAGGCCATCGCGGGCACTGCGACCGACGATGCCGCGAAGCTGAACCAGCTCAACACCTACTGGGACGGCGCGTCGCCGATCGGCTGGGATGTCGACGATCCGACCGTGGTGGCGAAGTCGATCGTCACGCTGCTCTCGGACTGGCTGCCGGGCACCACCGGTTCGATCATCTACGTCGACGGCGGAGCCAGCCACAACACCTGGTTCCCGGAGAATATGTCGATCAACTGAGGTAATCCGAAGGGAGACACCGTGGTTCGGGCCGCCGACGCCCTGCTGCTGCTGTCGTTCGGCGGTCCCGAGCGACCCGAGGACGTGATGCCGTTCCTGGAGAACGTCACTCGGGGGCGAGGTGTGCCGCGTGAACGTCTCGACGAGGTCGCGCAGCACTACCTGCACTTCGGCGGTGTCTCCCCGATCAATGCGCTCAACCGCGACATCATCGCAGCGGTGGAGCGCGAATTGGCCGGTGCCGGAATCGAATTGCCGGTGTACTTCGGTAACCGCAACTGGGATCCGATGGTCGAGGACACCGTCTCGCGCATGGCGGCCGACGGTGTGCGGTCGGCATTGGTATTCCCGACCTCGGCGTGGGGCGGATACTCCGGCTGCCTGCAGTACGACGAGGACATCGCAAGGGCGCGTGCGGCTTTCGGGCCGGATGCGCCGGAACTTCTGAAGTTGCGGCAGTACTTCGACCATCCGCTGTTGATCGAGGCATTCGCCGCGGCGATTCGTGCTGCGGTCGGTTCTCTTCCCACCGAGCGCCGGGAAGGCGCTCGACTGGTTTTCACCGCGCATTCGATCCCGGTATCGGCCGATATTTCCGCGGGGCCGCCTGCCGATGGTGGCCGTCTGTACAGTCGTCAAGTCGCCGAGGCCGCCCGATTATGTGCCGCTGCAACGGGATTCGCCGATTATGACCTGGTGTGGCAGTCCCGCTCCGGGCCGCCGCGGATCCCTTGGCTCGATCCGGATATCGTCGATCATCTCGAGGATCTGTCGGGCAAGGGCGTGGATGCGGTCGTCCTGTGCCCGGTCGGGTTCGTCTCCGATCACCTCGAAGTCATCTGGGATCTGGACAACGAAGCCAGGGAGAAGGCGGAGGAACTCGGCATGGCATTCGCCAGGGCCGCCACCCCCGGCACCGATCCCCGCTTCGCCCAGTTGGTCGTCGAACTGATCAACGAGCACTTGACCGGTAAATCGCCGCGCCGACTCGGCGACATTCCAGGCTACGGCTGCACCGTAAACGGTGCCCCGTGTGCAATCGGCTGCTGCACCCCGCCGCGACGCCCTGCCGCGGCAACCTAGCTTTCGAGGTGGACGTCTATGGCACCAGCCCGACGCGCCGCCGGTTTGCGTCGCTGGTGCGTCAAAGCCTCGCGCGGCGGGCACCGCGGCGCCGTGGCCGCAGCTGATACAGGCGGTACCAGGCCAGCGCGAGGAAGACGGCCCCTAACCCGGCGACGACTCCCATGTCGAGCAGCCACGTGCCCATGGTGTGTTTCCACAGCGGGTCGGCTGCGCCCGTGTGCGGTGTGAGAGTGTCGAGATCGAGGGTGGCGGCTCCCGCGCCGAACCCCCAACGGGATGGTGATATGTAGGCCAGTTGCTCTAGGCCGAGTGTGCCGGGGAGCCGCACCAGCCCGCCGGTGAGCACAAGCTGTGCCATCGACAGCACAATCAGCAGCGGCAGGGTCTTCTCCGAGGTGTTCACCGACACCGACACCAGCAAGCCCAATGCCAGCGATGCGATCCCGAGCAGCGCCATCGCCAGGATCAGCTCCAGCTCGACAGACGTGAAGAGCCCCTTGGGCGGCATATCCACACCGATGGTGCCGACCAAGACCAACACCGCCGCCTGAAGGGTGGTTATCACGCTCAGGACCAGCAGTTTCGACATCAGATAGACCCCCGCCGACAGGCCTGCCGCGCGTTCTCTGCGGTAGATCGTCTGTTCCTTGACGATCTCGCGAATCGAGTTACCGGTGCCGACGAAGCATGCCGCGAATGCCAAAACCATAAGTTTGGTCGGGGCATCGACGTTGGATCCCGGCGGCCCGGCGAATCCCTCGCCCGACGGCACTGCGGCGATCAAACCACCGAGAAGCAGGGGCATCACGCCGAGGAGCGCCATATAGCTTCGGTCCGAGGCAATCACCGCCAGATATCGCCGGCACAAGGTACTGAGCTGGGCAAGCTTGGACTGCTGCGCGGGCGGCGGCGTCGGTGTGTGCACTTCCGCTGGGCCGACATCGTCGGTCAATCCGACCGCCACGTAGTTCTCGAAGCGTGGCGAAGTCCGGAACTCACCGGCCCAGTCGCGGTCTTCCTCACGGTCGAATGCCTGGAACACCTCGGCCCAGCTGCGCTGTGCGAACTGCTGCAGCCCCTCCGCCGGCGGCCCATAATAGGCAAGCTCACCGCCGGGCACCAGGACCAGCAGGCGGTCGCAGAAATCAAGATTGGCCACGCTGTGCGTAACGACTATGACGGTCCGCCCGTCGTGCGCCAGTTCGGACAGCATTTCCATGACCGTTTTGTCCAGGCCCGGGTCGAGGCCGGAGGTCGGTTCGTCAAGAAACAACAGAGACGGTTTGGTCAGCAACTCCACTGCGACACTCACGCGTTTACGCTGTCCGCCCGAGAGCTTATCGATGCGAGTATCGGCGTGCCGCGCCAAACCGAGCTCATCGAGGACCTCGTCGACTCGCTGTTCGCGCTCCTCGCTGCGCGTATCACCGGGGAAGCGCAATTCGGCCGCGTAGCGCAGTGCGCGCCGTGTCGGAAGCTGGTTGTGCAGGATGTCCTCCTGCGGGACCAACCCGATCCGGTGCCGGAGCTCGTCGTAATCGGTGTACAGGTCGCGTCCGTCGTAGCGGACCGTCCCCTCCGTCGCGGGCCTCAACCCGGTTACCGCGCCGAGCAAAGTCGACTTGCCCGCTCCACTGGGCCCGATGACCCCGACGAGCGAGCGCTGCGGGATGGGGAAGCTCACCCCGTCGAGGAGCACCTTGCCCTCTGGGGTCCGCACGGTGAGGCCCTGCACCGAGACCGATACGTCACCGGTGTCGATGAACTCGCGCAGCTCGTCGCCGACCAGCCGGAACGTAGTGTGCCCCATGCCGATCAAATCGGATTCGGATAGGTCCGCGGCGTCGATTCGGTGGCCGTTGACGTAGGTGCCGTTGTGGCTGTCGAGATCGACGATCCGGTATCTGCCGTCGCCGATCGTGCGCAGTTCGGCGTGATGGCGGGAGAGCATGAGGTCATGCGCGACGATGTCGTTGTCGGCCGCGCGTCCGATCCGAAGCGTGGGCGAGGTGATCCGGACGACCGCGCTGGCGGTGGCCGTCGAAGACGACGATCGCGAAACTTGCCGGGGCCGACCCGCGTGGAACTTCGTGATCGTTGCGTCATCCTCGAGGTTGTAGCCGGGATCGGGGACGACCATCGTGTCTCCACCGATATCGTCATCGGATTCGTCGCCGGGTTGTCCTTCTTGTCCCTCGATGGAACAGGCCAACTGCTCGCCGTGCACGGCGTGACCGAGCTGGAACGTCTCGTCATGGTCGATCAGCATCCGCGCGACGCGGTGACCGTCGAAAAAAGTGCCGTTCAGGCTGCCGGCGTCCTCGATTTCCCAACCGTCCGCACCCTGCTCGAGAACGGCGTGTAACGAAGATACGCGTGGATCGCTCACCACAATGTCGGCTGCCGGATCGCGACCGACGTTGTATGCGTCTCCGGCGCGTAGCCGATAGACCCGATCCCTCGTCTGCACTACAAGAACCGGCGCTTGGAGGGATTCCGTGGAGGACGGTTCATCCGCCATGAGGTGAGTATACGACCGGTCCGTGCTTGTGCTGGCGGGTTGCTGGTGATCGGTATCGCGAGGTGACCGAACATTGCGGCGACACTCCCGACGGGTCCGGATTGTTGCCGTCGGCAGCACCGCCGCCGAATACACATCGTCGACACGAACGCCGATCAGTTGACCAGTTCAAGCAAGCTCCGTCGCGGTGTTCGCCCCGTTCTCCAGCTCTGGCACCCGGTTGGTGAGATCGGCGATGAAGACGTTTCAGTGGGCGTCAACCGTCGGTCCATTCGGGGAGCGGAGTCGGGTGACGGTCAGAAGCTCAGGGTGGTGACGTAGGCGTAGACGCCGGGGAACCCTGGGCGGGCGCTGCCCTTACCCCAAGAGGTGAGGCCGAGCAGGCGGCCCGAGGCGAGAAGTGGATCGCCGCTGTCGTATTCGGCGGTGTCGGCGTCGGTGGATCCGGCGCAGAACATATCGGCAGGGTCGAAGGCAGAGCCAAAAGCGGCGGCGCATGTGGTGTTCGGGACGATGGGGACGGTGGCGGAGCGCAGGAGCGTATTCGACGTGTCGTTCTCGCTTGTCGCGCCCCAGCCGACGATGGTCGCGGTGTCGCCGTATGCGCGCGGATCACGTTGTGGCGCGGCGATTTCCAGGAACGGCCCCGGTCTCGGCTCGTCGAGGATGAGGATCGCGAGATCGTTGTGGTGCACGGTCTCGCCCTCGAAATCGGTTTCTCGGAAATCCGGGTGGATGCGAATCTCCTTGACCCCCACGATGACTCCGTCGTGTGAGCGCAGGTCGGTGCGGCCGAAGGTCACAGTGATCGCCTGCGGCAGCAGCCGGGCCAACTCGACGCAGTGCGCCGCTGTCACCACCCGATCGGGTGCGATGAGCGCACCGCCGCAGAATTGCCCGGATGGCCGGGGGAAGTACAACGGGCTGCCGACGGCGGCGAGCCACGGGTAGGCGCTCGCCTCGATGGTATTTCCGCCCACGATCGCCGTGGCGGGAACGGCGGGCGCGCCGAGACCGATGATGAATGCGGCGGTCACAGCCGCGGCAATGCGAGGTATGCGGAACATGCCGCCTCCCGGATGATTCAGTTGATCGGTCGGCCTATTCAACCAGATGCCGGTGTTCTCACGCCTTCCGTGACCGGTGGCCGCCGCATGCGTCGAACGCCGGCGCTTTACGAATTGCCTCGGGCCGCGGCGTGCACTGCCACCAACCGGGCAGCGCGGATCGCGTCCCACAGTGGACGTAGGAGGTCCTCCTGGGCGCCGATCGCGGTGGCGGAGGTGGGAGAGGACGCCGGTTCGCGTTGGGCGACAGTGAGGATGGCGGCGACGTGGTCGGCACTGTCGAGGATTCGCCTGGCGCGCAACGGGATCGAATCCGGATAATCGTGGCGGGAGTAATCCGCGAGCTCGGCCTCGATGAGTTCGCGGGGGTCGGAATCGACGGTCGCGCCCGCGGCGGTGGTGTGCAGGCGCATCAAGGCGTCGGCGGCATCGCGTACCGCTTCGCGCATCGTATGTTCCGCCTCGCCGAGCGACATATCCTGTCCCGGCGCGGCCGGAATCGGGGTGCTGTAGACGGTCCACTGCAGCGTGTCGTCGTCGGGCCACTGCGGGATCAATCCGGTGCCCTCCTCGCCCGGTACGCCGAACAACATTCCCTCGCCCGCCTCGATCGCATCAGCGGCGAAGGCCGTTCCGATGGGCAGTCCGCGCACATCGCCGGGCACCGGAAGCACCAAGCGCAGCTGCGCACCGGGTTGTGCCATCGCCTCGCGAATCACCTTGAGTAGCGCCATGACTCCGGTGCCGGACAGATTGTCGCGAGAAGACCACGGCAGGTCGTCGCGTCCGCCGGTCAACGGATCGCCTGCGGCGATGGTGTGCCGCGGCGCCCAGGCGTACAGCGCCTCGAGGATGTCGTCGGGCGCGCTGCAACCGGCCAGCCAGGAGCCGGCCCACACCGTCAGCGTGGCACTAGGAGAGCACATAATTTCGAGCATAAAGGAGGGTTGCGACTCGGGGGCGTCCATGCCGGATACCCCGGTGAGCTGCGCGCATCGATCCACCGCCCGGTACCGCGGGTACCACAACGGCGGGCACGGCGCCGCCGTTGGCGTGCGGGCCGAATACCGCGGAGTGGGACATGATTTCAGCGAATGGACCCGATAGCGATGGTCACTCCGGTTCGGTGACGAAGTCGATGAGCCGCTCCACCGCGCCGATCAGGGGGGATTCCAGATCGCGGAAGGATTCGACCGCGTTATAGACCCGCCGCCACCCCTCCTGCGGTGTGCCCCAGCCGAGCCGACGGCAGATGCCGGTCTTCCAATCCTCGCCGCGCGGCACCTCCGGCCACGCCTCGATACCGACCGCCGCAGGACGCACAGCCTGCCAGACATCGATATAGGGATGTCCGGTGACCAGCACATACTTACCGAGGCCGGTAGTCAGCTGGGTTTCCTTGGAGCCGGTGACCAGATGGTCGACCAGCACACCGACCCGCCGACCCGGTCCGGGCACGAATTCGGTCAGCCGCTCGGCCAGATTGTCCAAACCCTCGAGATGTTCGACGACCACGCCCTCGACCCGCAGATCGTGCCCCCAGACCCGCTCCACCAATGCGGCATCGTGGACGCCCTCCACCCAGATCCTGCTCGTCTTCGCGACCTGCGCGCGCAGCCCCTCCACCCGAGTCGAACCCGATGCCGACCGGGTCGGCTTCTTCGGCGCCGCGGCCGTGGGCCGGACCAGCGTGACGGGCGCACCGTCGATCAGGAATGCGGCCTCGCGCAATGCGAATAGCCGCACGGCACCGCGCGCATCCTCCAACTTGACGAATTCGCCGTCGTAGCTGCGATCGAATCCGACCACGGCACCGCAGAATCCGGTCGCCGCATCCTCCACCACGAGGTCGCGTTCGGCGACGACCGTCGGCACGGTTCGCTTCTTCGATCGCGAATGCCCGGAGAAGATGTCGCCGCCATACATGTCACGCCCGCTCACCCGCCCGAAAATAGCACCGCCGGTTCGGGTTGCGGCGCAAGCGAGTTGGTGTGCCGGTCACAGACTATTGGCGAACAGCGCATATTGCGCCGCCACCTTCTGTCGAACGTCGGCTTCGTTATCGCCGTTGACGTTCGCGACATAGCGCTTATAGGTGACGTAACAGCTGTGCTTGAACTGCTTATCGGTATCGCCACGCCGATTGAGCCGCTGGCAGATCGCGCCGGGCACGTCCTTGGGCGCATCGATCGGATCGTATTCGTCACCGG
Source organism: Nocardia vinacea NBRC 16497 (assembly GCF_000308835.1). Taxonomy (GTDB): domain Bacteria; phylum Actinomycetota; class Actinomycetes; order Mycobacteriales; family Mycobacteriaceae; genus Nocardia; species Nocardia vinacea. Next base: position 13,708 of record NZ_BAGN01000138.1, on the reverse strand, counting down.
AACGCGCGATGAGCTCGTTGACCAGACGCGGCCCCGAGGCCTCGTCGCGCACTCGATAGACGATGGTGTCGTCCGCGATCGCCCAGGCGTCCAACCCGGTTTCCTCGATCATCCGCTGCGAGGTGGCCTGATTTGTGGCGGTGTGCACGACGATGGCCGGGCCGTACGCACTGAATTCGCGCAGGTCCAGCGTGTGGTTGCGGCGGTCGCGGACGACAGCGCGGGCCAGCAGCCCATCGGGATCGACCTTCAAGTCGTCGAGCTGGTCCATGGGGGTGGCCCGGAATTCGTCGACGAGGGCGAGTTCGGCGTCGAAGGTGTTGCCCAGCCAGCCCAGTAGATCGCGCTCATCGGCCTTGGGCCGCTGGATGAATACCTGCAGTACGAATTCCTTGTCGGCGATGAAGGACCCGATATTGGCGACATCGGGTCGCCAGTGGGTGTGGGCATTGGGATATTTATCCAGCTCGAGCCGCTTGTTCTGATCGGGTGCGACCGCGAAATCGGCGGCTTCGAGTTCGCGTGCTGCCTGTTCGGCCTCGGTCGCGTTCGGGAAGCGCATCAGCAGCTGCGAGATGATGGTGACGTCCGGGCCGGGGCCGCGCTGATCGATCTGGAACGGCTCATAGGGCCGGTCCGCCCCGACCGCGCCGTAGGCCACCAGCATCTTGCGTCGCTCGAGCACCGGTATCGACGCGCTGCCGGTGTAGTAGTCGGCCGCCTCCTGGTTATCGGATACGACGCCGCCGAGCACACCGAAGGTCAATTTCGGATCGATGCGGCTCGTCGGCACTACCGCCTCGGCCATCCGAATACCTTCCAGTAGTGCGCCATTGCCGCGCGAATCCTGGTCGTAGCGGTATTTGTCGACCGGGTAGTCGCCGATCTCCAGCTTGCGAACATCGGGTTCGGCCGCGACCGGGATACCGGTGACGCCGCACCCGGTCAGCAGACCGACTACCGCGATGCAGGCAGCCGAAATGACGGTGCGTGATCTCCGAAACATGCCAGGTTCCTCGTCCTCTGTACGCGATGTTGTTGCGATTACGGATGCGGAGCCGGATTGGTTCAGCGGATCGCCGCTGCGTCCCGTTTCGATCGAAATCAATAGGCGCACAGTCGTTTCGGTTTCGATGGCTGAGCAGTACGGCATGGGGCGCGTCGAACCGCCGCCGGTGATCTTGGGTTTGTCGCGCCACAGAAGTGGTTCGGACCACTACAGTGGGGCTGTGGCCGCAATCGTTTGGCTGGTCGCGGGCCTGCTGCTCGCGGCGGCGGAGATGCTCACCGGGGACCTCACGCTGCTGATGTTGGGCGTCGCCGCGCTCGGCACCGCGGGAGTCGGTGCGGTGGCCGATACCGGGTTGGTCGCCGACGCCGTGGTCTTCGCGGTGCTGGCGCTGGTGCTGCTGCTCGGGGTGCGGCCAGTTCTGCGGCGCCGCTTCGGAACTCCGCCGCCGATCCCGACGAATGTCGACGCGCTGCCTGGTAAGCAGGCGCTGGTGCTGGAGTCGGTCGGCGAGCACAGCGGCTTGGTCAAAATCGGTGGCGAAGTGTGGACCGCGCGGCCGTTCGATTCGACGGTCGAGTATCCGAAGGGAACCACGGTGTACGTCATGAAGATCGACGGCGCGACCGCCGTCGTCTGGAAGGAGCCGTAAATGGCTGTGCTCATCGTTGCCGCCGTGCTGGTGCTGTTGGTCGTGGTGGTTGTCTTCAAATCGATCGCCCTGGTGCCACAGGCGGAGGCGGCAGTCATCGAGCGATTAGGCCGATATTCGCGCACAGTCTCCGGCCAGCTGACGTTCCTGGTGCCCTTCGCCGACCGGATCCGCGCGAAGGTCGATCTGCGTGAGCGGGTGGTGTCCTTCCCACCGCAGCCGGTGATCACCGAGGACAACCTGACCCTGCATATCGACACCGTCGTGTACTTCCAGGTGACGAGCCCGCAGGCGGCGGTATACGAGATCAGCAACTACATCGCGGCCGTCGAACAGCTCACCGTGACCACCCTGCGCAATGTGGTCGGCGGCATGACCCTGGAGCAGACGCTGACCTCCCGCGATCAGATCAACGGTCAGCTACGCGGGGTGCTCGACGAGGCCACCGGCCGCTGGGGGCTGCGCGTCGCGCGGGTCGAACTCAAGAGCATCGATCCGCCGCCATCGATCCAGGAGTCGATGGAGAAGCAGATGAAGGCCGACCGCGAGAAGCGCGCCATGATCCTCACTGCGGAGGGTACCCGCGAATCGCAGATCAAGACGGCCGAGGGCGCCAAGCAGGCGCAGATCCTCTCCGCCGAGGGCGCCAAGCAGTCCTCGATCCTGGCGGCCGAAGGTGAACGGCAGAGCCGGATTCTGCGTGCCCAGGGTGAACGGGCCGCGGCCTACCTGCAGGCGCAGGGCCAGGCGAAGGCCATCGAAAAGGTCTTCGCCGCAATCAAATCCGGCAAGCCGACGCCGGAACTGCTTGCCTACCAATACATGCAGACCCTGCCGCTGGTCGCCCGCGGTGACGCGAACAAGGTGTGGCTGGTGCCGAGCGATTTCGGCAAGGCGCTCGAGGGCTTCGCCCAGAACTTCGCGACCAAGGGCGAGGACGGTGTATTCCGTTACGAACCCACCCCGGTCGACGATGTGGAGAGCAAGCCGGAGGACGATTCCGATGTCGAGGGCTGGTTCGATACGGCCCGGGATCCGGCCATCGAACAGGCGGTGCGCGCCGCGGAGGCCGATGCGCGCGCATCGGTGGAGGGCGTGGCGACCCCGGTGACCCGAACCCAACCCTCCCCGCACCAGGCGGTCATGCCACCACGGCAGGAGACCCCGCCGCAGCAGATTCCGCCGCACCAGCCGCCGTACCGCCCGGACGGGCCCCAGGGGCAGCCCTGGCAGCCGCCGTCGCAGTAGTCGGTGAAACCACAGGCACCCCGGATCTCGTCGAGGTCCGGGGTTGCTTTGTTCGATGCCTAGGGCGCGAGATCGATGGTCAGCGTTGCCAATTGGAGTGCGATGGCGCACGGGTCGGGTGTTGTTGTGTGGGAATGGTTTTGGACGCGCCAGACGATGGTGCCGTTATCCGCGGCCGCGACCGAGCAGTCACCTGGATCGTGTGGATTGCGGATGTAGAAGCCGGTCGCGGTGACAGTCGCGCCGAAGATCTGTTCGGTGATCGTCAGATGTTCGGTCTGGAAACCGTCGTTCTCGGCCCGCTGCCATGTCTGCTGGAGCGATTCGCGGTCGGTGTAGGTGAAGGTCAGATCGGATTCATCGGCGCCACGCTGTGCGCGCCAGACACAGACCGGCGGACGGTGGTCGGTGGTGAGGGTGTCGGCCTGCGCGGCGCGGCTGATCTGGTCTTCGGTCAGCGGTGTGCAGTTCGCCAATGAGCCGGCCGTCGGGGTAGAGGTGGGTTGGGCGTCCGGCGCGGCCTTATCGGAACAGCCGGTCAGCAGTCCTGCGGCCGCCAGCACGGCCAGTCCGCTACGCACACGGAACGCGGTCACATCGGCTCCCTTCTTCGAACACCGAGGCTCTCGGCCACCCGTCGAGGCTACCGGCCGGTCCGCAGGCAGGGCGGTTTCGGCACTGTTGTCTGCTCAGGGACCCGGTCAGCGTCGGCAGCGAAAAATGGTTCGGCCAGGCAGCGGGTGCGCTGCAATACTCACGGTCCACAACGACAGGAGGGACTGCGCGTGGCTGATTTCGGGGTATCGCCGCTGCTCGATCGGGTTGCCGGGGCTGTGACCGCGGCAATCGGTCGGGCTCGTCCGGAGCTGTTGGGGACGGATCCGATGGTGCGACGTTCCGAGCGCGCGGATTTCCAGTCGAATGTGGCGCTTGCGGTGGCGAAGCGGGTGGGAGTGCGGCCCGCTGAGTTCGCTGCGGAATTGGTCGCGGAACTGGGTTCGGGCGATGGCCTGTTCGATGCGGTGACGGTTTCGGGGCCGGGATTCCTCAATATCACGGTGTCGGACCATGCTGTGTGGGAACAGGTTTCGGATCGACTCGATGATGATCGGCTGGGTGTACCGGATTTCGAGAGCGGGCGGCGGACGGTGGTCGACTATTCGGCACCCAATATCGCCAAGGAAATGCATGTCGGGCATCTGCGGACGACGATCATAGGCGACTGTATCGCACGGGTGCTCACCTTCCTCGGGGCTGTGGTGATTCGGCAGAATCACTTGGGAGACTGGGGGACTCAGTTCGGGATGCTGATCCAATATCTGGACGAGCATCCCGGGGTGCGCTGGCGTCACGATGAGCTGAGCGGCGATACGTCGGCGGTTTCGGCACTGGACGGCTTGTACAAGGCGGCGCGGACCGAATTCGATGGTGATCCGGCATTCGCGGAGCGGGCCAGGGCTCGGGTGGTGGCGCTGCAATCCGGCGATGAGACGACCGTGCGGCGGTGGCGGGAGATCGTCGCCGAATCCGAGCGGGCGTTCGGTGAAATCTATGATCGGCTCGGTGTGCTGCTGACAGCGGACGATTATGTCGGCGAGTCGTTCTACAACCCGATGCTGGCCGACACCATTGCCGAGCTGGTCGACAAGGGCATCGCGGTCGAGAGCGACGGCGCCCTGGTCGTCTTCTCCGAAGAGGTCGATGGCCCTGACGGCCGACCGGTCCCGCTGATGGTGCGCAAGCGCGACGGCGGATACGGGTACGACACAACGGATTTGGCGACCATTCGGTACCGGGTGCAGACTCTGCGCGCCGAGCGACTGCTGTATGTCACCGATTCCCGTCAGGCACTGCACTTTCGGCTCATCTTCGAAGCCGCCCGGCGGGCCGGTTGGTCGACCGATGACATCGCGGCCGAACACATCCCCTATGGCACCGTGCTCGGTCCGGATGGGCGGCCCTTCAAAACCCGTGTGGGCGGTACGGTCAGACTGACGGACCTCATGGACGACGCCGTCGCGAAGGCCAGAGCCGTTGTCGCCGAACGGAATCCGAGAATGCCCGCCGCTGATCTCGACGCGATTGCCGAACCGACGGGAATCGGTGCGGTCAAATACGCCGACCTGTCCACCTCCCGGGGCAAGGATTACACCTTCGATCTGGACCGCATGGTCGCATTGAACGGCAATACCAGCGTCTATCTGCAATATGCGCACGCCAGGATTCGGTCCATCCTGCGAAAAGCGCAAGATCACGCCGTACGGATCGATCCGACAAGCGCACTCGAACCCGCCGAACGGGCACTGGCGCTCGAACTCGACGCCTACGGCATCGTCGTCTCCGAGGTCGCCGCAACCCTCGAACCCCATCGACTGTGCGGCTACCTCTACCGCCTCGCCCGCGACTTCACCGCCTTCTACGAGACCTGCCCAGTCCTCACCGCGCCCGGCCAGATACGGAAAAACCGTCTCGCGCTGTGCGATTCGACCGCACGGACGCTCGCGCACGGACTCGGCCTTCTGGGCATCGCCGCTCCCGAGCGCATGTAACCAGGATCGGGCCGCGCGCAGTCGCCCGATATCGCCGATTGCGCATACTTGCGCGGCTGATTGACGGACCGCTGCGGCGGGTTTCTAATGATTGATGGCGCAATTCGTGCGCCGAGATCAACCGATGAAGCGGGGTGCCCCGCCAATGGCGTTCGCCAGTGCATCGTGGCGAGCGCGGCCACTGGACGTACGAAGCATTGGAGCCTGCCATGGCGACGCTGTTCAACAAGGTCGAATCTCCGCACCGCGCACCGAATCTCGAGCGACAGGTGATCTGGTTCACGATTGGTTTGTACCTGTTGATCAGTGCGGGACTACTGACGATGCACTATGCCCATCCGCAGCAACCGGTCGGTTCGTCGTCGGTATCGCCTGCGCATTCGTCCTACGGCAGTAGCCGATGACCACGGTCACCGCCGCCCCGGCCGATCGCTTCGATACCGAAGTCCTACAGCAGCACTGGATTCCGCTCGCGACGACCGACACCGATGCGGCCGCGGTGCTTCGCGAACGCCTAGGCGTCGACTTCGCCGCCGCGCGGAATCGGGTCTTCGAGACCGACAGTTTCATCTATCTGCCCGTCGTCCTGACCTACAAACGCGGCGATGCCATCGAACGCGACACCATCGTCTTCGCACTGGGCAGCGATTTCCTCGTCACCCTGCAACCGGATGCGCATTTCACCCCGTTCGACAAGGCCGTCGCGAAGATGCGCCGCAATCCGAGTCTCACCGGATCCTCGCACGGAGTGATGTACGCGCTGCTCTGGGCATTGAACGAGGCATCGGAGCGGGTCATCAACTGTGCAAGTGACGCGCTGGAGGCGATGAACGACGATATCGAGATGGCCACCAATGGCTACGACCGCCGCGGCCGCGAAATCGGCGTCGCGGATATGCGCGGCACCATGTCGCGGATGAACGCGGCCGAGGAGATCGTCTCGCGGGTGCAGGAGACCCAACTCCAATTGGCCCGCGCCGCACGACATCTCATGGCTGATACACCGACCGGCGATCTCGAGGGCTTGATCGCCATCCTGATCGCCGATATCGATGGCGTGAAACAGCACGCGGGTTTCGAACACGACAAGGTGCGCTACCTGCAGCAGTCGGTGATGACCTGGCTCGACGTGAAGCAGAACCAGATCGTCAAGGTGTTCACCATCATCACCGCGGTATTCCTGCCCCCGACCCTCATCGCGACCTTCTACGGCATGAACTTCACCTGGATGCCCGAATTGGAATGGGAGCACGGCTTTCTCGCCACCACGTTGATGACCCTGGTGGCGGCGGTGATCCCGCTGGTCTACATCAAACGCAAGGGCTGGCTGCGCTGAGATTGTGATCGTGGTCTCCGTGATGGGTGTAGGTACCGTGGTGTGAGCAGCCACCGACACAGGCCGGATCGGTACCGAAACACCGCCGTGACGGATTACCGTGCGCCCATGACGATTGCCGGAACCGCCGCCCGCCATCTGCGGCCACGGGCCTGGATCGCCCCGATCGCCGTGGTCACCCTGCTCATGTCACTGCTGGCCACGATGTATCTGGCATACGTGGTCAATCCGACCAAGAACCTGCACGATTTCCCTGTCGCACTGGTCAATCAGGATGACGGCGATACCCTCGGCGGCAAGCCCACCAATGTAGGCGATCAGATCACCGACGCACTCGTCGCGAGCCTGCCGACCGACAAGATCGACCTGCGGGTCGTCGGATTCGGTGAGGCGCAACGGCAACTGAGCCAGGGCAAGGTCTACGGTGCGATCGTCATTCCCAGTGACTTCACCAAGCGGCTGGCCATTCTCGGCGCGGCCGGTGTGGTGCCGGGCAAGGTCGAACAGCCGATCATCACGGTGCACACGAACCCTCGGGCGGGCAGTTTCGCCACCGGGGTCATGCAGCGCATTGCCGATCAGGCGCTGACTCGCGTCGACGAGACGGTGGGCAAGCAACTCACCGATACCGTGCAGACCCAGCTGCAACCTGCCGGGGGCGGCGGCCAAGCGCCACAGCTTGCCGGTGCCAGTCAATTGATGCTCGCCCATCCGATCCAGGTGGTGGTCGATCCGTATCGGCCGCTGCCCGACGGCACCGGACAGGGTTTGTCCGCGTTCTTCTACACGATCATGGTGCTGCTCGCCGGATTCACCGGTGCGATGATCATTCACGCCATGACCGATTCCGCCCTCGGTTTCGCACCGACCGAGTACGGCCCGTGGTATGTGCACTATCCGACCGCGCCGATCTCCCGCTTCCGCACCCTGCTGTTGAAGTGGGCGATCCTGATCGTCACCGCGCCGATCGTCTCCGCGGTATTCCTCGGTGTCGCAGCGGCATTGGATGTGCCGCTCGATCGTCCGCTCGCGCTGTTCCTGTATTGCGTGCTCGCGATCATCGCGGTCGGGGTGACCGCGCTGTCGGTGCTGGCCGCGCTCGGTACCGCGGGTCTGCTGGTCAATCTGATCCTGTTCATCGTGCTCGGCCTGCCCTCCTCGGGCGGTAGCGTGCCCATCGAAGCGACGCCGGAGTACTTCGAGTGGCTGGCCACCTTCGAGCCCATGCATCAGGTCTTCCTCGGGGTGCGCGCTATCCTCTACTTCAATGCCAACGGCGCTGCCGGGCTCGCGCGCGGCAGCTGGATGGCGGTGCTCGGTCTGGGTATCGGCCTGGTCGTCGGTGCGGTGGTGACCCAGTATTACGACCGGAAGGGCTTGCACCGCAAACCCGCCGAGCAGGCAGTCGCGGCCGAATGAGCGTTGCGGGCATGGGGCTGAGCGATCGAGCCATTGGAACGCTCACGACTCGTTCCTAATGTTGTGCTCATGACCTTCGATATCGGCGTGATCCTCCCGACCTCCACCCCCGATCCGGCACATCCGATCCTCGGCGATGTGCGGGCCGCCGCCCGCCTCGCCGAACAACTCGACCTCGAATCCGTGTGGTCCACCGACCATCTCGTGGCCAGCGCGCCCATGTTGGACAGTACCGTGACGCTCGCGACCGCGGCGGCCGTCACCGACCGGATCCGGATCGGCTACAATGTCATGCTGCTCGCACTGCGCCCGGTGGCGTGGGCGGCCAAGCAGATCAGCACGCTGCAGTATGTATCGGAGAACCGGTTGCTGCTCGGTGTCGGCACCGGAAATCCGGCGCACGGCGATATCGGTTGGCGCGCGGCCGGTACGACATTCGAGAACCGCGGTCGGCGCACCGATGAGGCACTGCGGGTACTGCCCGATCTCGTCACCGGTTCGACCGCAATGGTCAACGGCGTCGACGTGGCGCTGGCACCCGGATCGGCGATGCCGCCGGTCCTGGTGGCGGGCAATGGGACTCGGGCGCGGCGGCGGGCGGCCGAATACGCCGACGGCTGGATCACCCTGCAGCCGGGCCTGGACCAGTTGGCCGCCGACTTCGACGAATTACGGGCACTGGCAACGCAATTCGATCGACCGGTACCTGCGGTGACCGTGGTGGCTCCTGCACTTCCCACTGATCATTCCGCCGCCGTCGACGTGCTTGCCGCCCACCGGGACGCCGGAGTCGAACGCGTCATCCTCGCCCCGACCGGCCCCGAATGGCAGCGCGATTACGAGAACGCCGCGAAACTCCGTGCGGCACTGTAACTACAGCTGCGTCAACCGCAGCTTCAGCGCATCGGTGATTATGGCTCGGGCGGCTTCGCCGTACCGAGCCTGCCGGTGCAGCGCCGCCCAGGTCTTCTCGTAGTACGCGAGTTCCCGTGGCTGGGTGATGGTGAGACCCGCCGAGATGGTCTCGACCTCCGCGATGCGTTTGTCGAGCAGTACGAAACATGTTGTGGTGTAAAGGAAATCCGCCGTCCGCGGAATGATGCCGAGCGCGAGCCGGGGCAGCGGCATCACATCGATGAGACGTTCGAGCTGACCGGCCATCACTTCGTTATCGCCGACCGTGGTGTAGAGCGCCTGTTCAGCCAGCAGGATGCTGATCCGATGGGTGCCGTGGTGCAGAATCCGCTGGCGCGCGATGCGCGCCGCCACCGCGCGATCGATATCGTCGATACCGCCGACGAAGTCGATGCATGTCTCCAGCACGGCTCTGGCATAGGGTTCGGTCTGCAACAGGCCGGGGACGACCGCGTTCTCGAAATTGCGGATGGTGGTGGCGCGCGCCTCCAACTCGATGCGGCGGCGCTGCTGCTGGGCATGTCCGGTCGCGGCGATGCGCCGCCACTCCTGCCAGAGCGCTTCGATATTCGCCAGTGCCGCGCGCAGATCCGGCAGCAGCAGTTCGGCGCCGCACAGTCGGCACCACTCGGCCAGATCGCTATCGTTCGGCGTCTGTTTACCGTGTTCGATGCGCGACACCTTGGCCGAATGCCAGCCCGCGTCGGCGGCGAGCTGCACACCGGTCAGATGTGCGGCCTTGCGCAGTTCACGTAAGCGTGCCCCGAAGGCTTGCCGGGACTGCTCGACACCGGTCATCCACTCCGCCCGCCGGGCATATAGTCGTGGTGCGGAATTGCTTTGTTCCACAGTGTATCTCGTACTGTCGTGCAGCGTGCTACCAGCACGGGGTCGGTGGTAACCGCGGCCCCCGCCAGATCGCCGGTCTTGGTGAAGATCGTAAAGGCGACCGTCTCGTCGAGCAGCCACCATTCGTCATCGGTGTATTCCGCGGGATCGGCGAGATGCCGTGGCAGCCAGCGGATGTCCTCGCCGTAGCGCTGATTGCGATCGGTGAGCGCGTGCAGGAATCGAACGTAGTCGGTGAGCGGCTCCGAGACCACCCGAACGCGCCGGATCGGCACACCGCGTCCGGCGACCTCGCTGGTGAGCTCCTCCCAGGCCCGCCACGACGGCGGATAGGACTCCTCCTCGAACGGCGGTAGGCCCGCGAGTACTCGGCGCATCGGCTCGGTCTCGTCGGAGACCTGGGAGTGATCATCGGACACCTCGAGATGGAAAGCGTCGCTTCGGGTTTCGCGAATGAGATCGTTGGTTTCCTCGATGCTGAAGAAGAGCATTGCATTACCATTCCCACGGGCTCTGTCCGACCGGGACCGCGACCGCGGTTTCGTGCTCGGGAATCCGCATATGTGCCAAGGCATCCGGATCGGTGATCGGTTGTCCGGCGAGGGTGAAGGATCCGTGCCCGGAATCGAGCAGCGGAGCGCCGATGTACGTGCCCGGCTGCAGCCAGCCGAGCAGCATATGCGGTATTTCGACGCGGTTCGCGTCATGGGCCACCCGGTAGCCCTGCACGAGATATAGATGTCGATCTTCATCGATCCACAGCCGGGGCGAGCCGGTGTTGTTGGTGGGTCCGCCGAGCAGTTGTATACGCATCAGAGTGGCCTCGTCTCGCGTGGGTATTGCGCTGGCTGCGCATAATCGTCACCGGTCAGCGCCATATGGGTCAACAACTTCCGCAAATCCCCGCAAAACCATGGTGCCGCGCCCGGTCGCTTTTCTACCGTTCTGGGTGGGTGCTGGCAGACAGGGTTGGTGACATGAGCGGGTCGGAACCATGGGAGGTTGTCGGGCGGTTGGCAAGCGAAACGGGGTCACTTGGCAACGGGGTGGTGATCAAACCGTGGGCGATCGGGTTCGTGCGGTGGGATATTTCGGGATCCATGGTGGATCACGATGTGCGGGCCACCCGCTGCTGCGCGGCTCGAATGGGATACGAGCTGGTCTCGATGAAGGTGGGTCCGCAGGGCGATCCGGTCGCACGGCTGCTGGCGGCCATCGTGCGCTGCGGTGCGCATGCGGTCATCGTGCCGAGCAGAGAGCACATCTGGGCGACGCGTCGCGCGGTCACCGAGATCTGTGATCTGGTCGTGGTCGCCGGTGACACGGTGTGGGAGCGCGGCCATCAGTGGCCGCGCTGGTTCGCGCGCTGATCCTTACCTCGCGCGTAATCGACTCCGTGATCGGCAGCGGGCAAGGTTGAGGTATCCGCCGGAGAGCTTTCCGGCGGAAAACCGAAACACTTTCCAGCAGAGGATGATTCGCTATGTCTCAGTACGAGGATGCGGTGCGGCGCTACTTCACGGCATGGAATGCCACCGACGACGAGGTGCGCGCGAAGGCGGTGGCCGCGGCCTGGCGCGAGGACGGTTTCTACACCGATCCGCTGGCCGATGTCGCCGGACACGAGCAACTGACCGTGGCCATCGGAGGCGTGCACCAGCAGTTCCCCGGCTTCGAATTCCGGCAGCTCGGTGCCGTCGACGGACACCACAGCACGGCCCGGTTCTCCTGGGAGCTGGTTTCGGCCGACGGGAGCGCACCGGTCGCCGGGACGGATGTGATCACCCTCGCCGAGGACGGCCGGATCATCGGTGTGCACGGCTTCCTGGATCGCGTGCCGGGCGCGTAGTCGAAGCCCGGACCGGGACAGGGGATTTCCGGGCCTGCCGACATCGCGCTCGGGCGGCAACGGCCACGGGGTGTGTGCCCCGACTGAATCTCCACCAACCGCGTGGTTCGCGCGCACCAGCTCGGCCGGGCGATGGCCGGGCAGGTGCTGCGCGGCCGCGCGCGTGGCTGACGGCGCTGTGCGATCAGGCCTTGCGAACGCCCTGCGACGAAATGCGCGCAGTGCTCGAGACTCGGTCCGCTGAACCGGGAATTCCGCGACTTCGACGAGGAACCGCTCGTGGCAGCCTCGATCGGTCAGGTCTACCGGGTCCGGCTGCGCGACGGCCGCGATGTCGCGGTCAGGGTGCAGTATCCGGGTATCGAGGCGGCGGTGCGCGCGGATCTGGAGAATCTGCGGCTGTTCGCGAAGTTCAGGCGTTCGGTAGCGCACCTTGTTGGGCTCCGTACCGTGGCCTGCGGTACCACGAGGGACACTGTCCCAGACGGATGAGGTGAGGCATGGCTTGCGCGCGGATTGGTATGAACGCAGCGTCTCGCGCCGGATCGGGGGGCGTTGGTGAACGTCGGATGAATCCGGTTGCGCCTGTGGCGAACACGCTGCACCGGACGATGTGACGGAGGATGCTGGACAGGGCGGCCTAGATATCGAGTGCGCGCCCGAAGAGCAGGATGGTGGTCAGCGTGGACGACGAGTCGATCCCGTTGTCGGGTCCGGAAGACGCCACACGGCAACACGATCTGGACGAATCGGCGATGGACGCGTACTCGCGGTCGGTCATCGCCGTCGCGGCGTCGGTCACGCCGCATGTGGCGAGCATGCGAACCCGGCGGGGGAGCGGATCCGCGGTGGTCTTCACCGATGACGGATTCCTGCTGACCAACGCGCATGTGGTCGGCTCAGCGAGTAGCGGCGATGTGGTGTTCGCCGACGGTGTGGAGTCACGCGTCGACGTCGTCGGCATCGATCCGCTCTCCGATCTCGCGGTGCTGCGCGCTCGCGCCGGTGCGCCGGGTGCGGTGGTGCTCGGCGATGCGGACAAGCTCGTGGTCGGCCAATTGGTGGTGGCGGTCGGGAGTCCGCTGGGGTTGGCGGGCTCCGTGACCGCGGGCGTGGTGAGCGCGCTGGGACGAGCTGTCCCAGTCGCCTCCCGCCGGGCCGGTCGGGTGATCGAGGACGTGATCCAGACCGATGCCGCCCTGAATCCGGGCAATTCCGGTGGTGCACTTGCGGATTCATCGGGGCGGGTGGTCGGTGTCAACACGGCGGTCGCGGGCGTCGGACTCGGTCTCGCGATCCCGATCAATGCCACCACTCGCCGCATCATCAGCACCCTGCTGAAAGACGGCCGGGTGCGCCGTGCCTACCTCGGCCTGGTCGGCGTTCCGGCCCCACTGCCGGCATCCGTCGCCGCCCGGACCGGCCAACATGCCGGTGTCCGCATTGTCGAAGTCGTCCGCGGCGGCCCCGCCGATCACGCGGGGCTGCGCCGCGGCGACCTCGTGCTCAGCGTCGCCCGCTCCGAAGTGACCGACGCCCAGGGCATCCAACGCCAACTCTTCGGCGACGCCATCGGGGTCTCGATGCCGGTGACGGTATTGCGCAATGGCGCGATGGTCGATGTCTTCGCCATCCCGATCGAGCTGACCGTGGATTAGCTCAGGTTGTCATCGGCCCCACGGTCGGATGACGTCGTCGGCTAGATCTTCGCGGGGGTCTTGATTCCAGTTGTCGTGGTTATTGCCATTCGGCCCTGGTTCGACTGCGTGTACCACCATCGTTCGTCACCTCCCTTCGAGCGGTCGTTGCTGTTGCGGGTTAGCCGTCCGCGCGCAACCGCAAACCGGAATCGACGCAAGGCGTGCATACACGCTCGGCACGC
>NZ_BAGN01000139.1 GCF_000308835.1 Nocardia vinacea NBRC 16497 | reverse complement strand
CATCGGATCCGGTTCCACCAGTGCCGATGTCCCCACATGCACCACCGTCTTTCCGATCGAGCGAACTGTCCGACCCCAAGCTGACGGCGGCGCTCAGAACGCTGGAACTGACCGTCCGTCGTCGGCTCGACGGTGTTCTGCACGGTGATCACCTCGGCTTGATTCCAGGTCCGGGCTCGGAGCCGGGTGAGGCCAGGACCTATCAGCCGGGCGACGATGTGCGCCAGATGGATTGGTCGGTCACCGCCCGCACCACCCATCCGCATGTGCGGCAGATGATCGCGGACCGGGAACTCGAGACCTGGATGGTGGTCGACCTCTCGGCCAGCCTCGACTTCGGTACCGCGCTGTGCCAGAAGCGCGATCTGGCCGTCGCGGCCGCCGCGGCGATCACCCACCTCACCAGCGGCGGCGGCAATCGGATCGGCGCGGTCGTCGCGACCGGTGAGCAGTTGACTCGCATTCCCGCGCGCAGCGGCCGGGTGCACGCGCAGTCGATGCTGCGCGAGATCGCGACGACGCCGCATGCCCGCGACGGTGTGCGCGGCGATCTGCGCGAGGCGATCGAATCGCTACGCCGCCCGCAGCGCAAGCGCGGACTCGCGGTGGTCATCAGCGACTTCCTCGGTGATATCAACTGGCAGCGCTCATTGCGCGCCATCTCCGCGCGTCACGATCTGCTCGCGGTGGAGGTGCTCGATCCGCGCGATCTGTCGCTGCCCGATGTGGGTGATGTGGTGCTGCACGATCCCGAGACAGGGCACACCCGCGAATTCAGTGTGACGCCTTCGCTGCGCGCCGATTTCGCGGCCGCTGCCGAGCGTCATCGCGTTCAGGTCGAACAAGCCCTGCGCAGTTGCGGCGCACCGGTGCTCACCCTGCAGACCGATCGGGACTGGATCTCCGACGTGGTCCGGTTCGTGTCCACCCGGCGCCACGCATTCGGCGCCCCGAGCGGACGGGCGCCGCGCCAGTGAGTATTTCGCATTTCACCGCGCTGGTCTGGCTCGGTTTCCTCGCCGTGGTCGTGCTGATCGCGTTGGGCTACATCCTCGTGCAGCGCAGCCGCCACCGGCACATGCTGCAGTTCACCAATATGGAGCTGCTGGAAAAGGTCGCCCCGTCGCGGCCGAGTCCGATCCGGCATGTGCCGATCGCGCTGATGCTGGTCGGTCTGGTGTTCCTCACCATCGCGGCCGCGGGGCCGACGGCGGTCAAGAAGGTGCCGCGCAATCGCGCGACAGTCGTTCTGGTGATGGACGTTTCGCTGTCCATGGAGGCGACCGATGTGCCGCCGTCGCGACTGAAGGTGGCGCAGAAGGCCGGTAAGGAATTCGTCGACGGGCTGCCGCCCGGTATCAATCTCGGCTTCGTCACCTTCGCGGGCACCGCCTCGGTGATGGTGCCGCCGACGACGAACCGCGAGGCCGTCAAGGCGGCCATCGACAACATCAAACTCGCCGAGCGCACCGCCACCGGTGAGGGCATTCTCACCGCGCTGCAGTCGATCGACACCATCGCCACCGTGCTCGGTGGTGCGGAAACGCCGCCACCCGCGCGCATCGTGCTGATGTCCGACGGTAAACAGACGGTGCCCGACGACAAGGACGTCGACAATCCACGGCACGGTTTCACCGCGGCCCGCCTCGCCAAGAACAAAGGTGTTCCGGTGTCGACGATTTCGTTCGGCACCTCATGGGGCACGGTGGAGATTCCGGACCAGGACGGTAAGGGTGCCCAGCGCGTCAAGGTGCCTGTCGACGACGATGCGTTGCGCGAGATCG
>NZ_BAGN01000140.1 GCF_000308835.1 Nocardia vinacea NBRC 16497 | reverse complement strand
AACCCAGGTCGACCAGGCCAGACGCAATTTCGACCAGTTCGCGGTGCAGGCGTACACCCGGCCCGCCGCGACCTCGATGGTCACCTATCTGTCCTCGGCCACACCGGATGTCGCTCTCAGCCGCGCCCAGGTGTTCACGCTGGTATCGAAGAATCAGCAGTCGGTGCTCGACTCGTTGCGCCGCGCCCAGATCGAACAGGGCAATAGGAATGCCAGTGCGCGCCAAGCGAAATCGGCCGCCGACGCGGCCGCCGCGGTGGCCGAACAGAAGAAGGCCGACGCCGAAAACGCCGTCGCCGCGGTGCAGGCCGAACAGGATCAGCAGGCGGCGCAGCGGGAGGGCCTACTACGCGAGCGCACGGTGGCGCAGGGCCGCCTCGACCAGGCGCGCGCGAATGTGACCGGGCTGCAAGGCCAACGCGAGGCCTATCTGGCCTGGGACGAACAGCGCAAGGCCGAGGAGGCCGCCATCCGCGCGGCCGCCGCGGCCGCCGCCGCCCGTGCGGCCCAGGATCAGGCCGCCAAGGACCGCGCGGCGCAGGCGGGCGAGGGTAAGCGGCCGCATATCCAGATGGAGGATTCGCCGCCGCCGCGCCAGACCAGGCCGCGCGTCACCGGGCCGACCATGCCGTCCATCGGCGGCTCCGAGGCGATCGAAACCGTGGTCGATCGGGCCATGTCGCAGCTGGGCGTCGTCTATGCCTGGGGCGGTGGCGACGAGGACGGCCCGACCCTCGGCATCCGCGACGGCGGTGTCGCCGACAGCTACGGCGATTACAACAAGGTCGGCTTCGACTGCTCGGGTCTGATGATCTACGCCTTCGCCGGTATCGGCGTCTCACTGCCGCACTACAGCGGCTACCAATACAACGCGGGCACCAGAGTGCCTGTTGCCGAGCGCAGCCGCGGCGACATGCTGTTCTGGGGGCCGAACGGCAGCGAACATGTCGCGCTCTACCTCGGAAACGGGAAGATGGTCGAGGCGCCGCAATCCGGCGAGGTGGTACGGGTGTCGCCGGTGCGCGAAGGCGGCATCATGCCGTACGCGGTGCGGATCGTCTCGTAACCCCTAGGCTCGTCGGGTAACCCCAGGCTGGGCCGCACGCCGCGAACCCGACCGCGAACCTGTTGATTTGCCATGATCTCGGGTCCGGTTGCGGCATATGCGGCCATTACCTGGAATAGTTGTGGCAGCACGCACAGGACCAAAGCGAAAGCGGGGATGTTGGTGACTTCGACGGACGGTGTGAGCGGGGCAAGTTTGGCGAAAGAGGCCGCTGCTCCCGCACCCAGCACCCTGGAGCGTGACGTCCAGACCCTGGAGAAGGCGATATACGAGGTCAAGCGCGTTATCGTCGGCCAGGATCGGCTCGTCGAACGGCTGCTCGTCGGGGTGCTCGCACGCGGCCACGTACTGCTCGAGGGTGTGCCGGGTATCGCCAAAACCCTTGCGGTGGAGACCTTCGCCAGGGTGGTCGGCGGTTCGTTCGCCCGCGTCCAGTTCACCCCCGATCTGGTGCCCACCGACCTGATCGGTACCCGCATCTACCGCCAGGGCCGCGAGGAATTCGATACCGAACTCGGCCCGGTCGTCGCGAACTTCGTTCTCGCCGACGAGATCAACCGCGCGCCGGCCAAGGTGCAGTCCGCACTGCTCGAGGTGATGGCCGAGCGGCATGTGTCGATCGGCGGCAAGACCTACCCGATGCCCGACCCGTTCCTGGTCATGGCGACCCAGAATCCGATCGAGAGCGAGGGCGTGTACCCGCTGCCCGAGGCGCAGCGCGACCGCTTCCTGTTCAAGGTCGTCGTCGACTACCCGTCGGTGGAGGAAGAGCGCGAGATCATCTACCGGATGGGCGTCACCCCGCCGGAGGCCAAGCCGATCCTCGAGCCGTCCGAGCTGATCCGCCTGCAGCGGGTGGCCGCGAATACGTTCGTGCACCATGCGCTGGTCGACTACGTGGTCCGGGTGATCGCGGCGACCCGCAAGCCCGGCGAATTCGGCATGCAGGATGTGGCGAGCTGGATCGCCTACGGCGCCTCGCCGCGCGCCAGCCTCGGCATCATCGCCGCGGCCCGCGCCGTCGCGCTGATCCGCGGCCGCGACTATGTGGTGCCGCAGGATGTCGTCGAGGTGATTCCGGATGTGCTGCGCCACCGTCTGGTGCTGTCCTACGACGCGCT
>NZ_BAGN01000141.1 GCF_000308835.1 Nocardia vinacea NBRC 16497 | reverse complement strand
TCCTCGAGGCGACGCTGATCGATCCGGATATCGGTGGCCAGCACATTCTGCTGCGCACACCACGCGGTCACCGTCGCCAGTACCTGCGGATCGATCTCACCCTCGACCAGATACTGTCCCGGCATCGTCTCGCGCGGCGAGAAGCCTTCCGGCAGAGCGGTTTTCAGCAGGCGCAAATCGAGTTTCGGCGGGGCGGTGAAGCGCAGTTGGCCGGCCGCGCCGTGTGCGGTCACCTCGGCGGGTGTTCCGGAGGCGACGATCTGTCCGTGATCGATGATCACCAGTTGGTCGGCCAGTTGCTCGGCTTCGTCCATCATGTGCGTGGTGAGCAGCACCGTGACCCCGTCACGGCGCAGCGCGTCGATCAGCTCCCACACGATGAGCCGGGCCTGCGCGTCCAGGCCCGCGGTCGGTTCGTCGAGGAAGACGATCTCCGGCTTCCCGACCAGTGCACAGGCCAGGGCGAGCCGCTGCTGCTGGCCGCCGGATAGCCGTCGGTACGGAGTGCGTCGGTTGTCCTGCAGGCCAAGGGTTTTCAGCAACCACTCGGGATCGAGCGGATCGGCCGAGTAGGCGGCGACCAGATCGAGCATCTCGCCCGCGCGCGCACCCGGATACGCGCCACCGCCCTGCAGCATGACGCCGATGCGCGGCCGCAACCGGTCGGAGTCGGCGATCGGATCGAGTCCGAGGACCCGGACCGACCCGGCATCCGGGGTTTTGAAGCCCTCGCACATTTCGACCGTCGTGGTCTTGCCCGCACCGTTCGGGCCGAGCAGGGCCAGCACCTGTGCCTGTTCGACCGCGAAGCTGATCCCGGCGACGGCGGTGGTCTCGCCGTAACGTTTGACGACGCCGTCGATACAGACGGCGGGTTCCGAGGCTGCGGTCACCATCGCGCCTCGGTGCTCGGCTCCGTCGCGTCCAAGGGTGCTGTGCCCATTGTTCGCTCGCTTCGCTCCCTCACGGTGTCACACCGTAAGCCGTCGACGGATGTGACCCGGACGACACCCCTGCCTCGTCAACTCTGCGGTCCGGAAGAACCGGCCGCGGTGGGCGCCGTGTCGGCGCCGAGGTGGTGCAGCCGCCACGGCAGCGACTTGCGGGTGGCCAGGATCATCAGCGTGCAGGTGAGGACGGTGATGCAGGCCGCATAGATAAGGACGAAGGGCGGGATTTCGCTGCCCGACGGCATCAGCATGACGCTGATCGCCGCGGAAGCGATCGTCGCGGGCACCCGGAATGCGGGTCGGCTGGCCCAGGCCGCCAGCGGGACGATGCCCCAGAGCAGGTACCAGGGTTGCACCACCGGAAACAACAGGACGACCGCGCCGAAGGCGACGCCGAGAGCGCCGACCGGATGCAGCCGACCTCGCCAGGTGGCCACCATGAGCCGCACCACGACCAGCGAGGCCGCGATCGCCGCGATCGGTCGGGTGATGCTCAGCAGTGCGGTGGTGTGGTCGCCCAATCCCAGTAGGACGCCGCCGAATCCGGTGGCGACCCCGAGCGCGGTGGGTAGCGACATCCAGCTGCGCACCGAGTTGGCCATGGTCAGGGTGTCTATCCAGCCGAAACCGAGACCGCTGCCCAGGCATACCGCGAGCATGACGGTACCGGTGACGCAACCGAGAAACAGCGCGGATCTGAGCACCGCACGCCAATCGCCGCCCCATTTTCGGCTCAATGCCATCCACACGAATGCCAGTGCCAGCATCGACGGAATCTTGACCATGGCGGACAGCGCTATCAGGGTGGTACCAGATAAGAGCAGCACGAGTGCGTGTCCGCGCATCGGTCCGATATTGCTCAGGGCCGCCAGACAATATTCCAACCCGACCAGCATCAGGCCGAGCATCATGGCCTCGTTGTGTACACCGGATACCAGGTGGAATATCACCAGTGGGTTCACGGCGCCGAGCCACAATGCGGCCACCGGCGATACCCGACAGCGCTGTGCCAGGCGCGGGAGCGCCCAAACGATGCAGGCCACGCCGAGCAACGCCAGCATTCGGTGCAGCAGCACTCCGGCGAGCATATTGTCGCCGACGATTTCGGCGATGCCCTTGCCCAGCCAAATCGAGAGGGGGCCGTATGGCGCGGGCGAATTCTGCCAGATATTGGGGACGCTGCGCGTCAGAATATGGTCCTGGCCGAGTCCCTGTACCGGGCCGACGTCGTAGGGATCGAGTCCGCTCGCCGCGATCTCACCCTGGGCCAGATAGGAATAGACATCCTGGCTGAACATCGGTGGTGCGACCGACAGCGGGATGATCCACAGCAGCAGTGTCCGGTCGAGTTGTGATCGGCTGATGCGGCGAATGCGGTTGGACTGCAACCCGAGTGCGAATCGGCCGAGTAGCAGCCAGGCCAACATGACGATGACCGTGCCGACCATGGTCGTCGCCAGTCCCGAATTGTGCACGCGCGCGGGCAGCCCGAGGATCGCCTTGCCGTAGGTCGGATTCTGCAGCGTGGGCTGGGCGCCGAGACCGAGCGCGCCGATGGCCATCATGACCGAACCTGTCGCGCCCAGGAGACGGACGCGACGCAGTTGTGCGGTCTCCTGCGGGTTGAGTTCGGCGGCTTCGGGTTCGTTGATGTGCAGGGTGTCGCCGACGGTGTGGTCGGGCGGAACATCCAGACCGATGATCCGGCGCCCCAGTGCAACGGCGGTGCTGATGGGCGCGGTCCGACGCAGGCGAATCAGGGTGGTCGACCGGCTGCGTTCGACACCTGGTTCGCCGTGTTCGCCTGACATCACGCGGTCAGCGTAGCCGATACCACTGGCGTATCCGGTGCCCGCGGAACCGACCGCGGGGCATGTTCGCGCTACCTTCGGACCCGTGCACACGCGTGGCCGCGGAAGTTCGAATCGCCCCGCTGTCAGGTGCCGATGAAGCTGGTCACGGTGCGCTGACGGATTTTCGTCACCGAGGTGTGGTCTAAATCGCACTCGTAATTTCGCCGGGTGCTCGGGGCGGCCGTTGCACGAGACCCGCAGGTGGCGAACGTGTTGCATCCGAACGCCGCCGGAAAAGCGCTCCCGTGCAGGTCATCGGCTCGTTCAACTCAGGGCACCCTTATTAGATTCCCGGCACTAATTCCGTCACACTGGTGTTGTGAAAACCGTGGGTTTGCCGCACGACGAGGATCGAGGGACCGGTCGCCGTACCGGTGCCGGGTCCGTTGCTGCGCCCGCGCCCCTGGTCGCGGGCGGTGAAGGACATACTCGCGCCGCCGTGGTTCAGCTGCTGCTCGAAGAGGGCCCGATCACCGCGACCGCGATCGGCACCAAGCTCGGCCTGACGCCGGCCGGTGTCCGTCGGCACCTGGACGCACTGATCGAATCCGGTCAGGCGCGGGCCAGCCGCTCGGCGCCGTGGCAGCAGAAGGGTCGCGGCCGCCCCGCCAAGCAATATCAGTTGACGGCCGTGGGCCGGGGACGGCTCGGGCACGCCTACGACGATCTGGCCGGGGCGGCTCTTCGCCAGCTCGGTGAGGTCGGCGGCGAGCAGGCCATTGCCGATTTCGCGCGCAAGCGGGCACGGACCATCGTCGAGGGCATCGAACCGGTCGCCGAACACACCCCCGAAACCACTACTGCCAAGGCGGACGAGATCGCCGAGGCCTTCACCGATGCCGGATTCGCCGCGTCCACCCGCAAGGTCGGCGCGGGCGTGCAGATCTGCCAGCACCACTGCCCGGTGGCCCACGTCGCCGAGGAATTCCCACAGTTGTGCGAGGCCGAACTCGAGGCTTTCCGGGACCTGCTCGGAACCCACGTGCAGCGACTTGCGACGATCGCCAATGGCGACTGCGCGTGCACTACCCATGTGCCGCTGTTCGTTCTCCCTATCACCGATAACGCTTCCCATAAAACCGCTGCACAGCCCGCAGCGGTACGTACGAACGACTCCGGAAGGAGTGCCGAATGACGACGACCACCGACCAGGTGCAACCGCTCACTCAGGAAGAAACCATTGCTTCCCTGGGCAAATACGGTTACGGCTGGGCCGATTCGGATGTGGCCGGTGCCAGTGCGCAACGAGGCCTGTCCGAGGCTGTCGTCCGCGACATCTCGGCCAAGAAGAACGAGACCGACTGGATGCTCGAGCACCGGCTCAAGGCATTGCGCATCTTCGATCGCAAGCCGATGCCGAGTTGGGGCTCCAATCTCGACGGTATCGACTTCGACAACATCAAGTACTTCGTGCGCTCCAGCGAGAAGCAGGCCGAGAGCTGGGAAGACCTGCCCGAGGACATCAAGAACACCTACGACAAGCTCGGCATCCCGGAGGCGGAGAAGCAGCGCCTGGTCGCCGGTGTCGCCGCGCAGTACGAGTCGGAGGTCGTCTACCACTCGATCCGCGAGGACCTCGAGAAGCAGGGCGTCATCTTCCTGGACACCGACACCGGTCTGCGCGAGCATCCGGAGATCTTCGAGCAGTACTTCGGCTCGGTGATCCCGGCTGGTGACAACAAGTTCTCCGCGCTGAATACCGCCGTGTGGTCGGGTGGTTCGTTCATCTACGTGCCGCCGGGCGTGCACGTCGATATTCCGCTGCAGGCCTACTTCCGTATCAATACCGAGAATATGGGCCAGTTCGAGCGGACCCTGATCATCGTCGACGAGGGCGCCTACGTGCACTACGTCGAGGGCTGCACCGCGCCGATCTACAAGTCCGATTCGCTGCACTCCGCGGTGGTCGAGATCATCGTGAAGAAGGGCGGCCGCTGCCGCTACACCACCATCCAGAACTGGTCGAACAACGTCTACAACCTGGTCACCAAGCGGGCCAAGGCCGAGGCGGGCGCGACCATGGAATGGGTCGACGGCAATATCGGCTCCAAGGTCACCATGAAGTACCCGGCGGTCTGGATGACCGGCGAGTACGCCCGTGGTGAGGTTCTGTCGGTGGCCTTCGCCGGTCCCGGCCAGCACCAGGACACCGGCGCGAAGATGCTGCACCTGGCGCCGCACACCTCGTCCACCATCATCAGCAAGTCGGTGGCGCGCGGTGGCGGCCGGGCCTCCTACCGCGGTCTGGTTCAGGTCAACAAGGGTGCGCACGGTTCCAAGTCGACCGTGAAATGTGATGCGCTGCTGGTCGATACGATCAGCCGTTCCGACACCTACCCGTACGTCGACATCCGCGAGGACGACGTGACCATGGGCCACGAGGCCACCGTCTCGAAGGTGTCCGAGGACCAGCTGTTCTACCTGATGAGCCGCGGCCTCACCGAGGACGAGGCCATGGCGATGGTCGTGCGCGGCTTCGTCGAGCCGATCGCCAAGGAACTCCCGATGGAATACGCATTGGAACTGAACCGGCTCATCGAGCTGCAGATGGAAGGGGCCGTTGGCTGATGGCGACTGGTGTAATTGGAGCGGTCGAGGGCGAGAACCCCACGGCTAAGCCGATTCAGAACCCGGGCGCAGGGGCCGCGACCAACAAGGGGGAGGTCTTCACCTCCTACGACGTGAACGCCTTCGAGGTGCCTTCGGGCAAGGACGAGGCGTGGCGGTTCACCCCGCTGCGTCGACTGCGCGGTCTGCACGACGGCACCGCGGTCCGCGACGGCAAGGCCACGGTCGAGGTCTCCTCGGTTGCCGGTGTGCACGTGGAGACGGTGGCGCGCACCGACTCTCGTCTCGGTGCCGCCGGTGTGCCGTCGGATCGTGTTGCCGCCCAGGCATACTCGGGCTTCGAGACGGCAACGGTCGTGTCGGTCGGCGCGGAGACCGAGGTCGCCGAGGCGGTGGTCGTCACGGTCACCGGCCCCGGCGAGGGCAAGACCGCGTACGGGCACCTGCAGATTCGCCTCGGCAATTTCGCCGTCGCCACCGTGGTCATCGACCAGCGCGGCAGCGGAACCTACGCCGAGAATGTCGAATTCGTGCTGGGTGACAGCGCGAAGTTGACCGTCGTCGCGGTTCAGGACTGGGCCGATGACGCCGTGAACACCACCGCGCACCACGCCCAGCTCGGTCGCGACGCGACCCTGCGGCATATCGCGGTGACACTGGGCGGCGATCTGGTGCGCCTCACCGCGAACGTTCGCTACGACGGTCCCGGCGGCGACGCCGAACTGCTCGGCCTCTACTTCGCCGATGCCGGTCAGCACTTCGAGCAGCGCCTGCTCATCGATCACGCGGTTCCGCACTGCAAGTCGAATGTGCTGTACAAGGGTGCGCTGCAGGGCGATCCGCATTCGCCCAAGGGCGATGCCCGCACGGTGTGGGTCGGTGACGTGCTCATCCGCGCCGCCGCCGAGGGCACCGACACCTTCGAGGTGAACCGCAACCTGGTGCTCACCGACGGCGCGCGCGCCGATTCGGTGCCGAACCTGGAGATCGAGACCGGCGAGATCGTCGGCGCCGGACACGCATCCGCGACCGGTCGTTTCGACGACGAGCAGCTGTTCTATCTGCGTGCTCGCGGTATCCCGGAGGATGCGGCCCGCCGTCTGGTGGTGCGCGGCTTCTTCCACGAGATCATCCAGAAGATCGCGGTCCCCGAGATCCGGGAGCGGCTGGAGGCGGCCATCGAGGCCGAGCTCGCCGCGATCGGCGTCTGATACCCGAACCATCTACCCCCACAAAGGAACTCGAATTCGATGACCACCCTGGAAATCAAGGACCTGCACGTCGAGGTCGCCAACCCGGACGAGTCCGGCGAGCCCATCAAGATCCTCAAGGGCGTGAACCTCACCATCTCCTCCGGTGAGACCCACGCCATCATGGGCCCGAACGGCTCCGGCAAGTCGACCCTGTCGTACGCGATCGCCGGACACCCGAAGTACACGGTGACCTCCGGTTCGATCACCCTCGACGGCGAGGACGTCCTCGCGATGTCCGTCGACGAGCGGGCGCGCGCGGGTCTGTTCCTGGCCATGCAGTACCCGGTCGAGGTTCCCGGTGTCTCGATGTCGAACTTCCTGCGCACCGCCGCCACCGCGGTCCGCGGTGAGGCCCCCAAGCTGCGCACCTGGGTCAAGGAGGTGAAGGAGTCGATGAACGAGCTGGAGATCGACGCCGCCTTCGCCGATCGCAGCGTGAACGAGGGCTTCTCCGGCGGTGAGAAGAAGCGCCACGAGATCCTGCAGCTGGGTCTGCTCAAGCCGAAGATCGCCATCCTGGACGAGACCGACTCCGGCCTGGACGTCGACGCGCTGCGCATCGTCTCCGAGGGCGTCAACCGCTACAAGGAGCGCGAGAACGGCGGCGTGCTGCTGATCACGCACTACACCCGCATCCTGCGCTACATCCAGCCCGAATTCGTGCACGTGTTCGTCGGCGGCCGCATCGTCGCCGAGGGCGGCGCCGAGCTGGCCGAGGAACTCGACGCCAATGGCTACGTTCGCTTTACTCAGACCGCTACCGCTGGAGCCTGATATGACCGCCACGGTCCGTACCCTCGACGTCGCCCGGATCCGGGCCGACTTCCCGATCCTGAACCGCACGGTTCGGGATGGGAAACCGCTGGTGTACCTGGACTCCGGCGCGACCTCGCAGCGCCCGCTCGCGGTACTCGACGCGGAACGGAAGTTCCTGACCGAGAGCAATTCGGCGGTGCACCGCGGTGCGCACCAGCTGGCCGAGGAGGCGACCGACGCGTACGAGGGCGCCCGCGTCGATATCGGCCGGTTCGTCGGCGTGGACGCGGATGAGATCGTGTTCACCAAGAACGCGACCGAATCGCTGAACTTGGTGACCTACTCGTTCGCCGACAGCCGGTTCCCGTACCACGTGGGCCCCGGCGACGAGATCGTCATCACCGAGCTGGAACACCACGCGAATCTCGTGCCGTGGCAGGAGCTCGCGCGCCGCACCGGCGCGACGCTGAAGTGGTACGGCATCACCGATGACGGCCGCATCGATCTCGATTCACTCGAATTGTCGCCGGCCACCAAGGTTGTCGCGTTCACGCACCAGTCGAATGTGACCGGTGCGGTCACCGATGTCGCCGAATTGGTCCGTCGGGCAAAGGAAGTCGGCGCACTGACGGTGCTCGATGCCTGCCAGTCGGTGCCGCATATGCCGGTGAACTTCCGTGAACTCGGCGTCGACTTCGCCGCGTTCTCCGGGCACAAGATGCTCGGACCGTCCGGTGTCGGCGTGCTCTACGGGCGGCGCGCGCTGCTCGCGGAGACCCCGCCGTTCATCACCGGCGGTTCGATGATCGAGACCGTCACCATGGAGGGCAGCACCTACGCACCGCCGCCGCAGCGGTTCGAGGCCGGTGTGCCGATGACCTCGCAGGTGGTCGGATTGGGCGCGGCCGTGCGGTATCTCGAAGCGATCGGCATGGAAGCCGTTGCGGCACATGAACATGCGCTCACCGGTGCGGCGCTGGACGGACTCGCCGCGATCGCGGGCGTGCGGATCGTCGGCCCGACCGAGAACATCGATCGCGGCGGTGCGGTGTCGTTCGTGGTCGACGGCATCCACGCCCATGACGTCGGGCAGATTCTGGACGACGAGGGTGTCGCCGTGCGAGTGGGCCACCACTGCGCGTGGCCGCTGATGCGCCGCCTCGGCGTGCAAGCGACGGCCCGTGCGTCGTTCGCGGTTTACAACACCCTGGATGAGGTAGACCAGCTGGTAGCCGCCGTGCGGAAGGCCCAGAGCTTCTTCGGAGTTGCATAAGACATGCGCATGGAGCAGATGTACCAGGAAGTGATCCTGGATCACTACAAGCACCCGCATCACCGCGGGCTGCGGGAGCCGTTCGGTGCCGAGGTGCACCACGTCAACCCGACCTGCGGTGACGAGGTGACCTTGCGCGTCCAGCTCGACGACAACGGTGATGTCGCCGATGTGTCCTACGACGGTCAGGGCTGTTCGATCAGTCAGGCCGCCACCTCGATCCTCACCGATCAGGTGATCGGATTGCCGGTGCAGCAGGCGCTGAAGGTTGTCGACTCGTACAACGAGATGATCTCCAGCCGCGGCACTGTCGAGGGCGACGAGGACATGATCGGCGACGGCATCGCGCTCAGCGGAGTGTCGAAGTATCCGGCCCGAGTCAAATGCGCCCTGCTGGGTTGGCTGGCGTTCAAGGATGCGGTGATTCGGATAACCTCGGCCGAAGAGGCGAAGCGGACTATGGGCACCGACATCTCCACGAATGGAAAACAACCGTCATGAGTGAGACACCAGTCACCGAAACGACCGAGCAGGTCGAACTTTCGGCCGAGGACATCAAGCAGCTCGAGGACATCGAGGAGGCGATGCGCGACGTCGTCGACCCCGAACTCGGCATCAATGTCGTCGACCTCGGCTTGGTGTACGGCATGAGCGTCGACCAGGACAATATCGTCACCCTCGATATGACCCTCACCTCGGCGGCCTGCCCGCTGACCGATGTCATCGAGGATCAGTCCCGCAACGCCCTCGTCCGTTCCGGCCTGGCCGAAGACCTCAAGATCAACTGGGTCTGGATGCCCCCGTGGGGCCCCGACAAGATCACCGAAGACGGCCGCGAACAACTCCGCGCCTTGGGCTTCACGGTCTAGAACCGCGAATACGGCTGCGGCGCCAAGCTTGTCGCACGGACCATGACGAGCCACGCACTGAGTACAGTGCGTGGCTCGCGCGGATCAGCACTGTTGTTGGAATGGGAAGCACTCCGCCGCAGGTGGCTGGGGCGGAGCTGGTAGTTGCGGCAGCACAGCCGGCTCGGTGCTCGATTCCGGGCGGGGCTCGACGACAGCAGGTTTCGGGTGCATACCTTCGGAAACAAGTAACCAGATCGTGCCGACAATCACCCCGACCACGACCACCGTCGCGAGCAGTTGCGGCAGGCCCGCGATGAGCTTCATCCCCTTGGCGACCACGGACGCCAGCCGAGGAGTCGAAGCCTGATGCGAACGCTGTGCGGCGGGCACGCTGCCCGGCCGCAACGACCGCACAGGTCGCTGCTCGGCCATCATCAGTGGCTCTGATCCAACCGCCGATGAACGCGGTGGCTCGTGCTCCGATACCGGCTGCGCCCCAACCATCGCCGAAGGCTGGGCCGGTGCTGTCGACAATGACTGCGGCTCAATGTCTGTCAGCGCCCCCGATCCGGTCGCGGTCCAATGCCGCAGCCTTTCCGCCGATCGAGGTTCCGGCCCAGCCGGCGTCGAAGGCTGAACCCGCGCCTTCGACACGTGTGGTGCCGCCGTTGCCACAAAGTTCGGTGGGGTCGGCAGCCAGTTCCGCAGGCGTGGCTCTCGGTGCGGACGACCTCGACGGTCGAGGTCACGGCGCGACCGAGGCTCGTCCGACGACCCATCGGACTCGATCCAGGACGACCATCGGTCCGTGAATGCCGACGACAACTGCGGAGTCGACCGCGCCTGTATCGCATCCGGATGGTCCACCGGCTCCGGCAGCGGCGCGGATGCCTCGGCGTGCGGCTCCATATCGGTATCGGCTACGAGCCGCGATGGTGCCACGCTCTCCGACGGCTCCTCGTCGATGTCGGCCGGAAGCCATGGCGGGTATGGAGCCCCGGAAAGTGACACCTCCGATGGCATGCGACCGTCGTCGGGAAGTTCGACGGCGCCGAGCGCGGACGACGCATGGGCTTGCACCAGCACCTTAGATGCGGGACGTTCAGGTCGTCGGCTTTGCGACGGAAATCCCTCGGCCACAAGCTCTTCGACCGTTACCGCATGCGAAAGGCCGAGCTCGCCGAGCAGTTCGTACGCCTGCTCGGCAGTCCAGATCAACTTCCGGTTCGCTGTTCGAAGGAACCAGGCCCGCAACCCCGCCGACGAGTCGAGGACCATGGTGCCGCCGGGCTTTCGGGATTCGATATCCAGTGTGATGGTCGCTTCTCGGGGCGGCACGACCACGATCAGCCCGTCGACGAGGGCGTCCGGGTGCCGTCTGCGCACCACCTGGCTCAGGAGGTATACATTGCTCGCCACCTGGCCGAATGGATCACTGTCGTGGCGGGGAACCGGCTCCCCATCGAATCCGGACAGCTGCCAGCGTCCGTCGGCCCGCACCGACAGCACTCCGCCGGTCACCTCGGAAGTGATCTCCTGGACTTCGATCACGACCACAGCGCGCGGAGTGATGACCACCACGTCCATCTGCCGCGCCGCGTCATTCGGGTCGCGGTCGGGTATGGAATACCCCGAAACAGCAAGCCCCACAATGACGTATTGGCCGTTCCAAGTCCGTATCCAATCGAGCACGCACTGTTCGGATCGTTGCGCCGACCCTTCGTTGACAACCAGCATCGAGGTCACCCTCCATCTCGCCTGCACAGTCGACCCCACAACGGTATTCATTGCAGAGGTCTCGTGAGAATGTGAAAGGCACTCAAAGAGCAGGGTTTTGGCGGCAAAAGGGGTAACTACGTCGGCGCGTCGGCAGAGCGGCAGCCCAAATGATCGGTCGAGATGCCATGGCGGTCATCGCTCTCTGCGAGCGCCCCGACGCCACAACCGCGCACCTGGACCAGCTGATCGCGCCGTGGCGCGCGCTGGCGGGATCCGAGGACGACCGGATCGCATACGCCGCGGCCGCCCGACAGTCCGGCACTGTCGCCAGCGATCTACCTGCGCCTGACTTCTACGACCCCGAACTCGACGACTACGACCCCAGTCTGGAAGACGCTGTCATCGACGACTGATCGCGGATACCAGCGACGCTCACGGGTCGGCACCGATGCCACGGCTGCCACCGGTGACGATGATTGCTCCCTGGTCCGGCTCTCGCATAGTCGAGCGGCCAGCGCCGCGCCCGCCGTCACATTTCCCGGCCGGACCTGGTCATAGCGGTGGCGGGCAGATGTCCGTCGCCACCGCATCGCGGTGGATGACCTGCGGAAGAGGGAACATGTCGCAACGCTTGCGGTCGGCTCGGATAGGTACCGGCCTCTACTGGTTTCTCGGATTCGAGTTCTTCGTCGGCTTCGCAACCAAGTTCTGGCCCGGGTCTACATTTTTCGGGCCCGCCTATTCGGAGAAGTTCGCGGAGTGGGGATTTCATCCGAATATGCGGTTCGTGGTGGGTGGGCTGGAGTTGATCGCGGCTGTGCTGCTGGTGCTTCCGCGGCGGGAGAGCAGATTCCTCGGCGCGGCCATGCTGGTACTGGTGCTGACCGGGGCGGTGACCACACATCTCGTCGATGACGCGCCGTTCTGGCAGGGCACCTCGGCGCCGATTCATCTGGTGATCATGATGGTCGTCGCGCTGGCGAATTGGCCGGCGGACTGGCGAGATGTGGTGCCGCCGTGGGGCTCGTCGGCGTTGGCGGCAAGAGGAGCTGTGGCGCTGGGGATAGCTGACCGACGGTTGTCCAGCTCTGGTGATACAAAGATTTGGACAATTGGGATCGGAGCGGTCAGGATTTCGATCCGAAGCTATTTTCGGAACTGGGGAGCGCAACACATGTCACTATCGTCCAAGGCTGCCATGGGTCTGGTGGCCGCGTCCGCGGGTGCGTTCGTCGCCGCCGGCACCGCACAGGCGGACGATGGCCTCTACGGCTCATTGGCGATTTCGGTCTCGTCGCGCGGCGACGCGACACTCGGATGGGCGTACAACTACTCGAACTGGGCGGATTCGGACCGTGCCGCGGTGCAGCAGTGCGGACTGTCCAGCTGCCATGTCATCGTGCAATTCGCCAATGCGTGCGCGGCCGTGGCCCGAAATGGCGATGATCATCTGGGCTGGGCCTGGGCGCCGACACGAGCCGAGGCCGAGCAGCAGGCGATCGCCAATGCCGGGCCGACCGCACCGCCGCCGCTGCTGAACTTCGGCAGTTCGGTGCCGCGCGAACCGCGCATCGTCGATTCGCAGTGCACCGCGAACGCGAGCTGACGGAAGAACCGAGCGCGCTCTCGACGCGATCGGCGTCGAGAGCGCACCTGGTTGTGGCCGCGCCGAGGGATCAGCGGCGCAGCACCTTTCGGGCAATGATATTGCCCAGGAACTGAATCCCCTGCACGCCGACGATAATGATCAATGTCGCGACCAGGGTGACCTGCCAGTCGAACCGCTGATATCCGTAGACCAGCGCGAAATCACCGAGCCCGCCGCCGCCGACCGTGCCCGCCATGGCGGACATATCGACGATGGCGATCACCACGAAGGTGTAGCCGAGCACCAAGGGCCCCAACGCTTCCGGGATCAGCAGTGTCAGAACGATCCGCAGCGGACCGGCGCCGACCGCCCTGGCCGCCTCGATGACGCCCGGATCCACCGTGACCAGATTCTGCTCCACGATCCGGGCGATACCGAAGGATGCCGCCACGATCATGACGAAGGCAGCGGCCTCCGTACCGATCGTCGTCCCGACCACTTCTAGGGTGACCGGACCGAGCGCCGCCAGCAGAATGATGAACGGAATCGGCCGGACCACATTCACCAACACATTGAGCAGCACATTGATCGGCGCATTCGCCAGCAGCCCGCCCTTGCGGGTGGTGTAGAGGGCGGTGCCGAGGAACAGCCCGATCAATCCGCCGACCACGAACGTGAGCAGCACCAGGTAGATGGTGGTGCCGATGGCCTCGGTCAGTACCGGCCGGAGTTTGTCCCAATCCGTATGCACAAGTTACCCCTTCAGCCGACGCAGATCGTTTCGAGCGACCTGCGAGCAGTCGCTAGCGGCGATCGAGCGCTTCGACCACCTTGTCCACATCGTCATCCGAACCGTGCAATGCCAGCGTCACACTGCCGAACGTCTTGTCCTGCAACGTACTTATCCCGCCGTGCACCACCTCGAAACCGACACCCGCATGCGCGGCGGTGGCCAGCGCCGCACCGATCCCACGCTTGTCGTCGATATCCACGGTGACCAACCGTCCGCCGTGCAGCTCACCGAGTCGCCGCAGTTCTTCGGCGTCGGGCCGATTGTGGAGCACGGTCTCGACGAACGACTGTGTCGGTGCCGCCTGCGGGGTAGCGAAAACCTCGAAGGTGCTGGCCAATTCGACGATCTTGCCTTCCGCGAGCACCGCAACGCGATCGGCCACCGCGCGGATCACATCCATCTCGTGCGTGATCACCACAATGGTGACGCCGAGTTCGCGATTGATCTTCTTCAGCAGCCGCAGCACCTCGCCGGTGGTCTCCGGATCCAGCGCCGAGGTCGATTCATCGGCGAGCAGCAGTGACGGTGAGGTCGCCAGTGCCCGCGCGATGCCGACCCGCTGCTTCTGACCGCCCGAGAGCTGATCCGGATAGCTGCGGGCCTTGTCGGCGAGCCCGACGAACTCCAGCAACTCCTTGACCCGTGCCTTGCGCTCGGCGCGCTTCCAGCCCGCGACCTTGAGCGGATATTCGATATTGCCTGCGGCCGTGCGTGATCGGAACAGGTTGAACTGCTGGAACACCATGCCGATATCCCGGCGGATGCGGCGCACCTCGGCCTCCCGCACACCCGTGACGGGCGTGCCTGCGACCTCGATGGTGCCGGTGGTCGGCTTCTCCAATGCGTTGATCAGCCGGACCAGCGTGCTCTTGCCCGCGCCGGAATAACCGATCACACCGAAGATCTCGCCCTGTTCGATGCGCAGGTCGATATCGTCCAGCGCGACCTGCTGATCAGCGCCCTTGCCGAAAACCTTCGTGACCGAACGGAATTCGACCGCAGGGACCGTTTGCTCGCTCACTTGCCGTCTTTGATGGTCTGCTGCACCCTGGCCAGGATCTGCTCCAACTCCGGGCCGCTGCGCTTTACTTCGACCGCGGTGTTCTTGGTGACCTCGGCGTGCGCCTGCTGCACCTCCGGATCGTGCCAGAGCTGGGCAACCTTCTGATAGAGCTCGTTGTTCTTGTCCTCGGCCCTGGACACCACGACATTGATGTACGGCTCGGCCGCCGGATTCTTCGGATCATCCTTGTAGAGGGCCGAATTCGGGTCGATGCCGGAACGATCGAGGAAGGTGTTGTTGATGATCGATCCGTCGACCGAGGCCAGCGAGAGCGCGGTCTGCGCCGCATCGACCGGGGTCACCTTGACCTTGGACGCGCCCTTATCGATATCGGCGGGCGTCGGCGCCTTGCTGTCACCGGAGAGCTTCAGCAAACCGGCAGCTTGCAGGACGAACAGCGCTCGCGCCTGATTGGTCGGATCGTTCGGGATCGCGATCTCGGCGCCCTGCGGCAGATCCGTGAGCGACTTGTGCTTCTTGGAGTAGAGCCCGAGCGGCACGATATAGGTCGAGGCGATCGGCGTCAGGGTGTCGTTATCGGCCACGTTGTAGGCGCCGAGAAACTGCAGATGCTGGAACAGATTGAGATCGATCTGCTTTTGCGACAGCGCCAGATTCGGCTGCTTGTAGTCGGAGAAGTTGGTGATCCGCAGGTTGATGCCCTGTGCCTTCGCCTTCTCCTCGAAGACGTCCCAGGCGTGGTCCTTGTCAGTGGTGCCGATGCGCACTACGTTGTCGGCGGAAGCCTTGTCGTCGCCGCACGCCGTCAGGGTGAGGGCCGCGGTGGCTACCAGGACCGGGATCGCCAGTACCCGATGGAATTTCACTCGTGCTCCCGAATGCTTGTCGCAATATGAACCCGGTAATCCAAGCGATGCGCCAAGGGGTCGGACAACGGTTTGGATTGTGCTGAGCGAAACTCTGGCAACTAATTGGACGAGCGTCTAGGTTGCCTGCAATGCGATTGCTGCGCCGTGTTCTGGTGATTCCCCTGCTTCTTGCCCTGGCCGCCGGTGGTGTCGGGTGTGGTCGGGAGCACCATGACGATGTCGTGCGCATCGGCGTGAACGACATCTCGCTGCCGCATTGGGATGTCTACAAGAAGAAGGCTGCCGAGCAGGGCATCGCCGTGGAATTCGTCAACTTCACCGACTACAACCAGCCGAATCCCGCACTGGCGCAACGTCGGATCGATCTCAACAAGTTCCAGCACGTGCGGTACCTGGCGAACTACAACGTCCGCAACAACGACACCCTGACGCCGATCGGTGCGACCGAGATCTACCCGCTCACGCTGTATTCGCGCAAGCACAAGTCGGTGGCGGAGATCCCGAAGGGCGGCCAGATCACCCTGAGCAATAACCCGGCCAATCAGGTTCGCCCACTGCTCGGCTTGGCCGCCGCCGGACTGATCGTGCTGAAAGGCGGTGCGAGTTGGGATTCGAAGTTCGAGGATGTGGACACCGACGCATCGCGGGTGACGCTGAAGACCATCGATCCGACCTTGACCGCGCAATCTCTGGAGAGTGTCGACGCAGCGTTCGTCGACGACACCTTCGCTCGTCCCGCGGGTCTCACCAAGAACGAGACCATCTTCACCGACGACCCGGAACGCCAGGAACTGAAGCAGTACATCAATATTTTCGCGGCTCGCGCCGAAGACAGAGACAACCCGAAACTGCTTGCGCTGGTGAAGCTTTACCACGATCCCGAGGTCGAGGCCGCCATCCGTGCGGAGGCCGGATTCCAGGGCATCTTCAAGACGAATGACGCGGCAGATCTGCAGGCCACCCTCGCCGAGCTGGAGACCAAATTCCGCAAGTAAGTGGCGCTCACTCCGGAGTGCGTTCGGTGCTTGCCGCGGCGAGAGCCCGTGCCGCCTCGCGAGTGGCATTGGTATTGGGTTGCAGGGCACGGGAACCGGCGAGTTTCGTGCGCAGGTGTTCAGCGACTGTGATCGGGGCGTATCTACTTCCCTCACCGAGACAGGAGGGCAGTGTTTCGATGACGGCGTCCGGATTGCCGTCGTGGAAAAAGGCTGCGCTGCGGCGTCTTTGGATGGTGCCGTCGGTGATCGGCGGCATGACGCGATGCAGGGTGGACAGCCAGCGTTCGTTGGTCCAGCGCGCCATCACATCGCCGAGATTGACCAGCAGGGCGTTGTCGGCGGGCTGTACATCGTGCCAATGGTTATCGGCGCCGACGACCTGGAGACCGGGGACCTGGTCCGCCCACAAGACGGTGACGATGCCGTAGTCGGTGTGCTCGCCCATACCGGTGAGTTCGCCGTCGAGATCCACGGTGCCCGGCGGCAGCGCGTAGTTGTTCATCCGCAGGACGTCGAGGGAGTGGTCGGTGAACCTGGTGAAGTAGCCCGGCGGCAGTTCGAGGGCGTCGGCGAAGATGGTGGTGAGGGTGCGCGCGATCCGCGCGGCGTGTGCGAAATAGGTCTCCACGGGTGCGCGGAAGCCGGGAACCTCTGTCGGCCACAGATTTTCGGCGTAGTCGAGCGCGGACAACTCGACCTCCGGATAGGCGGCCGCGGAGATGCCCACATTGAATGCCTCGAAGTAATCGTTCATGCGGGTGGCGTATGCGCCGCCGAGGCTCAGGCTGAGGCTCTCGCTCTTGGGCGGTGAGTAGCCGCGATTGATTTCGGGCGGGGTGCGATAGCCCTGTTTGGTCGCCGGTTCGAGGTCGAAGAAGCTGTCGAGTGCGGCCGCGAAGTCGTCGAGCACCGGTTGTGGGATGGCGTGGCCGGTGACCTGCATGAAGCCGACGGTGCTCGCGGCGGTGTCGATCGCGCAAGCAACGGCCCGGCGTTCGGCTGCGGAACCATCGCCGACATATGACGAGATATCGATGACCGGCACTTGGAATTCCACGGCAGTGTCCTTCCCTCGACAACATCTCGATAATAGGCGACAGCAATGAATCCGCATCAAGCCCGGTCAGCGCATCGGTGAGTGATTCGAATCGACCGCTGTGAGCAGCCGCTATGTCATCTCCGAGGCGATCGAGGTGGCGATTGCCGGCGCATCTGGTCGACGACGAGCCCGCGAGGTGCCGCTGGTCATCGTCCATCCGTCCTGATTCCGCTGGTGCGATTCGCCGGCGCGGGCGGCCCGCAGCGGCGATGATTTCCGGGTGGACGACATCACGTATCGGGACACTCGGCTCGCGCTGCACGCGGTGGGGGAGTTGTTGATCGCGGGCCCACAATATCGGCGCTTCGGGACCATCCGGCTACGGGTGGTGCACGGTGGTTTCGGCGGTGCGCAGTGGCCGGTTTCTGTGGTCGGCACCGATCTGGTGTGGCCGGAGGGCCGGGTCGCGCTCGCGGGCACCTTCGACAAGGTCGCCGCCGCCGTGGGCTTCGAACCCGAGGCACCGGCGAACGTCTATGCCGATACCACCGGAGTCGACCCCGGTGACCAGCTCGCTGTCGATCCGGCGGCGGCGGCGCTCATCGCGGACTGGTTCGCGCTCGGGGATTCGACGCTGCGCTGCACAGCACCCGATGTCATTCCGGTGCTGTGGCCAGAGCATTTCGATCTGTCCAGCACTCTCAATGAGGTCAATTACGGTGTGTCACCGGGTGATTCGGCGCATCCGGGTCCGTACGCCTATGTCGGCCCATGGACGCCGCGCACCGGCGAATTCTGGAATGCCTCGTTCGGCGCGCTGCGCTCGCGCGAGGAGGTGAACACCGCCGCCGCCCTGCTCGATTTCTTCGAAGAAGGCAAAGCGCGGGCCGCCGAGTCCTGACGATCACCTGGCAAATGAGTGCAGGTAGGCGCTGGTGGTTTGATCGGCAGGAAAGTAGGACTCGATGGCGATCTCATCGAGCGTCACATCGAAGGCCGCGCCGAACCGCATGATCGTATTGAACAGCGACAGCTCCGTGCCGCGGTGGTCGAGATGGATGAGCAGCGCGACCTCGGACGGATCTACCTGCGGAAAAACGCCTTCCGGCGCGAACACGCTCAATTCCGCATGGAGCGCGACCAATTCGGGATCTCCGGACAGCGCCGCCTGCCGCGCGAGCCGAGGCAGCAGGAACCCGCGCACCTGCTCGATATTCCGCACGCGCGGCGCGAACCCCTTGGGATGCAGACCGATTCGCATCATATTGATCGGCGGCTCCAACAGCTCCGCGGCCACACCCTCGAAGAACACCTCCGCCGCCGAGTTCGCGAACAACAGATTCCACCGTCGATCGATGGCCAGCGCGGGAAACGGTTCGTGGGCATCGAGTACGCGCCGGACCGCGGCGCGTGCCTGCGCAAGATCCGGATCGTCGAGTGCACGATGCCGGTACGTCGGCGCGTATCCGGCCGCGACCAGCAGCCGATTGCGTTCGCGCAACGGGATGCGCAGATGTTCGGCGAACCGCTCGACCATCCCCGGGCTGGGAATGGTGCGTCCGGTCTCCACGAAACTCACATGCCGCGTCGAGATGCCCGACTGTACGGACAATTCGAGCTGGCTGAGTCTGCGCCGCAGCCGCCACTCGCGCAGCAGCGCCCCGACGGAGCGTTCGCTATCCACCCGGTCAGTATCCCCACACCACGCGGGCAGCCGCCATTACATGCCTGGTAATCGACAGGCTTACCGTGCGATGCGACGGTTACCGCCATGACGAACAACCTGGCAACCCACAATAGGGATCTCTTGCTACACGGCCTCGCCGAGTTCAGTGCGGGCAATATCGAGGTACTGCGAGACCTGTTGCACGAGAGCTTCATCGAGCACAGTCCGGGCAATCCGTCCGGCCGCGACGCCTTCATCGAGTTCATCGCGAATGCGCCGGTGGCCGCCGCCCGACTGGAAATCAAACGGGTCATCACCGATGACGAATATGCCGTCGTGCACTACCACATGATCGCGCCCGACGATGCCCGCGGCGTGGCGGTGGTGGATATCTGGCGGCTGGTCGACGGCGTGATCACCGAGCACTGGGATGTCGTACAACCGGTGCCCGACGCCGACCAGCTTCCGCACGGCATGTTCTGATCCGGGTCAGCGGGCGCCCCGCCCCTCACCGGCCAGTCGGCCGCGGCGGATCAGCGCCCGCTTCGTGCCCGGCGGCACCGCGGGCAGGGCGTCGTCCGTGGAGTCCAGTTCGGGCTCATTCGGATTCGGCCGGACGAACAGTGTCCGCAGATGGCCCAGGCCCATCGGGACGATCGCTACGTCGGGATCCATGCCGCAAGTTTGCCAGGAGTGTGCGGGTAGACGGCTATGCGCCCTTGCGGGCGGCCGCTTTCTTCGCGGTCTTCTTGGCGGGCTTGGCGGCGGTCTTCTTCGCCGCAGATTTGCTGGCCGCTGCCTTGCTTACCTTCTTCGCCGGTGCCGCCTTGGCCTCGGGCTCGGCGGCTGCCTTGCCGGAACTCTCCGCGGTCCGCCGCCCACTGGCCTCCAGACTGCGTTGCAGTGCGGCGACCAGGTCGACGACCTCGGCGTCCATCGCGGCGGGCGCCTCCTCGGGCTGACTGACCACCTTCCCGGTGCCGCTGGCGATGGCCTCGTCGAGCACCTTCTGCAGCTCGATCTGGTACTCGTCGGTGTACTGCTCGGGATCGAAATCGTCGGACATGGTCTCGACCAGCGTCTCGGCCATCTTGATCTCCTGCGGCTTCGGCTCGGCGACACCGTCCAGGGATTCGAAATCGACGGCACGGACCTCATCGGGCCATAGCAGCGTCTGCAGTACCAGTACGCCGTCGCGGACCCGCAGTGCCGAGAGCCGGGTCTTCTGCCGGAGCGTGAAATGGACGAGCGCGGTCCGATCGATGCGCTCCAGCGTGGTCGCCAGCAGCACGTAGGCCTTGGGGGTGTTCGAGTCGGGTTCGAGGTAGTAGCTCTTCTCGAACAGGATCGGGTCGATCTGATCGTTGGGTACGAACTGCAGCACCGGAATCTCGTGCTTCTCGGCGGCGGGCAGTTTCGAGAAGTCCTCATCGGTCAGGATGACCTTGTCCCCCTCAGGGGATTCATAGGCCTTATCGATATCGGCGTACTGCACGGACTTGCCGCAGACCGTGCAGACGCGGTCGTATTTGATGCGGCCACCGTCCTTGGCATGCACCTGGTGGAACCGAATGTCGTGGTCCTCGGTGGCCGTGTACACCTTGACAGGGACGTTTACCAGCCCGAACGCAATCGAGCCCTTCCAGATAGCTCGTGCCATTACTCCATCATGGACGAACCCATTCGAATAGGCGAGCGAATCGGAATCCCGAGTGTCGCGGTCGCGACGCGCCGACGCAGCGGTGTGGGCAGGGCGGCGAAGAGGGTGCGCATGGCGGCGACGGTGCCGCCGAGATCGGTGCGGCCCGACAGATAGGCCCGTTGGAGTTCCGGTGGCAGGGTGAAGAAGGCATCGAAGAAGACAGGAAGGTCGGCGGGCGGCAACGCGAGCAGTGCGCGCAGACCCGCCGACCGCAACGCGTGTACCGCTCGCGCCTGGGCAGGCCATGCCGACGCATCGCGGGCGACAGTGTCGGCGGCGGCGAGCGAGGCGGTGACGCTGTAACCGGTTGCGGGATGGGTGAATGCGCCCGCTGCGCCGAATCGTCGCTGTCCGGGGTGGCCGCCCTGCACCGGGAAACGCACGCGCTCGATCGGTTCGGTGCCGGTGAGTTCGATTCCGCGCGAGCGCAACCGGTGGTGCAGGCGGTCGCGCAGCACCGCGGTGTCGAGCGCGGGACACCCGGCAAGACAGGTCTCCTCCAGCAACATCGTCTCCGCACTCAGCGGCACCGCGTACAGAAACGATGGTGGCGCATCGGGTTTCGCGCCGTTGTCCACGCGCCAGTCCATGAACATGGGTTCGATGTCGGCGTCGCGTCGCACGACCACGCCGTACGCGGTTTGCTCAGCGAGCTCGGGAGAGCGGGCAATTCCTCGTGCGTCGATAACACGATTTGCGCGGAATATTGTTTCCGAAGCCAAAGTCACTGTGTTGTGCCGAATTTCGACAACTCGATCGGTGACTATTTGTGCACCTTCGAGATTCAGCGAATCCCGCAACCGCGCGGAGTCGAAGACGACATAGGTTCGTTCGAGTCGATGCGGCCTCGTACCCCAGGCCGTCGGATGCTCCACGGTCGTTGCGATGACCGACGGATCCAGCCATCCCGGCAGTTCGTCGTACCACCCCGCATACGTCGCCGACCAGCGACGACCCGGCACCGGATCGATTGCGGTGACCGACATTCCGTGCACGAGACAGCGGTGTGTGAGTGCGCGACCGGCGGGCCCGAGGCCGCAGACGATGAGGTCCGTGGTCATCACGTTTTCCATGCGGAACGCGGATGTCGGTGTGGCACAGCGAGTTCGGTGGTGTGCAGGGCGGATCCCTTCGGTGTCGGCGCGTTCGTCGGTCGTGCGGAGCTTACTGTCGGGCGGTCGAGTCACCGTTGCGCTGTGATAGTTCACGGATATCGACGGTGACATTCTTCATAAGGCGATCATGTCAGATCTCGCTTTTCCAGCAACGATGTGACTCGCCAGTAGCATCGTGCTGTCAGCTGGCTGGTCACATTGTCCGGTGCGCCGTATGCTCGTCGTTGTCGGACGGATTGCCCAGGGTCGGGCAATCCGGAACCGATTGCCGAAATCAATGTTGATTTCGGAACCTTCTGTTCTCGCGATCGCGTGGAACGGAATTCCCGCATCATCTGCCCGCAGCCATTGTCGTGCCAGCCGGGGAGTTCGTGCTGCCCGTCTCTGTCGAAAGGACCGCTACGGTGAATTCTTCCCGATTACGCGCCCTGGGAGCCGCCCTTCCGGCCGGCGAATACACCACTTCGGAAGTACTGAGTCGGATGACGAGCGGTGGCGAGTTCGACGTCGAGCGAATTACCGGCATCGGTCATCGCTTTATGGTCGACCGCACCAGCGAGGACACCCTGACCCTCGGCGCGCGGGCCGCGCAGGACGCGCTGGCGAAGTCCGGATTGGATGCCGCCGACCTGGATATCGTCATCTGTGGCGGCACCACCGTGCACGACGGATTCCATATGGTCTTCGAACCGTCGGCATCCCAGGAGATCGCCCGGCGCATCGGCGCGGTCAATGCCTCCGGTTATGACGTGGCGAATGCCTGCGGCGGCACCATGACCGGAATCTATCTGCTGGACAATCTGATTCGCGCGGGCGCGGTGCGCAATGGCATGGTCGTCACGCCCGAGGTGATATCGCCGGTGACCGAGGGCGCACTCGCCGAGGCCATCGATGCGCGCGATCCGCAGTTCGCCGCGCTCACTCTCGCGGATGCCGCGGTCGCGGTCATTCTGGACCCCGCGGTGGACGAAGAAGACGTGCTGCACTACGTCGATCTGACGACCTGCGCCGAGTACTCGCCATTGTGTATTGCCAAGCCGAGCGATGCCAGCGAGAACATGATCATGTTGACCGACAATCTCACCATGCAAGCCGCGCCGCGCCGGGAAACATGGGCGAAATTCCATAGCGATATCCTCGCAAAGCGCGGCACCACATTCGCCGACGAGAAGTTCGACTACATCGTGTTCCACCAGCTCGGCGTCGGATTCACCGAGAAGCTCGCCGAATCCGGCAGCAAGATTCACGGCACCGAGATGCCGCCGCGGTTGGCGACCGTCGAAAAGTATGGCAACACCGGGGCAAGTACGCATTTCCTGGTACTGCACGACTACATTTCCCGAGGCGAGATCCCGAAGGGGGCCAAAATCTGTTTCGTGCCGACGGCCTCCGGAATGGTCTTCGGTGTCCTGTCGGCAACTATCAGTGCATTGGTGGGATGAAATGACGTTCATTATTCGGCGGTCCGCCGTCAGCGCCGACCCCACCCTGGGTTCCATCGACCACGCCGTGCGGGCAGCCGGGGAGTGCCTCTCGGGGGCGGGCGTCGAGCCCAACGATATCGACGTACTGATCAATGTCGGCGTCTACCGCGACAGCAATATCGTCGAACCGTCCAATGCCGCCCTGATCCAGAAGGAACTGGGGATGCACCTGGACTACCAGGCCGGCTCCTCGCGGGCGGGTTTCTCACTCGATCTGCGCAATGGGGCCTGCGGCGTGCTCAACGCATTGCAGGCCGCGGGTGCGCTGCTGGAGAACGGCACGGTCGAGCGGGTGCTGATCGTCGGCAGCGATGCCCACCCCGGCGGCACCGGACACGCACCGGCCGACTTCCGCTACGCCGCGGTCGGTGCCGCGTTGCTGGTGACCAAGGGGATCGACGAGGGCACCGGCTTCGATCGGGTGCACATCCCGGCACCGCTGCCGCGCGCGGTCGGCACCCATCCAGGTGTCGCCGGGTACCTCGATCTGAAGGCGATGGGTAACGACGGACAGCGCTCGATCACCGTCGATGTCGCCGACGACTACACCGAATTGGTCAGCGGCGCAGCGTTTGCCGCCGTCCGCCCGTACCTGGCCGAACGGCCGGAGCGGCAGCGCGTGCTGGTCACCAATAACCCGGTGCCCGACTTCGCGGCCACGCTGGCGAGCGAATTCGGTTTCGCCCGAGCGCATCAGGCCGCGACCGGCGACATGGACGCGGGCAGCTCGGGTTTGATCATCGGCTACCACCAGTTGCTCGAGGCCGGTGAACTGTCGGCCGGCGACGAATTGCTCCTGGTCGCCGCGGGATCCGGTCCGATCGCCGGCTGCGTGAGCTACACGGTTCCCGCCGGCGGTGCGGGGTGAGCCAGGAGCCCGCAGATCTGAGCGCGCTGCTGGAGCACCAGATCCGGCAGCGCGCCGACCTGCCCGCCATCAGCTATCCGACCGTCGCGCGTCCCGAACGTGCGGGGCGCGCAGCGGATCTCGGATTCGCGGTGCTGACCTTCGCCGAACTCGGCGCGCGGGTGGACGCCTACGCCGCGGCCTTCGAACGGATCGGAATCAGCAAGGGCGTCAAGACCATTGTCATGGTCAAACCCGATCCTGATCTGTTCGCGGTGATCTTCGCGCTGTTCCGGGTCGGTGCGGTGCCGGTGGTGGTGGATCCGGGTATGGGCGTGCGCCGCATGCTGCATTGCTTCCGCAGTGTCGGTGCGGAGGCGTTCATCGGCATACCGCTGGCACATCTGGTGCGACTGGCGGCGCGGCGCACCTTCCGTTCGGTGCGGGTGCATGTGTCGGTCGGACGCTCGTTCTGGGGTGGGCACACCTTGCTCGCCATGCGACAAACACCTGGTGCGGCCGCACCCGAAATCATCCATGCGCCCGACGATCTGCTGATGATCGCCTTCACCACCGGCAGTACCGGACCGGCCAAGGGGGTGGAGTTCACCAGGGCCGGATTCGCCGCCTCGCTGCGGGTGATCGAGCAGTTGCACGGCCGCCCAACGGGTTTCGTCTCGCTCACCTCGGTACCGCTGTTCGGCATCTTCGATCTGCTGCAGGGTGCGCATGTCGTGCTCGGGCCGGTCGATCCGGTGCGGGTGTCCAAGGCCGATCCGGCACTGCTCGCCGATGTGGTCCAGAGTTTCCAGGCCACCGATGTCACCGCATCCCCCGCCCTGCTCGGTCCGCTCGGCGAATATCTGACAAGAACCGGGATCATGCTGCCGAGTCTGGTTCGGGTCATCTCGATGGGCGCGCCCGCGAACCTCGATGCGCTCGTGGGGGTCAGGGCCGCTCTCGGTGAGTCCGCGCGCGTCTTCACCACCTACGGTGCGACCGAGGCATTGCCGCTGACCACCCTCGAATGGTCCGAACTCGACGAGACCCGCAAGCAGACCGCCGAGGGCGCGGGCACCTGTGTCGGCCGCCCGATCGCGGAATCCGACAGCGATACAAGAGTACGGATCATCGCCGTCTCCGATGACGAAATCCCCACCTGGCGCGACGATCTCGTGCTGCCACCGGGGCAGATCGGCGAAATCGTCGCCGCCGGTGCGCAAGTCAGCACCGCCTATCACCACAACCCGGCCGCCGATGCTCGCAACAAGATCGACGAAACCCGCCCGGACGGCACTGTGCGCCGTTGGCATCGCGTCGGCGATCTGGCCTGGCAGGACGAGTCCGGTCGGCTGTGGTTCTGTGGCCGCACGGCGCAGCGGGTCCGCACCGCGGCCGGTGACCTGTTCACCGTGCAGTGCGAGCAGATCTTCAACACCCACCCGGATGTGCACCGCACCGCGCTCGTCGGTGTCGGCGAGCCGGGGGCGCAGATCCCGGTGCTGTGCTTCGAATTGCGGTCCGGGGTGGCGGAATCCGAGATTCCACGGGTTCAGCGAGAACTGTGGTCCATCGCGCGCGGGCGCGAATTCACCAGGTCCATCAAGGTATTCCGCGCCCATCCCGGGTTCCCGGTCGACATCAGGCACAACGCCAAGATCGGGCGCGAGGAATTGGCCGTATGGGCCGGAAAGGGTATGACGCCATGAAGGCTTTGGTCACCGGGGCAACCGGATTCCTGGGCAGCCATATCGTCGACGCCGCGGTGGCGGCCGGTGATGAGGTACGTGCCATCGTCCGGCCGTCGAGCGATCTCGGCTACCTGTCGACGGTGCCCGAAATCGAAACGGTGGCAGGAGATCTCGGCGACTACGAATCGCTGGTCACCGCGTGTAAGGGCGTCGATGTGGTCTATCACAGCGCCGGACTGGTCGCCGAGGTGGGCAGCCGGGCGCAGTTCTGGGAGGCCAATGTCGAGGGCACCCGGCGGCTGATGAAGGCCGCACAGGAGGCCGGTGTCGGCCGCTTCGTCTTCGTCAGCAGCCCCTCGGTGGCGACCTCCTATGACACCGACCGCTTCGGCATCGACGAGTCCGAGCCGTACGTGACCGCTCCGAAGAGCCCGTACGTGGAGACCAAGGCCGCCGCCGAACAGCTCGTCCTGGCCGGCAACACCCCGGATTTCGTGACCTGTGCCCTGCGCCCGCGAATGATCTGGGGACCGCGTTCCTCGGGTTGGATGACCCTGCTGCTGCGAAAGTTGAAGTCCGGCAAGCTGCCCGACCTCTCCGGCGGCAAGAACGTCATGGTGTCGATCACCTACTGCGAGCATGCCGCGCAGGCCTGTCTGCAGGCGGCGCGCTCGGATCAGGTCGCGGGCAATGCCTACTTCCTCGCCGATCCCGAGGACGTCGATTTGTGGAAGTTCGTCAAGGACCTCGCCGTCGCCCTGGACCTGACGCCGCCCACCCGGACCATTCCCAAACCGGTATTCGACGCCGCCATCGCGGTTTTCGACACCATATGGCGAGTGCCGGCGATCAAGGAGCGCTACGCGCCGCCGCTGTCCAGTTGGACCACCGCGGCACTGACCGTTTCCAGTACCTACGACACCAGCGCGGCCGCCCGGGATTTCGGCTACGCGCCGACGGTCTCGCTGGCCGACGGACTGGCGGCCTACGTCCACTGGGTCGGACAGATCGGCGGCGTCGACGCCGCCATCGCTCGCGGATGACCAACCGACCCCCTCGATCGAGTGCGCGAAAGTCGATCCACGCCTAGGAGACTCGCATGATGACCACCCGGCTCGCCAGCCGCCCGACCGGCACGAATGCGGTGCCGACCGCACCGGGGGCCCTACCCCTCATCGGCCACTCACACCGACTCGCGCGCAGGCCGTACCGCTTCCTGCAGACGCTGTCGGA
The DNA here is from genome assembly GCF_000308835.1 of Nocardia vinacea NBRC 16497. GTDB lineage: Bacteria > Actinomycetota > Actinomycetes > Mycobacteriales > Mycobacteriaceae > Nocardia > Nocardia vinacea. Next base: position 24,331 of record NZ_BAGN01000141.1, on the reverse strand, counting down.
CCTCGGACCCGTGGTGCGGGTGAAGATTCCGGGTTACGACACCTACGTCGTCACCGAACCGGACCTGATCCGCGAAGCCTTCGTCGGCCTGTCCGATCAGGGTTCGATGATCGATCGCGCGGAGGCGCTGCTCGGCGCGGGCGTCACCGTGCTGTCGGGCCCGCAGCACAAGCGGGAACGCCGAATGATCGCTCCGGCTTTCGCTCGCGGCCGCATCGCGCAGTACGCCACAGTAATGACGCGTCTGGGCGCGGAACAGGCCGATGCCTGGCATGACGGTCAAATGGTGGTCGTCGATACCGAGATGCACGACCTGGCGCTGCGCACCGTCGCGGGGGCGCTGTTCAGTGGCGACCTCGGCGCGGAGACCGGCGCGGAAATCCACGAGATGCTCACACCGGTCATGACGCTGCTCGCCCGCCGCGTCACCCGCCCGGCCTGGATCGACAAGCTGCCACTGCCCAGCAATCGCCGCTTCGAAGGGCTTGTGGCCGGTATGAAGTCGGCGACCAGCAAGATCATCGCCGCTTACCGTGCGGACCTGGCCGCCGACCCGAACCTGGATCACGGCGACTTGCTGGACACCCTGATCAAGGCCCGCGATGAGGACGGTGTCGCGCTCACCGATGCCCAGGTGCACGACGAGCTGATCAACTTCCTGGTCGGCGGCACCGAGGCAACCGGGATGACGCTGTCCTGGGTATTCCACGAGCTGGGCCGAAATCCCGAGCTGGAGGCCGCTTTCCACGCCGAGATCGATGCAGTGCTGGGTGGTCGCCCGGCCGAATTCGCCGATCTCGGTCGGCTCGATTTGACCAAGCGGATCGTCACCGAGACCCTGCGCATGTACTCGCCGTGGCTGACCGTTCGCGATGTGCCCGCGAACTATGAACTCGGCGGCAAGGGATTGCCGAAGGGTGCCATGTTGCTGGTGTGTCCCGTTGCGGTGCACCGGGATCCGGCCATCTTCCCGAATCCCGATGAATTCGACCCGGACCGCTGGCTGCCTGCGGCAATGGAGTCCCGGCCCAAGGGTGCGTACCTGCCGTTCGGCATGGGCACCCGGCAGTGTCCGGGAAATGTGTTCTCGCTCACCGAGGTTGCCCTGCAGGTTGCTACGATCGGCGGGCGCTGGCGCCTGCGCCCGATGCCCGGTATCGCGGTGCAAGAGACGGTGATCGGCGCCCTGGTGCACCCGAAGTATCTGCCGATGCGGGTGGTGGCCAGGCAGGTGCAAACCGGGCACGTCGCGGATTCGTCAGGGAGCGAACGCGGCGCGGCTTAACGAGTGATGAGGGTGTGGCGGTGTTCGAACTGACCAAGCTGACCATTTCGAGCGACCTGCAAGCAGTCGCTACGCGGCGCGCAAAATGGATACTCGGCATCTTCGCCGGGCTCGCGCTGATAATGGGGATGCTCAGCTCGACGTTGTTCGACAAAGTGCAGGGCGGTGGCTACAGCGATCCCGGCGGCGAATCCAGCCGGGCCACCGAGATTTTGCGCGATGCCTTCGGTCAGGCGCCGCCGAACTTCGTGCTGCTGGTGCACAGCGACACCTCGGTCGACGATCCCGAATCGGCAACGGCCGCAGTGAAATTGGCGCTGAAGCTGAAGGATGAGCCGGGTGTCGCGGGTGTCATGTCGTACTGGATGGACAAGTCGCCTGCGCTGCGCAGCGCCGACGGCAAATCAGGGCTGATAGTCGCGAGCATTCTCGGCGAGGAGGGCGCGGTCGACCAGAAGGTCGGCGGCCTGGCGGATCGCTATGGCGGCACGCACGGGCCGGTGCAGGTGCGCGTCGGCGGTTACGCGATGTTGTTGCACGAGACGGTGCAGCAGAGTGAGAAGGACGCTGTACTCGGCGAATCCATCGCGTTCCCCGTCACCCTGATCGCGCTGCTGTTCGTATTCGGCGGCTTGGTGGCGGCCAGCCTGCCGCTGGTCGTCGCAGCGGTGACCGTGATGATCACCATGGGCGCGCTGTGGCTGATCGCCCTGGTCACCGATCTCGCCGCGACCGCGACCAATGTCGCCACTCTGCTCGGCCTCGGCCTCGCGATCGACTACAGCCTGCTGATCATCAGCCGCTACCGCGACGAATTGGCCGCAGGCGCCACGACCGGTCAGGCCGTCGCCGCGACCATGCGTTCGGCCGGTCGCACCGTGGCCTTCTCGGCGGTCACCGTCGCGGTGGCGCTGTCGGGCCTGCTGTTCTTCCCGCTGCTCGCGGTGCGTTCCATGGGTTATGCGGGGCTGGCGGTCGCGGCAATCGCCGCGACGGTTTCGCTGACGGTGCTGCCCGCGATTCTGCTGCTGCTCGGCAGTCGCATCGATCGCGGTCAACTCGGCTGGTTCTTCCGTCCGCAGCGTCCCGCGCCCGGTGAGGGTTTCTGGCATCGGCTCGCGGTATTCGTGATGCGGAAGCCGGCGCCGATCGGTCTGGCGGTCACGGCCTTCCTGCTGCTGCTCGGGACCCCGTTCCTCGGTGTGAAACTCGGCTTCCCGGACGAGCGGGCATTGCCGGAGTCGATGAACAACCGGCAGATCACCGAGACCATCCAGCGTGAGTTCGCCGCCACCGACACCAACGGACTGTTCGTCGTACTTCCGGACAGCAAGTCCGACCTGGACGCCTACGCCAGGAAGCTCTCCGAAGTCGACAATGTCCGTCGCGTCGACACCGCCACCGGCAGCTACGCCCACGGCGGGCAGCTCGCCCCGGCCATGGCACAGCACGCGCGCTTCGAAACCAAGGACGCCGCTTACCTTTCGGTGACACCGGACACCGTCGATCCGGCGCTGCTGGATCGGGTGGCCAAGGAGTTGCGCGCAGTGCCCGCACCCGCACAGCGGTTGGTCGGCGGTATCGCGGCCGCGAGCGCCGACTCCCTCGATGCGGTGACCTCGGCGCTGCCCCTGGCGCTGGCCTACGTCGTGATCATCATGCTGGTCGTGCTGTTCCTGCTGACCGGCAGCGTGGTGCTGCCGCTGGTCGCGATCGTGCTCAGCGCGCTGAGCCTCACCGCGACTTTCGGCGCGCTGGTCTGGATCTTCCAGGACGGGCACCTGTCCGGCCTGCTCGATTTCACCGTGACCGGCGATCTGCCGCCGACCGTGCCGGTCATGCTGTTCGGTGTGGCCTTCGGTCTGGCCATGGATTACCAGGTATTCCTGCTGTCCCGGATTCTCGAAGAGTACGAACGCACCGGCAAGAACGAATCGGCCGTTGCCCATGGCCTGGAAAAGATCGGCCGGATCGTCACCGCCGCCGCGGTCCTGATCTCCTTGGTGTTCTTGGGATTCCTGGCCTCGGACATCACTTTCATGAAGTCTTTCGGCATCGGCCTGCCGCTGGCGGTACTGGTCGATGCGACCCTGATCCGCGGCTTCCTGCTGCCCGCGGTGATGAAACTGCTCGGCGACTGGAACTGGTGGGCACCCGGACCGCTCGAAAAGCTGCACGAGCGTTTCGGATTCGACGAAGGACCGTCCGCGCCGCCCCTGCCTGATCGGGACGATCTGCGCCAGCCTGCCAGGGTATAGATAGTCCGATGGCCGTGCGGATTCGCCGCACGGCCATCGATGCTATTGGGACAGTTGAGGTTCCGCTGCTGGCCAGCGGATTGCCTCGAACGGATCAGATTCCGCCGGTCGACAGCAATCCACCGTCGACGCGGATCGTCTCACCGGTGATCCATTTGGCTTCGTCCGACACCAGGAATCCGATCAGCTGTGCGACATCCTCCGGCGTGCCGAGCCGCTTCATCGGGTACACGCTCGCGGCCCGCTCCTCATCCGCCGAGTACAGCGCATCGGCGAACTTCGTCTTGATCACGCCCGGCGCCACCGCGTTCACCCGGATATTCGGGCCCAGCTGCCAGGCCAGTTCGTCGGTGAGCCGGATCAGCGCGGCCTTGGACGCGCCGTACGCCGCGATCACGCCCGTCGAACGCAGGCCGGCGACACTGGCCACATTCACCACCGCACCGCCGTGATCGCGCATCCACGCCTTGTAGGCCTCCTGCACGTAGCCGAGTGCTGCGACGACATTGACGTCGAAGATCTTGCGCACCGCCTCCAGATCGGCATCCATGAGCGAGCCGTAGACCGGATTGATACCGGTGTTGTTGATCAGGATGTCCAATGAGCCGAATTCCGAGACCACCCGAGCCACCGCGGCGGCCCGGCTGTCCGGATCACCCGAATTGCCCGCCAGCGCGCTGACCTCGCCCCGATAACCGAGCGCCCGCAGCTCGGCGGCCGCCTCCTCGAGCGGTTCCGGCTTGCGGGCGGTGATCAGCACATTGGCGCCCCGGCGCAGTAGCTCTGCCGCGACCGCCTTGCCGATACCCCGGCTGGCTCCGGAAACGAGTGCGCTCTTGCCAATCAGATCGGTCGTCATGTGATGGCACGCTACCGCTGTTGAAATCCGTCGAGTGGACCCGGTCGGGTTTGCGCGATTCCGCCCCGGCGCGAGTGTTCCGACAGACGGGGACCTGATGGTTGGCGTATGGCACCTAGACCGAGCCTTCGTCGTCGAGGGAATCGGGGTGGCGTTCCGGTGAGCTACTGCTGAAATGGGCGCTCACAACCCCGGCTTCAGACGGCGAGACTCGAATTGGACTGGTTGTACTCCGTAAGGAGCCCGGCCGCGTAATCGCGCCGTTTGTTGATCGTGGATCCGGAGCTCTTCTCGTAGTACCGGTCGAAGGCTTCCGCCACTGCCCGAGGGTCGTTCTGGTTCGCGCTGACGGCAGAGCTGGCCTGCTGATAGCCGCCACCGCGCAATTCCTGAACCATGTAGTCGATATGGGTGTGCCAGTCGCCGATACTCTCGCCCGGCTTGCTCGCGAAATCCTGGAGTCCGGACAGTCGATTGAAACGCCACTGGAACAGGCCTTTGGCCGTTCCGTTGTCTCCCGTGGCCGAGACGTCGAAACCCGACTCGAACTTCGCGTTGGCTACGATTCCCGCGGCCTGTGCCGGGGTGAAGTGGTATGTGTCGATGAGGTATTTCATCATCGCCATCGCGTCGGGCTTGTCCGCGGTGGGGATGATCGCGGTGCCCATCGAACCCGACTGGCCGCTCCACGGAGTGGCTCCGCTGTACCCCGATCCACTGGACCCTGATCCAGTGGATCCCGAGGTGGTGGACGAGGTCGGCGTCGTACCGCCGGTCGGGGTATAGCCCGGCGAGTCGCCGTTGATTTTGAGCGCCGCGGCCGCCGCCTGGTCCGAGACACCGTGGACCTGGTCGTACGTCGTGTTCAACGTGTCCCAGACGCCCGTGAACAGGCCATCGACGATATCTTTCGGCAGTTCCTGGTGGGTTTTGCCGTCCTTGTCGGTCTCGGTCCGCACGGTCTTGAAGGAGGCGTCGATCTTTGTGTTGAGGTTCCCCACCGAGGTGTCGATGGCATTGTAGGCATTCGTCACGACTTCTCCGATTCCGGCGGTCTTCACGACGATGCCGTCGTCCTTCCGCTGGATACCTGATATGGCCTTCTGCACCTCGTTTTTGTGATTGTTGTATTCGTCGATCATCGTCGACTTGTCCTTGGGATCGGCGATTCCCTGGCTGCGCAGCATCTCGCGCAGATCGGGAGCCTTGGACGGTGTGCCCGACCCCAGCAGCTGGATCTGGTTTTGAATAACCCCCTCGGCTGCCTTGAACAGTGCTTTCAAGCCCGCCGGCGCGCAGTCCGGAAGCTCATGCAAGTCACCCAGCTGTTTGGTGCCGTCGGGACTCATCGGCGCCTCGCTCTCATCCAGGCAGGCAATCTCGACACGAGTCGATTGTCGGATCTTCCCGGACCTGGGAATGCTCGTGGGGTCGGCGACGCCCCGTCATGGTGCTCCGGCACGGCTACGACCGTGTCTTAGGTGGATGTGATTCGTCTGGGGCGTGTCGGAATGAGTTGTGTCGCATGATGTTCGACTTGTGGTCGATGAGTCGTCGTCTTATGCCAGACGAGTTGTTGGTTCTCGCCGAGCCGTTGCTGCCGAAGTTCATCGTGTGCCCGCAGGGTGGCGATACGGCCCGGGGGGACGAGCGCGCGGTGTTCACCGCGGTGGTTTCGTGCTGACCAGCGGTTGCGCGCGCCGGATGTTGCCGTCGGCGTTCGGTGTGACGATGCCGACCGCGCATCGCCGGTTCAGTGTGTGGACCGAGGCCGGGGTCTGGCGGCCATTACACCGCGCGGTGCTCGACGAGCTGGGCAGCCAAGGCTTGATCGACTGGTCGCGAGTGGTGATCGCCGGACATCCCTCGCAGGGGGCTGACCCTGACGAGCTCCAGCACGTTGCGGCCTACACGTCGCCGGAACGTCATCGGAGATCACTGATCCGACGGCCGATATTGCGGCCAGCATGGACTAGGTGATGCAGCGCTATCACGTCGCGCGGAACGCGGTTCCAATCTGGCATCCAACGTGCAGCAGGCCGATCCCAGCCGCTCGCCGAGGGGCTACTGAGCCGCAGGACGCCGCCCTGAAGAGTTAGCGCGGTCACACCTGGATCGGGGGTGTCGGAAGCACCTCTGGAGCCAGGTAAAATCGGTGGTTCTTGTGCGTGTTCGCGTCGCACAATCGAGCAAGCAACCGATCAGCACCACGTACCCGTAGGAGAAGCCTGTGATCACCGCGACGGACCTGGAGGTCCGGGCCGGAGTCCGCACCCTGCTGTCGGCCCCCGGACCTGCGCTGCGGGTGCAGGCCGGCGACCGGATCGGACTGGTCGGGCGCAATGGCGCGGGCAAGACGACCACGCTGCGCATTCTGGCGGGCGAGGGTGAGCCCTACGCCGGAAAGATTTTGCGCTCCAGCGATATCGGGTATCTCCCGCAGGATCCGCGCGAGGGCAATCTGGACGTGCTCGCCCGCGATCGCGTGCTCTCCGCTCGTGGCTTGGACACCCTGCTGCGCGATATGGAGAAGCAGCAGGCGCTGATGGCCGAGGTGGTCGATGACGCCGAACGCGAGAAGGCGGTGCGCAAATACGGTCGGTTGGAGGAACGCTTCTCGGCGCTCGGCGGCTATGTGGCCGAGAGCGAAGCGGCGCGCATCTGCAATAGCCTCGGCCTGCCCGATCGGGTACTAGGCCAGGCGCTGCGCACGCTCTCCGGTGGTCAGCGACGCCGAATCGAGTTGGCGCGCATCCTGTTCGCCGCCTCCGACGGCAGCGGCGGGCGCTCGGATACCATCCTGCTGCTCGACGAGCCGACCAACCACCTCGACGCCGACTCCATCACCTGGCTGCGCGGCTTCCTGCAGAACCACGACGGCGGCCTGATCGTGATCAGCCACGATGTCGAACTGCTCGGCGATGTGGTGAACAAGGTCTGGTTCCTGGACGCGGTGCGCGGTGAGGCCGACGTCTACAACATGGGCTGGCAGAAATATCTGGACGCGCGTGCCACCGATGAACAGCGCCGCCGCCGCGAACGTGCCAATGCCGAGAAGAAGGCCAGCGCCCTGCGCGCCCAGGCCGCCAAACTCGGCGCCAAGGCCACGAAAGCCACTGCGGCACAGAATATGGCCAAGCGCGCGGACCGCTTGATGGCCGAACTCGACGAGGTGCGGGTGGCCGACAAGGTCGCGCGGATCAAATTCCCCGAACCCGCCACCTGCGGCAAGACCCCGCTGATGGCCGAGAACCTGACCAAGGTCTACGGCTCGCTGGAAATCTTCACCGGCGTCGATCTGGCCATCGACCGCGGCAGCCGCGTCGTAGTGCTCGGTCTCAACGGTGCGGGCAAGACCACGCTGCTGCGCCTGCTCGCCGGGGTGGAGACGCCGACGGCGGGTGGTCTCGTGCCCGGTCACGGGCTCAAGGTCGGTTACTTCGCCCAGGAGCACGACACCCTCGACGATCAGGCCACGGTATGGGAGAACATCCGCCATGCCGCGCCGGATGCGGGGGAGCAGGAGCTGCGCGGACTGCTCGGCGCGTTCATGTTCTCCGGACCGCAGCTGGAGCAGCCCGCAGGCACCCTCTCCGGCGGAGAGAAGACCCGTCTCGCGCTGGCGGGGCTGGTCTCCTCGGCGGCCAATGTGCTGCTGCTGGACGAGCCGACCAATAACCTCGACCCGATCTCGCGTGAGCAGGTCCTCGACGCGCTGCGCACCTACGCGGGCGCGGTCGTCCTGGTCACCCACGACCCGGGCGCTGCCGAGGCGCTGTCGCCGGAGCGGGTGATCTTGCTGCCGGATGGCCAGGAAGACCACTGGTCGGCAGAATATTTGGAGCTGATTCAGCTGGCCTGATCGGGGTGATCTTGGCGGAGTTTCGTTGTGGGCGGTAGGTTTTCACTCTCACGAATCGGGTCTCCGGTGATATTCATCACAAAGACCCGTTGATCACAGCTTCCCGAGTGTCTAGCCTGGAATGACGCGGCTCGGCGACTCGGAGGAAGCCATGAGCGACAGGCCCACACAAGTCAAGGCCACACTGGGTAAGGGCACACGCGTCACGGGGAAATCACGCGACCGTTTGCAGACCCAGCTGAAGAAGCAGTACGAGGCGGGAGCCAGCATCCGATCGCTGGCCCGGTCGACCGGCCGCTCCTACGGTTTCGTCCACAACGTGCTGGTGGAGTCACACGTGCAACTCCGCAGTCGCGGCGGTGCGAACCGCCGCAAGAGCCAGTAGCGTTCTTGGATCTGAATCCCGATGTCGGCGAATGGATTTCGCCGACACCGAGCGAGATCGTGCGCGCTAATAGCCAGGCACCGCGCCGTCGCCGTTGACCAGCAGGTTGGCGAGGCTGCGGAACATCGGCAGGCCCGTCTTGATCTCCAGATACGCGAACTGGCCCTGTGGGTTGACCTCGAGGAAGTAGTACTCGCCGTCGAGGCCGAGGCGTAGATCCAGCACGCCGAAGCTCAGGCCGAGTGCGCCCATCAGCGTGGCCAGCGACTTGCTGACCGAGGCGGGCAGATGCTCCGGTACGAAGTCGACAGTGGTGTCCAGCCGGGAATCCACCCGGCCGACCCCGGACTGTGAGTCGATGCGCACCGCCCATTCGACGCCATCCATCCACACCACACGCAGATCGCACTGTGCCTCGACGTAGTCCTGGAAGGTGGTCGGCGCGGAGCGGATGCCCGCGAGGCGGCCGAAGTCGGCCTTGGTAATTATTCGGGTTTCGGCGAATTCGGCGCGTCCGGTGCCGGTTCGCTTGTAAACCACCGAGCCCGAACGTGATTCGACGAAGCTTCGCGCTTCGTCCGGATCATTGGTGATGAGCGTTTCCGGGATGACGAAACCGGCTCGCCGTGCGGTCTCCAACTGCACGATTTTGCGGCTCGCGGTGCGATCGGCGCCGGGATCGTTGACCCAGTACGCCGGAATCGACCACAGCAGGCCCTGGATGAAGCCGTCGCATTCGGCTTGGCGATAGGCGTCGTCCGAGGCGCGCACGCCGGCCGGAACCTGTGCGGGATGCGGTCTGCGCCACCAGACCGAGCGGACGTCGTCGAGTCCGATCACATGCGACAGCGATCGCGTGGTGCCGTGCCGATCGAGCCGGAAACTTCCGGATTCGCGCGGGAAGTCGCGCAGATCGAGCTGAATCGGGCTGAGCCCGTGGTGTTCTCGCAACGTCGCCGCCATCGCGGTGCCGTGCAGATCATCGGATTCGGAGACGATGAGGACCGAACCTGTCCGGCGCGCCGCCATGCGCAGTCCTGTTCAGTCGAGGCTGTCGCAGTTTATGCCGTCGTCGCTTGTCGCGAGCGATTTGGTTTGGCAGTAGGTGAAGGTCGCTCCGCTGGTGCCCGGGCATTCGGCGAGCTGCAGGCTGTCGGCCCACGATGCGGTGAGTTGTTGCAGCGCTTCATCTCCCAGTGCCGCGGAGGGTTCCTCGGCCAGCGTCATCGGCCGGTCGACGAGGTCGATGCGCAGGCGGCGGGTGAAATCGGCGGTGGCGCCGGGGCGGATATCCATCAGCACCGGACGGCCGTCACGCTCGGTGGTCGCGCTGTCGGTCCAGTCGAGGACCCGAAGTACATCGTCGCGGCGGAAAGTCCAGGTTCCTTCGGTCACTTTGACCGTGAAATCTCGTTCCGACTCGGCCACCAGCAGTCCCTGCAACGCGGGGACGCGGTCACCCGCCGGCCCGGTACCGGGGAGGTGGATTGCGTCGGTCATAGTGAGCTCTCCGATCTGCTCGCGATTTGCCAGGACCCCCGAGCGGGAACTGGATCATATCGCGCAAGGGGTCTCGCACGGTCCGAATCGCGAGATTTGACCGCCGCTGGCAAACTAGATTTCGGCTCGGGATGCACTAGCGCCGAAAGATTTTCGGTATTAGCCCGAACGGGCCCCGGCAATCGTTTAGCTACTTCCGAACGGTTCCGCGCGGTCGATATTGCCCGGGATTGGCGGCCGTGCATCCGTTGGCGCGGATCTGCCCGCCGCGGTTCGGAGTCCGAGCAGATCCGGTTGTTCGGCCCGGTGAGATCCATGATGACGAGCACCACCTCGACCTCTGCTGCGACAGTACCGTCGAGGTTGCGCATCTCCTGGCGGATTCGGAAGATCTTGCGGCCGTCCCACTGGAATTCGCAGGTGACCGCGACCTCGTCGTCGCCGCGCAGTTCGCGCCGATACTTGATGGTGGTTCCAGCACGACCGGGCCGATGCCGCCGGAGATCAGCTTGTCGCCGCCGATTCCGGCCGCCCGCAGCAGTTTCCAGCGGGCGTGCACATATCCGTCGTCATTCATCCGCATCCGTCGTTCCGAGGCGAACGTCACCGCCGGTTCGCGTTGCGCTCGGCCCACCATTCGGGCGACTCGACGAACCAGTTGTCGTATTCCTCCTGCGATGCCGCCAGTTCTTCGAAGGTGGCCTCGCCCTTGACCAGCCGGTCGAGCAGGCGGAAGTAGCCGAAGCGCTCCACCGCGGGCATCAGGGCGATCAGGATGCGCGCGGAGCTGTCCGGGGCGGCGCCGAAGGCGTGCGGCATGAGCTTGGGGACGACGATCGACCCGCCCGCTCCGACGGTGACGATCTTGTCCCCGGCCAGTACCTGCAGTTCGCCGTCGGCGACGTAGAACAGCTCGTCCGACTTGGTGTGGTAGTGCGGTGCCGCGCCGTCTGCGCCCTTGTCCATATTGACCTCCAGGTGGCTGACCGCGCCGCCCGCTTCGTTCGAGTCGATGAGCAGGCGCATGGTGACCGAGGGGGTCACCAGGGTCTCGGCATCCTGCGGCTGGCGGATGGCGAAGGTGCGGTCGGTGGTGGCGTTCATGATGCTCTCCGAGTGATTCGGTGGTTGATAATTCGCTACCGAACTATATAGCAGCGAATAGAATCTTGTCCATGGGTGAGATCGAACAGGATCCGGTGGATGCGATCGTCGAGCAGTGGCGGCGGGAGCGACCGGACCTCGAGCTGGAGGCGATGGGCGTGATCGGGCGGCTGGGCCGGCTGCTCGTGGTCGCGCAGCGGGATATCGAGGCGGTCTTCATCGCGCACGGGCTGCAGCGCGGCGAGTTCGATGTGCTTGCCGCACTGCGTCGTTCGGGCGAGCCGTTCGAATTGAACCCGTCGGTGCTCGCCGACACCCTGATGCTGTCGCGCGCCGGAATGACCGGGCGGCTCGACCGTCTGGAGTCGGCGGGGTTGGTCCGGCGCATCGCGGATGCGGAGGATCGCCGCGCCATCAGGGTGGTGCTCACCGAGGCGGGCCGCGCGCTGATCGACAAAGTCGTCACCGCGCATACCGAGAACGAAACCAGGATGTTGTCGGTGCTTCCGGCGAAGGATCGCCGCGACCTGGATCGGATCGCCCGGGTACTGCTCGGCAGCCTCGAAGGCGGCGCGAAATAGGGTAGTTCGCTACTCGGGTGCTGAGCCGGTCATGCATTCACCATGGGTTGATGATCGACATCATCACCCTCCGCGGCACGGGTGAACCGCGGAATACCAATGGGACGCCCGCCGGCATGCTGCGCGATGTCACGAAACTGCTCGATCCCGGCCGTTTCACCGCCTTCGAGCCGGATTGGCCCGCCTCGATCGGGCCGAGCCCGGATCTATGGGGCCCGTCGCTGGATACCTCGATCCGGCGCGGTGTCGCGGCGGGCGTGAAGGCGATTCAGGACTCGCCGAATGTCTGCGGCCTGTTGAGCTATTCGCTCGGAGGTATCTGCGCGAGCAAGATCCTGGAGGGGGTGCGGTCGGGCAAGTACAAGAACACCGACGGCTCGCCCCTGGAAATCGCCTTCGCCGTCAATATCGCCAATCCGCTGCGCAAACGCGGTCAGTCGGTCGGCAATCTGTGTCCGGCAACGACTTACGGCCTGCACGGGGAGCGCGGCGCCTGGCCCGCACTCGATGTCAAGGAGTACGCGAATCCGGGCGATATCATCACCGCGTCACCGGGCGACTCGCCGCTGCGGGTCATCGATGTCGGCATCTCGCCGTTCTCGTTCGTCGAGGGCGCCCGCATCGGAAATGTGGCCCCGCTGATCTTCGCCGAGCTGCTGCGTTTCCTGATGAACGATCCGATCGGCAATCTCGATCGCTATGCGACCGCGGTCAACGGTGTCATCGGCTATCTGACGCCGTGGCCGGACGGTCAGCACGTGCTCTACTCGGGACACAATATGCCCGGCACGAATGTCCTGTGGACGACCCATGCCGCCGACTATCTGAACGCCAACTACTGACCCGGCGCCGCCGGAGATGGGTCCACCATCATCCCCACTCTCCCCGGCGGCGTCGCACTAGAGGTCGCGGCTCAATTCCCCTGTGCGGCAGCGGAGATGGGCTGCCACTCGCGCCAGAGCGCCAGGCGTGATTCGTATTCCGCGGTGGCGATGGTCAGCGGGACCTCGCCGAGGAAAATGCGCAGCGGCGGTTCGGGCGCGTCGACGACCGCGAGGATGGCGGTACCAGTGGCGGCCGGATCGCCCTGGCGCACCGCCGAACGCTGGGCGGCTCGGGCGGCCCTGGCCGAATCGTAGGCCGGGAGCGGGGTGGCATGCTGCGCCGAGGGGCCGCCCCAGTCGGTGCCGAATCCGCCCGGTTCGACCAGGGTGACGTGGATGCCGAAGGGTGCGACCTCCTGGGCGAGCGCCTGGGAGAAACCTTCGAGCGCCCATTTCGACGCGTGATATGCGCCCAGGTTCTGGAACGCGGCGATGCCGCCGATGCTCGACACCTGGATGATATGGCCGCTGCCCTGGGCCCGCAGGATCGGCAGCGCCGCCTGGGTGACCCACAGTGCGCCGAAGACGTTGGTTTCCAATTGTGCGCGGAACTCGTCCTCGCTGAGTTCCTCGACCATGCCGAACTGGCCGTAGCCGGCATTGTTGATCACGATATCGAGCCGCCCGAATCGCTCGGCGGCCTGCTGTACCGCGGCGAAATCGCCGTCGCGATCGGTGACGTCCAGGCGCAGTGGCAGGAAGGTATCCGGATACTTCGCGACGAGATCGTCGAGGGTGCTGGTATCGCGCGCCGTGCCGGCCACTTGATCGCCGCGTTCCAATGCGGCGAGTGCCCATTCACGGCCGAATCCTCGTGAGACTCCGGTGATGAACCAAACTTTGCTCATGTGACCCACGCTAGCGACCTGGAGTGCACTCCAAGCAAGTGTTCAACGCGGTTGCAGCGTAACCGGCAGCGCCGAGGGAGACAGGACGAAGTCTCGATTGGAGGCGCGCACCGTGTAGTTCGGGTCGGGTGTCGGGCGCCAGCGGGCCAACAGCGCGGCGGCGGCGAGGCCGATCTCGATCATGGCGAAATGGTCGCCGAGGCAGCGGCGACGGCCGACGCCGAACGAGAGGTTGGCCTTCTTGTCGATATCGGCGGCGCGTTCGGGCGACCAGCGATCCGGGTCGAAGGACTCCGGGTCGGTGTAGTAGCGCTTGTTGTGCTGAACCAGATAGGGGGAGAACATGATTGCCGTGCCGTCCGGAACGATGAGTCCGCCGATGGTGACGTCGCCGTCGGCGGTGCCCGCGCTGATCCATGGCCCCCAGTATCGAAGTGTCTCTGCCACAACCTGTTTCAGGTAGGGAAGTGCGCCGAGATGATCGGCGCGGACCGGGCCCGTCCCGACGACGGAATCGAGTTCGGCATACAACCGCTCGCCGATGTGCGGGCGGCGCATGACCTCGTGCCAGAGCCAGCCGGTAAGCGATGCCATCGAGCCGACGCCACCGGCCAGCATGAGGATCGCTTCGTCGATGATGTGCTCATCGGACAGCGTCGCGCCGGTCTCGCTGTCGGTGTGCCGGATGAGCGCCGAAACCACATCGTTGAAATCCTCGTCGCGGCGGCGGTATTCGGTGATCACAGCCCCGATAGCGGTGCGCAGGTGGCGAGCCTTGGTGCGCCAGCGCCAGTTCGAAACGAGCCGAAGTCGGCGCACCTGCGGGGGGAGCGCGGTGCGCAGAATGACCTGACTGAGCAGCCATGGGACGCTGTCCCGGATCTCGCGGCGTGCGTGATCGCTGAACTCGGCGGTGAACAGTGTCGAGGAGACCGTGTCGAGGATCAGGCCGTGCGCCTCGTCCATGAGATTCACGCGTTCGCCCGAAGGCAGTCCCGCCGACCAGGTTTCGGCGATATCGGCCGCCGACCGCGTGTATTCGGCGAGCCGGCTCTGCCGCAGTGCGGGCGAGATCATGCGCCGCCGCAGCTTGTGTTCCGCGCCGCGCAGAACATTGACGGATCCGCCCGCGACATCCTCGATGGCCTCACGCAGATCGTCCCGATTGAGTTCGGCATCACCGAGCCCGACCTCGCGGACGAGGTCCGGTGTGGTGAGCAGATATCCGGTTTTCTGGCCGAATCGCAGGCGCACGATCGGGCCGAGTTCGGCCAGTGAGGTGACGAAGCCCGGAGCGTCGCGCAGGGCCTGCAGACTGTGGCCGACCAGTGGCAATTGACCAGGTGCGGTAGGTACTTCCGAAAGCGATTGCGGCATGACCAGTTCCGGGCTGCGCGCGGAGTCGGCCCGAGCCTGTCGATAGATTTCGAGCACGGTCCCGATGTGCTGTGACTGGCGCACCGAATCGCTGTATTTGCCGAGGATCTGGCGCATTTCCGCGAGCGCGGTGCGATCGGCGTCGAGCTCGGCGATGGTGTCGGCGATCGCGACCGGCGACGGATCGGCGGTGCGAATGCCGCCCCCGGCAGGCACCGATTCGTCGAGATCGGGATCGCAGTAGATGATCGGCAGACCGACCGCCACCGCCTCCAGCAGGACCATGCCCTGTGTATCGAAACCGTTGGAGGGGAACAGCAGTGCATCGCCTTCGGACATGGCAGCGAGGCATTCGGCCTGAGTGGCCCTGCCGTGCAAGCGGATTCGGTCCGTGAGTCGATATTCGGTGATGGCGACGGCCGCCTGGACCTGCAGGTCGCCGTCACCGTAGACGTCGAGTGTGCAGTTGTCGAGATACCGCATGGCCTCGATCGCAGCGAGGAGCCGCTTCTCGGCCGACAGCCGCCCACACCAGATCAACCGCAGTGGCGCGTCGATCGCGTGCTCGGAAATCTGTGTGCCGCTGATATTTTCGATGAGCTCGTCATCGACACCGTTGGATACCACCCGAAGCGGCCGGGTCAGACCGTGGGCGAGCAGTTGGTCGGCGAAGTGCCGGGTCGGCGCGATGACCCGATCCGCGGCCTGGGCCTGACCGACGATCGTCCACCAGGCATGGCGTGCCGCACGGCTTTCGGCGCGGTGCGGCATGTGCTGATCATGCGGTACGAACCGGCCGTGTAGTGCGCGCAGGGCGAGCGCCGCCGGATACGGTGCGGGCGAGGTGTTCTCGATGAACGCGTCGTCGCGGCTCTGGGCCGTGTGGATCAGCGGAATCCGGTGTCGCCGTGCGGCTTTCATGCCGGCGATGGCGACACCGTAGGTGGTGTGGGTGTGCACGAGGTCGATCGCGCCGCGCGCGGCGAAGGCGGCGTCGATGAGTTCGGCATTGTGCTTTGTCGGCAGCACAACGGGGAATCCGTTCACCGCCAGACCACCGGCGGCGCGCAGCGGCACCACATTCGGGAGCTCGTCGGCGCCCGGCTGCGGCGCGACGAACATGGTGACGCGGTGACCTGCGCGTTCGAGTCCACGGCACAGCGAAGCGACCGCGGTCTGGACCCCACCGAGGGTGGCCGGGTGGTAGTCCATGAACATCGCTATGTGCACAATGGCACTGTACTGACACATCGCCGCCGTGCGGAGCCCTTAATTCTGTGGAATATCCGGTCGGCGTCGTCAGGGGACCCGATACCGAAAGAGCCGCCGTGAAAATAGCGATTCCGCTCACCGGAACCCGCGGTGATGTCCAGCCCGTCGTGGCGCTGGCACTCGAGCTGCGCCGCCGCGGCCACGATGTGCTGCTCGGGGCGCCGCCGAATCTGGTCGAATTCGCCACGGCCACCGGGCTTGCCGCGGTCGCCTGCGGACCGGATGTGCAGCAGCTCTACAGTTCGGACGCCGGACAGCGGGCGCTGGCGGCGGGCAATACCCTGCGGCTCATGCAATTGGTGGCCCGGCAGATGGCCGACTATGCCCAGCAGATGAATCGAGAAGTCATCGACGTTTGCACGGGTGCGGATCTGATCGTGGCGAGCACGGTCACCGAGGATCGGGCCGGTTCGGTTGCGGAGGCAATGGGGGTTCCGCTGGTCAGCCTGCATTATTTTCCCTGCCGCAGTAATGGCGCATATCCGTTCCCGGGTGCGCTGCCGCCGCGGTGGAATCCGCCTGCGGCCGTGAATCGTGCGACGTGGGCGGTCGCGGAGAATCTGCGCCGGGTGGTGTTCATGCGTTATCTCAACGATCTACGCGCGACTCTCGGGCTGCCGAAATCGCGGGCGAGTACCGCAGCAGTACTGGCGCGTGCGGGTGTTCCCGAGGTGCAGATCTACGATCCGGCATTGGTTCCAGGACTGCCCGAACAATGGGATGAACGCAGGCCTTTCACCGGATTTCTGACGCTCGATCACGCCACCCGCGAGGCCGTCGGTGATCTGGCCGGCGACCACGCGGGCATTCTGTCGTGGATCGAGGCGGGGGAGCCGCCGGTTTTCTTCGGATTCGGCAGTATGCCCATTCGGGACACGGCATCAGTGCTGGCGATGGTTACCGAAGTGTCTGCTCGTTTGGGCGTGCGTGCATTGGTCAGCGCGGGTTGGAGTGATCTGGATATTGCCGATGCGCAGGCGGGGCCGAATGTAAAAGTCGTCGGTCCGTTCGCGCACGATCTGGTTTTTCCGCATTGCGCCGCGGCAGTGCATCACGGCGGCATCGGGACGCTGTTCGAGAGTCTGCGCGCCGGATTGCCGACGCTGGTGTGCTCGGTGTCGTTCGAACAACCGATGTGGGGCGGGCAGGTCGAGCGCCTCGGGGTGGGGGCGCATCTGCCGTTCACGCAACTGACCGAGGCTCGGTTGGAACAAGGCGTCGCGTCGCTGCTGACGCCCGAACGCCGCTCCCGCGCAGCGGAATTCGCGAAGACGCTGAGCGTCGAGGACGCCGCCGCCCGCACCGCCGACATCATCGAAGCCGCCGCCCGGTGACCGACGTCTTCGCCGACACCCTCGTCATGTTCCGCCGCTGTACCCGGCACACCCTGCGCAGCCGCGACACCCTGATCATTTCGCTGCTCATGCCGATTCTGGTGATGTTGCTGTTCACCTACGTCTTCGGCGGTGCCATCGATGTCGGCGGACCCTATCTCGACTATGTGGTGCCCGGAATCATGTTGCTGTGCACGGGTTTCGGCTCATCGATCACCGCCACCGCCGTCTCCACGGACATGACAAGGGGCAGCATCGACCGCTTCCGCACCCTGCCGATGTTCCGCCAGGCCGTGCTCGCCGGCCACGTCGCCGAGGGCGTTGTCCGCAATCTCGCGGCCATCGCGATCGCGGTCACGGTGGCGCTCGCACTCGGCTACCGTCCCCAGGCCGGACCACTCGGCTGGCTGGCGGCCCTCGCGGTAATCACCCTGTTCGTCACCGCCATCTCCTGGATCGCCGTCGCTCTCGGCCTGGTCGCCAAGAATCCGGAAGCCGCCGGCGGCCTCACCTACGCCATCATGTTCATCCCCTACATCAGCAGCGCCTTCGTCCAAACCACCACCATGCCCCACTGGCTCCGTGGCTTCGCCGACTACCAACCCGCCACCCCCATCATCGAAACCGTGCGCGGACTCCTGAACTCCCACGACACCGGCCACAACGCCACCCTCGCCCTCCTCTGGTGTGCCGTGCTCGGCACCCTCGGATTCGCCGGCGCCGGCATCGTATTCAGTCGCCTGTCCAAGCACTGACCAACTCGTACGCGCCGACGACCGGCTTTGCGCCGCCGACGCAGATCGAGGCGACGGTGTATTGCGGGAATGCGTCGCATCCCGTCGTAGGGCTCAGCGCATATCGCGGTGACCAGCGGCTAGTTCGGTCATTACCTTGTCGGCGCCGAAGAGACGCTGGATGCGGGCTGAGAGATCGGGGGCGATCAAGGCCAATGTCGCGCCGAGGCGGACCGGGATGGGGGCTACATCGGTTTCGGCGATGTTCCGTTCGATCGCTCGTACCACGGCGTTCGCGACGTCTTCCGGGCTTCGGGTGCCGACGCCCTGTGGTAGGGCCGCGCCGGATTTGACGAACATGCCCGCGTCCCTGACGAATCCGGGGTAGATCGAGGAGACACCGATGCCGCGGCTTTGCAGGTCGGCGCGTAAGGCCAAGGCGAAGCCGCGCAGTCCGAATTTGGTCGCGTTGTACATCGCCGCCTTACCGGATGCGGCCTTGCCGGACAGGGAGTTGATGAAGACCAGGTGTCCCTTGCCGCGTTCGGCCATCTGTGCACCGGCGAGGCGGGCAAGCACGATGGGGGCACGCAGATTGACCTCCAGCGCCCGATCGATCTCGGTCAGCGAATAGTCGAGCAGATCGCCCGAACCGGGCAGTGCGGCATTGGCGATGACGACATCGAGGTCACCGGCCTCTTCGAGCAGCTTCTCGGCACCACCCGGCACGGCGAGGTCCGCGACCACCGCCCGCGCGCCGAACCGGGTCGCGACCTGGTCGAGTGCTTCGGCTCGCCGTCCGGACAGCACTACGTTCGCGCCCCGTGCGGTGACCGCGGCGGCGATCGCGACCCCGATCCCGCCCGTCGCGCCGGTGATCAGGACGCGTGCTCCGTTCAGTTCCATGTCGACGATTATTGTCGAGATTCCGCATTTCGTGACGCATCCGTGGTCGCACGGTGTCGTCGTGTGCGGCGGCTTCCTTCAGTCCTGGAACTGGTTGCGCTCGGTGGATTCCGCGCAGCTGCCGGACGGTCCGCGCCGGGATGCCGCCACCGACTCACTCCTTGCGGCGGACCGAGGCTTCTACGAGATCCAGTACGGCGGAGAGGTTCTCGTTGGTGTGGCCGGAGGCTATGCGGGCGATGAGGCCGTCGAGGACGAGGTCGAGGTAGCCGAGGAGAACGTCGGTGGGGACGTCGTCGCGGAGGGCGCCTGCGGCCTTGCGGCGTTCCAGGCGGGCCAGGGTGGCGGCGGTCAGTTCGGCGGAGCGCTGGGTCCAGCTCGCGCGGAATTCCGGATCGGTGCGCAGGCGGCGCGCGATCTCCAAACGGGTTCCGAGCCAATTGAATTGCTCCGGGTGGGCGAGCATATCGCGCATGACCTGCACCAGCCCCTGATTGGCCGCGACATCGGCCATGCGGTCGGCATCCTCTTGGGCCAGCGCGAGGAACAAGGCGTCCTTGTCCCGGAAGTGGTGGAAGATCGCGCCGCGAGACAGGCCGATAGCCTCTTCCAGGCGGCGCACGGTCGCACCGTCGTACCCGTACTCGGCGAAGCAGGCCCGCGCCCCGTCCAGAATCTGACTACGCCGGGCGGCGAGGTGATCATCACTGACTTTGGGCATTTCGGCGGGCTCCTCCGAGCGAAGCGGGCAATGCAATGTGAAGAGGTCCGCGCACCGCGGGTGACGCGGTGCGCGGACCTACTACAGCACAGTCGTTCAGCCGCGAATCATGTTGCGCAGCACGTACTGCAGGATGCCACCGTTGCGGTAGTAGTCGGCCTCACCGGGGGTGTCGATCCGGACCACCGCGTCGAAGGTGACGACATCACCGTTCTCCTTGGTGGCGGTGACCTTCAGAGTCTTCGGAGTCGCACCCTCGTTCAGCTTGGTGATGCCCTCGATATCGAAGGTCTCGGTGCCGTCCAGCTTCAGCGACGCGGCCGACTCACCGGCCGGGAACTGCAGCGGAATGACACCCATACCAATGAGGTTCGAGCGGTGGATGCGCTCGAAGGACTCGGTGATGACGGCCTTCACACCCAGCAGCGAGGTGCCCTTGGCGGCCCAGTCACGCGAGGAACCCGAGCCGTACTCCTTACCGCCCAGCACGACCAGCGGGATGCCCGCGGCCTGGTAGTTCTGCGAGGCGTCGTAGATGAACGCCTGCGGACCACCGTCCTGGGTGAAGTCGCGGGTGTAACCGCCCGAGACATCGTCGAGCAGCTGGTTGCGCAGCCGGATGTTGGCGAAGGTGCCGCGGATCATCACCTCGTGGTTACCGCGACGCGAGCCCAGGGAGTTGTAGTCCTTGCGCTCCACGCCGTGCGAGTCGAGGTACTGCGCGGCCGGGGTGCCCGGCTTGATCGGACCGGCCGGGGAGATGTGGTCGGTGGTGACCGAGTCACCGAGCAGTGCGAGTACGCGCGCGCCCTTGATGTCCTCGACCGGAGCCGGCTCCATATCCATGCCCTCGAAGTACGGCGCCTTGCGGACGTAGGTCGAGTTCTCGTCCCACGCGAAGGTGTCGCCCTCGGGGGTGCTCAGGCCCTGCCAGCGCTCGTCGCCCTGGAAGACGGTGGCGTAGGACTTGGTGAACATGTCCCGGCTGATCGCCGACTTGATGGTGTCGTCGATCTCCTGCGGGGACGGCCAGATGTCCTTCAGGAAGACGTCGTTGCCGTCGGTGTCCTTGCCGAGGGCGTCGGTCTCGAAGTCGAAGTCCATGGTGCCCGCGAGCGCGTACGCGATGACCAGCGGTGGCGAGGCCAGGTAGTTCATCTTCACGTCGGGGGAGATACGACCCTCGAAGTTGCGGTTACCGGACAGCACCGCGGTGACCGACAGATCGTTGTCGTTGATCGCCTTGGAGATCTCCTCCGGCAGCGGACCGGTGTTACCGATGCAGGTGGTGCAGCCGTAACCGCCCACGTAGAAGCCCAGCTTCTCCAGGTACGGCCACAGACCGGCCTTCTCGTAGTAGTCGGAGACGACCTGCGAGCCCGGGGCCATGTTGGTCTTGACCCACGGCTTGGAGGACAGGCCCTTCTCGACCGCGTTACGAGCCAGCAGGGCCGCGCCCAGCATGACCGACGGGTTGGAGGTGTTGGTGCAGGAGGTGATACCCGCGACCACGACCGCGCCGTGATCGAGCACGAAGTCACCGCGCTCCGGATCGGAGACCTTGACCGGCTTGGACGGACGGCCGACACTGCCGTTGGCGGCGGACGGCAGGATCGCGTCGTCGTCGGCGAAGGACAGCACGGCCGGATCCGAGGCCGGGAAGGACTCCTCGATGGCCTCATCCAGATGCGTGTGCGGGGTGGCGGCCGCCGGGCCGGACTCCGCGTCGTTGGTGTAGTTGTGGATGTCCTTGCGGAACGCGGTCTTGGAGTCCGACAACAGGATTCGGTCCTGCGGACGCTTCGGACCGGCGATGGACGGCACCACGGTGCTCAGGTCCAGCTCGAGGTACTCCGAGTAGGCGGGCTCGTGGTCGGCGTCGTGCCACAGGCCCTGTTCCTTGGCGTACGCCTCGACCAGCGCGAGCTGCTCGTCGCTGCGGCCGGTGAGGCGCAGGTAGTTGATGGTCTCGCCGTCGATCGGGAAGATCGCTGCGGTGGAACCGAATTCGGGGCTCATGTTGCCCAGGGTGGCCCGGTTGGCCAGCGGCACCTCGGCGACGCCCTTGCCGTAGAACTCGACGAACTTGCCGACCACGCCGTGCTTGCGCAGCATATCGGTGACGGTGAGCACCACGTCGGTGGCGGTCACGCCCGGCTTGATCTCACCGGTGAGCTTGAAGCCGACGACGCGCGGGATGAGCATGGAGACCGGCTGCCCCAGCATGGCCGCCTCGGCCTCGATACCGCCGACGCCCCAACCCAGTACGCCCAGGCCGTTGACCATGGTGGTGTGCGAGTCGGTGCCGACGCAGGTGTCGGGGTAGGCCTGGCCGTTGCGGACCATGACCGTGGGGGCCAGGTATTCGATGTTGACCTGGTGCACGATGCCGACGCCCGGCGGGACGACCTTGAAATCGTCGAAGGCGCCCTGGCCCCAGCGCAGGAACTGGTAGCGCTCGCCGTTGCGCTGGTATTCCAGGTCGACGTTGCGCTCGAGGGCGTCGGCGCGGCCGAACACGTCCAGGATGACCGAGTGGTCGATGACCATGTCGGCGGGGGAGAGCGGGTTGACCTTGCTCGGGTCGCCGCCGAGGGTGGTGACGGCCTCGCGCATGGTGGCCAGGTCGACGATGCAGGGCACACCGGTGAAGTCCTGCATGATCACGCGGGCCGGGGTGAACTGGATCTCGGTATTCGGCTGAGCCGACGGATCCCAGCTCGCGATGGCGCGGATGTGATCGGCGGTGATGTTGGCGCCGTCCTCGGTGCGGAGCAGATTCTCCGCGAGGACCTTCAGTGCGTAGGGGAGTTTTTCGGTACCGGGCACGGCCGAGAGACGGAAGATCTCGTAGGAGTTGCTTCCGACCTCGAGGGTGCCCTTGGCGCCGAAAGTATCGATACTTGTCGTCACGTCAGCTCCACTCGTCTGTGAGGGTTGCCGCGGGCGGGGCTGTGCCCGTGGCTGGTTTTTTCGAGCGACTTGCAGGCAGTCGCTACGGTTACGTGTTCGGAGGGTCCCAGCGCTGGAACGTACTGGTTCCTCGCAGCCTCGATCCTAACAGTACGCTTGTCCTGTGAAACGCGCGGGTGCCGTTCAACGCGCCGTCCGAAGGTGATCCGACACTCCGTCGCGTACTGTGCTTTCGAGTTGTTCGGGGTGACCGGTGGGCCCGCACCGGTTCCCCCGCAGTGTTGGATGCCCGTCGCCTCGCGTGCCGATGCGGCTCGACAGACCGGATGGAAGATGACCGTCTCGCACACCTCGGTGTTCACGCCTATGCGCGCCGAACTCCCCCCTGGTATCGACGACAAGACGTTGACCCAGATCAAGGAGGATGTGGTCGACAATCATGTGGCCACGCCGAAGGGTAAGGATCAGGACGCACTCGAGGCGGTCGTCGCCGATGCTCGAGCCCACGGCATCGAGCTCAGCATCGTGGTGATTCCCGGTAATCCAGGCCACGACTCAAATCTACGTGACCTCGCTACCGAAGTCGGCAAGACCGAGCACGGAACCGTGGCGGTGTTCAGCGACGATTGGGTCGGCACTTACAGCGACTCGATCAGCCGGGTGAAGCTGGAGTGGGCCGAGGATGCGTCCAAGAGCACGCAGGGTCATTCGGCGCAGGCGGCGCAAATTTTCCTCGATCGGCTCGAGCAGCCGGAGCAGGTCTCCTGGACCGCGATCACCAGTGTGTTGCTTGTCGGCGCGGCGGTGGTGGTCGGCGGACTCTACTGGGTGAAGTCCCGCCGTGCTGCCGGGCGGGCGGTGCCGGTAGGTGTTTCGGGTCGCGACGATCGGGATCGCACCGCGTAGCGAGTTTCCGCTCAGTTACTTTTCCTATCGGTCGGTTTGTTTCTTCCGGTCGAACCCTCGTGCCCATGCGGCTATTTCTCGGCAACTGTCAAATTACGCGGCTGTAGTTCTGTTGCCGGAGTTTCTTTAGTGAATGATGTGTCGTACGGTTCGAATGATCGCTGATGGGGAAAGAGTGTTCAGAGAGCTATCTGTGCACCACTGAGCGTGATGGTTCGCAGGGGGCTCGTGAGGGTTAAGCCTTGTCGGGTCCTTGGGAGGTGCGATGCGCAACAACGGCGTTGCCGGTTCTCGGCGTCCGCTGTGGGTCGCTCTGGGGTTGCTGGTCACTACCGCCGTGCTCGTCACGGCCGGACCGGTCGCCGCGGTGCCGCCTGCCCCGCCCAACCCGAGCGATAGCCAGATCGCCGACGCCGGAGCGCAAGTCGACACCAGAGTCGCCGAGGTCGGCGCGCTGATCAACCAGGTCGCGGTGACGGATCAGAAGCTGCAGCAACTCGATGCGGCGATCGCCCAGAAGCGCGAGGAGGTGAACAAGGCCCTCGTCGATCTGCAGGACGCCCGCGACGCCGCCGACGCCGCCGCGGCCGCGGTGGTGCAGA
>NZ_BAGN01000142.1 GCF_000308835.1 Nocardia vinacea NBRC 16497 | reverse complement strand
CGACCTGGGTCAGATGCAGTTCGAGGATGCCGCCGTCGATATGGATCACCAGGTCGTGTGGTGCGCGGCAGTCTTCGACACGGATTGCGATGGGGCCGGGAACCGGACCGTCGAACGGTTCGATGGTCAGGTTGCCATTGCCGCCGGTGACCTTGCCGAACCAGCGATCCAATTGCCGGCGTTCGGCACAGGCGGACCATACGTCGAGCGCGGGCATGCGGAACGACCGCAGAAAGTGCAGTAGTACCCGGCCCTCCTCGATCGCCCGATCGTGTTCGGGTCGTACCTCGCCGAGCATGGACATCGTGGTCATAGCCGTGCCCTTTCGCCGCTGGTCACCGTATGTCCACTGTATTTCCCCGGTGGCGCCGCCGAATCGGATTCACCGGAAGTCGGCTACCGCGTGTCGGATCGGTCGGCGCCACCGGGATAGATCTCAGGCCGCGATGAATCGTGCGCAATCGAATTCGTTGTTCAGCACACCCTGTCGGAAGGCATCGAACTCATCCTGATCGAAGAGTAGCTCCACGCCATCGATCGGCTGGGGAATGGCGGCACGGAAAACATATCCGCCGTCGCGGCGCGATATCGCCAGATAGCGATCCTCGACGCGACCCGCCCGCACTCCGGCCTGGAAAACGTCGAACTGCTCGTCGGTGAAGATGAGAATTTCGTTGTCGGGCAACGACATTCCGGGCGTGTATCGCTCGTCGGCGAGCTTGTCGTCCCAGACCGCAGTCCACCCGTTCTTACGTGCGATGCGCACGCAATTCTGGTTGGGCGAGCTGAAGGTCGCCTTGCGGAATTCGGCGACGGTGAAGGTGGGCTGCGTCATTGCATGTCCTTTCAACGGGTAGAGCAGGAGTCGCACGGGGTTGGCAGACCCGTTGCTGGTCCTTTAAGGCTTATAGCCAACGGCGGCGAAATTACACGGCCGCGCCGTATCTCCCCGGTCGACCGGTTGGTCCGGGCGCCAGTCCGGTGCGTAGGCGATACCGGGTTCGACCAGGTCCATGCCGTCGAAGAGCGCGGCGAACTGGGCGCGGGTGCGCAAGGACACCGGATCGGAGGTCTCGTCATAGAGTGCGGCGGCCGCAGCCATTTGCTGCTTGATCTCCGGACCGGCGTCGTCCAGGGACACGTGGGTCATCGCGGCATAGCTGCCAGAGGGGAGCCGGTCGCGTAGTCGCGCCATCAACTCGTGCGGCTGGTCGGTGTCGGGGACGAACGGCCAGACGCTGACGATCAAGAGACCGAGCGGCTGCCCGAAGTCGATCAGCCGCCGAGTATCCGGATGGTCCAGAATCAGGTCGGGATAACGCAGATCGGCCTCGACGATGGCGGTGTTGTCGAGGGCATCGCCGTGCAGCAGGAGGTCGTGGGCGCGATTGACCGCCTCCAGATCGTTGTCGACATAGACCACCCGCGAATCCGGCGCGGATTCCCTCGCGACCTCGTGCGTGTTGCCGACGGTGGGGAGTCCGGAACCGATATCGAGGAATTGCCGGATGCCCTGCTCCACCATGAATCGTGTTGCGCGGCGCAGGAATCCGCGGTTGTGATGCGCCCACACATCGAGGAATGGAAGTATTTCGAACAGTCGCTCACCGAAGATCTTGTCGACCTCGAAGACGGCTTCCCCGGACAGGTAGTAGTGGTACATGCGAGCGGCGGATGGTCGGCTCGCATCAATTTCACGGGGCTCGAAGTCGGCGGGCATCCGGGTGCTCCTGATTCGTCAAGTATTGGTGAATGTCTTGCGGCGGAACGATCGTGCGACATGCTCGATGAATTTGCGGGAGTCCGCGGCGCCGAGAGCGGCGGCACTGAGCCGGGACCATACGGTTTCGCGGGCGGCCACCGCGGGTTTGTCATCGATGTAGCGGATATCGCCCTGGCTCTCCACGATCGCCATCTCGAGGTCACCCGCCGC
Organism: Nocardia vinacea NBRC 16497; assembly: GCF_000308835.1. Classification (GTDB taxonomy): domain Bacteria; phylum Actinomycetota; class Actinomycetes; order Mycobacteriales; family Mycobacteriaceae; genus Nocardia; species Nocardia vinacea. Next base: position 25,853 of record NZ_BAGN01000142.1, on the reverse strand, counting down.
GCCCGGCGACGGCACCCGGACCAGGGTGTACCGGTCCTCCATCCCCGCCCCGCGGGTGGTGACGGTGAATGGCAGGACCTGGATCAGGATGTTCGTCCGTCTGGACAGATTCGATAGATGTTCGAGTTGTTCGAGCATCACCTCGCGACCGCCGTATTCGCGGCGCAGACAGGATTCGGACAGGATCGCGCGGAATTCCGGCGGGTCCGCCTCGGTCAGAACCTGTTGCCGGGCCAGCCGCGCCTGCACCGATTCCTCGACGGTGACGCGGTCGGCCGCGACCGGAGTAACCGGTTCGTGCAATGCGCGAATGTAGGACTCGCACTGGACGAGTCCCGGCATGATCTCCGCCTCGGCGGTGCGCAACAGACTGGCATGCGCCTCCAGATCGACGAGCAGTCGCAGGTCCTCGACGTAGGCGCGGCGATGGCCGGTGGTCCAGAAGCCACGCTTGTGGTTGTCGCGGCGCAGTTCCTTGAGCGTCTCGATGTAACCCGGATCGGTGAAACCCAGCGTGGTCGTGAGGAGTTCGAGATCGCCGACGCTGATGGCGCCGACTCCGTTGATCAGCTGATTGATTCGGCTCTGGGTCGACTCGATGATTTTGCCGGCCTCGGTCTGGCTGACACCCGCGGTGCGGACCATATGCTCGATCTCGCGTCCCAGCAACAATTTTCGCGCGGTCCGTAATCGAGTTCCCATGGCTCCCCAGCGTATCGTCCGACGCTACTCATCCGATTCACTTCCTGGAGCGTGATAATCACGCTAGCATTAGCACACCAAAGATATCACGGCACGCCGAGGCAGTGGGTGTCATCGAGGACAGTCCCCTGCGTCGCGGTTTGAGGGGGCGTCGGATGACGACAGCCACGAACGATCGTCGGATGGTGCGAAATGCCCAGTAGCGCAGAGACAACCGCGCAGCGCTGTCGGCACTACCAACGCGATCTGGGACTGCCCGCGGTGATCATGCCCGAGACCGAGACACGAATCATCGTGCAGACCGGACTTGTCAGCGCGGTGATGATGCCCTCGAGGCTGGCAACGGAAGTCGTCGCGGAGCAGCAAGGGCCTTTGGGGCCGGTGATAGAGCATCCGGCGTCGCGGCGCTGGACTTTTCTGACCGGACCGTCCGGACCGTGTCCGGAGAGTCTGACGCCCGCGCTGCTGCGCTGGAATATCGGCGTCGCGTCGAAATACATTGTGCTGCCGTCTCCGGCTGACGAGCGGCGCGGTTTTCGGCGCTGGATCCACGAGCCGCACAACAGGTTTCGGCCGTCGATGCGAGAAATTCTGGAAGCGGTGCTGAGGTTGCGGCGATAACGGTTCCAGCGGGCGCGCGGTACTCGCCGATACGAGGGGTCGGCGAGTGACGCGCGGTCCCGAACGGTTAGCGGGTGACGAGTTTGGTGGCGGCGGATTCGATTCGGGATTCGTCGAGGAGGACGGTAGTGGCGGCCGGGCCCAGGGGGATGAAGGAGTCTTCGCTGGTTACGCGGGTTACCGGGCCGTTGAAACCGGCGTCGATCAGAGCTGTGCAGAGGGATTCGGAGACGCCGCCCGTGTGGCGGGTTTCGTCGGCGATGAGGACTCGGCCGGTGGCGCGGGCGTGGTCGAGTAAGTCGTCGAGGGGGAGCGGGGAGAGCCAGCGGAGGTCGAGAACGCGGGCTCGGATGCCACGAGACGAGAGGCGTTGGGCTACACGCAGACTCATGGGGACGCCATTGGCGAAGGTGACGATGGTGAGGTCGTCGCCGTCGCCGTAGATGCGGGCGTGGCCGATGGCGATGTGGTCGGTATCGGAAGGTGTTGCAAGCCAGGCATTATCGCCGGGGTGGTGCAGGTCGCGGGTGTGGTAGAGGGCAATGGGCTCGAGATAGACGCAGATGCGGCCGTCCACGCGGGCGGCGGAGACGCAGGTGCGCAGCATGGCGGCGGCATCATCGGCGCGAGCGGGGGAGGCGATGATCAAGCCCGGGATATCACGCAGTGCCGCAACGGAATTGTCGTTGTGGAAGTGGCCGCCGAACCCTTTCTGATAGCCATAACCGGCGATGCGTACGACCATCGGATTCCGGTATTGCCCCTGGGAGAAGTACGACAGTGTGGCGGCTTCTCCGCGCAACTGGTCCGCGGCGTTGTGCACATAGGCGAGATACTGGATCTCCGGAATCGGCACGAATCCGGCGAGCCCGGCACCCAGCGCCGTGCCCAGCACGCTCTGTTCGTCGAGCAGCGTATCGAAGACCCGGCGCACCCCGAACTGCTTCTGCAGCCCCTTGGTGACGCCGTATACGCCACCCTTGCGGCCGACATCCTCGCCGAATACCAGGACGTCGTTGTCCCGGTCGAGCAGCGCGGCGAGCGTCTGATTGATCGCCTGCGCCAATGTCACCGAATCACCTTGTCCAACTGTGTGTTCTCGACGCACCACATCGGCCTGAACCAGGTCCGGATGCGGCGCGGCCAACGGTGCCATCACCGCAGCGGCCGAAGTCAATTTCGGTTCGTGACAAACCAATTCGGCCATGGCAGCGACTCGTCCGCCGATTTCGTCGTAGCGTGCGATGACTTCGGTCGGGGTGGCGACACCCGAGGTGACCAGGAGGCGGCCGGTTGTAATCACCGGGTCGCGGCGCAGGTCGGCGGCGATATCGGTGGGGCTGCGGTAGGCGGATTCGACATCGGATCCGGCGTGGCCCATGAGTCGTACGGTGCTCAGGTGGAGAAAGGCGGGCCTGCGGTGTTCGCGCACCCAGTCGACCACCTGGGTCGCGGTTGTCGCAGCATCGAGGAGATCGCAGCCGTCCGCGTCGAAATACTGCAGCCCGAGGCGGATGCCGTAGGACTGTTCGATCCAGCCGGGCGGGGTCGGGACGCTGATGCCGATGCCATTGTCCTCGCATACGAACAGCAGCGGCAGTGGAACCCCTTGCCGTGCAGTGTGAATCGCGGCATTGATGGCGCCGGCGGCGGTGGAGTGATTGGCCGATGCATCGCCGAAACTGCAGAGCACTACTGAATCCGAGGGCCATTCGCAGGCGACACCGAGCCGTGCCGCGCGCTCGATCGCGAAGGCGAGTCCGACGGCGCGCGGCAGATGTGATGCGATGGTGGAGGTCTGCGGGATCACCGCGGCCGGCTTGCTGCCGAAAACCTTGTGTCGGCCGCCGGATATCGGTTCGGCGGCCGCCGCGACCACGCCGAGCAGCACATCCCGGATCGGGTCGAGACCGGGCACCTGCCTGGCCCGATGCACGAAGAATGCCCCGGAGCGGTAGTGCAGCAGCGCCGGATCGGTCGGGCGCAGGGCCGCCGCCACCGCCGCATTGCCCTCGTGTCCTGATGACCCGATGCTGTAATAGCCGCGCTTGGCGCTGCCCAACCGGCGCGCCGCGAGATCGAGATGCCTACTGGTCGCCTGTGATTCGAACAGGTCCAGGCACTGGGCTCCGGTGAGCCCGGCACCCTCGAGCGGCTGTTCGACAGGACGGCTCGGCCGCGGTTCCAGCGCCGATAGCTCGGCCCGGAACCGCTCCTCGAGGTCGACTCGCTGTTCGGTCACGAAGTGATCATCTCCGACGAACGCTGCTTCGGGGACCTGATTTCGGCGCTATTTCCGAAAGTATTCTGATCACCGCGGTAGTTGCGAGAAACTTCTCCGAGTACCCCGGTGCCGAATCGCGGATTTATCGGCCGCAGTCAGAATGGTGGACGCCTTCAGCCCGACTGCTCGGTCTCCTCGATCGTCCGCCGCAGCAGATCGCGAGCGGCATCGAGCTCAACGGCCCGACGATCCAACTCCGCCAGCCGATCCCGCAGCGCGGGCAATACGCCAGGACAGGCCCGCAACGCACCGTCGTCGACAGCGCACGGCAGCAACTGCCCGATCACCCGGGTCGAGAGTCCCGCCGCGAGCAATGCGCGAATCTGCCCGACACGCCGCTCGGCATCCGCGTCGTACTCGCGATACCCATTGTGGCGGCGTTCGGCCGACAGCAACCCGACCCGCTCGTAGTACCGCAGCAGCCGCTCACTGGTGCCGGTAAGGCTGGCCAGCTCACCGATCAGCATGATTTGACCTTCCCATGGTGTCAGGGATCAACACTCGAGCCCGCAACTCGATTCCGTCAGGAGAAACGTTGATCATCGACGCACACAGCCACGTCCACGACCCGCTCACCGATCACATCGCGGTGCTCGACGAGGCAGGCGTGGACAAGACCATCCTGTTCATGACCCGACCGCATCCCGAACGAGCCGGAAACCTCACCGAACTACGCGCAGAGATGGACCTGCTGACGCAGGCTCTCGCCGGCGGCGGCGCCCTCGGGCGCGAAACGGCCCGGCGCGAACTCGACGACGCCCTCGACGCATACCCGGACCGGTTCATCGGATTCGCCTCGGTACCGCTCGACACGCCCGATGCCGACGCGATCGTCGAACGCGAGGTAGTCGGGCGCGGACTGCGCGGCATCGGTGAGTTGACCCCGCCGCCGGATCAAGCAGCCCTGATCGAGCCGGTACTCCGCGCCGCCACCGACCACGATGGACTCCCTGTCGTCGTCCACGGCGCCGCACCCACGACCGCCGCCGACCTGCGCACCCTGACCGACCTCGCGCGGCGCTACCCCCGCGTGCCGCTCGTGGTATCCCAACTCGGCGGAGCGCACTGGATGGACGCAATCGAACTGGTTCGCGACACCCCGAATATGTACCTCGAATTGTCCACTGCCAGTATCGTTTTCGCGGTCCGCCTGGCCATAGCCGAAATTCCCGAGCGCACCCTCTTCGGCTCGGATGCCCCCTACGGCGACCCGGTCATCGCGCGCACCACCGTCGAACGCGCCACCCGCTCACCACACGTGCGTGAACTGGTCCTCGGCGCAACCGCGCGGCAGTTGCTGAGTTAGCTCGCGGCACCCGGCAAAGCCGCGGCGGCGTCCCGATCCAACAGCCATGTAGTGGATTCCGACCCGACGGCACCCGCCGCGGGGATCTCCACCGGATCCGCACCGGCAACCGCCGCGGCAACGGCTTCGGCCTTGGCGGCACCACCGACAACCAGCACAACATGGCGACTGTGCCGCACCGCGGGCAGCGTCAGCGTGACCCGCACCGCCGGCGGCTTCGGCGAATCCGGCACCGCGACAACGAGTTCATGCTGTTCCCGCACCGCATCGGTATGCGGGAACAGCGAATTCACATGCCCCTCGCCACCCATACCGAGCAGATGCAGATCGAAGGCCCCGTGCTCGGCCAGGTGCGCGTGCACCGCCGCCGCATACTCGGCGGCGGCTTCGACCGGATCCGGATACTCACCATCGGAGGTGGCAACCGGATGCACCCGCGACGGATCAACCGGCACATGATCCAGCAGCGCCTGCCGCGCCTGCAGATCATTGCGCTCCGAATCGCCCGCGGGCACGAATCGCTCGTCACCCCAGAACACATCGAGCATCGACCAGTCGATATCGCCGGGTGTCTTGCGGACCAATTCCAACAGTCCGATCCCGGTCCCACCGCCGGTCAACACCACCGATGCGGAGCCACGTGCCGCCTGTGCCGCCACCACGACCGCGACGAATCGCGTGGCCGCGGCGGCGATCAAGGCCTCGGTGTCGTCGTGTACTTCGACGGTGTTCGCGGGAAAGTTCGTGCGCTCACTCATAGGTCACCTTCTCGATTCCGGCGAGCGCCTCGGCATAGATCTCGTCGGCATCCAGCCGTCGCAGCTCCTCGGCGAGGCAGTCGCGAGTTTCTCGGCGCGCCAAGGCGATTCGCTGATCCGGGTCACCGGTGCGGGTCAGCGTCGCGGTGCGCCCGGTCTGCGGCCGCTCGATCGCGATGGACATCGTCGGGCGATGCACCTCCACCCGCAACGCGCCCGAGCGGCGCCGCACCGGACAGTCCAGCCGGGCGGCCAACCAGCCCGCGAGCATGTCCAGCGCGGGTTCGTCGCGCAGGCCGGAGACGATCACCGAATCCACCGGCTCGAACGGCGGTTCGTCCATGGCGGCCGCCAAGAGCGCCCGCCAGTAGGTGATGCGACTCCACGCCAGATCGGTATCCCCGGAGGCGTAGGAGCCGAGGCGCTTCTTGATCGTCGCCTGCGGGTCGGCGGCGAAGGTGGCGTCGGTGATGCGGCGAGTCGCCAAGCGTCCCACCGAATCCTTGGACGGGAACTCCGGCGCGCCACGCGGCCACCACGCCACCACTGGGGTGTCCGGCAGCAGGAACGGGATGACGACGCTGCTCTCGTGGTTGATCAGATCACCCTGCAGCCGCAGCACTATCACCTCGGCCGCACCCGCATCGCCGCCGACGCGGATCTGGGCATCCAATCGGGTCTCGGCCTCGCGATCCCCCCGCGCCAAAACAACCACGCGACAGGGATGTTCGCGGCTGGCGTCATTGGCGGCGTCGATGGCGTCTTCGGCCTCGGAGCTGTCCAGCGTGCACACGACCAGGGTCAGCACCCGGCCCATGGTGATCACACCATTGCTCTCCCGAAGGCGTACCAGGCGTTTGGTGACCTCGGAGGTGGTGGTCTGCGGCATATCGACGATCATGGCCGCCGCCATTCGCGCCCGGTGCGGGCCAACATCTCATCGGCCGAGGCCGGACCCCAGGTCCCCGCCTCGTACTGTTCGGGTTTGCCGTCGGCGGCCCAGTGCTCGAGCACCGGATCCAGGATGCGCCAGGACAATTCGACCTCCGCGTTCACCGGGAACAGGGACGGCACCCCGAGCAGCACATCGAGGATCAGGCGTTCGTAGGCCTCGGGGGAGGATTCGGTGAACGCCTCGCCGTAGCTGAAATCCATATTGACATCGCGCACTTCCATGCCCGACCCCGGCACCTTCGAACCGAAGCGGGTGGTGATGCCCTCATCGGGCTGCACCCGGATGACCAGTGCGTTCTGCCCGAGATCCTCGGTCATGGTCTGGTCGAACGGCAGATGCGGGGCCCGCTTGAACACCACCGCGATCTCGGTCACCCTGCGGCCCAAGCGTTTTCCGGTGCGCAGGTAGAACGGCACACCAGCCCAGCGTCGGGTGTCGACCTCGAGGGTGATCGCCGCGTAGGTTTCGGTGCGCGATTGCGGGTCGAAACCCTCCTCATCGAGCAGTCCGACCACATGCTCGCCGCCCTGCCAGCCTTCCGCGTACTGTCCGCGCGCGGTGGTTTCATCGAGAGGCTCGACGAGTTTGGTCGCCGAGAGCACCTTGATCTTCTCCGCCTGCAGCTGTTTGGGCTCGAAGCTGATCGGCTCCTCCATGGCGGTCAGCGCGAGCAACTGCAGCAGGTGGTTCTGGATGACATCGCGGGCCGCGCCGATACCGTCGTAATAGCCTGCGCGCCCGCCCAATCCGATGTCCTCGGCCATGGTGATCTGCACATGGTCGACGTAATTGGCATTCCAGATCGGTTCGTAGAGCTGGTTGGCGAACCGCAGCGCCAGGATGTTCTGCACCGTCTCCTTGCCGAGATAGTGATCGATGCGGAATACCGTCTCCTCCGGGAACACCCGGTTGACCAGCGCGTTGAGTTCGACCGCGCTGTCCAGATCGTGGCCGAACGGCTTCTCGATCACTACCCGGCGCCACGGCTTGCGGCCCTCGCCATTGGTTTTCGTCGGTTGGGCCAGTTTGTGCTCGGAGAGCTGATCGAGCACCACCGGGAACATATTCGGCGGAATCGACAGGTAGAAGGCGTGATTGCCGCCGGTGCCGCGGTCCTTGTCCAGCTTCGCCAGTACGTCGGCGAGTTTGGCGAAGGCGGAATCGTCGTCGAAGGAGCCCTGTACGAAGCGGATGCCCTCGGCCAGGTGGTCCCAGACCTCCTGCCGAAAGGGTGTGCGGGCGTGCGCTTTTACCGCGTCGAGCACGACATTCGCGAAGTCCTCGTCCGCATAGTCCCGGCGGGCGAATCCGACCAGCGCGAAGCCCGGGGGCAGCAGCCCCCGGTTCGACAGATCGTAGATGGCCGGCATCAGTTTCTTCCGGGACAGATCGCCGGTGACGCCGAAGATCACCATGCTGCACGGTCCCGCGATGCGGGGGACCCGCTTATCCCGCTTGTCGCGGAGCGGGTTCTTCCAGGTATTCGTCTGAGTGCCGGCCATCGGGTCAGTTATCCCCGGACTTGGCCAGTTCGCCTGCCGTGGCGGAAAGCAGCTCCTCCCACGACTTCTCGAACTTCTCCACACCCTCGCGCTCGAGCACCTCGAAGACGTCATCGAGGTCGATGCCGACCGCGGTGAGCTTGTCGAAGACCTCCTGCGCGGCCGCGGCGGTACCGCTGACGGCGTCGCCACGGATCTCGCCGTGATCGGCGACCGCCTCGAGGGTCTTCTCCGGCAGCGTATTCACCGTATTCGGCGCGACCAGTTCGGTGACATACAGCGTGTCCGAGTATTCCGGATTCTTCACACCCGTCGAAGCCCACAGCGGCCGTTGCCGATTCGCACCGGAGGCGGCCAGGTGCGCGTAGGTCGAGGTGTGCGCTCCACCGTCGAAGACGTCCTGGTATTCGGCGTAGGCCAGGCGCGCGTTGGCGACACCCGCCTGTCCGCGCAGTGCCAGCGCTTCCGGTGTACCGATCGTCTCGAGTCGCTTATCGATCTCGGTATCCACGCGGGAGACGAAGAACGAAGCGACCGAATGGATCTTGGCCAGGTCGTGGCTGGTGGCCTTGGCTCCGCGCAGACCATCGAGGTAGGCGCCCATCACCTGGCGGTAGCGCTTGACCGAGAAGATCAGGGTCACGTTGACGCTGATGCCCTCCGCGATCACCCGGGTAATTGCGGGCAGGCCCGCCTCGGTGGCCGGAATCTTGATGAACAGGTTGGGCCGGTCCACCGTCTTCCAGAGGTCGATCGCCTGCGCGACCGTCTGCTCGGCGTCGAAGGCCAGGCGCGGGTCGACCTCGATGGAGACCCGGCCGTCGACACCGTTGCTGGCCTCGTAGACCCCGGCCAGCACGTCGCAGGCCGCACGCACATCGTCGGTGGTGATGGTCCGGATCGCGGAATCCACATCCGCGCCCTGGGCGGCAAGCTCTTTCACCTGGCCGTCGTAGGCGTGCCCCTGGCTCAGGGCGCCCTGGAAGATGGTCGGATTGGTGGTGACGCCGACGACGCTGCGGGTTTCGATGAGCTCGGCCAGGTTCCCGGACTGAATCCGGTCCCGCGACAGATCATCGAGCCACACCGAGACGCCCGCGGCGGAGAGGGCGGCGAGGTTTTCGTTCTGTGCCATGAGCTCTTATCCCTTCACGTTTTCCAGGGTGCGCTGCGCGGCAGCGACTACGGCTTCCGCGGTGATCCCGAACTCGCGGAACAGGGTCTTGAAATCGGCCGAGGCACCGAAGTGCTCGATCGAAACGATCTCGCCCGCGTCACCGGTGAACCGGTACCACGGCATCGCGATTCCGGCCTCGACGGCCACGCGAGCGGCGACCGCCGGCGGCAGCACCTCGTCCCGATATGCCTTGTCCTGCGCGTCGAACCACTCCACACACGGCATCGAGACCACGCGGGTGCCGATGCCCTGCGCCTCCAGCGTAGTGCGGGCGGCGACCGCGAGTTGGAGCTCGGATCCGGTCGCGATCAGGATTACCTGCGGGGTGCCGGTGGACGCCTCGGCCAGCACGTAGCCGCCCTTCTTGACGCCCTCGTAGCTGGTGCCTTCGACGATCGGCAGATCCTGGCGGGTCAGCGCGAGCGCGGACGGCCCGTCCTGGTGGGCCGGTTCGGAGACCGAGAAGTGCGAGGTGTGCTCGCTGCTGTCGCGCTCGAGGATGGTGCGCCAGGCGTAGGTGGTCTCGTTGGCATCGCCGGGGCGGACCACGTTCAGACCCGGAATCGCGCGTAGCGCGGCCAGATGTTCGATCGGCTGATGCGTCGGGCCGTCTTCACCGAGGCCGATGGAGTCGTGCGTCCACACGTAGATCGCGGGCACCCGCATCAGCGCGGCCAGGCGCACGGCCGGGCGCATGTAGTCGGAGAAGACCAGGAAGGTGCCGCCGTACGGACGGGTCGGTCCGTGCAGGGCGATGCCGTTCAGGATCGCGCCCATGGCGTGCTCGCGCACACCGAAGTGCAGGGTGCGGCCGTACGGGTTGGCCTTCCACATGCCGGTCGAGATCGACTCCGGACCGAAGCTCGGCGCGTCGGGCATGGTGGTGTTGTTGGATTCGGCGAGGTCGGCCGAACCGCCCCACAGCTCCGGCAGCACCGGCGCCAGCGCGGCGAGCACCTTGCCGGACGCCTTGCGGGTGGCCATACCCTTCGGATCCGCCGCGTAGGTCGGCAGATTCGCGGCCCAGCCTGCGGGCAGCTCACGCTTGGCGAGCCGATCGAACAGCGCCTTGTTCTGCGGGTTCGCGGCGGCCCACGCGTCGAACTGCTGCTGCCAGGCCGCATGCGCCTGCTGGCCGCGGTCGATGACCTTGCGGGTGTGCGCGATGACATCGTCGTCGACCTGGAAGTTCTTTTCCGGGTCGAAGCCGAGGATCTTCTTGGTGGCGGCCACTTCGTCGGCGCCGAGTGCGGCGCCGTGCGCGGCGCCGGTGTTCATCTTGTTCGGGGCGGGGAAGCCGATGATGGTGCGCAGCACGATGATCGACGGCTTACCGGTCTCCGCCTTGGCCGCGGCCAGCGCCGCCTCGATGGCGACGACGTCCTCACCGCCCTCGACCACCTGCACGTGCCAGCCGTAGGCCGCGTAGCGCTCGGCGACATCCTCGGTGAAGGCGATGGTGGTGTCGTCCTCGATGGAGATCTTGTTGTCGTCGTAGATCACGACCAGGTTGCCCAGCTGCTGGGTGCCCGCGAGCGAGGAGGCCTCGGAGGTGACGCCCTCCTCCATATCACCGTCGGAGGCGATGACGTAGATGAAGTGGTCGAACGGGCTGGTGCCCGGTGCGGCATCCGGGTCGAACAGACCGCGCTCGCGCCGTGCCGCCATCGCCATACCGACCGCGGAGGCCAGACCCTGACCCAGCGGGCCGGTGGTGATCTCGACGCCGTCGGTGTGGCGGAATTCGGGGTGGCCCGGGGTGAGCGAGCCCCACTTGCGCAGGTGCTCGAGATCGTTCAGCTCCAGACCGTATCCGGCCAGGTAGAGCTGGATGTACTGGGTGATGCTGGAGTGACCGCAGGACAGTACGAAGCGGTCCCGGCCGACCCAGCTCGGATCGCTCGGGTCCAGGCGCATGGTGCGCTGGTAGAGCGTGTAGGCCAGCGGTGCGAGGCTCATCGCGGTGCCGGGGTGCCCGTTCCCGGCGTTCTGCACCGAATCGGCGGCTAGAACCCGAACGGTGTCGACGGCCTTGGTGTCCAGATCCGTCCAGTCGTCCGGGTGATGCGGCTGAGTGAGGGCGCGGATGTCGTCTGTGACTGACACGACCGAGGTTCTCCTGACATTGTTTCGTCGACGGTGGCGGAGGGGTGCGCGCACGGCAGCTGTGGAATGCGAACCGGGTTTACCCCAACCACCCTAGATGTGCCCGATGACCGGCATGTGAGGAACCCGGCTTAGTTCGGGTGTCGAATTGCTCCGACAGCGTGCCGCAGCGAGGGGCTATGGAAAGAAGGCTGTGCGGCTGGGTCTACCATCGTCTGTAGTAGTTGCCGCCTCGCACCAGCTCGAGCAGGGAGCGCGGCGGTGGTTTCATGCCGGATGCGATGCACAGCGTGCGAGGAGAGACAGTGCGGATTGGGCAACAGCCGGGTGGCGATGGTGCACACGGCTCCTCCGCGACGGCGCTGGCCGACCGGTTGACCGGCGACGGCCTGCTGTCCCGACTACTGCGGCGACCGCTCGCCTATATCGCGTTGACCAAGCCGCGCGTCATCGAGCTGCTACTGGTCGCGACGATTCCGACGATGCTGTTGGCCGATCGCGGCCATGTCGATATCCGGCTGATTCTGGTCACGCTGTTCGGCGGTTGGATGGGCGCCGCCAGCGCCAATACGCTCAACTGCGTCGCCGACGCCGATATCGACAAGGTGATGAAGCGGACAGCGAAGCGGCCGCTGGCCAGGGCGGCAGTGCCGACCTCGCACGCCTTCGTCTTCGGTGTCACGCTCGGCATCGGGTCGTTCGCCTGGCTGTGGTGGCAGGCGAATCTGCTGAGCGGCCTGCTGGTCGTCGCGACGATCCTGTTCTACGTCTTCGTGTACACCCTCGGTCTCAAGCGCCGCACCTCGCAGAACGTGGTGTGGGGCGGCGCGGCCGGATGTATGCCCGCGCTGGTCGGCTGGTCGGCGGCGACCGGAAATATCGGCTGGCCGGCGATCGCGCTGTTCGGTGTCATCTTCTTCTGGACGCCGCCGCACACCTGGGCATTGGCCATGCGCTACAAGGAGGACTACCGCGCGGCCGGCGTGCCGATGCTGCCGGTCGTGGCCACCGAGCAGGCCGTCACCAAGCAGATCGTCATCTACACCTGGCTCACCGTGCTCACCACCCTCGCGCTGGTCCCCGCGACCGGTGTGGTCTACGCGGCCGTCGCGCTGGTGGCCGGGGCGTGGTTCCTGCTCATGGCGCACCAGCTGTACTCCGGTGTGCGGCGCGGTGAATCGGTGAAGCCGCTGCGACTGTTCCTGCAGTCCAACAACTATCTGGCCGTGGTGTTCTGTGGTCTCGCGGTGGATTCGGTGCTCGGGTGGGACACGATCGGCAGCTTCTTCGGCTGAATCAGCCGATATATCCGTCGGGCCGGACCAGTACGGTGGTGCCGTCGACCGCGTCGTAGGCGGTGAAGGCGTGACCGTCCACATCCACGACGTGCTGTCCGGTCGCCTTGTCACCGGGGCGGATCACCGTGTACACCTCGACACCTGGTTCGGGCGGTACGTCGGTTTCGCCGAATGACAGCAGCGTCGCATGCGGTCCGCGGAACAGGTCGAACAGTCGAATCGGCCGCCCCTCGGCATCTTTGACCGGTGCGTCGGGTGCGCGGTCACCGGCGACCAGCACGCCGTGGTCGGCGGGATCTCGGTAGCTGATATCCAATTGACGCGTCTCCGCACCACGCTGCATGGCATCCTCGGCACCGTCGACCAGCTTGTCCAGCAGTTCGGCACTGATCCCGAGCACCCGTGCGGCTACTGTGCGGCGTTCGGATTCGTAACTGTCCAGCAGTGATTCGTCGCCCGCGACGGCGGCGGCGAGCTTCCAGCCGAGGTTGTAGGCATCCTGGATACCGGTGTTCATGCCCTGTCCGCCGGTGGGCGGATGCACATGTGCGGCGTCGCCCGCGAGGAATACCCGACCCTCCCGGAATCGTTGCGCCAGACGGATATTCGGCCGCCATACTGTCGCCCAGGTGAGATCGGTCAGGACGATATCCAGACCGGCATAGCGGTCGACGAACTCCTGCAGCACCTCGAGGGTGGGCTCGGCGTCGGTGTCCAATGGCGCACCGAATTGGAACTGGCTGCCACCGGGCAACGGGGACAACATGATTCCCTCCATCGGCCGACCGGCCGCGGCGAACCAGTAGCCGTAGGCGTGATCGAGCGCATCGGCGCCGACATCGCCCAGCAATATCCGGATCGAATCGTCGGTGGTGCCTTCGAATGGAATGCCGAGTGTCTTACGGACGGTGCTTTTCCCGCCGTCTGCGCCGACCAGATAGGCGACGCGCAACGTCTCGATGACACCGTCGTGCGCCAATTCGACGCTGACACCCGTCTCGTCCTGTTCGAAAGTGACCAGCGCCGTGGCGAGTTCGACCCGAACGCCGAACTCCGCGAGCCGGTCACGCAGGATCGCCTCGGTCCGCGACTGCCCGAGCACCCAGAGGTTGGGGTAGGGGACCGAGGGCGTCGGCTCGACTGGTTCGGCCATCCGATGTTCGCCCGCGAATTCACCGCCGAAGTGCGCGCGGATCACCGGCGACGGTGATCCGGCCCGGCGGACCGCATCCAGCACGCCGAGGTCGTCGAAAACCTCGAGCGTGCGCGGCTGGATACCGTCGCCGCGCGATCCGGCGAAGAATTCGGTGGCCCGGTCGATGATGCGCACCGGAATATTGCGGCGGGCCAGGTCGATGGCGAGGGTGAGGCCGGTGGGGCCGGCGCCCGCGATGAGTACTTGTGTTTGGTCGTGCACGATATCTCCGTACCGAATTGCGTTGGTTGGTTGGCTACCGTCGACCGATCAATCCGGGGCGACGACGGCCCGAGTGGCGCCGAATTGCGCGGCGGCCCAAGCGTCTTCGACCTTCGAGAGCGGGAACTCCTGCACCGCGGTGTCCAACCGGCCATCGGCGATCAACTGCATGTACTCGGGGGTGGCGGCCAGGATCGACTGCACCGACGCGGATCCGGCCCCCGCTACCGGAGATCGTGATGCGACGGCTGCGCAACAGCGCCGCCGGAACGGCCGCCTCGGCACCTGCGGTGGCGCCGATCTGGATGTATGCGATATCCGCGTCGTCCTCGGTCAGGCCTTGGCGTCCGAGGGCCGCGAAGGCGGCCTCGGCCGGTGTGCCCCACACATAGTCGAGCACCAGGCTCGGCGACACCGTCCCGATCGCCTCGGCCAGCGCCGACGCGGTGGCGTCCTTGTCGTCGTGCAGCGTGACCGTGGTCGCGCCGTATCCCGCCGCCCGCTCGAGTGCCGACCGATTGCGTCCGGCGGCGATCACCCGGTCCGCGCCGAGCACGAAGGCGTTCTGCACGGCCAGCAGACCTGCGGCCCCGGTGGCCCCGAGGATCAGCACGGTGCCGAGCTTCTGGTCGGGCAGTGTGTCGCGGCGCTCGCGCAGGACCAGCCACGAGGACAATCCGGGGTTGAGTCCACCGGCGATCCGCGCGGGATCGGCGCCGGTCGGGAGCGGAATCCGCATCCGCGCGGGCACCGCCATGCGTTCGGCCAGCGTGCCGTAGGGAGCCTGCAGGAAACCGGCGTAGACGAGCGCGCCGTCGGCGGTGCGCGCCACCGCGTCGATGCCCGGGATCAGGGGATAGGCGTCGGTGCTGCCGTAGTGCGTACCGGCCGCCAGCGATCGAACGATCGGATGAATGCCCGCCGCCACCAGCTCGGCCAGCTCCCGGCCTTCGGTCACCTCCGGCTCGTCGAAGTCGGCATACACAGGACTTTCGCCGGCGCTGCGCAGGACTGCTGCTTTCATGATCCTCACCAATCTGAATTGAAATTCACTGAATCTGAATTCAGTATGGAGGTTGATAGGTTTTCGTGTCAAGGAGGTGGTGTGAGTGACGTCGAGTCGCCGGGAAAAGTCCGCAGAGACCGAACAGGCACTGAAGGATGCGGCGCGGCGGGTGTTCGCCGAACGCGGCTACTTGAACACCAAGATCACCGACATCACTGCGGCCGCTGGGCGTGCGGCCGGGTCGTTCTACAACCACTTCGCGAGCAAGGAGGAGCTACTCCAGGCGCTGCTGAACGATCTGGCGAGTGCCGGGGACGAGCGCGCGGAGCAGCCCGAACACAAATCCGATTTCAGTGATCCGGAGGCGGTGCGGTACCACATCGCCGGGTATTGGTCCTTCTCGCGGGAACATGGGGCGGTGATGCGCGCGATTGCTCAGGCGGCGATCGTCAGCGAGGATTTCGCTCGGGTGTTCGGACAGTTCGGGGTCGAACAGCGCGCAGATATCGCCGATCATCTGGATGGCCTGGCCGACAAGGGATTACGGCTGCCCAGCAGTGTCGATGCCAGTCTGGCGATGATGTTCCAGGTCACCCAGGGGATGTTGGCGGCGGTCGAGGACGGTTCCGTCACGCTGACGGATGAACAGGCGATCGAGGGTTTGACGCGGTTCATTTACCGTGGCCTGACCGGGCAGGACTACTGATCCGGCGGATCTGATTGCCGGGCTGCGAAACCGGCTCGGCAGCACCCGAGAGTGCGAATCCGGTTGCCATATAGCGGAATAGATCTGTCAGCGGCCTGGGTGCGAATCGAGCTGCCGGGCCGGGAAACCGGCTCGTCAGCGGCCGGGGGTGCGATCGGGCTGCCGGGCGGCGGAATAGATCCGGCAGCGGCCGGAGGTGCGAATCGGGCTGCTGGGCAATGGATTCCAGGCGCCAACGGCCGCGCCGGTGCACGGCCGTTGGCGTGTGGTTAAGGCAGCAGGACGATCGAGCCGGTGGTCTTGCGGCCCTCGAGATCGCGGTGCGCCTGCTCGGCTTCGGCCAGGGGATACGTGGCACCGATCCGTACATGCAGTGTTCCGTCGGCGATCGCGGTGAGGATATCGGTTGCGCGCCAGAGCAATTCGGCACGGTCGCGGGTGTAGTGCACCAGCGTGGGGCGGGTGACGAACAGCGACCCCGCCGGGTTGAGGCGCTGCAGATCGAAGGGCGGTACCGAGCCGCTGGCCGCGCCGAAGAGGGCCAGCGTGCCGCGCACCCGCAGCGATGCGAGGCTGGCCTCGAAGGTGGCCGCGCCGACACCGTCGTATACGGCCGCGACGCCGACGCCCGCGGTGCGTGCGCGGACCTGATCGGCGAGATCATCGCTGTAACGCAGCACTTCGCTCGCGCCCGCCTCACGGGACAGTTTTTCCTTCGCGTCCGAGGAGACGGTGGTGATCACCCGCACCCCGCGCGCGACGGCGAGCTGAGTGAGAATAAGACCGACGCCGCCCGCGCCCGCGTGCACCAGCACAGTCTCACCGGGTTCGGGCTTGTAGATCGATTCGATCAGGTAGTGCGCTGTCATACCCTGCAGCAGCGCCGAGGCGGCGACCGGTGCGTCGACACCGTCGGGCACCTTGACCGCGACCGCCGCCGGTACGGCGACCCGCTGGGCATAGCTGCCGGGTGCGGCCGCCCAGGCGACTCGGTCGCCGACTGCGAATTCGGTCACATTCGTGCCGACCTCGGCTACCACACCGGTGCCCTCGGCGCCGGGAATATAGGGCACCGCCTGCGGGTAGCGGCCGGTACGGATATAGGTATCGATGAAGTTGATGCCGATCGCCTCGGTGTCGACGAGCAGCTGATCCGGACCTATCTGCGGATCCGGCACCTCGACGTAGTTCAGGACTTCGGGACCGCCGTGCTCGGAAACCTGAATAGCGCGCATGAGATCCGTTCTACACCCACGGGGGCTGGACCCGAACGTACCGGTCAGTAAACTAGCGCCATGAGTGTTGAAGCCGCCGCCCCAGTGCAGCTGTCGGGTTCCCTAGTGGATTCGGTCAAGGGATTCGTCGCCGAGCACGGCGGCTCCGCCACGGCCGTGCTGCAGCCGATCGGCCGCGCGGGCGTGCGCGTCACCCTGGTCGGCTCCGACGGTGTCCTCGGTGACCGAGTGGTCGACGATCTGGCGACCGCCAAGGAATTGGTCGAGACCATCAACGGCCTGACCGAGGCCGATGAATGGGACCGCGAGCTGATCTCGGTGGTCACGCCGCGCAAGGGGCACTGGGCCAAGATGGCCGGTTGGGTTGCCCGGCAGACCCGTTTTCCCAAGGCGCGCAACGAGAACTGAGCCGTTCAGGCTTTCGTGGTCGCGCCGTCCAGTTCGCGAGTCCGGCGTGGGGCGGCGTGCAGGACCAGCCGCGTGACCGGGCCCGCGAAGATGCCCGCGAGCCGGGTAAAGGGCCAGATGCCCAGGATCAGCAGCAGGATCAATCCCCGCGCCTGGTAGATGAGCGGTGCATGCTGCATGGCCTCGGGATACGGATCGATGGTGACCAGCGAGCGGAACCATGCGAAAAGCGTTTCGCCGGTTCGATATTCGCGCGCCACCGTGGTCGGATCGTATTCGATGATCACTCCGGACAGCAGCGCGGCCGTCAGGGCCGGGAACGTGATGCGGTCCAGCGGGGTGATCACGGGACGCGACGGGCCCGTGATCAGATCCGGCAGGAACAGCAACACCGCCCCGACCGTGGCCGCGGCGACACCGCCGATCTGCACGATCGTGGTGACCACGTGCAGCGCACCGGAGGGTCGGGCGTGTGGTTCGGCGGTGATCACATTGATCAGGCGGGTGAGGACTATGAGGCACACCCCGGACCGAAAAGCCGTCGATCCGAACCGTTGGCTGCGGTCCATCTCCGGATAACCGGTATAGCTGCGGAACCCGTCGCGCCGGTAGCGCCACACATGACCGAGGACGAACGACACGAACGCGCCATAGGGCAGCGCGATCCACAACAGCGATGTCACGGCGAGTTCGCTTTCCGCATACCGATGATCAGACGTATCACGGTCGCAGAGACACCGAATGCCGAACAAGGGACCAATGGCCCTTACCGAAGGGTACTTCGGTTACCGAAGAGTGCTTCGGGCATCGGCGGCGAATCGTTCGCGGATCGCCGCCGACTCGCGGTCTACTTCGGGAGTTCGACCTCGCCGTTCTGGTGCCCGTTCGTACTGAGATTCATTGCGGGCAGCAGAGATTCGCGTGCGATCGAGGTGAGCGCACCCGCCTGCTGAATGATCTCGGCCAATGCCGAGGTGACACCTTGTGCGCCGTTCAACACCGTGAACTGATCGACGTGCTCGAACGGTGCCGCCGCTGCGGCGACGATCTGCGGGAGCTTCTCGGCGATCTGCTGTGCGATGACGGCCTCCTGGTTCTGGCTCATCGCCTCGGCGCGCTGCTGGATACCCGCGGCCTCGGCGGCCATATGCGCGCGCACGGCGTCTGCCTCGGCCAGACCCCTGGCCTTGATGGCGTCTGCCTCGGCCTGACCGGTGAGCCGGGTGGCCTCGGCCTCGGCGGCGGCCCGCAGTTTGATCGCCTCGGCCTCGGCGAGTGCCTGCATTTTCGTCTGTGCCGCAGCGGCTTCCGCGCGCAAACGGGTCTCCTGGGCATCGGCCTCAGCTTGGCTGATCCGCGCGTCGCGGCCCGCGGTGGCCAGGGTGGTCTGGCGATAGGCCTCGGCATCCGCCGGCTTGCGGATCTCGACCTGCAGCTGCTGTTCCTTCTGCTGTGCTTCGAGTTGTGCGACGCGCGTTGCCATTTCGACGACCGCCTGGCGGGCCTTGGCATCGGCGAGCGGGCCCTGCTGGGCGGCTTCCTGACTCGCGCTGTCCACCTCGGCCTGATAGCCGGCCTTCTTGATCTGGGTGTCACGCATTGCGAGTGCGATCTGGGCCTGTGCTGCCTGTTCCTGTTCGATGGCCTCGCGCTCGGCATTGGCGCGGGCGATGCGGGCCTGCTGCTCTACTGCGGCCTGATGCGGAATCGCAAGATTGGCAATGTAATTCGAGCCGCTGGCAATGGACTGGATCTGGAAGCTGTCGATCACTAGGCCGAAGGACTCCATCTCCTGCGAGCACCGGTCGCGGACCTGCTCGGAGAATTTGTCCTGGTCGCTGATCATATCCTCGACGGTCATCGAACCCGCGATCGCGCGCAGATGGCCGACGAAGACATTCTGCACCTTGGTTTCCAGCTCCTCGGCCGGGCGGTCCAGGAACCGGCGGGCCGCGTTTGCGATGGACCGGTAGTCGTCACCGACCTTGTAGACCACCACACCGGCCAGCTGCAGACTGATCTTCTGCTGGCTCACGCAGGGGACGGTGATCTGACTTTCGTGCGCCTCCAACGAGATTCGGCGCACCTTGGTCAGTCCGGGTGCCACCAGACTGCCGCGTCCGGTGACGATCCGGAAGCCCATGCTCTCGCCGAAGGACTGTCCTTCGCCCGCGCGGAACCCGGAGATGATCAGTGCCTCATCGGGTTCGGCGACCCGCCAGGACAGCCGGAACAGCACGGCGGCCAGGAACAGCACAACAACGGCGATGCCGACGACGACCAGTATCAGGACGTCCATGATGAACCTTCATTTCAAGGGAGTGACTTCAACCGTGCGCCCACCCAGGCTCCCGACCACGAGCACCTGGGTATGCCTCGGAATGGTTGTCGCCCCGTCGGCAGGGCGTGCGAGAAATCGCTCGGTGCCCGCCCGCACCTCGATCAGAACTTCGCCGAGATGGTCCGGCTTGATCGTCGCGGTGACGCGGGCGATCTTGCCGATCACGTCTGTCGCCACCGACACCTCCCTGCCGCGGTTCGACCACTCCACGTTAGACCGCGCGGTTTCCGAGAGCCGTTGGCGCAAGCGATCTTTACGTTTCCCTTATGCCCTCTGGTCTCGTGCCCTGTCTCGAGTCAGCCCAGCGCTTTGACGATCGCCGCGGCCAGCGGTGCCGACGATGCGGGATTCTGGCCGGTGTAGAGATTGCGATCGATCTCGATATGCGGTGCCCACGGCTCGCCCTCGCGGAAATCGACGCCGAGCTCGACCAGCCGATCCTGCAGCAGCCACTTGGCCTTATCGGCGAATCCGGCTTGTGCCTCTTCGGCATTGGTGAATCCGGTGACCTGGTAGCCGACGAACGGGGAATCGCCGTCGATGGCGGTCGCGAGCAGCGCGGCGGGCGCGTGGCAGACGACACCGAGCGGTTTGCCCGAGGCCAGCGCGGCATTGAGCAGGGCGCCTGAGTCGGCATTCACCGACAGATCTTCCATCGGGCCGTGTCCGCCCGGGTAGTACACGGCGTCGTATTCGGCCAGGTCGACATCCTCGAGCCGGATCGGGCTGCGCAGTTCTGCCGCATCGGCCAGGCTCTCGGCGATCTCCGCGGCACCGTCCGCACCGCCGTTGACCTCGGGTGCGAGACTGCCCTGGTCGACCGTCGGCACGACGCCACCGGGAGTGGCCACCACAATCTCGTGACCCGCCGCCTTGATGGCCTTATACGGCGCCACGACCTCTTCGGCCCAGTAGCCGGTCGGATGTTTCGTGCCATCGGCGAGCGTCCAGTAGTCGACGCCGGTCATGACGAAAAGAACCTTCGACATCGTGTGCCTCCTGATCGGGGATTGGTCGACGTGCTGACGTGGCATATGCAGGGTGTCAGTTCGTCACGATATCGACGTTAGGCACACATTCATCGAAGCACCAATAGGATCGCCTATAAGAGACATCGGAATATTGATGGGTCTCCGGTTGCGGGTATGGGCGGCGTCCGGATCGTAGAGTAGGGGACGATGAACGCGGATAAGGCGAGTGAGTTGGCGGCTCGGCGGGTCGGCGCCGCGCATGCCGACGCGCAGCACCGCGTGGCGCTGGCCGAGAGCTGCTATCCGCCCGCGCTGCGCGGCTACGGTCGCGCCGAAATCGCCTTCCTGCGTTGGGAACTCGCGCGCGGCGTACTCGATCCGGAGACCGGCAGCCCATGGTGGCGCGCCATCAACGACCGTCTGTTGCACGACAAACTCGAGGCCGCACTGCTACATCAGGCCGGTATCCGCGACGCGTCGACACCGGGTGCCCGGCTATGGCTCGAATTCCTCATCTCGCCTTCTCCCGCGGCGTGGTACCGGGCGCACAACCGCAGCATCGTCTCGGGCTATTTGGAGCATCAGGAGTTGGCCGAGGCCGAACTGCCCGCCGAGCGATTGATGATCAATGTGACGCTGATGCGGGTGCTGTTCACCCATGTGCTGGTGGCGCGGCCGACGCTGGCGCTGGGCCGGTTCGGGCGCCTCGGCGGCTGGTCGGCCGATCCGCGCCGCAGCTCGGTTCGCCTGTTCCTCGACCTGCGGAATGCCTTTCCCGAGGTGTATCCGCTGACGGAATTATCGGTCGAGGCGGTGCTCGCGCTGGAGGGCCGCGTCGCACGAGCGCTCGACTATGGACTGATCGTCCCCAAGCTGGAGCAGGTATATGCCTTCGCCGCGGAACATCTGGACGAACCGATGATCGTCGGACTCGTCGAGAACGGCGATCCGTGTTACGCGGGATTGCGCATCCAGCGTGTGCGGCTGGCATCGGATGTGCTGATCAGGACGCTCGCGCGGGCGACTCGGCCGCGGCCGTGATCTGTCCGGCGACCCATCGGCGCCGACGGTGTGCCAGGGGCCGTCAGTAATCGCCGCGCACAAGGTTTTTCGGAGGTTGCCCAGCCACGTATCGAATGATTTCCGCGGTGACTACGGCGTAGGCACGGTCGAGACTGCCTCGGCTACTGCCTGCGACGTGCGGCGTGAGCAGTAGACCGGGCGCTGCCCACAGCGGGTGATCGGATGGCAGTGGCTCGGGGTCGGTGACGTCCAAGGCGGCACGAAGCCGCCCCGAGTCGAGTTCGGCGAGTAGTGCTTCGGTCTGCACGATGGGACCCCGCGCGACATTCACCAATATCGCGCCATCTGCCATCGCGGCGAGGAATTGCGCATCGACCATGCCGATGGTCTGCTCGGTCACCGGAACCATCAGTACGACGGCGTCGAAGTCGCCGAGCAGTGTCGGCAATTCGTCGACGCCGTGCACCCCGTCTCTGGCCGTCGTGCCGACCAGCGTCAAGGTGGCATCGAAAGCCTCGAGCCTGCGGCGCAATTCGATACCGAGATCACCCGCGCCGATGCCGAGAATTCGCTTGCCAGCCAGGGTGTCGGTCTGGTGGTACTGCCAGTGGCGGTGCCGTCGGGCATCGGCGAACTCGAACAGATCGCGATAGATAGTCAGCAGGGCCGCGACAACCCATTCCGCGGAACTGCCACCATGCGCGCCGCGGGCATTCGACAGCATTACCCCATCGGGCAGCCTACCGATCCACCGTTCGGTCCCGGCGGTGAGCATCTGCACCAGCCGCAACTTCGGCAGTCCGGCCAGATCGATCGATTCGGGACCGGTGAGAAACGCCGGAACCAGCACCTCCGCCAATTCCGCTGCGGTGGGCAACGGTTCACCCGGCGTGTACCGTACCGGGCGAATCCCATCGAGCCGGGCCAGCACGCCGACTCCGTAATCGTCTGGCACAAGGACAGTGACCGGCATGTCTGCCAGACTAACCGCGGCCGCCGTTACGGTCACGAATTGCATCCGATCATCGGATCTTTTCCCGTGATATCAACCTCTGGCACCGCCGAAGCGGGCCAGTGCCTCGAGGATCGCGCGGTCCACGGCGGGACTGCCGGTATGGCCGGAGTCATCGATCACGCGCAGTTCGGCGCTCGGCCAGGCCCGCGCTAATTGCCACGCTGAATAGAGGGGTCCGGACAGGTCGAGGCGGCCGTGAATCAGCACGGCCGGGATTCCGGCGAGCCTATGCGCCTCGCGCAGCAGGACGCCGTCATCGAGCCACGCGGCATTGGCGAAGTAGTATGTACAGATCCGCACAAACGCCACCATCGCATCGTCGGCCTTGGCGCTGTATTGCCCAGGAGCGCCGAGGTTTTCATGTGCTATGACCGCATCCTCCCAGGCGCACCAGTCCCGCGCGGCCTTGGTGCGGACCGCGGCGTCCGGGCTGTTCATGAGCCGGTTGTACGCCGCGACCAGATTCCCGTCGCGTTCGGCTGCGGGCACTCCGTCCCGAAACGCCGCCCATGGGCCCGGCAGCAGCCGCGCGACACCGTGATATAGCCAATCGATCTCTTCGGGGCGAGTCATCGTGACGCCGACGAGTACGACCGCACCGACCCGTTCCGGATAGCGCTGCGCGTACGCCAGGATCAAGGTGGATCCCCATGATCCGCCGTACAGCAGCCACCGATCGATACCGAGATGTTCGCGCAGCCGCTCCATATCCGCGATCAAATGCGCAGTGGTGTTGTGCGCCATATCGACAGTGGGATCGCAGGCATGTGGCACGCTCTGCCCGCATCCGCGCTGATCGAACAATACGATCCGATACACGCTGGGGTCGAACAACTTTCGGGATCCGCGTCGCCCACCGCCGCCCGGGCCACCATGCACCACAAGCGCGGGTTTGCCTTTCGGGTTCCCGCTGGTCTCCCAATAGATCTGATTCCCATCGCCCACGTCGAGGAGTCCGTGCGCATACGGCTCGATTTCTGGAAAGAGCTGGGCCGCTTGGGTGCCCGCCCCTACTGGATTCATCGTTGCTGCGGTAACCGACCCGGCTGCGCTCATGACCGCTCCTGTCGACGTCGACGCTTCGCCACCCCGGATGCTGTCGGCAATCTGTGGCTCAATGCCAGCTTGCCTGTCGAACGGGATCCACTGCCCGGCTTTTGCGCACCGGGATACGTATGCATCGGGCGCGCCGGGTTTCGAATCTCCGTTTCGATGGGGGTTCGGGAGCGATACAGCGCCGCGGGTTCGAGCCGTCTACGCCGACTGTTCGGCCGTGGTCGGAACCGGTGCTTGGATGCGTTCGCGGGTTCGCAACGAAGCCCACAGCGCCGCGGTGGCTGCGGTGCAGGCTGCGGCGCCGCCGACGTGGGTGGCGACCAGGGCGGCGGGCACGTCGGTGAAGTACTGCACGACGCCGACCAGGGACTGGGCGCAGACCAGGGCGAGCAGGACGAACAGGCGGGTACGGACGGTGGGGGTGATGCCGACGGCGAAGAGGCCGAAGGCCAAGCCGATGAGCAGTGCGAGATAGCCGACGAGCAACTGCGAGTGCAGATGTACCAGGGTGACGATCTCGACCTGGAGGCGTTCGACCGGTCGTTCGATGCTCTTATCGCCCGCGTGCGGTCCGGCGCCGGTGACCAGCGTCCCGGCGATGAGGACCCCGGCGAGCGCGACCCCGCTCAGCCCGGTGAGCCAGCGCAGCGGCGCGGGCGCCTGGATTACTTCGATGCCGTCATCGGGTTCGCTGACCTTCGCGAACATGACCACCGCGACCCACACCATCAGCATCGACGCCAGCAGATGCACCGACACCGTCCACCACAGCAGACCGGTGCGCACGGTGATACCGCCGATGATCGCCTGCAGCACCGTCCCGCCCGGCATCAACCACGCGTACACGAGCACCTCGCGACGGCGACGGGCCCGGGTGACGGCGAGCACGATGAGCGCCGCGCACAGTGTCACCGCGAAGGTCAGCATGCGGTTGCTGAATTCGACGGTCTGATGCAGCACCGGAACCTCGGCCACACCGGTCGGGGTGAAACTGCCCGGGAAGCACTGCGGCCAGGTCGGGCATCCGAGTCCGGAGGCCGTGACCCGCACGATCGCACCGGTGACGGCGATACCCGCCTGGGAGACGATGACCGCGATGGCGATCAGTCGCTGCACCCGCAACGAGGGCAGCGGGAGTAGATCGACGAGTCGCAGGAATGCGCGATTCAGCACCCAACGATCGTAGCCGGGCCACTTCAGCCACCCGCACCCGGTCTACTACATCCCGTCGTTGCCGCCTGAGCGAGATCGGGCGGCCGCCTTGGCGACATCGATCGAGAGGCCCCGCCGCGATCTCGAGCGGACTAGTCGAAGCGGAAGAAGCGGGTGGCGAGGAAGCCGGAGATCCCACCCCATGCGGCGAGGACGGCAATGCCGAACCAGTCGATGCTGGTGCGCATGGCGTCTTCCAGCGTGACGGCCAGCGCCCCGGACGGCACCAACCGCACGAGCACATTCACCGCCGAAGGCAGATCGTCGGATGCGAACACGATGCTCGCAATGCCGAGCATGACGAACCACAGAATATTCGCCAGCGCCAGCACGATCTCCGCCTTGAGCGTGCCGCCGAGCAGCAGACCCATTGCCGCGAAAGTGGCTGTGCCGAGCGCGATCACCAGCGCGCCGAGTGCGAGCCCGGCGAGTTCCGGTCGCCAGCCGAGCGCGAATCCGATGGCTCCCAACAGAATTGCCTGCATCACCACCACGATCAGCACCGCGGCGCTCTTGCCCGCCACAATGCCCCAGCGGGGGAGTGGGGTCGCGCCGAGGCGTTTGAGCGCACCGTAGCGCCGGTCGAATCCGACCGCGATGGCCTGTCCGGTGAAGGCGGTCGACATGACCGCGACCATCATGACCGCGGGCACGATCTTGTCGACCCGGTCCTCGCCGAGGTCCCCGAACGGCAACAGACTGAGCCCGACCAGCAGGGTGATCGGAATGAACATGGTGAGCAGCAGCTGTTCGC